>JBEPZV010000024.1:0-37681 GCA_041640655.1 bacterium
TCGTCATCAATCAGACGGAGGCCCTGGTGGCCATTGACGTGAACACGGGCAAGTTCGTCGGTAAGACCAATCGCTTCGAGGACACGATCACGCGCACCAACATCGAGGCGGCGCGCGAGATCGCCCGTCAGATTCGTCTGCGCGATCTCGGAGGGATCATCGTCCTTGACTTCATTGACATGGAGGAGCGGAAGAACCGGCAGAAGGTCATGCAGGTGCTCGAGGAAGAGTTGCGGAAGGACCGCGCGCCAACGAAGATCCTCCAGTTCAACGATTTCGGCCTGGTCGCCATCACGCGCAAGCGCGTCAAGCAGAGTCTGGAGCGGACGCTCTGCGAGCCCTGTCCGTATTGTCACGGGAGCGGACTGGTGAAGTCGCCGCAGACCGTCTGTCTGGAGATCTTGGATGAAGCCAAGCGCCTGGCGCTCGCGCAAGAGGTCGAGGACGGCAAGGAGGCGATCCTTCGCGTCCATCCTGAGGTGGCGCGCGCGCTGCGGGAGAAGTACCCGAAGCTTCTCGAAGCGGTCGAGTCTTATCTGGGGGGCAATGTGACGGTCAAGGCCGATCCCTTGATCCATCAGGAGCAGTTCGACATCGCGTTGGTCTGAGGCGCGGGGGCCTCGCGCGAGCCCGAGAGTCGCGGGGGGACCCCGCGTCTCGCCAAATGGAGGCCGGAGAGGGAAGCTCCCCTGAAGGTCTTCGAGGTTCCGTGTTGAAGTCCCTCTGCAGCTGTGGTACGCTTAGGCCGACCACACAGCAGGTGAGGCCACGTATGGAGGGGAGAGGTATGAATCGGCGGCTCATCTTTTGGGTCCTTCTTTCTCTCAACCTGTGTCTGATGAACCCTGCGGTGGTCGCCGCGCGGCAGGCGCAAGCGGCCTCGGCCGATCTCACGGGCGTCGTGCTCGATCCGCAGGCGCGCGTTGTCGTCGGGGCGACCGTGACGATCCGAAATCAAGCGACGAACCTCTCGCGTACGGCGACGACGGATGAGGCCGGACAGTTTCGATTCCTCGCGCTCCCCCCCGGACGGTATGAGGTGACGGTCGAGGCGCCCGGGTTCGCCAAGGTCGTGAATCCGAACGTCATCCTCACGGTCGGACAGAGCGCCGAACTGAATGTGCGCCTGGAGGTCGCGCGCTTGGGCGAGGAGATCACCGTCGAGGCGGGGACCGAACTCATCGAGCGCACGCGCACGGCCGTGGTCGAGACCATCGATCAGCGGCGGATTGATTATCTGCCGATCAATGGGCGGAACTATCTCTTCTTCGCGCTGACCAGCTCGCTCGTGACGCGCGATAATGCGCCGGCCATCGGCCCGGCCCCCACATCCGGGCTCAATTTCGGCGGACAACGCGCGCGGGGCAATAACGTGCAGGTGGACGGCGTGGACAACAACGATAACTCCGTGAACGCCGTGCGCGCCACAGTCTCGCAAGAGGCCGTGCAGGAGTTTCAGATCATCGCCAACAGCTACAACGCCGAATTCGGGCGCGCCACCGGCGGGGTCATCAACATCGTCACCCGTTCGGGGACAAACGAAGTGCACGGGAGCCTCTTCGGATTCATCCGGCATCGCTCGTTCCAGGCGACCAATGCCTTCGCGACCGAACCGGATCCGCCCTACACGCGCGTGCAGGCGGGGGCGACGCTCGGCGGCCCCTTTGTGCGCGACCGCCACTTCTATTTCTTCTCCTATGAGACGACGCGACGACAGGAGACCGGATTCTCCACGATCGGGCAGGGGAATTTCGATCTCGTCCCGGTGACCTTCGGTGGGGCGACGGGTCTGCTGACGCGCGAGCAAGCGGCGTTCGTCGCGAATCCCGCGGTGCCGGAAGCCCTGCGGGCCGCGTACTTCCGAACCCTGGCGGCGGCTTCGGCGACGGCGCTCTTCGGAAGCCCCATGGGGCCAGGCGGTCCGCGCGTCTTCCCGACGGGCGTTTCCTTGCCGCGCGGATTCCAACCGCTTCGCCCTTTGGGTGAGGATTATCCGATCTCGCAGCAGGTGAGCTTCTATCTGGCCAAGTTCGACCATCAGCTCTCGCCCGCGCACAAGCTCACGACGCGGCTCTCGGTGACGCCGAGCACGACGACCGGCGTCCAAACGACATCGCAGAATCAGCCCTTCGGGCAGAACGCCTTCTCGCGCACGGCCATCGAGCAGTTCCGCGACCTGGCCTTCGCCGCGCACGTGACGAGCATCTTCGGCGGCAATGTCGTCAACGAGGCGCGATTCCAGGCGGCGCGTCGCGGGCTCGGATTCAAACCGCAGAGCACGCAGGTCGCGGTCAACATCGCCGGATTCGCCTTCTTCGGGCAGGAAGCGTTCTCTCCCTTGGATCGCGTGGAGAAGCGGTTCCAGTGGATGGATAACCTCTCGCTCGTGCACGGCTCGCACAGCTTCAAGTTCGGGACGGACATCAACTATCTCCCTCTGCGGGCCGATTTCCAGCTCTACTTTGGTGGCGTTTACAACTTCGGGCCGTTGCCGGCCTCGGTCCTGGATCCGAATCTGCGGATCGCCCCGCCGCTGACGGCCGTGCAGGCCTATGGACTCGGTCTGCCCCAGAATTTCATCCAGGGATTCGGCGATCCGCACGTGGCGGGCTCGAATAAGACGTTCGCCGTCTTCGGTCAGGATAGTTGGCGACCGCGCGCGAATCTGACGCTCAACTACGGCGTGCGGTATGAGGTCGAGTTGACGCCGTCGCTGCCGCCGCCCACGCCACTTTCGGCCGAGGCCGAGCGGGTGTTGGGCTTGCTGGAAGGCATCGCGCGCGATTACAACAACGTGCAACCGCGATTCGCCCTGGCGTGGGATCCGACCGGAAGCGGGAAGATGGTCATTCGCGCCGCCTACGGGATCTTCCATGACAAGTCGTTTCTGGCGACGTTCGCCAACGCGCGCATCGCCAATGGGACGCGCCATCTCGTGCTGCCGATCGGGGCGCCCGGACCGACGAGCGTGAATGCGGCGTCGCTCTTCCAGGGGGTGCTCAGGTTCCCCGGCTATCTCCCCGCCGAGCAGCGGTTCGATCCGAAGGCTCCGGCCTTCCAGACGCAAGAGGGCATCTTGCAGGTCAGTCCGCTGCTGCCCTTCATGCTCCCGACCTCGCGACGGAACGTCCTGCCCTATGCGCAGCATGCGAATCTGACGATCGAGCGGCAGCTCGTCTCGGATACGAGCGTGAGCGTCGCCTATCTCTTCGTGAAGGGGACGCATCTCAATCGTCCGCGCGAGATCAATCCGCCGCTCGTTCCGTTGCTGCTGCGGAACCGAGATCGTGCCGTTCAGCTGGGGCTCGCGGCACCGGGGACGAATCCGCTGCAAGTCACTGTCTTCGATCCGGCGGGTGGGGTCGTCCCGACGGCTTTCTTCAACTTCTTCCGTCCTTCGGGGCCGAACTTCGCCCTGCTGCAGCGCGCGGGCATCGGTCGCGAGCAAGCGTTGCAGATCGCGCGCGCGCTCGGCTTGCCCCAGGGGCCGGGCGTCTTCATCCCCTACGCGCAGATCATCCTGCAGGAGACGGCCGGCAGTTCCACGCATCACGGCTTCTCGCTCAACATCAACAAGCGCTACAGCCGGAACTTTCAGTTCCTCGTGAGCTACGCCCTCTCGAAGACGATCGACGATTCGACCGATCTGCAATCGCAGCTCATCCCGCAGGACAGCTTCCGCGCCGATCTGGAACGGTCGCTCTCGAACTTCGATCAGCGGCATCGCTTCGTCCTGAGCGGCGTCTTCCAGAGCCCATATCGGCATTCGGACAGCGGTTTCTGGAGAAAACTGCTGGCCGATTTCACCTTCGCGCCGATTCTGGAGCTGTCCTCGGGGCGACCCTTCACGATCTATCTCGGACAGGACAACAACTTCGACACGAGTCCGTATAACGATCGTCCGAACCTCATCGGTCCGCCGACGCGCGAGCGACCGTTTGGCCTCTTCGCCGTCCCGCCCGAGGGGCAGATCGGAAATCTCGGACGGAATACGGGCATGCGTCCGGGGTTCGCCAGTCTCGACCTTCGGCTCACGCGCGCATTCTTCCTCACCGAGCGATGGCGCCTGGATGCCATCTTCGAGGTGTTCAACACGTTCAATCGCGTCAACGTGAGCGACGTGAGTAACAACTTCCTGACGGCGGGACAGCCGACCTCGGCCTTCGATCCGCGCCAGATTCAGTTGGCGTTGAAGATCGTGTTCTGAATGGGGCTCGGTCAGTGGGCGATCGAATCTCACCCGGGGCGCGTCTCAGGCGCGCCCTCTTGATGATCGCTCATTGTCCGAGCAGTGCGGAGACGAAGGCGTCCAGGCGATCAAGCGGCTGATAGCCGCGGATGAGCCGACCGTTGATGATGAGTGTGGGGGTAGAATCTACGCCCGAGCGTTCGGCCAGAAGAATATCCTGAGCGAGTCGCCGTTGGATCGCCGCATCGCGTTCGGCGCGTTCCAGATCCAGGCCATAGCGCTGCGCGATCTCCTGAATGCGCTCTCGCGTGAGCGATTCTTGCGCGCGCCAGATCTCGTGCGACCAGGCCTCGAAGACACCGCGACGGTGCGCGTCAATGGCGAGCCGCGCCAGCAGGCAGGCGAAGGGATGGGCCGTTTGCGTCAAGCGGAGATTGCACGATCGGTCGAGCGGATAGTGCCGATAGATGACGCGCACCTGGCGCGGACGACGCGCGAGGAGTTCTCGCAGGGCTTCTGTCTGTAGCTTGCAGTAGGGGCATTGCAGGTCCGTGAAGTAGACGATCGTGATCGGCGCACCCGGGCTTCCGAAGACCGGGCTCAGGGCATCTATCGCCGTGAGATCAGGCACTTCGGAGACGGCGGGCGTCCGTTCCAATGCCCGCCTCGATTCCGTGGGCGTCGGCGGCGCCGGGCGCGCGTACCAGTTCAGGGGAACGATCACCAGAGCGCCCAGAGCCACCGAAGGCCAGAGCGGACGCCAAATCGCCCCTGTGGGTCGAACCGTGCGCGCCTGCTGCAGCAGGCGAATCCCGAAGATGAGCAAGCCGAGATCCGCGATCCAACTGACGGCGCAACCCAGGCACAGCGCGCGAAGGCGCACCAGGGAGACGGTCGGCAAGACCACTACCCCGATGGCGAAGGGGAGGATCAAAAGCGCCGTCGAGAGGACGTCGTCCGCGGGGGCGCGTCGCGAGCGCTCACGCTGAGCCGAGGAGAATCGGCGCATGATCCACGTGGCGTGCGCAATGAGCGCTGCATACCCCCCTGCTCCCCACACGGCGAGCGGCAAGCCGAAGAGCCGACTCCAGGAGGAGGCCGCCACGCGATCGCAATTGACGAAAGCGCTCACGTTGCAAAGCGCCTGGTCACCGGCTCCGGAGAGGAAGAGCTTATAATGCCACGTGAGATAGAGCGCCGAGAGCAGTCCCAGGGCGGCCGAACGTCGGATCCACCGATAGGTCCTGAGGAGCGCGCCGGCATCGAGCGAGGTCTCCAGGCGCGCCGTACGCCCATGCGAACGCGCCGCCTGTTGCTTCTTCGATTTCATCGGAGGCAGAGTATAGTGATCTCGCCGCGGCTTTTCAACGCGCGGCGATGGCTTCCTCAGGAGGACGGAAGTGAGGCGTGCGCCAGAGCCAGAGGCTCGTTCCGATCAGCAAGCCGGTCACCAGGAGGCCCCCTTCCGGACCATAGCTCCCGCCGGTGAGCCACGCCGGACCTTCTTGAGTCGCGCGACAGAGTGACGCACCGATGCGGTCCTGGATCCCGCTCACCGTCAATCCGTAGATGGCGCTCATCGTGAAATTCCATCCGGCGTGCAGGCCGATCGGCAGCCAGAGCCGACGCGTCTTCAGATACGCGATCGAGAGCCACACGCCCGCCAAGACCGTGTTGCAGACGCCGAGCGTGGAGGCGTTCGGATTCCCCGCATGTCCGAGCCCGAACAGCAGCGAGGGCGCACTCACGGCGATGGCCGGATGCACATCCAGAAGCAGCGTCTGCAGGGGGTATCCGCGAAAGAGCAGTTCCTCAAAGGCGGCGGCCACGTTGAAGAAGAGGAGAGCGGCGAGCATTCCCCGAATCATCTCGCCAAGGGGGCGCTCCACCCAGCTCAGGTGCAGGCGGCCGAGCAGTCCCGCGGCGAGAACGAGCACCGTCATCATCCCCGCGGCGAGGCCGAAGCCGACGACGTATTCCCACCATCCGCGCGCTCGCCACTGAAGGCCCAAACTGCGAAAGGGGCGCCGATCGAGCCATCGGAGGCAAATGGCCGAGGCCGCGAGCGTCCCGCCGATCAGTGCGCCATAGGCGAGCAGGTGAAAGCCGAGTGCTTCTGCCGGGGCGCTCGGCCCATCGCTCATCGGGGTGACGTCCGTCAGAGCACCGTAGAGCGCACCGAGGATGACCCCTCCAAGCGGGCCGAACGCGAAAAAGAGCGCGAAGAACACGGAGGCGCGCCATCCGGCCCGCACGCGCCCGGCAGCATTGAAGAGGATCACCCTGGCCGTCATCGCGTCTATACTGGAGCAACGGGAACGGGCTGTCAACGTGCGAGAAGGGGCTTCGTCGCGCGGGCGATTTGTCGAACGCGCATTGGTGCTGTAGGCTATGTGAGTATGCTGACGCCGCGGGCCGAAGCGTTGATCCAGAGAGCGCGCGTAGCGCGCTTGGCGACGGCCAGTCCGGAGGCCGAACCGCACGTGGTGCCCATCTGCTTCGCTTACGACGGGATGGCGTTCTATTCTGTCCTCGACGCAAAGCCCAAGCGCGTCGCCTCTGAGCGCTTGAAGCGCGTGCGGAATATTCGCGCGAATCCGCGCGTCGCTCTGCTCATTGATGAATACGACGAGGAGTGGAGCCGGCTGCACTATGTGCTCATTCTGGGAGAGGCGGAACTGCTCACTTCGGGCGAAGAGCATGCGCGCGCGCTCGCGCGACTTCGAGAGAAATATCCGCGCTATCGGGAGATGTCGCTGGATGCGGCCGTGATGATCAAGATTCGACCGCGTCGGGCGATCTTCTGGAGCGCTGCCGAGGCCCCGTGAGGCCTCCTTGAACTTCCCCGCGCGGGCGCCTACACTACGGCTCTTTGAACGATCGGGGAGGAGGGGATATGGAGCGTGCCACGACAGCCGCATCGGACATGCCCTTGGAGGAATTTCGGCGGTTCGGGCATCAGCTCGTGGAGTGGATCGCCGAGTATTTGGCGGAGATCGAACGATACCCGGTCTTGGCGCGGGTTCGGCCGGGAGAGGTGCGCGAGCGCTTGCCGGCGCATCCGCCGGCCGAAGGGGAGTCGTTCGAAGCGATCCTGCAAGATTTCGAGCAGATCGTGCTGCCCGGGATCACGCATTGGAATCATCCCGGCTTCATGGCGTACTTCGCGATCACGGGGTCTGGACCGGGGATTCTCGGTGAGCTGCTCGCGGCAGCGCTCAACGTGAACGCCATGCTGTGGAAGACGTCGCCGGCGGCGACCGAGCTGGAGGAGGTCGTGCTCGATTGGCTCCGGCAGATGCTCGGGCTGCCGTCGGAATTCGAGGGCGTCATCTACGACACGGCCTCGATCTCCAGCCTCTGCGCGCTGGCGGCGGCGCGCGAGGCGCTCGGGCTCCAGGTGCGCGAGCGCGGACTGGCCGGACGGGCCGATCTGCCGCGCCTGCGCCTCTACATGTCCGAGGAGGCGCATTCTTCCATCGAGAAGGGGGCGATCGTGCTCGGCCTGGGGCAGGCGGGGGTGCGGAAGATTCCGACCGATGACGCTTTTCGTATGGACGTGCGCGCCCTGGAGCGCGCGATTGCGGAAGACCGGGCGGCCGGATGGCGACCCTTTTGCGTCGTGGCGACCGTGGGGACCACGTCCACAACGAGCATTGATCCGGTCGCAGAGATCGCGCGCGTGTGCGCGCGCGAGGGGCTCTGGCTACATGTGGACGCCGCGTATGCGGGGGCGGCGGCGATCGCGCCGGAGTTTCGCCATGTCCTGGACGGGTGCGAGCGCGCGGATTCGCTCGTCGTCAATCCGCATAAGTGGCTCTTCACGCCGATTGACCTGAGCGCGTTCTACTGTCGGCGCATGGACGTGCTGCGGCGCGCCTTCAGCCTCGTGCCCGAATACTTGCGCGCGGAGGAGGAGGGGGTGCGGAATCTGATGGACTACGGGCCGCAACTCGGGCGACGTTTTCGCGCCTTGAAGTTGTGGATGGTCATCCGCTACTTCGGACGGGAAGGCCTGGCCGCGCGCATCCGGGAGCATGTGCGCCTGGCGCAGCAGTTCGCCACCTGGGTGGATGCCGATCCCGATTTCGAACGAATGGCGCCGACGCCGCTCAGTACGGTATGCTTCCGCGCGCGTCCGCGGTCGCTCGCGGCATCGGAAGCTGATCTGGATCGCTTCAACGAGGCACTGCTGGAAGCCATCAACGCCACGGGCGAATGCTTCCTCTCGCACACGCGGGTGCGGGGGCGATTCACCCTGCGTCTGGCGATCGGGAATCTGCGCACGGGCGAGCGACATGTGCGCCGCGCGTGGGACGTGGTGCGCGCTCACGCGGCGCGCTTGCACGCCGAGTGGGGCTCGGCGTGACCTGAGCAGGAGGGAGAAGATGATGTCGCTGGATCATCTCCGACAGCTCGCCGTGAAGACGGAGACGCGCATTGTTCAGCTCGTCGTGGATGGGCTGGGCGGATTGCCGAATGAGACAGGACGCTCAGAGCTGGAGGCCGCGCGCACGCCGAATCTGGATGAGCTGGCGCGGCGGGCCCTCTGCGGTCTGGCCGATCCCGTCGCGCCAGGGATCACGCCCGGGAGCGGACCGGGCCATCTGGCGATCTTCGGCTACGATCCGCTCCGGTGGGAGATCGGGCGCGGTGTGCTCGAAGCGTTGGGCATCGGACTGGAGTTGCAACCGGGCGATGTGGCCGCGCGCGGCAATTTCGTCACGCTCGACGGCACGGGCGCGATTGTGGATCGGCGCGCCGGTCGCATCTCGACGGAGCACTGCGTCCGGTTGTGCGCCCGATTGCAGGCGGAGATCCGCGAGATCGAGGGCGTGGAGGTCCTCATTCGTCCGGTCAAGGAGCATCGCTTCGCGCTCATTCTGAGAGGGGAGGGGTTGGGCGAGGCGGTGGACGATACAGACCCGCAACGCGTCGGCCTGAAACCCAAGCCCGTCGTCGCGCGCGATGAGGCCTCCGAGCGCACGGCGCGCGTCGTGCGGCGCTTCCTGGAGCAAGCCTTCGAGATTCTGGCCGACCAGCATCCGGCCAATGGGGTGACGCTGCGCGGCTTCTCGCGTCGGCCGGATATCCCCCCGATGGCGGAGGTCTTCCGCCTCACGCCAGCAGCCATCGCCACTTATCCCATGTATCGCGGATTGGCGCGCTTGGTCGGGATGCAGATCATCGAGACACCCCCCGAGGAAGATCTGAGCGCGCTCGCCGATCGGCTCCGCGAGAACTTCGATCGCCACGACTACTTCTACGTGCACGTGAAGAAGGCCGACAGCTACGGCGAGGATGGGAATTTCGAGGGGAAGGTGCACGTGCTCGAGCGCGTGGATGAGATCCTCATCCCCGCGATCCTCGCGCTTCGCCCTGACGTTGTGGCGATCACCGGCGATCACAGCACGCCTTCGGTCTTGAAAGGCCACAGCTGGCACCCGGTCCCCTATCTGCTCTACGCGAGACATCTGCAATCGGACGACGTGACGGAGTTCAGCGAGCGCGCATTCATGCGCGGGGGCCTCGGACGCTTTCGTCTGGTGGACGGGTTGCCGCAGCTTCTGGCGCACGCGCAGAAGCTCTTGAAGTACGGCGCTTGACGGTGGGGAGAGGCTGTGCTAGCTTGCCAAATCCGTTGGAGCGGAGACACACGGGAGAGTGGGGAGCGCGAACGTGGTCGCGACGCAACCGAGACGATCACCGCTGCATGCGATGCATGAGGCGTTGGGCGCGCGGTTCACGGAGTTCGCCGGGTGGCTCATGCCCGTTCAGTACACGGGAGCCGTCGAGGAGCATCTGACCGTACGCACGGCCGCCGGCCTCTTCGATGTGAGCCACATGGGGCGTTTGGAGGTTCGCGGTCGCGACGCTCTGACCCTCATTCAAAAGGTGACGTGCAACGATGCCGCGCGTCTGCGCGATCATCAGGTGCAGTATTCGGCGCTCACGACCGAGCGCGGGACGTTCGTGGACGATCTCACTGTCTATCGCTTCCGCGAGGATCATTTCTTGCTCTGCGTCAACGCGGCGAATCGGGAGAAGGACCTGCGGTGGATCCAGCAGCATCGGGAGGATGAAGAGGCGGAGGTCTACGATGTGAGCGATCAGATGGCGCAACTGGCCCTTCAAGGGCCAGCGGCCACCGAGATCCTCCAGCCGTTGACCGATGTGCAATTGGATCACATCCGCTTCTACTGGTTCGAGCAGGGGGAAGTGGCGGGCGTCTCCGCTCTCATCTCGCGGACCGGATATACAGGGGAAGACGGGTTCGAGCTGTATATCCCCGCGGCGTCGGCCGAATGGGTGTGGAATCGGCTGCTCGACGCCGGGCAGAGTGCGGGGATGAAGCCCTGCGGTCTGGCGGCTCGGAACACGCTCCGGCTGGAAGCGCGCCTGCTACTGTACGGCCATGACATGGATGAGACGACGACGGTGTGGGAGGCCGATCTCGGGTGGATCGTGAAGCTGGAGAAGGGAGACTTCATCGGGCGCGAGGCCCTGCGGCGGCAAAAAGCGGAGGGGCTGCGGCGTAAACTCGTCGGGTTCGAAGTCCTCGATCGCGCTCCGGCGCGCGAGGGATACCCCGTCCTCATCCACGGTCGCGTCGTGGGACAGGTGACCTCAGGCAGCTATGCGCCGTTCCTTCGGAAGAACATCGGGTTGACGTATCTGCCTATCGAACACACGGCGATCGGGACGAGATTCCATATCCGCGTTCGCGAGCGCGAGGTCGAGGCGGAGGTCGTGCCCACGCCCTTCTACAAGAGGCCGAGATAGGCGCGGCCTCGTCGCGTGAAGATCGTGGGGAGGGAGGATGAGGATGGCGACATATCCTGAGGATTGCCTCTATACGCGAGAGCACGAATGGATCCGCGTCGAGGATGACGTGGGGGTGATCGGCATCACCGATTATGCGCAGGAGGCGCTCGGCGACATCGTCTATGTCGAGTTGCCGAGCGTGGGCGATCACTTCAGTCAAGGTGAGCCCTTCGGCAACGTCGAATCGGTCAAGGCCGTGAGCGAGCTCTATATGCCCGTGAGCGGAGAGGTCGTGGAGATCAATGAGGACCTGGCCGAGTCCCCGCAGCTCGTCAATGAAGATCCGTATGGCGACGGATGGATGGTGAAGATCACGCTCTCGGACCCGACCGAGCTGGAGACGCTCATGTCCGCCAGTGAGTACGAGGAGTACGTGAAGGAGGAGCGGCAGAAGGAGAAGTGAAGCGTTCCCCCGGAGTGGGGTCCCGGGCGCGCCAGGGGCGACGGTCAGAAGAAGCGCCAGAGAGGATGGGTATGCGCTATATTCCGAACTCGTCGCAAGAGCGGGCCGAGATGTTGCGAGAGATCGGCTGCGCGACGATCGAGGAGCTCTTCCGCTCCATCCCGGAGAAATTTCGCTTGCGAGAGCCGCTGCGCCTCCCTGCGGCGCGATCGGAGGCGGAGCTGCTCGCCTTCTTTCGCGAGCTGGCCGCGCGCAATGCGGCGGCGACCGAATACACCGTCTTCCTCGGCGCGGGCGCCTATCACCACTTCATCCCCTCGGTGGTGGAGGCGCTCATCTCGCGCGCGGAATTCTTCACGGTCTATACGCCCTATCAGCCGGAGATCGCGCAGGGGACGCTGCAAGCCCTCTTCGAGTACCAGACGCTCATCTGTGAGCTCACGGGCATGGAGGTCGCCAATGCCTCGCTCTATGACGGTTCGACGGCCTTGGCGGAAGCTGTGCTCATGGCCGAGCGCCTGACCCATCGGCGCGAGATCCTCATGGCGCGGAGCGTCCATCCCGAATATCGAGAGGTCGTCCGCACCTACACGCGGACGCTCGGCCTGAACGTGCGACTGATGGAGTATGATCCGGAGACCGGCCGTCTTCAGGCACGGACTGTGATGCCGAGCGCGGAGACGGCCGCCGTCATCGTTCAATCGCCCAACTTCTTCGGCGTCATCGAGGATCTTGAAGCCATCGCCGCGCGCGCGCATGAGGTGGGGGCATTGTTCATCGTGGTCATCACCGAGCCGATCAGTCTGGGCCTGCTGCGTCCGCCGGGGGAGCTGGGCGCCGATATCGTCGTCGGCGAGGGGCAATCCTTCGGGATTCCGCTCAGCTTCGGCGGCCCTTCCCTCGGGATCTTCGCCACGCGCGAACGGTTCGTGCGGCAGATGCCCGGACGCATCGTCGGTCAAGCTTTCGATGCGCAGGGGCGGCGGGGATTTGTCATGACGCTGGCCACGCGCGAGCAATATATTCGGCGCGAGAAGGCCACCTCCAATATCTGCACGAGCCAGGAGCTGTGCGCCATCATGGCGGCCATCTATCTCTCGACGATGGGGCCGCGCGGATTGCGCGACGTCGCTGAGCAGAACGCCCAGAAGGCGGCCTATCTGGCGCGCGAGATCGCGCGGCAGTCGGGATTCCGCCTCCGGTTCTCCGGATCGCACTTCAACGAATTCGTCGTCCACTCGGAGCGCCCCGTCGCTCTGGTCCTCGAGAGATTGCGCGAGCGGAAGATCCTGGGCGGTCTTCCTCTGGAGCGCTATTATCCCGAGCTGCGCGAATGCTTCCTCGTCTGCGTGACAGAGGCGATCCCGCGCTCGGCGATCGAGGCCTATCTGCGCGTTTTGGATGAGTTATGATGGTCACACCATGTCATGTCACTCGAGATGAAGCCCTGATCTTCGAGCGCTCTCGACCGGGGCGGACAGCGTACAGTCTGCCTCCGCTCGATGTCCCCACAGTTCCGCTGGAGACGTGGATCGAGTCGCGCTTTCTGCGTGCGGATCAGTTGGCCGGCTTGCCCGAGGTGAGCGAAGTGGACGTCATCCGGCATTTCACCCGGCTCTCGCGCTGGAACTATGCCGTGGACCTCGGGATGTATCCGCTCGGCTCCTGCACGATGAAGTACAACCCGAAGGTGAACGAGCGCGTGGCGCGACTGGAGGGATTCGCGCAGCATCATCCGCTCACGCCGGAGGAGCTCTCGCAAGGGAGCTTGGAAGTCCTCAAGATGCTGGAGGAACTGCTGTGCGAGATCACGGGCATGGCGGCCGGCTGCTTGCAACCGGCCGCGGGGGCGCATGGGGAGTTGACGGGCCTGCTGCTCATCCGCGCGTGCCTGGAGGCGCGTGGGGATGCCCGCCAGAAAGTCCTCATCCCGGATTCCGCGCATGGGACCAATCCCGCGAGCGCGGCCATCTGCGGCTATCGCGTGCAGACGATCCCCTCCACCGAACGGGGCCTCATTGATCTGGAGGCGCTTCGTCGCGCAGCCGATCGCGAGACGGCCGCCCTCATGCTCACCAATCCCAACACGCTCGGACTCTTCGAGGAGGAGATCGAGGAGATCGTGCGCATCGTGCATGAAGCCGGGGGATTGGTCTACATGGACGGGGCGAATATGAACGCGCTGGTGGGGATCGCTCGCCCGGGCGATATGGGGGTGGACGTCATCCATCTCAACATCCATAAGACCTTCTCCACGCCGCATGGCGGAGGCGGCCCCGGAGCTGGCCCTGTCCTCGTGACGTCGGAGTTGGAACCATTTCTCCCCGTGCCGCGCATCGTGCGCCGTCCTGACGGGACGCTGGCGCTCGATTACGATCGGCCGCGCTCGATCGGACGCGTGCGCGCCTTCTACGGGAACTTCGGGGTGCTCGTGCGCGGCTTGAGCTATATCCTGACCATGGGTCCCGAGGGCTTGCGCGAGGTCGCCGAGACGGCCGTCCTCAATGCCAATTATCTCGCGCATCAGCTGAAGGACACGTACGAGATCGCCTATCCCGGTCCCGTCATGCACGAAGTGGTCTTCTCGGACAAGCGGCAACGGGCGTACGGGGTGCGGAACGTGGACATCGCCAAGCGCCTCATTGATTACGGCTTCCATCCCCCGACGATGTCCTTCCCCCTCATCGTCCCCGGAGCCCTCATGGTCGAGCCGACCGAGACCGAAGGCCGCGAGGAGTTGGATCTGTTCATCGCGGCCATGAAGGCGATTGATCGCGAGTGCCGGGAGAATCCGGAGCTCGTGCGCACGGCGCCCCATCAGACGCGCCTCGGACGCTTGGATGAAGTTTCAGCCGCGCGACGTCCGGTCTTGCGGTGGCGTCCGAAGGAGTCGAGCGCGCCATCGGAGTCGCTGTCGGAGAAGCGCGTCGCGTCACCCGAGCCCTGAGCGTTCGGCTTCAGGAGAGCGTCAGCTCGGATTCCTCCTCGCGATGCCGCGCCAGAGAGATGCCGAGTAGGATCACGGCCGCTCCCACCAGTTGCTCCGCACCCGGGCGTTCATTCAAACCGATCCACGCGACCACGAGCGCGATCGCCGGACTCAGGTTCGAGTAGATGGCCGTGCGCGTGCTCCCCAGGTGTTTGACCCCGTAGTTCCACGCCAGGAAACAGAAGACGATGGCGCCGAGCGCGCTGAACAGCAGCGCCCCCCACGCCGTTGGGCGAATCGCCGCCCACGATTGGGCGCGCAGCTCCGGAAGCGAGATCGCCACCAGGGGAATGGTCCCCGAGATCATCACCAACAGCGTGCTCTTCAACGCGCCGTAGCGATGAACGTAGCGCTTCAATCCGATCGTGTACAGCGACCAGCACACGGTCGCCACAAGCAGCAGCACATCGCCCAGCACGCTCTGGTGGGGCTGACCGTCGGCTCCGAAGGGGGGACGAAATCCCCGCAGACGGCTCCAATCCTCGCCGACGATGAGGGCGATCCCCAGCAGCGAGAGCCCGATGCCCAAGGCCGTCCGTCGGGTCACTCGCTCTTGCCCCCGCACGGCATTCAAAAAGGCGACGACCATGGGCGTCGTCGCCAAGATCAGGGCCGCTGTGCTCGCGCGCGAGCGCGCCAGGCCCTCGATGAAGGCCACCTGATAGATCGTATTCGCCAGGATGCCCAACACGATGAGCGCGCCGAGGTCTTCGCTCTCGACGGCCCACGTCCCCCGTCGCAGGCGAAAGAGCAGGGCGAGCGTCGCCGACGCGAGGATGAATCGCAAGGCGTTGAAGCTCAAGGGGGAGAAGTCCTGAAGGGCGATCTTCACGATGGTGAAATTGACGGCCCAGACCGTGGCCATCAGGGCGAGCAGCCCATCCACCCAGTTCAACCGGTTCCGCATCACCGTCCTCTCCCGCGCATCCGTTTCGTCAGGCGTTCGACGCATTCTATCAACGTGCGCGCGTTCGCGACAGCGTAGCCGTGGAAGTCATTGTTGAAATACGCGTAGACATCGAGCCCCTCCGCGTGCCAGGCGCGAATCCGTTCGGCGATCGCGCGCAATTGCGTCTCCTCATAGGTGGACGCGTAGAGGGCTCCTGGCCCGTGAAAGCGCAGATAGACGAAGGGCGCCGTCACCACGTCGGCTGTGGGATACCGTCCGCCGGAATCAGCCTGGCAGAGGGCGATCTCATAACGGCGCAGCACCGCATAGGCCTCCTCCTGCAGCCATGTCCGATGTCGCGGCTCAAGCGCATACCGAATGCGCGGGCTCTCACGGCGAAGCTCACGAAGGAACCCCTCCACGCGATCCGGATCGAAGCGCAAGCTCGGGGGGAGTTGGATCAGGACGACGCCGAGTTTACGTCCGAAGCCCGCGATCATCTCCAGGAAGGTCTTCAACGCCGCCTCAGCGTCGCTCAGCCGATGCCGATGCGTGATCCGACGGTTCATCTTGACCGAGAAGATGAAGTCCTCTGGCGTCGCGCTCACCCATCGTCGCACCGTCGTCTCCCTGGGCATGCGATAGAACGTGACATTCAGCTCGACGGTTCGAAAATGGCGGCTGTAGAACTCCAGCCATTCGGACGCGGGGAGGTCCTCCAGATAGAAGAGGCCCTTCCAGTGCGCGTAATTCCACCCGGATGTGCCGATCGCGATGCGACTCATGATGAGGACTCTCCGATCACCGAGAGCATGCGTCCGGTGCGATCCGTGGTCTTGGCGTCGCGCCGATACGAGAAGAAGAGTTGTGGATGACACGCCGTGCACAGCCCGCTCGCGAAGATGCGGGCGCGCGACAGCCCGCACGCGAGCAATTGACGGATGTTGGCCTCCACCAGATCCAGGCGCGCCCGGCCCGAAGCCGTCGGAGCCACGATCACCACTTCGGCGTAAGGGAACTCCCGGCGGAATGGCTCCAGCACATCGGGGCCGACTTCATAGCAGCACGGACCAATGGTCGGGCCGATCGCCACATAACAGTCTTCCACGCGCGTCCCGAAACGGGCGACCATCGCCGCCAGTGCGCGCTCGACGATCCGTCCGAGCGTGCCGCGCCATCCGGCGTGAACGGCCGCGCGCGCACGCGTCCGTGGATCGAAGATGAAGATCGGCGCGCAATCGGCCGTCTGAATGCCCAACACGACCTCGCTCGAGCGCGTCGCCACAGCATCACCGATGGGCGGAGACTCTGACCACAATGCTCCCTCTGACGGATCGAAGACGAGACAGCGATTCGTGTGTCGCTGTCGCAGCGTGATCAGAGGACGATGGGCCAGGCCCACGGCGGAGAGGAATGGGGCGAACATGTGCTCGGGGCGGCGTCGGCCATCGGCGCGCGATTCGCCTTGCAAAGGGCCTTCACGTGCGGCATGCTCTTGCTGAGACCGCGTGCTCGTGGCCACGATCACGCCGAAGGCGAGCAGGGGCGTGCACACGAGGTGAGAGCGGCCATCACGCGTGCTGAGGTGAAAGTCGCGCATGATCGTCGGCATCGGCATAGACGTCGTGGAGATCTCGCGCATCGAGGAGACGATCGCGCGGTTCGGCGACCGCTTCCTCCGACGCGTCTTCACGCCGGCGGAGATCGCTTACTGTCAGCGCGCCGCGCATCCGGCCGAGCGCTTCGCCGCGCGCTTCGCCGCCAAAGAGGCGGCGCTCAAGGCGCTCGGTACCGGCAAGCGCGGTGGCATCCGCTGGCACGACGTGGAGATTGTACCATCGCCGAGCGGGCAGCCGCGAATCGAATTGCATGCTCGAGCCCACGAGCGCCTGCGGGCTTTGGGCGGGCGTCGCGCTCACGTCTCACTCTCGCACGGTCGCGATCTGGCCGTCGCACAGGTCATCCTCGAGGGCTGAGATCTCGGCCGGAGCTCGGCGCGGGCGATGGGGACGTCGGAGCACGCCTTCGGATCACCGCCGCTCACCCTCGCCGTCCTCTTCATGCTCTTGCGCTGACGGCGAAGACGGCTTACACTCATTGGCTCCTAAGAGGAGACCTGCACATCGCGGCGAAAAAAAACCTTCGATGGAGAGGGACGTCGTGAGCGAACGTCTGGGAATTCGAATCGGCGCTCTCCTCCTCACCCTGATGGGCGCCAGTGTCGCTTCCCCTTCTTCCGTCACGCAGGAACGCGAAGCGGCTGAGCCGCGCGGCTTGCTCTTCCCCGGCGAGGAGCGTCATCTGGCCAATATTCGCCAGCTCACCTTCGGGGGCGAGAACGCCGAGGCCTATTTCTCCGCCGATGGGAAGAAGCTCATCTTTCAATCCACGCGCCCGCCGTTTCTGTGCGATCAGATCTTCATCCTCGATCTGGAGACCAGCGAGGTGCGCCTGGTCAGCACGGGGAAAGGGCGGACGACCTGCGCCTACTTCTTCCCCAAGGGGGATCGCATCATCTACTCCTCGACGCATCATATCAGCCCGGACTGTCCCCCGCCTCCCGATCGCGCCCGCGGTTATGTCTGGGCGCTCTATGAGAGCTATGACATCTTCTCGGCTCGCGCGGATGGTTCCGATCTCCGACAGCTCACCCACACGCCGGGTTATGATGCCGAAGCGACGATCTCCCCCGATGGGAAGAAGATCGTCTTCACCTCGATGCGTGACGGTGATCCGGACATCTACGTCATGGATGCCGATGGACGCAACGTGAAGCGCCTGACGCGCACGCCGGGTTACGATGGTGGCGCTTTCTTCTCCCCCGATGGGAAGCGCATCGTCTATCGCGCCCATCATCCCCGGAATATGGCTGAACTCGCCGATTTTCAAGCCTTGCTCAAGGGGGGAGCCCTCCGCCCCATGCGGCTGGAGATCTATGTCATGGACGCCGACGGCTCGCGACAGCGCCAGATCACCAACAACGGCGCCGCCAACTTCGCTCCCTTCTTCCATCCGAGCGGCCGACGGATCATCTTCTCGTCCAATCATCATGATCCCGCGCGGCGCAATTTCGACCTCTTCCTCATCAACGACGATGGGACGGGACTTGAACGCATCACGTTCAATCCGACTTTCGACGGCTTTCCCATGTTCTCGCCGGATGGACGAAAGCTCGTCTTCGCCTCCAATCGCAACGCGCGAACGCCTGGGGAGACCAATATCTTCATCGCCGATTGGATCCCGTGAGCCGACTTCTGGCGCGCGATGCTGACGCTACAGCTCACGCGCGCGGAGCGAGCGATGCGCTCGCGCGATGCGTGGCGGGCCTCCGACCCGAGGACGCCGTTCGGAATATCCTCAGGCGCAAAGCCGAGCGCGAAGCCGGGCAGTTGAAACCGGCCTCACAGAAGACGGCCCTCATCCTGCAAGGCGGTGCCATGCGCGGGGTCGCCAGCGCCGGCGCGATCATCGCCCTGGAGCAGCTCGGATTCACGTGCGCCTTCGATGCCGTCTACGGCGCTTCGGCCGGGGCCATCAACGGCGCGTACTTCCTGGCCGGACAGGCTGCTTTCGGAACTTCGATCTATTATCAGGACATCGCCAATCGCCGCTTCATCAACCTCTGGCGCCTTCGGAAGATCGTGGACATGGACTTCCTCTTCGAAGAGATCATCGCGCGCCGGAAGCGGCTGGATCTTCGGCGCGTGCGCGAGAACCCGACGCCGCTCGTGATCGTCGCCACCGACGCGCTCACCGGACGCGAGGCCGTCTTCTGCAGCCATGACGAAGAAGTTGATCTGCTCACCGCCCTCAAAGCCAGTGCGGCCCTGCCCATCCTCTATCCGCATCCGGTTCGCCTTAAGGATCGCTTGTACGTGGACGGCGGAGTCGTGGACGCGATTCCCATTGAGCGGGCCGTGCGCGACGGATGCACGGACCTTCTCGTCGTGCTCACCGTCCCCAAGACTCATCGGGCGCAGCCGCCCAGCGCGCTCGAACGCGCATTAGCGGCGCGGTGGCTCCGTTCCATCAGCCCGGATCTGGAGCGGGCCTTCCTCAAGCGGCATGAAGCGTACAATCGAGCCCTCGATCTCGCCCTCGGTCGCCGCACGGTCCCGGCCAATATCGTCGCGCTTTTCCTCGATGCTCAGCTTCCGCTTCGCCGTCTGACCACTGATGTCCATCTCCTCAAGCGAGCCGCCATTGAGATGGGACGCCTCACCCTCTGGCTCTTCACCGGAGCTGACCATCGTCCTCTGGAACTGCTGCACTTCCTGAGAACCTCCTTTGTCTGAGGCAACGCCAGCACGAAGCCCGCGCACGCGAGTGTCCGAATCTCGCCCGGGGCTAAACTCGAACGTCCCACTTGGAGGCTCGGATGCAGAATCGGGTCGGTCTCGCGACAAGGGCTCGCTATCTCCCACCCCAGGCTGGATTCTTCACGGGGACACAGGGCGCGTGCTGCGGAAGACGCCGCTGCCCTCCGTTCCGGCGTAGAGCACCTGGCGCGCGTCGAGAGCGAGCGCGCGAACCGAGAGATTGGTCAGGCCGATGTTGAGCGGCGTCCAGCTCTCCCCGAGATCGCGAGATCGAAAAACGCCCTGGGCTGTTGCGGCCAAGAGTTGACCGCCTGCCGCGCTCACAAGAGCGCGCACGTCGAGGTCGGTCAGGCCCGTCGTCGCGCGTTTCCATTGCGGCTTCTCCTGCACAGGCGTGCGAAAGATGCCGCGCGCCGTCGCCGCGAAGAGCGTCCCATCTGAAGTCACCACCAGGGCTCGAATCTCTTGTCCGCCCATGCCGGCGATTCCTGAGAGCCCATATCCGCTCCACTTTTGACCATTGTCAGTTGAGCGGAAGACGCCGCTCCCGGTTCCCGCGAAGATCTGGCCATCGGGGCTGGAAGCGAGGGCGAGGACGCGACGTCCGAACAGTCCCGAACGTCTCCATGTCCCCCCGCCATCCTCGGAACGGAAGAGACCGAGCTGCGTCCCGGCGAAGATCGTGCCGCTGGGCGCCACGAGAATGGCATAGATCGGCAGATTCGCTAATCCGACGAGCGTCCACGTCTCGCCGTCTCGCGAGAGGAAGAGTCCAAGGGGCGTCCCGGCCAAGAATGTCCCCCCGCGCGTCACGGCGAGCGCCAGTCCATCTGTCGTCTGCGGGAACACGTGGAGGTAGCTCTGGCCCTGATCGCGAGAGAGAAAGAGCCCGTTGCCAGCCGTCCCCGCCACAAGCGCGCCATCCGAGCGGACGGCGAGCGAGAGGATGACCGAGGCGATCACGCCCCGATTCACCGCACGCCAACTCGTCCCGCCGTCGGTCGAACGGAAGATACCGGCCCCCAACGTCCCAGCCAGGAGCATTCCCTCATCGGTCGGCAGGATTCTGAAGACACGCAAGCTCCCTAATCCGGTGCTCGCGCCTTGCCAGCTCTCGCCACCTGCGGTCAGGCGAAAGATGCCGCTTCGAGCCGTTCCGACAAAGAGCGCACCGTCCGGAGCGAGCGTCAGGGAGAGGATCTCCAGATTCCCCAAGCCTTCATTGACTGCTCTGAAGTGCTCGGCGTCATCGGTCGAGACGAAGACGCCGCCGCCGAGCGTGCCGACGTAGATCGCATCCTCAGGTGTGATGACGACGCTCGAGATGTTATTGTTGAGCAGGCCAAGATGAAACGTGTAGCGCCAGCTCCGCCCCTCATCTTTCGAGCGGTAGAGCTCGCCATTGGTCCCGGCATAGATCCAGCCACGGGAATCGCGGGCGAAGGCGCGCACGTCGAAAGCCGCGACGCCGAAGTTCGCCTCTGTCCAACTCTCGCCCCCATCGGTGGAGCGAAAGATGCCACCGAGCGTGCCCGCGAGAATGTAATCGTCCGTGGGGAAGAGGGCTTGCACGGTGAGATTCTTGAGCCCCGTATTCACGGCCGTCCAGGTGGCGCCGCCATCGCGCGAGCGATAGATGCCTTGGCCAAATGTCCCCGCCAGAATATCGCCCGCGGGGGTAACGGCCAAGCTCAGCACATGAGCACCGAGGACGGCCAGCGGTGTCCAGGTCTCCCCGCGATCATCCGAGCGAAAGACGCCACCGCCGAAAGCTCCGGCGAAGATCGTGCCCGTCGGGCTGATGGCCAGTGAGAGGATCGTCCCCCCCTCCGGCCCCGTCGTCGGCTCCCAGAACGCCAGTTGCGCGGGGGCCGTTCGTCCACCGAGGGGAAGAATGACGCCCAGAATGAACAGCGCGCTGAGCGCTCTGTTTGTCGTTCGCATCATCTTCTCGCCCCGTGTTGATGTCTCCCGCTAGGGAATAGAGCACGGCGCGCGCTTTGTCAAGCGGAGGCGGAGGGAAAATTCCATGCAACATTTCGCCCCCCTTCGGGAGTCGAACCCGATGGGATCAGCAGGAGAGGACGATGAAGGGGATTCGCACCATGGAGGGATCTCACGCGATGTTTGTGGACTCGTGGGCGAGACGTGCGGGGGCGAAGCGAAGGGCGCTTGTCGCCGCGTGCGTTCTCGCAGCGCTCATTGGCGCGCGTCCGATCGGGGTGGCTGCTGAGGAGCGGCTCGTTCCCCAGGTGACGATCGCGCCGGACCTCTTCCCGGCCGGGGACGAGGTGCGCGCGCTCGTCTGCATCAGTAACGCGAACGGGCGAGCGACGGCATTGCTGCAACGCGGCGATCTGTGGCGCGTCATGCCGGATCGCTCGCGCCTGCTACTCGATGGCTGGATCATCCGCGCGCACGTCGTTTCAGAGCGGATGCATCCGGAAGATTGGCTTGTGCGCGTGGACACCCTGGAGAATGCGCTCGAATTCCATTATGCGGGTGAGCCGGGATCGTTCCGATCGGACGAGCGCGTGTGCGCCGAGATCACGGCGTTCACATCGGTGAGCGTCGGACTTGTGCGCGTGAGCCTCACGGTGCCTCGCGATCCACTGCGATATGATTCGGCATCGCCGGAGCCGGTGTTCGTGAGCATCGTGGATTTCCCCACAGGTCCTCCAGGACCGCCCGGGCCAGCCGGACCGGCCGGCCCGCCGGGTCCCCCGGGGCCGCCCGGGCCGGAGCGCGTCGTCATCTCGGCTGAAGGAGCGCTTCCTCCGGGGGCGATCATCTTGGGGCGACCGAACGATCCTGGAATTCTCGCCTCGGGTTTTTCAGAGATCGGGCGCTCGGCCATCGAAGCGTGGTTCCCCACCTCGATGACCAACGCGCCCAGTGGACGCAGTGGTCACACGGCCATCTGGACCGGCACGGAGATGATCATCTGGGGTGGGAGCACGCTCATCATCGGAGGCTTCACCAACACCGGCGCGCGATATGATCCGGCGACCGACACGTGGCGACCGATCTCGACGACGAACGCGCCGAGCGCGCGCAGCAACCACACGGCCATCTGGACCGGCACGGAGATGATCATCTGGGGTGGGATCGGGCTCCTCGGCCCGCTCAACACCGGCGCGCGATATGATCCGGCCACGGACACCTGGCGCCCGATTTCGACCACCAATGCCCCGAGCCCTCGCAGCAATCACACGGCCATCTGGACCGGCAGCGAGATGATTATCTGGGGTGGGAGCGACAGTCGTGGCCCTCTGAACACCGGCGCGCGATATGATCCGGCGACCGACACGTGGCGACCGATCTCGACGACGAACGCGCCGAGCGCGCGTAGCAACCACACGGCCATCTGGACCGGCACGGAGATGATCATCTGGGGCGGTGCCGGCAGCGGGGGTGTGCGCACGAATACGGGTGGGCGATATGATCCCCGCACTGACAGTTGGCGCCCTGTGAGCACAACGGGCGCCCCGAGCGCGCGCAGTCATCACACGGCCGTGTGGACCGGATCGGTCATGATCATCTGGGGAGGGATCAATAACCTTGACTTCTTCGCCAACGGTGGCCGGTACGATCCGGCGCGCGACAGTTGGACAGCCGTGAGTACGGCGAATGCTCCCGATGGGCGGAGTCAGCACACGGCCGTGTGGACCGGCACGGAGATGCTCATCTGGGGTGGGACCAACCTCAACGGGGCACAAAGCTCCGGAGGCCGATACGACCCGCGCGCGAATGCCTGGTCGAGCTTCACCAGCTCCAATGCCCCGAGCCCGCGCAGCGGCCATACGGCCATTTGGACCGGCGCGGAGATGATTATCTGGGGGGGGATCGGTCCGCTCAATACAGGCGGACGTCTGGGCTTCCTCTCCTTCTACCGCAAGAACTGAGTGAGCACCTCGCCCTCCGTTCGGGGGCTTCATCGGACGCGCGCCTCGTGAGGCCCCCGTTCCCGCCTTCCAGCGGGTGATGAGAGCGTGCCCGGTGAGATCAAGCCGCGACCACGTCCATTCGGCGACCCGGTGGCACCTTCATGCGCGGACCGGCTTATGGTACACTCATGCCGATGATGCGGAGCACACAAAGGGCACTTCGGCGTGGAGAGCAGATGGTGGGACGGATCTTGAGGGGCGTGCTCATTATGGGGTTCGGTGCGAGCGCACTTGTCCTGGGACAAGCGACGGGCGAGCGCTCAGTGGCCGAGTACATCGAGGAGGTGCAGCAGCTTTTGCGCGAAGCCGGTCGCGCCGATATCAGTGAGAAGGAGGCCGCGGCGCTCAGGGAACGCGCTCGGGAATCGGCCCGGCAGTATGCGGCGCGCTTGAGGGATAAGGCGAAGGGGAGCGAGGAGCAGTTCCAGCTCGGTTATCTCTACTACCTGGCCGGTGACCTCGAGAACATGGTGGCCGTCTTTCGCGAGCTGATGCGGGATCGGACCTTGAGCGAAGAGGACCGGCAACGCCTCCGCCTTTACCTCATTGAGAAATATTGCGAGAGCGGGCGACTTCACGAAGCGGAAGAGGAGCGTGCGGCCATCTCGCCTGAAGCCTTCAATGCGAAGGAGGTGATGGCGGCGGCGGCGATGCGCCTGGCGGTGGCGTACACGCAGGCCGGACAGTTGGAGCAGGCGGTGCGCGCCCAAGAAGCCGCGTATGAAGCGGCGCGCTCGAGCGGATTGGTCCCGCTCACGTGGAAGACGGCGCGCGCCCTGGCCGAGCTGTATGCCGCCTTGGGGAGAGTCGGCGAGAGTCGCGCGCTCCTCACGCGGCTGAAGGACGAATTGCAGCGGCAACTCCTCTGGGCCGAAGGAGAGGCGGTGCAGACGCTCACGCGCACAGTCTCGCAGATCGAGAGCACGCTCGCGCAACTGGAGCTGATCGGCAAGCCCGCGCCGGAGATCAGCGTCGTGAAATGGATCGAGGAGCCACCGACCCGATTGGCGGATCTGCGGGGACGCGTCGTCGCGCTGGAATTCTGGGCCGCTTGGTGCCCCGATTGCCGGGGGATGATCCCACATCTGCGCTCGTGGGCCGCGCGCTATGAGAAGGACGGCTTGAAAATCCTCGCGGTGACTCGATACTACGGCTTCAACGGGCGCGAGGTCGGGCGCGCGTCCAAGGAGGAGGAGGAGCGATTCCTGGCCGAATTCAAACGCTTGCGCGAGCTGCCCTACGGCACGGCCATGGATGAGGGGCAGCGAAGCTTCGAGACGTATCACGTGACGTGGGTTCCCACGATCGTCATCATTGATCGCGCGGGTCGGATCCGCTACATCTTCACCTGGAACGAGAATCCGAGCTTGTGCGAATGGATGATCACGCGCGTCTTGAGCGAATCCACTTCGGAGGGCTGAGGAGGTGAGCGCCGATGCGCGTCCTTCTGAACGGGGAGGAGCGGGAGATCCCGGATGGCCTCACCATCTTGGGGCTCGTCGAGCACTTGAAGTTGAATCCGGAGCGGATCGCCGTTGAGCGGAACCGCGAAGTCGTCCCCCGCGCGGAGTGGGCGGCCGTGCGAATCC
The DNA here is from genome assembly GCA_041640655.1 of bacterium. Taxonomy (GTDB): domain Bacteria; phylum Acidobacteriota; class Blastocatellia; order HR10; family HR10; genus HR10. The sequence goes on from JBEPZV010000024.1 coordinate 25,151, forward strand.
AAGAAGGCGATCGGTTGGAGATCGTGCACTTCGTCGGCGGAGGCACCTGAGGCGTGTCAGGCGCGCTCCCTCTTCTGACACTCCCGGCAGACACCGAGCACCTGCACCGTGTAATCGAGAACGCGCCAGTCTCCGACGACCTCTCTCGGCAATTGCAGCTGTTCGAGCGCTTCGGTGGAGAAGTCCTCAATGGCGTGGCACTTCACGCAGATGAGGTGGTGATGGCGCGTCCGATTGGCATCGTAGCGCGCCGTCTCATGAAGCGGCGTCACCTTCGAGATGAGCCCCTCCTGTTCCAGCGTCTCCAGCGTCTTATAGACCGTGGCGAGAGAGATCGTCGGGTACTGGCGCCGGATGCGCTTGTAGATCTCCTCGGCGCTCGGATGCTGCATGGACGTGATCAGCGCGTGATAGATCGCGAGCCGCTGCGGGGTCACGCTCAGACCGCGCGCGCGACAGTGCTCGACGAACTGCGCCATCTTGGTCTTGATCGTCTCATCCCTCGCCGGCAATGTCCCTCTTCCTCCAAGAGTGATTCTTCGGTGCTAGGAAAGATTAAACCCCACGGAGACGGACGCCGTCAAGAGGGGGGGTCATGAAATCTCGATCTCCGGTTCGGCGTCACCCGAAGGCTCCATGGGCTGCAGGGCGCGCCGGGCGAAGGTGAGGAACCCCGTGTGCCCGATCATGCGCTCGAACGGGCGCGTCTTTCCCGAGCGGACCAGGAGATGACGAAGCAGGACTTCGACCGTCTCGATCATCACGAAGCCTTCAACCTCCAGTGTCGCGACCATGCGCTCGACCTGATTGAAGGTGGGAGAAATCGAAGCCAAGCGCCCGCCGCCGCGCAGGGCGCGCCGAGCCGCGGGGACGCCCTCCCAGGGCGAAGGGAGATCGAGCAACACGACATCCACGGCCTCCTCATCGAAGCCTTCGGCGACGTCGCGCACTTTGAATTCGACCAGATGGGCGAGCCCCGCGCGCTCCACATTCGCGCGCGCGACCTCCAGGAATCGCTCCTCGCGATCGTAGGCGTAGACTCGGCCCGTCGGGGCCACGGCCGTCGCCAGACAGATCGTCGCGGCACCCGAACCGACGCCGCATTCGATGACGCGCATGCCCGATTGAACGCCGGTTTTGATGAGAATCAGGCCCGCATCCTTGGGATAGATGATCTGCGTCAGCCGTCGGACCTTCATCATCCGATCCTCGAGCGTCGGGTCCAGGACGACGAAGGGTTGGCCGGTCGAGCTGTGGACGATTTCTCCATAGCGTTTCCCGAGCACATCGGCGTGGCGAATCTCCCCCGCATGTGTCCCCAGCTTTCCACCTTCGGTCAGGGAGACCAGGTAGGTCTTGCGATCGGGGGAGTAGAGCAACACGAAGTCTCCAGGTCTCAGCCCTTCGTTCCGCATCGTCTCCCATCACGGTCACGGGATCTCGCGCGCGAGTTCACGGTGGAAGACGTAACCGAGCGTTTTGTAGATGAGCTTCGCCACGATGAAGTTCGAGGCCTCATGTCCCGGCATCGGACAGAGTTCGGTCACGTCCATGCCGACGATAGTTCGCTGCTCGGCCACCTGACGAATCAGGCGCAGCGTTTCCGACCAGGAGAGTCCCCCGGGCTCGGGCGTGCCCGTCGCCGGGATGAGCGAAGGATCCAGACCGTCCACGTCAATCGTCAGATAGACCCGTGGGCTCAGGCACTCGATGACCTGAGGGATCCATTCTCGCGGATCATGGAGGTCTTTGGCGAAGAACGTGGTGACGGGGAGCTGATGCCGCGCGCGCGCTTCTTCGAGCGAGAGGGCGCGGACGCCGACCTGGACGACCGGACAGATCTCGACCAGGCGCGCGGCGACCGAGGCGTGACTGTATGGCGTGCCGTCATAGCTCTGGCGCAGATCGGCATGCGCATCAATCTGCAGCACGCTCAGGTCGGGATAGCGTTCAGCGAAGGCCCGGACAATCGGGCTGGTGATCGAGTGTTCGCCGCCGAGCGTGCACAGGAACTTCTCGGTCTCCAGCCATCGGCGCGCTTCATGATAGAGCCGTTCGATGACCTCTTCGAGGGGAGCGTTGACCGGAGCCGGGGGCAACGTATGAATGCCGAGGCGATAGACTTCGGCCTCCAGCTCTTCGTCGTAGAGCTCCAGGTGGCGCGAGGCTTCGATGATGGCGTGGGGGCCGAGCGCCGTGCCCTTCAGGAACGTCGTGGTCGCTTCAAAGGGCACAGGCCAGATGAGGATGCGCGCTGTCTCGAATGCCGTGTACTCGTCCGGCAGACCGCCGAAGGTAAAGTTGAGTTCCGGAATGCTCATCTCACCGCGTCCGAAGCGAGAGGGCCAGGGCGAGGCGGAGATGCCCTCATCGGCTCCGCCGCCGGGCTCCCCTTCACCTCATGGGTAGTTGACGCGCAGCTCGCGCCCCATGATGAAGGTGGGGCGGCGTCGCACCTTCGCCTCCCGGATCGCCCCTTGAGCCAGCGCCGTCACCAGAAGCGGCATGGCGATGGTCGTGTCGCAATAGACGGTGACGGTTTGAGCGCCCTTAGCGATCGCACCCCAGCTCTGCGCCTCCTCGAAGGTCGAGCCGGAGACCGTGCCGAAGTACGGGGGATCGGTGATGACCTGGATGGCATAGTGATGGCCGCGCGCGTTGGCCTTGAGCATGGCCGCCGTGGTCTCCGCCTGCTCCAGGAAATGCTTGGGGCTGCCCCCATCGAAGCAGATGATGCCCGTCCTCGGCGCTCGGCTCACGATCTGCGCGATCTCGATCACGTCTTGAACGATATCGAAGTGGAAGACCGTCTTGCGCTCGACGCGGCTGACGGCCAGACCCACGGCGATCGAGGAGTCCGCCACCGCCGGGCAGAAGATCGGCACCTTCGCCTTGTAGGCGGAGGTCAGGATGCCGTCCTCCGTCGCGATCTCGGCCAGCTCGCGCCCTAAAAGGTAGAAGAACTCGCGCGTCGAATAGGGGCGGCTCAGGTCCAACTGCGCGATGAAGTTGCCGATCCATTCATCGGCTTCGCGGAATTCGACCTCGCTGGCCAGAGTATCGTACATGCGGTCCACAAGCGCTTCCTGCAGTTCGGCATCGTCCACATTCGGACTCCCGATGTAGTGGTAGCGCCCGAGCGTCTCATGCAGATCGTGGAAGAGGTTGGTCCCTGTGGTGACCAGGACGTCAATGAAGCGATTTTTGATCAAGTAGGCCACAAGACGCCGCATGCCCGCCGGAACGGCCCATCCGGCCAGCCCCATGAGGATCGTCGCATGATCAGCGAGCATCTTCTTCCAAATGTTGCGCGCCAGCGCGAGATTCCGACCTTGGAAGGAGATGCCTTCCATCTTGTCGAGCAGACCGGCGACGGACCGATCCCGATCAATCTGAATCGGGCGCGTGGGCGTCGTCAGGAATTTCGCGCTCTTGGTCTTGCGAATGACCATCATAGCCCTTCATTCCAAGTAGGTGTATTTTTGCGCGTAGGCATGATATCGTTCTCGCACGTCAGCCTCCTCCTGATCGGAGAGATGTCCGCGCTTGAGGGCGTGCGCGAGATTGCGCTGGAAGCCCTCCAGTAAGAACGCGCGGTCGTACCGAGCCAGCGTGAGCACGTCCTCCAGACGGTGTCCGGGGATGATCCGCTGGACATGAAAGCCGCCGTCCTCATCAATGAGGATGTGGGCTTCATTGAGCGTCCCCAGGAGATTGTGGAAGTTCCCCATCGCCTCTTGATAGGCGCCGACCAAGAGGATGGCCAGATAATACGGCTCGTGCGTGAAGGGATGGACTTCGAGCACCTCCTTGACGTCTTTCACATCCACGAACCGATCAATGATGCCGTCGGAATCGCAGGTCAGGTCCACGAGCGTCGCCGCCTCCGTCGGCGGCTCGTTCAGCTTGTGAATCGGCATGATGGGGAAGAGGTGATCGAGGGCCCAGGCGTCGGGGACCGCGCGGAAGACCGAGAAGTTGCACAGATACTTCGCCGCCAGCAACTTCTGCAACTCCTCGCTCTCCTCGCGGAAGGCCTTGGAGTGGCGCGCGAAGTGCTCCACGCGATCGAGAATCTGCCAGAAGAGCACTTCGCCCTTGGCGCGATCTTCCAGATCAATGTAGCCGAGGTTGAAGAGCGTCACCAGCTCATCCTTGTGCTCCAGAGCATCGTGATAGTACTCGCGATAGTTCTTCGAGTTGATGTGATCGCGCAAGTCGCGCAGCTCCAGCACGACTTGCGGATCATCCTCATCCACATCCGTGGGCGCGATCTCATCAATCACGGTCTCGATCTCATCTTGCACGTTGACGATGATCATGGCGTGGTAGGCCGTCAGGATGCGTCCGGATTCGGTGACGATGATCGGCTCGGGGACGTTCTCATCGGCGCAGATGCTGGAGATCGTGTAGACGACATCGTTGGCGAATTCCTGCATCGTGTAATTGGCCGAGGACTCGAACGAGGAGTGGCTGCCATCGTAATCCACCCCGATGCCGCCGCCGACGTTCAGGTACTGGATGTCCACGCCCATCTTGCGCATCTTCGCATAGACACGGGCGGCCTCGCGGATGGCGTTTTTAATGCGGCGAATGTCAGTGATCTGCGATCCGATGTGGCAATGCAGCATCTTCAACGTGTCCAGGAGCCGATGCTCCCGGAGCTGCTTGATGACCTCCAGGGTCTCGGTTGTCGTCAGACCGAATTTGGCCGTCTCCCCGCCGGATTTCTCCCATCGGCCGCTGCCGCGGGAATAGAGCTTGACGCGAACGCCCAGCCGCGGCCAGTGCGCCGATTGGGCCGCCAGGCGCAGGAAGATGCCCAGCTCGTTCAACTTCTCGATGACGACGAACGTCTGTTTGCCGATCTGACTCGCCAGAAAGGCCATCTCGATGAAAGCCTCATCCTTGAAGCCGTTGCAGACCAGCAGCGAGTCCGGAGACTGCTCCAGGGCGAGGGCCGCATAGAGCTCCGCCTTCGTCCCCACCTCCAGTCCATAGTCGTACTTGCTCCCTTCTTGCAGGAAGGCCTCCACGACATCGCGCCGCGGATTCACCTTCATCGGATAGACGGCCCGGTGTGCCCCGCGGTAGTCGAATTCGCGGATGGCCTGAGCGAACGCCTGATGTAGCTCGCGGATCTGACTGGCGATAATCTGTGGAAACCGCAACAACAGTGGAGGAGTCAGCCGGCAGCGGGTGATCAGGTGGTCAACAATGGCCTTTACGTCCGCCGCGCGCGCCCCGTTTTTCGTCGGTCGGACCGTGAGGTGGCCCAATTTGTTGATCCCGAAATAGCCTGCACCCCAGTTCTCAATCCCATAGGTCTGAATGGTCTGTTCGGTCGAGATTTTGCTCAATTCCGTCCACCCTCACCTCGTGTTTCCCGACGTTCAAGCAAGGTAATGTAGCAGAAGTCCTTAGCCAATGTCAAAGCCTTTTTTCGGAAAGGGGGGTGGGGTGAGTCGTTCTCCGTAACAGTTTGTCATTGAGTGACTTGTGGGCTAGAGCGAGGAGCGGTCCTAGGCGGCCTATTCCACGAGCGTGGAGGCAACGCTGCGGAAGACGCTACCCGTAGCCGTCCCGGCAAAGAGCCGCCCATCGTCCGGCTTCAGCGCCAGCGAGAGGACATTTCGATCATCCAGACCGGCGTTCACTTCCGTCCATGTCCGCCCGCCATCGGTCGAGCGGAAGACACCCGCGCCATACGTGGCGGCAAAGATGTGTCCCTGCGCGTTGGCGAGGAGCGAGAAGACGATGGCATCGAAGCGGAAGTACCGGACCCAACTGCGCCCGAGGAGCCGATAGATGTCGCCGTTGAAGGTCCCAGCCAGCACATGCCCCTGCGGCGTCACAAGGAGCGCCGTCACCGGGACGTCGTCCATTCCGGCGCTGATCTCTGTCCAGCTGGCTCCCTGATCCGTGGAGCGGAAGACGCCGCCGCCAAATGTCCCGGAGAGCCGGAGCGCCCCTGTCCCGGCATAAAGCTCGCCATTGGGAGCGACAGCTAACGAGAGTACATAGGGGTTCTTCAGCCCATTACTCGCGCGAGTCCATGTTTGTCCACCATCGGTTGAGCGGAAGACGCCTCCCGGATTCCTCGGCAGGTCCCAGGTCCCGGCGTAGAGAATACCGCTGGAACGATCCAGCGCCAGACACACGACGTGGGGATTCCGCAGGCCGGTATTAACCGCCCTCCAGGTCTCCCCTCGATCATCCGAGCGGAAGACGCCACTGCCTCCGACCGACAGGCTTCCGGTGCCGGCGAAGATTCGGCCCTCGGGGTCTATGACGAGGGAGCTGATATAGGGGTGGGTCAGCCCTTGATTGGTGGGAGTCCACGTCAGCCCCCCATCTTCAGATCGGAAGACACCCCCGCCATCAGTACCGGCGAAGATCACTCCATCCTGGGTCACAGCAAGCGCTTGAACAGGGTATGTCGCCGGGCCACTGGTCGTCTGCCAGAAGGTCTCTTGGGCCACACTCAGTGGAGCCAGAGCGATCGAGAGCGCACATCCTCCGAACATGAGCCATCGCCGCATCGGGCACCTCCTCAGCATCGAGATCCACGGCGCTTCATGGCCTCCCATTAAATATCCGAATCCGCCCACGCTGTCAAGCAGAAAGTTCTTCGGTACCGGGGGCAACGAGGCAGACCGTATTGCACCGCGCGGGGGGGGGCTCGATCATCCGCTGAACCTTGGCAAGGTGGGCGGTGGCCCGCGACCTCGGACGAGCCGAGGGCGCTTCTTGTGCGAACTCCGCGCGGATGCCCGGCCGTGGCCCGGGGACAGGCGCGAGCGATCCTTCGTGGCGTTGCTCCTTCTGCATGGAACCCATCACCTGGAGCGAGCGCTGCGAGCCCCTGGACAAGGTGAGCTGGCGCTGGAGAACGCGCGATCGCTTCGGTCAGAAACTCACCCGCAGGCCGAGCTGAAAGGCGCGCGGACCGCCTGTGCCGAAATATTGTCCGGCTTTGAGCGTCGGCTGGCCGAAGTGAAAGACATCGGGTGGAAGGATCTCGCCATTTGGTCCGAACCGACCCGCGTCGAGCGTGGAGGTGAAGCCTCCGAGGTTGGAGATATTGAAGAGGTTGAAGACCTCGACGAGCACCTCCAGGGCGTAGCGCTCGCGGAATCGGAAGGTCTTGGCCAGGCGCACATCCTGCGAGTGAAAGGAATCGCCGAAGGTGAATCGCGGCGGGAGGACGAGCGGGGGGATGAGGGCACCATGCGCGTCCTCGCGCCCGGCGAATTCGCGATTGAAGCGTTCGACGAGCCGCTCCAACTCGGCTCGGCTCGTCCCGCGACCGAGGGAATTGATCTTCAATCCGGGCAGCGTATCGCCGAATGTTCCATCGCCGTTGAGATCAATATTGCCGCGCACTCGGGCATTGAGCGGAGGGGAACTGGCGGAGACGGCGATCAGCGACGCGCGCAATCCCCACGGTAGGTCCACGATGGCGCTCACTGTGAGCCGATGGCGCGCATCGCGATCCAGCGGTCCGCGATACGCGAACCAATCGGTCAGGTCCTCGGTGGGGAAATATCCGGTGAGGCTAGAGAGCGCATAGGAGACCGTGAATTGGTACCGATGCGAGAGCCGCTTATCGAGTTTCAGCAGAAGGGCCAGGTAACGCTCGCGTCCACTACTTTGATAGATGCTGATCGGCCCGTTGGAACAGAGCGCCGTTGGGTCGGTCGCTTGCGCGCCCAAGCAGCGGGGGATCACGGCTCCGCCTCGCGCTTCGGCCCGGTTGTAGAGATTGCGATCGGTCTGAAAGAGCGTGTGCCGACGCAGTCGCAGCACGACATCGGCTGAAAGTTGCATCTGGTGGGGGAATTCGCGTCCGATCCCCAGACTGATGTGTTCGGCGTAGGCGACTTCTAAATCGGGATCGAGCAGGTCCGAGCCCGTTTTGAAGAAATCCAATCCGGTCACTCCCGAGCGTCCCAGTTCGGCGATCCGACGCTCCAGTTCCGAGAGTTGGAGCGCGAGGACTCGGAGGAATTGCTCGCCCGTGAACTTTGTCGGGATCGAGGTGAATTGCAGCGGTGCTCCCAGTGGAGGATTGATCTGATTGAGCGGCGGCAGAAGTCCCGGGACCTGTGGGAATGAGAAGGGATTGCGGAAGAACGAGCTGCTGATGGGCACGCGCCCGGCGCCGAGCGGCCCAATGATCCCGCGCTCGGTCAAGCGGGTGACGAATAAGATGGTGTCGTAGTAGCGTCCCGCGCCGCCCCGCAGGACCGTTCGCCCTCTTCCGTCAATGTCCCATGCGAAGCCGAAGCTGGGCGCGAGATTGTCCTTATCTTTGCCCGGAGGATCGAGCCGCCCCACCAGTGGCCTGAGAAGCGCCGGCTTCGGCAGATCGTGATTGAGCAGATTCGTCTCGTATTGATACGAGAGGCCATAGGTGAGAGTGAACCGGCGGCGGATCGTCCAGGAATCCTGCCCATAGATGCGCACGCGATGATTGCGCCGGGCGCTGGCGGCGCGGAAGGGCGGCGGTTGCGAAGGATCACCCAGGCCGATGAAGGCGACAGCCAGCGGCAATTGCAGCATCTCCGCGAGCGTTGGCGCCCTGTCCGGTCGCGTGAAGATCGGCGGCAGAGGGATCGCGAGTGTGTTGCGTACGGTCGGGGGCAGCGGCACCTGCGCGACCAGCTGATTGACCAACTGCACATTGCGCGGATCGTGGAGCACCAGAAGTCCCGGCTCCAGAAAGGCCCACCGGCCGCGCCCGTTGAGATACTCCCATTCGCCGCCCCACCGCAGCCGATGGGTCCCCCGTTGCCAGTAGACGTTGTCCGTCACTTGGACGCGATCAATGAGGCGATCTTGCGGGGCATTGAAGCTGTTGCCGAAGCGGATATTGCTGCCATCCACGCGCACTTGCGGCCCTCCGAGACCAACACATCCGAGCCGGGCGGGCGGACATTCTCGTGCTGTCGGGAGGCGATTCTCATTGCGAATCCGGTGGTAGGTGACCCGGAGATCATTGAGCAAATCCGGCTGAAGGATGCTCACCAGTCCGACCTGCGCATTGTCATCGGCATTTCGGTTGACGCGCCAATTTGAGGGCAGCGTGTTCACGTCATCAGGAGCGAAGGCGTGATTGTCGTCCCGACTGTAGCGGATGAACACGCTGTGCCGATCATTCACGCGAACGTCGGCGCGCGCCGTGGCGACCCATCCATCATAGGGGCTCTCAGCGACTGTATCGAAGTAACGGAAGCCCTCCCATCCCGTGTGAACACTTGAGAGGGCGGCGTCTTGATTCAGCCACTCCACATTCCCGAAGAAGAACGCCCGATTTCGGCGGAGCGGTCCCCCCAGCGATCCGCCGTACTGCGCGCGGCGAAAGAACGGATGCGGATGGCGGGGGTCGCGCGCGAGGGTGGGGAAGGCGGCCAGATGACGATCGCGATAGAAGAGGAAGCCGCTGCCGTGCCACTCGTTCGTCCCAGAGCGGGAGACGATATTGATGGCGCCGACTGAGGTGATGCCGGTCGAGAGATCGAAATTGAAGGTGGAGATTTGAAACTCCTGGATCGTCTCGGTCGAGAAGTTTTGGCCTGCGCCTCCGGTGACCGGATCCACGATGTTGCCTCCATCCACGGTGAGGCGGGTGAGCGAGGCCTGCGCGCCACCGATGGAGACATTGAAGAGGTTGTTGAATTGCCCAGGATTGGAGATGGTCACCGCGACGCCCGGCTCCAGCATGGCCAGTTGCAGGAAGTTGCGACCGTTGAGCGGGAGGGCATCAATCTTCTCGCGCGTGATGACGCCATCAATCGTGTAGTTGACGCGATCCAGACGAGAGGGTTCAGCGACGACTTCGACGGTCTCACTCATGGAGCCCACCTGGAGTATGACGTCGGCCGAGGCCGTCGCTCCGACCCGGACGAGCACGCGCTGCATCGTCGGCGCGAAGCCGGGCGCCTCGACCCGCAATTCGTATTCGCCCGGCGGGAGGTGTTCGATCCGATAAAGCCCGTCCTCGCGACTGCGCGTGCGACGCATCTCGCCCGTGGCTCGATTTGTGAGCGTCACCGCGGCGTGGGGGATGAAGTCGCCGCGCTCATCGCTCACAAAGCCCTGGACGGAGCCCGTCGGCGTTTGTCCCCATCCCGATTCGAGAGGACCCATCAGGATCAGCATCAACAGGCTCATGCGCAGCGCGAGCGCGACTTGGTTCCGCATATCGTCCTCCACCACTTCGGCCAGCCGGATTTGCACTGCCAAGCAGAGTAGTGAGCCCCTGAAGGTTTGTCAAGCCGAAAGTCATGGGAGCGAAGGAGTCTGCTCCTGCGGGCGACGAGCGTGAGCGTTTGAATTTGGGCGGTCACGACTTCGTGCTCGAAGCGACCCGCCCCCCTACGACTCCACGTCAGCTTCGCGTAGATCCTGCTTGCTTCGGCAGGAGCGGGGGTGTTAGATTATGCCGAGGAATATGCTGACGCGTGATGAGCTGATCCAGTGGATGAGAACTGAGCTGCCTCGGCTCCTTCAGGAGGATCCAGCGTTCCGCGCGCAGGTGATTGGCATTCTCAGCGAAGCGCTCGTCTCCAAGGGGGAGCTGACGCGTCTCTTGGATGAGCTGCGGGCGATGCGCGAGGAGTCTCAACGGCGGTTCGAAGCGGCGGATCGGCGGTTTGAGGCGATTGTGGAGGAGCTGCGGGCGATGCGGGCGGATTTCGAGCGACGGTTCGAGGAGGTGGACCGGCGGTTCGAAGCGGCGGACCGGCGGTTTGAGGCGATCGTGGAGGAGCTACGGGCGATGCGGGCGGATTTCGAGCGACGGTTCGAGGAGGTGGACCGGCGGTTCGAGGCGGCGGACCGGCGGTTTGAGGCGATTGTGGAGGAGCTGCGGGCGATGCGGGCGGATTTCGAGCGACGGTTCGAGGAGGTGGACCGGCGGTTCGAAGCGGTGGACCGGCGGTTTGAGGCGATCGTGGAGGAGCTACGGGCGATGCGGGCGGATTTCGAGCGACGGTTCGAGGAGGTGGACCGGCGGTTCGAGGCGGCGGACCGGCGGTTTGAGGCGATCGTGGAGGAGCTGCGGACGTTGCGCTCGGATTTCGAGCAGTGGGTTCGATTCAGCCAGCAGGAGTTCGCGGCGTTGCGGGTGCGGGTAGCAGAGATGGGCATCGGATTGGGGTCGCTAGGATTACGCATGGGCCAAGGTTTGGAGGAGGTGATTCGCCAAGTGATCGAGAGCTTCTCCGGAGCGGGGCCTCTGAAAGCGGCGCGGCTTGTGCTCATTGACGAAGCGGGGGAGTTGTATCAACCTGGAGCGCGCGTCGAGATTGATGCGCTGGTGACCGATGGGCGGAGATTCCTCGTCGAGGTCAAGAACTACGCCAAGACGGATGAAGTCTGGGCCTTCCATCGTAAAGCTCAGTTCGCTGAAGCCAAGTTGGGAGAGACATTCGAGAAAGTGCTGATCGCTCCGGCGGCGACGGCCTCGGCTGTCGCTCTGGCCAAGCAATTGGGGATCATCTGCTACACATTTCGTGCCGTGGAGTCGCGCGAGACATCGGAGTGATCGAGAGAGCCTCAGCTTACAAACGCTCCCGCGAGGCATTGGGGGAGGCGCCGAGAATTCGCGAGGGGATCATCCCGCGGCGGCGTTCCTCGAATTGATCGGGGGCACGCGCGGCTGTGCACGTGCTCTCCCCGTGCACGGGCTCATGATCGGGGCGGCCAATTGAGAGACGTTCTGTGAGATCGTTTTTGCCTTCCGTGCGCCGCCGCTCATCCTGGTCGGTGTGACCTTCACCGCGCTCAGGGAGATATGCGGCGGATGCTCCCGGCGCGGCGGGCCGCTCGGCGGGCGCCGGCTCTGGCGGTGTGGGGGCTCTGCAGCTTGGGATCGGTTGCGTATAATTCAGGACCTATGCACATCGAGAGAGGGAAATGGCCGAGGAGAGATCCGGAGGAGATCGCGCGGGATTGGGCGGCGCGCGGCTTCTCCTGCGACGTGTGGACGGACCCGCCCGGTCGGCGCTGGGAGGATTTCGTGCACAGCGTGGATGAGCTGGTGACGCCGCTCGATGCGCCGATCGAGGTGGAATGGGAGGGGGAAGTGGCGCAGCTTGAGCCTGGTGATGAGTGGTACATCCCTCGCGGGACCCGCCATTCCGTGCGGAACACGAGTGGTCGGACGGCTCATTGGCTTTACGGATACAAACGTCGCTGAGCGCGAGACACGCGTGCTCAAACGTGGGGATGTGGCCGCACGGTCGGCTCGGGCCGTAGTCAGGCGCAAGGCATCAGGCGCAGATGTGCTCCCCACGCGCGCCGTGGAGGGTCTCTTCTAGGGGGGGAGCGTCCTTGCCGCCTCGCATCATCCGCGCGCGAGCACGGCGACGCGCGCATTCTCCCCAGGAGGCGATGTGTCCTCCTCTCGTTTGGGGGCGTGCGGGTTTGGTACAATCTTCCCTGCCTATGACGGAACCAAGACGGGCGTCCGTTCAAGCCTGGGTCGTGATTCTGAGCCTCTCGGCGGTGACGCTCATCGCCTTC
>JBEPZV010000025.1:0-36845 GCA_041640655.1 bacterium
TCCACGTGTAATTGGCGTTGAGCGTGAGGCCGCGACTGAAGGAGCGCCGCAGTTCGATCTGCAGTCCGTGATGAGTGGACCACGAGTTGTCGTCCACAAGCGTCATGCTCGTGACGAACGGGTTGGCGCGGAAGAAGTTGATCGGATATGGGCCCGGCGCGTTGAACCCCAGCGTCGCGCAGGGCGCGAAAGTGCTGCCGACCAGTCGGCAGAAATAGATGTTGTTGGTTGCTAGCGTATTAGCCAAGGCCCCTACTGTCCCCTGACGCAGGTGATTGATGAATGTGCCGTTGGCAAATCCCGACCCGGCCGGCAGCGCCGGTTGCGAGCCGCGCGCGCCAAACGCCGCCTCGAAGATCGGCAGCGGCACCTGCCCGGGCAGCCCCCGATTCGCAAAGCTGTTCACACCAGCCGCTTGATTGATCGCCAGATTCCGCTGCGCGTTCAGGAATTCCTGCAAGAACCCATTCTCGAAGATGTTGGTCTCGCTCAGGGGGTAAGTCCTCCAGATGTGCGTGGACTTGTTCCCAACGTATCGCACTTCGAGGACGGTGTTCGACGTGAGTTCGCGTTGAATGCCGAACGTCCAGTTTTGGACATATGGCGTGTGCATGAACGGTTTGAACGAGGCCAATCCGCTCACGAAGGTGAAGAGCGATTGAGGCATGGGGAAGGTGAAGGCCGGCGGATTCACCGCGAACGGCGGAAGTGGCGACGTGAGCGCTCGCGTGAGGGAGAGTTCACCAGGGGCGAAGCCTGGCATCCCGGGCTGCAGGACGAAGCTCTGGGTCAGACCGGGGTTGTTGCCAACGCTGAACTGGAGCATGTTCATGCCCTCGTCGTAGTAATTGATCCCATAGGCGGCCCGGATGACCGTTTGGCGATCCGCGCCAAAGAGCTTGCTCAGGATACCATTCTGAAAGGCCGGATTCCATGCGAATCCGAAATTCGGCGCCGGATTCACCTTGTCCGACCGATACGACTTCGAACGCTGGAAGATCTGTGGGGCCGAGACACCGTCGAGGACGCCCGGACGAAAGAGCTGGCGTGAGGGGCCCATGAGGTGCTCGAACCCGGGATCCGTGTAGATGCCATTCGTATTCGTGTGCGTGCCGGAGATCTCCCATCGGAACCCGTAGTTGAGCGTCAGGCTCGGTGTCACCCGGTAGGAGTCCTGGAAATAGACGCCGCCGGTCGAGAACGCCTGGCGGCGGATGACCGGCGCGAAATCGCGGTATTGTTTCGTGCGCTCATCCACATTGCGACTGCCCGTGATGCTGCTGATGCGGCCTGTGAGCAAGGCGTAGAGGGACCAGGCCATGCTCAGATCGGAACTGCGGATCATCGGCAAATTCGAGCCACTCAGGACGGAAGTGACCGGATCGGCCGCGACCACCCCCAAATTGTAGATGGGGACGCCCGCCGATCCATACGCCGTCTCATACATGCTCGTGCGGAGGACCGATGTCCCGAAGGTGAAGGTGTGCTTCCCGCGGACCCAGTTGAGATTGTCTGAGAGGCTGTACACCGGATTGTTCCGAGGGAAGGGAAGTCCGGTGGGAATCGGGTGAGTGATGAGGGGAAGGGCGATCCGCGGGATACCCAAGTCGCGCCAAATGAGGGGCGTCGCATGTTGATTGAAGTTCTCCAGATTGGACTGCACGCCGAAAGTGAAGGTGTTCAGGAGGTTGGGTGTGATCGTCCACTCGAGTCCGGTCGAGGCGATGTAGATCGTAGCGTTCGCCTCGTTCGCCCACAGGCGCCGATCTGCTTTCGAGGCCAATCCGGGATAGAGCGGTTCTCCATCCCATTGGTTGTGTCGAAGGTTCCAGGTCCCGCGCCAGGCCAACTTCGGGGTGATCTGGTAATCCAAGCGCACGGTCGGATAGTATGCCCCCGCGTAGTCCTCTTGCGTCCATTGCAGCGTGACGCGATTCAAATCCGTCGCGCTGGGAAGGAGCGTGCCCTTAGAGAGCGTGCTGTTGATCGCATCGAAGATCTTTTGAATCGTGGGATCTATATGGCTCGGAAAACCAGCGCGCCCGGCGATCTCCAGGAGGTTCGCCGAATAGATGCGGCCATCCGTCCCGATGTACTTGAAGATCCCACGCTGCGCCTCCGGCGTGAGGACCAATTGCGTCGCCGTGAACGACGAGGGAACGGGGTTCGCTTCGAAGTTCACGAAGAAATAGAGTCGCTTCTTGGTGAAGGGGATGGGAATGTAACCGCCCACATTCCCGCCGAAATCGTTGTTGCGAACGCGCGGTTTCGGTAATCCGCGAGCGTTATTGAAGAAGGTGTTCGCGTTCAGCGCTTCGTTTTGCATCTGATAGAAGACCTTTCCGTGGAATTCATTCGTTCCCCGCCGCGTCGTGAAGCGGATCGTCATCGCGCCTCCGGCGGCCGCGTCTGCACTCAACCCCGCCGTGGAGATCGAGACCTCTTCAATGGCATCCAAGCGCATGGGGGCGAAGCCGAAGTAGCTCGTCCCGCCGCTCTTCCAGCGCTGCGAGTTGTTGTTCATCCCATCAATGCTGATGTTCAGAGAGGCATTGGGAAGCCCATTGAACGTCGTGTCTCGCGCGTTGGTGCCGGGTGTTTGAGCCCCAGCCATCAGGATGCCGAAGGGAAGCGTGTCACGTCCGGCGAGAGGAAGGCGATGGACGAAGTCGTTCCGAATGGTTTGACTGACGGTGGTCGAAGTCCTCTCCAGTGTGGGGAGGCCGGTCGTCGTGACCTCGACCGTCTCGGCAATCGCTCCGACACTCAGATGTACGTCTACGTCGGTCGTGCGTGCCGTCTCGACGACGACGCGCGGAAGGACCGTCGTTTGAAAGCCCGGATGACGCGCGGTGAGCTCGTAGACGCCCGGTTGAAGGTTCAGGAGAACGAATGTCCCGATCGCATCCGACGTCGTCGTTCGAATCCGCCCGGTCGCTAGGTCTTTCGCCTCAATCGTGACGTCCGGGATCACAGCGCCTGTGGGGTCGAAGACCCGCCCGCGAATCTCCCCGGTCGTGCGCACTTGGGGGGCGGGCGCCGCCAAGCTGGCCGCACTGATCCATGCCCCTATCAGGCAAAGCAGCGAGGCGGTGGCCATCAATCGCGAGGCTTTGTGGAACGATGCGTGTGGCATGGATTCTCCTCCAAAGGTAGATTCTCCCCCAAAGGATGAGTGCAGGGTCTCATCTTCCGATTGCCGGGCATCTTTTCTCTGGATTTCGCCTCTCCTCATTCCCTCTGCTCATGGGATCCGAAGGCTCTCCAGAGAGCACCTCAGCGAGACCGCCGTGGAGGCGGAATGTTCTTACCGTGATAGACGTCCATTGGAATGCGATGCGTCTCATAGACACGGCTGAGCAACTCGTAGAGTCTGGGATCATACTGCTTGAGATCGTCCGGCGATTGAACGCGGCGCGAGCCGTCGCGGTATTCGTAGTTGGACCAGAACCAGAACTGAGTCCCTTCGGCCCAATATTCGTTGGCATTGGTCGCGGCGTAGTGGCCTTTCCAGAGCCCTTTGGCCATCGCCTCGCGATAGGCCGCGAGAATCTCCTCGTAGAGCTGGGGATCGGCCGTTCGGATGGCGACGTTCATGATGGCGTGAGCGAATTCATGGACGAGGATGTTCTCGCCATAGTAGCGCGTTCCCGGATAACCCAGCAGATTTTCCTCGGCGCAGGTTGTGGGGTTTCCTCCGAGCCCCCGAGCGCGACGATCCCAGTATTCTTTGTCGGTCATACTGCCGATGCCGCCCGGTCGGTCATAATTGGCGCGTTCGGCCGGGGTCAGTCGCGGATCGTCACGCGCCGGTTTCTTGCGGTGGCGATGTTCGGGAATATCGGTGGTGACCTCCGATTGGGCCATGACGCCAACGCGCATCTTCTTCCGGATCATTTCCTGTCGCAGATCGGGCCGCTTGGCCAGCATGGCAATGACGATGTCCCGCGCCACCAACAGGGCGGCATCGGGCACTTTCTCCGAGCTGAGGATGGGAATGCCCAGCGCCTCGGTGTACTTCTTGTAGAAGGGATCAACGTCGAGGGTTGTCGGAGGGGTTGTCACCGCAGCCCGTACATAATCCTCGATGAGTGGCTTCTCCTGGGCCGGCACTCTTGGGCTCACAGTCAGCACACCCATCGCGGCACACGCGATGGACCATAGCCCTCGCCATTGCCTCATCCCTGCGGATCTCCGCATATGCCGTCGGCGGCCACTATATTCGCCTCGACCGGCCCTGTCTTGCACGCCTTTATGCCTTCTTGAACAAGCTTAGGGGACCCGTGGGCGTGAATCACAAAGGAGACTAATTCCGTTCAAAGTCACTTGAGATCGTTCAAGACGACCCTCTTGAAAGGCGATATACATTTCGACCTTGCGTGAAAGTGGAGATCATAGATGTAGACTACCTAGTTCGTGGGAAACCGTATCCGGCGGCGTTCAGGACGATGGGTGAGCCGATGCTCTCGTCCCCGGCCTTCGGTCGCGCGACGACAGTCCTCGCTCCCCATCACCGAGTTCCATCTCCCGCTTGCTTCACGTTTCGGGTGAGGTGCGGAGAAGCACATCACAGTTGAAACCCTGCGGTCCCTCTCATCTGACGCTGGGGGACTGGTGGGGGGGATGCGAATGTATCCTCGGAGCGATCGTGCTAGAATAGGCGCTCGCCCGGCTCAGGGGGGATGTGCGGTATCCGAACGAGAACCGTCCTTCCGGGCGCCAAACAGCGGTTGATCTGCAGAAGGGCATCATCGGTTGAGAGGAGGAAAGCTATGGAGCGAAAACGAAGAAAGACCCTGATGGGGAGTCTCCTCGTTGTGCTGGTTGTGGGCAGCGGCGGCGTGCTCCGTCCGTTGCGTGGGCAGCAACGGCCGCCGGAAGCCCAATTGATTCCCGCTCCCCCGCGGCGAGCGGACGAAGGCATCGGTCCTTTCAAGACGTTGGTGATTCGGGGAGCCATTCTCATTGACGGCACGGGAGCGCCGCCGCGCGGTCCCGTTGACATTGTCATCGAGAACAACCGAATCAAAGAGATTCGGGTGGCGGGCACGCCGGGTCTGCCGCTGCGGCCCAACCGACCGCCCGAGAAACCCGACTATGAGATTGATGCCACCGGGATGTATGTCCTGCCGGGCTTCGTGGACATGCACGTTCACGCCGGCGGACCGCCAAAGAATCCTGAAGCCGAGTACGCCTACAAGCTCTGGATGGCCCATGGCGTCACCACCGTGCGCGGCGTCCCTCTGGCTCCCCACGAGATCGCTGTGAAAGAGAAAGAGCGCAGCGCCCGCAATGAGATCGTGGCCCCTCGCATCTTCAACTATCAACGACCGGGCGCCGGTTGGAATCGCGGACCGGTGAGAACGCCCGAAGACGCGCGCGAGTGGGTTCGCTGGGCCGCACAAAACGGCGTGGACGGCTTGAAGCTCGATGCCTATCCGCCGGAGCTCATGGCGGCGCTTTTGGACGAAGCCAAAAAGCACGGGCTCGGTTCGACGGCTCACCTGTCGCAGCTCGGCGTGGCCCGCATGGATGCTCTGGAAGCCGCCCGCCTGGGATTGGGAACGGTCACCCACTTCTACGGACACTTCGAGGCGCTGCTCAAGGACCACGTCGTGCAGCCCTTCCCTGTTGACTACAACTACTACAACGAGCAGGATCGCTTCGGTCAAGTGGCACGGCTGTGGGACAAGATTTATCCGCCGGGCAGCCCCGAATGGAACGAGTACCTCCGGGAACACAAGAAGCTGGGGACGACGTTCGATCCCACGATGGTGGCCTATCTGGCCAGCCGCGACCAGATGCGCATGCGCAACGCCGACTGGCACGAGAAGTACACGCTGCCCTCGCTCATGGACTTCTACGAGGCCAATCGAGGAAATCACGGCTCCTACTGGTACTACTGGACGACCTGGGATGAAGTCGCCTGGAAGAATTTCTATCAAGTCTGGTTCCGGTTGCTCAACGATTACAAAAAGATCGGCGGGCGCGTGACGGTGGGCTCGGATTCCGGATTCATCTACAACACTTACGGATTCGGATTCATCCAGGAGATGGAGCTGCTACAGGAAGCCGGCTTTCACCCCCTGGAAGTCCTTCAGGCGGCCACCCTGAACGGAGCGCTCACCCTGCACGAACCCAAGGGAAAGCCGCTGGAGTTCGGCATCGTCCGCGAAGGCCTGCTGGCCGATCTGGTGATCGTGGATCAAAATCCGCTGGAGAACTTGAAGGTTCTCTACGGAACGGGCGCGCTCAAGCTCAACGATAAAACCGGCAAGGTCGAGCGCATCGGCGGCATCAAGTGGACGATCAAGGACGGGATCGTCTACGATGCCAAAAAGCTCCTGGCGGACGTGGCCCGCATGGTCGAAAAACAAAAACAGGAGCGGCTCAAAGTCGCCGCCAAGGATGCGACCAAGAAGTGACGGATCATGACCTGGAGGGGATCGTCGGCTGATGGAGGGGCAGTCTCCCGGATCCAGCCTCGTCTGAGCCGTGGCGACGGGCCTGGAAGTGTAGAGGGTTATCGGGGACTTTGATCGTCTGTGCTTGCTGACGCGATAGAGAGTACCTTTGTCTGGGTAACACTCTGTCTGGATCGAGAGGGCCTTCGGCGGGCTCGGAGTGCTGGGAACCCGCGGAGCGGGCACGATGGCGATTCCGATGATCGCTCTCCTGATCTGTGAGGAAAGGAGATCTGACGATGATGCGTCGGTGGTATGCCGTTATGCTGATGGCAGTGCTATTCCCAGTGCCGGTGCTCGGTCGTAGCCAGAGCCAGCCGTATTATCAATCCCATTTCCCGCCTGAGGAATTTAAGGCTCGGTGGAACAAGATCTTTGACAAGATCGGCCCTCAAGCCATCGCCATCGTTCAAGGGGCGCCGCAGGTGGGCGGATTTATTTACCCCCGTCAGACGAACGAGTTTTATTATCTCTGCGGCGTCGAGACGCCTCACTCGTACCTCATTTTGGATGGACGAACGCGTCGGGTGACGCTGGTGCTGCCGCCCCGGAATCCCCGGTTGGAGAGCGCTGAGGGGCGAGTCCTCTCGGCCGAGGATGCCGAGCTGGTGAAACAGCTGACTGGCGTCGATGAGGTACTGAGCACCTCGGCGATGACCGCCGAGTGGATGCATCAGTTTCTGGGACGACCAGCTCCGGTGATCTACACGCCGATGGCTCCCGCTGAAGGGGCCGCTCAGAGTCGCGGTGAACTCCTGGCCGCTCAGGCCAGCATCGCGCTGGATTACTGGGATGGGCGCCCTTCACGCGAGGCGCACTTTGTCGGCCTTCTGCGCACACGATTTCCTCAGGTGGAGGTTCGCGATCTCTCACCGATTCTCGATGAGTTGCGCAGTGTGAAGAGTCCCCGCGAGATCGCCCTCATTCGTCGGGCTTCTCAATTGGCCGGGCTCGGTCTCATCGAGGCGATGAAGGCGACGCGACCTGGCGTCTACGAGTATCAGCTGGATGCCGTGGCGCGCTACGTCTTCCTCGTCAATGGGGCGCGGCTGGAAGGTTATCGCTCGATCGTCGCCTCTGGCACCGCCAATATCTGGAACATCCACTACTATCGCAATCTCGATCAACTGAAAGCCGGGGATCTCGTGCTCATGGATTATGCTCCCGACTATGGCTATTACACCAGCGATGTGGCCCGCATGTGGCCGGTGAGCGGCCGGTTCAGTCCCTGGCAGCGCGAGCTGCTTCAGTTCGTGCTGGAGTATCGCAAGGCGATTCTCGCTCGCATTCGCCCTGGCGTGACCGTGCAGACCATCATGGATGAAGCGAAGATCGCTATGGAAGAAGTCTTTCGCCGAACGAAATTCTCCAAGCCGATCTACGAGCGGGCTGCTCGTCGGCTGGTGGAAACCGGAGGGGGCGTCTTCTCTCATCCCGTCGGCATGGCCGTTCATGATGTGGGCACCTACACGCGCGACGTCCTCAAGCCCGGTCAAGTCTTCTCGATTGATCCTCAACTGCGGGTGCCCGAAGAAAATCTTTATCTCCGCTATGAGGACGTAGTGGTGGTGACGGAGACGGGCGTGGAGAACTTCACCGATTTCTTGCCCTCGGAATTGGGCGACATCGAGAAGCTCGTCGGACGCGGGGGCCTGTTGCAGGTGGTTCCTCCTGTTTCCGAAGATGAGTTGAGGCGGCTCAGCGAACCGAACCGACGTACGGCCGACCGGGCTGACGAGATGGTGACGCCTGCCGATCGCACCGTGCGAGGGGCGAACGGGCATCGGAGGGGCCGGCGCTTCTCGTTCTTGGATTCGAGTCCACCTCGAGCCTATGGGGTCAAGTCGCTAGGAGACGCGAGTATATGGATGGGATCACGTCACCGATCCATATACGCCCGTTGGGTCCCTTGCGATTTCCCCTGCATGGTCGTGGGCGGATGCGAACCGGATTGACGATCCAAGCGCGTTCGCGGCGATCTTCATCGAGGGGGACGGAGCGAAGCTGATTCAGGCGCTCAGGTCAGATTCGCGAGGAAGCTGAGAGGATGCCGTGGAGTAGCATCCTCTCAGCCGATGGGCGTGACGACGAGGAGGCTTTGGGAGGGCATCCTCCCTATTAGTGAGGGCGAGATGGCAACAGCTCAATGAGCGTGCGGCGTAAGGGCTCCCCGATCTCATCTCCTGTCACGCAAGCCTCCTCCTGCATCGAACACGGCACCAGTAAAAAACACTGCATAACCTACCAAGCAAAGGCGCGCTCTGTCTTGTACGAGCTTATGGAACGTTTTTAAGGGTCGGCCTAATCGTGTTCAAATACCCTTTGGATTGTTCAAGACGTTGCGCGCATGCCCTCCGTACACTCTCAGGGGGTTCAATGGGGAGGAAGGCGCAGGAACGGAAAGGCTGGAAGCGGGGGCGGTTTACTCCCGTTGATTCCCGCATTGTACCGCGACATCATATAGATCGCGCGGGCGTGAGAAGAGAGGCCGCGTGAGCCCAATGAGGCTCCTCATCTTTTGGAGGGAGAGGGCGAGTATGAATCATGGGCGAGTACTGATGGCGATCGTCTCACTCTGCTTCATTCTGTGGGGTCCATGGGTGGCGATCGTGTGGGCTGGAGAAGAGGAGGCGCAGCGATCTCCGCGTTCGACGCCAGTGAGACCGGATCGAACGAGCGCAAGTGGCGTGAGAGACGACGACCTGGATACGTCGCGAAGTGAGATTCGTCCGTTGATCGAACGCTTCACTATTGATCTCAGCAGTTTGAACCGCTTCTACACGATTCCGATCTCTCCGACTCGGCGCGAACGCTTGAAGACGTTCTACACCGAATGGCTTCAGCGGTTGGAAGGGGTGAACTTCGAGGCGTTGAGCTTAGATGGGCGTGTGGATTACCTCCTTTTCAAGAATCATCTCGAGTACTTGCTGCGGCAATTGGATATTCAAGCGCAGCAGATCGCGGAGATGGAGCCGCTCATGCCTTTTGCTCAGGCGATCATCGAGTTGGAGGAGGCACGACGGCGCATGGAGCCGGTTCAATCTCAGCACGTGGCCGAGCGGTTGGCGCTGATGAAGAAACAGATCGAAGAAGTACGCCGCGCGGTGGAAGCTGGTTTGCGGGAAGGGCGTTCGGATGGTCAAGCTCGAGGGCCAGGAGCAGGGGGGATCACTCCGATTCGCGTCGCGCGGACGGTGGCAAATCGAGCGCTGCAAACCTTGCAGAGCCTGCGGATGACCTTGCGGAATTGGTTCAACTTCTACAATGGGTATGATCCACTCTTCACCTGGTGGGTGAGCGAGCCGTATCAATCGGTGGATCAAACGCTCGGGAGCTATATGGACTTTTTGGCTCAGCGCGTTGTCGGCGTGAGGATGGAAGAGATGGCGCTGGGCGGCCCGCAGCCGGGACCGGGGCGGGGAGCGGGTGGACCGCAACGGCCAACGACGGGGGAAGCGCGACCCCCCGTCCCTCGGCCGGGAGATACGAGCGACATCATCGGCGATCCGATTGGTCGAGAGGCCTTACTCGTCGAGCTGGCGCGCGAGATGATTCCCTACACTCCCGAAGAGTTGATCGCCATCGCTGAGAAGGAAATGGCCTGGTGCGAGAATGAGATGAAAAAGGCCGCTCGCGAGCTTGGATTCGGAGACGACTGGAAGAAAGCGCTCGACTATGTCAAGACGCGCTATGTCGAACCCGGCAAGCAGCCGGACCTCGTGCGCGATCTCGCGCGGGAAGCCATCGCGTTCCTGGAGCAGCGGGACCTGGTGACGATCCCTCCGCTGGCCAAAGAGACCTGGCGCATGGAGATGATGTCGCCCGAACGCCAGCTCGTGAACCCCTTCTTCACCGGCGGCGAGGTGATCACCGTCTCCTATCCGACCAACACCATGTCGCACGAAGCGAAGATGATGAGCCTGCGGGGCAACAACATTCACTTCTCGCGGGCGACCGTCTTCCACGAGCTGATTCCCGGCCATCATCTGCAGGGGTTCATGACGGCGCGCTACAAGCCCTATCGCAACCTCTTCAGCACGCCGTTCTGGGGCGAGGGTTGGGCTCTCTACTGGGAGTTGCTGTTGTGGGACCTCGGCTTCCATAAATCGCCGGAGGATCGCATCGGAGCGCTCTTCTGGCGGATGCATCGCTGCGCGCGGATCATCTTCTCGCTCAAGTTCCATCTGGGGGAGATGACTCCGGAGGAGTGCATCAATTATCTCGTCGAACGCGTGGGGCACGAGCGGGCCAATGCCGAGGGAGAAGTGCGTCGGTCCTTCGGCGGAGCCTACGGGCCGCTCTACCAGGCGGCGTACTTGCTCGGCGGATTGCAATTTCGCGCCCTCCATCGCGAGTTGGTCGAGTCGGGCAAGATGACCAATCGCGCTTTCCACGATGCCATCCTCCGGGAAGGGCGTATCCCCGTCGAGATGGTGCGGGCCATCCTCACCCGACAGCCGCTCACGCGCGATTTTCGTTCGTCGTGGCGGTTCTACGATCTGGGACGGCGCTGAGCCGACCACGCGGGAGGGGAAGATGACGACCGGACGGATCTCGCGTCGCGCGTTTCTTGGCAGCGTCGGGATGCTGGGAGCGAGCGCCCTCGTGACTCCGGCTCGCTCCCGCTCGGCGATGCCGCGGGTCGTCCTCCAGGTGCCCAACGGGACGATCCACCTCTTCACCTCGACCAGTGGCGTTCACGTTCCGCCTCGCGGGCGGTCGTACATGAAGTTCAGCTTCGACTTCCCGGAGCCCTCCGTCGAATTCGAGGGGTATCAGTTCGGGTTCCTCATCTTCACCCACGAGAATGTCTACGGGCTGGACCGCGAGCGAATGACCGTGAGCGCGCGCGATGGCACGCTGGAACTTCACTGCGACCGGCTCGTGTGGGCCGGTGGGCAAGAGAAAGCACCGGGACGGCTGCGGGCGCGTCTGGAGAAGCGCGGCGCGTTCATCGAGTGGGACGCGACCGTGGAGATGACGCGCCCGATCCGAGCCGTCACGACGATCATCCGTGGCGTGCCGCGCGGGCGGATATCGAGCGCGTTGCAGGGCTTTTTCGATCCGCGCGAGGATGAAGTGCTTTTGGGCTATCCTTTCTCCGGCGGCAATCTGTTCGGTCCGGGAGCGGCGCGCGGCATGGAGACGCCGCTCGCCCTCGTGCAGGCGGGGGAAGGCGATTTCTTCTTCATCTCATCGCTCGATGATCGCGTGCGAACCAAGCGCTACTACTTTCAGCCCGGGGAGCGCGGCTATCGCCTGGAAGCTGTCTGCGAACTGGAAGGATGGACACGGCAGACCAGGGTGACGTTTCCCCGCTGGCGCATCGGGCGAGCACCGACGGTGGAGGCGATTGCGCGCGCGCACTATGAGCATCTGGAGCGCGTCTATCACCTGCAACCGTGGGAGACGCGCCGAGACGTTCCCGATTGGCTGCGGCGCATCGCGTTGGTCGTCACGCTTCACGGCATGCACTACACGGGCTACATCTTCAACGACTATGCCCGCATGGCGGAGATCTTGCGCTGGATGGCCGAGCGCATCCCGCCCGATCGCGTGCTCGTTTTTCTCTCGGCCTGGGATGGGCGATACTACTGGGAGTATCCCCTCTATCGGCCCGCGCCGCGCATGGGCGGGGAGGAGGGATTTCGTCGGCTCGTTCAGGGAGCGCAAAAGCTCGGCTTTCGCATCATGCCGATGTTCGGAGCGAACGCGGCCAATCGTCAGCAGCCTGTCTTCGCGCGCGTGGCCGACGCGGCGACGGCCAGGATTGACGGCGATCGGTTCGATCTCAACTGGGTGGATTGGGACAACGATCGCCATCAGGACGGCTGGCTCTCGTACATGAATCTGGGCGTCGCCTCCTGGCGCGAGTATCTGTTCGAACGCATCGCGGAGGTCATCGAGCGCTACGGCGTGGATGCGTATTTTCTCGACATCGTCGGTGGATGGGTGAACAATCCGCAGGCCGATATGCATGAGGGGACGCGGCGGCTCGTCCTCGATCTGCGGGCGAAATATCCGCATGTTCTGGCCTGTGGCGAGATGCACTATGACGCGCTCTTGGAGTTCATCCCTCTCTATCACGTCTTCTCGCAAATCGCCTATCCGGCGGCCGTTCAAAAATACGCGCGCTTTTTCCAGCATCTCAGCCATCCGGCGCCGGGGCGAGGAAGCACGGGCGTGCACGAGGCGGGCTTCGGCCGCTGGAATCCGGAGACGCTCTCGCTGCGCGACGAACAAATCCCCACGCTCAGCGTCGTGGACGACACCTTCACGACCTCTCGCGATCAGATGGAGGCCGTCATCCGCCGCGCCCGTCAACGCGCCGGAATCTGAGAGGTGGAACTCGTCATCTCCCGCGAGTCGGTGAGAGGAGGATGCACATGATGAAAGGAATCCTGGGGCAGATCGTGAGCGGGCTCTTCGCGCTCTCCCTTCTCACGTCCGGGTACGCGTGGAGGCGTGGGGAGCGGGGGGAGGTCGTGCCCTCCCTTCAAGAAGCCTTCGCCTCCGGACGTCCGGAACGGGCTTCCGATGAGACGCAACGCCGTCTCGACGAACTTCTGCGCACGGGATTCACCTTTCGGAATCTCGGCCCGTTTCGAGCGGGTGCCTGGATCTCTGACATCGCCGTTCCCGAGACTCCGGGGCGCGAACACCTCTACACGTTTTACGTCGCCGCGCGCAACGGCGGCGTGTGGAAGACGACGAATAACGGAACGACCTTCGAACCGATCTTCGATGCTGTGGGCGTGAGTTCTATGGGAGCCTTAGCCATCGCTCCCTCGGACTCGAGAATCGTGTGGGTGGGAACGGGCGATGCCTCCAATGCGCGAAGCGCATATCCGGGGAACGGGGTCTATAAGTCGGAGGACGGGGGAAAGACGTGGACGCACATGGGGCTCGCGGATACGCATCATATCGCCCGCATCGTGATCCATTCCACTGATCCGAACATCGTGTATGTAGCGGCGATGGGGCACTTGTATACGCCGAATTCGGAGCGGGGCGTCTTCAAAACGGAAGATGGCGGGCGAACGTGGCGACGAGTGCTCTTCGTGAACGACCGGACGGGGGCGATTGATCTGGTGATGAATCGTCGCGACCCGGAGACCCTCTATGCGGCCACCTACGAGTGTTTGCGATTGCCGTGGCGGCTGCTGGACGGAGGGCCGGGGAGCAGCCTTTACAAGACCACCGATGGAGGCCGGACCTGGCAACGGCTCACAGGGGGATTGCCCACGGGGGTCATCGGTCGGATCGGCATAGACCTCTATCAACGGGATCCGCGAATCCTCTACGCCGTCGTGGACAATCGAAATTCGCGCCCGCCAACAGAAGAGGAAGCCGAGCAAGACCGCGCGCGAGGGATCGCGCCACGCCCGCGATTGATCGGAGGCGAAGTCTATCGCACCGATGATGGAGGCCTCACCTGGAGGAAGATGAACGCCGAGCGCGATGATGTGAGCCGGAAAACGGGATACGCGTTCAATCAGATTCGCGTGGATCCGAACAACCCGGATCGGATTTTCGTCACGGGGGCGACGTTGCTCATGTCTGAGGATGGCGGGCGAACATGGGTGGGATTGCGCGGGGCGAGGGAGCCTCGTCCCTTCCGGCGCGCCTTCGGCGATTTCCGCACCCTGTGGATTGATCCGCAGGACTCGAACCGAATCATCGCCGGATCCGATGGCGGCGTCTTCATCTCCTACGACGGTGGACGGACGTGCGATCACCTCTGGACTCTCCCCTTGGGCGAGGTCTATGCGATCGCCGTGGACATGGAGGACCCGTATCACATCTATGCCGGGCTCCAGGATCATGACTCTTGGCGAGGGCCCAGCAACGGATGGAGCGGGAGCGTGGGATTGGAAGACTGGGTGACCGTTGGCAGCGGAGACGGCATGTACAACCAGGTGGACCCCACCGACAGCCGATGGGTGTATAACACGCAGCAGTTCGGAGGACATCATCGAGCCGATCTGAAGCTCCGCGTGCGGAAGCGGATCGAACCCGCGCGCCCTGCAGGGCAACCGCCCCTGCGCTTCAATTGGACGCCGCCGTTGATCCTTTCGCCTCATGATCCACGCGTGCTGTATACGGGGGCGCAGGTCGTCCTCCGTTCGCGAGATCGCGGAGACACCTGGGAGGAGATCAGCCCTGATTTGACGACGAACGATCCGGAAAAGATCAGCGAGCCCGGAGCGGGTGTTCAATTCTGCACGATAACGACCATCTCGGAATCGCCGCGGCAACCGGGTTGGCTCTGGGTAGGGACGGATGACGGCAAGGTGTGGGTGACCCGAGATGGGGGCGCCACGTGGACGGATGTGACGAGAGCGCTGACCAAAGCCGGCGCTCCCGAAGATGCCTGGGTCACGCGCGTCTTCGCCTCTCGATTCGATGGAGGGACCGCCTATGTCGCGAAGTCGCGCCATCGTCAGGACGATTTTCGTCCGTTCCTCTACAAGACGACGGATTTCGGCGCCACGTGGACGCCGATTGTGAACGGCTTGCCGAATCGGCCCGTCAATGTGATCATCGAGGATACTCACCGTCGAGAGCTTCTCTTCGCGGGGACCGATGGCGGAGTCTTTGTCTCTTTCGATGGAGGGCGACGATGGCGAAAGTTCGGCGGGAATATGCCGACGATTCCCGTCACCGATTTGCTCGTGCATCCCCGCGAGGGGGACCTCGTCGTCGGGACATACGGTCGGGGAATCTGGGTGACGGACATCACCCCGCTTCGAGAGTTGGGAGAACAGGTCGTCCAGAAGGACGTGCACCTCTTTGCCGTGCGACCTCGGGCGCCGCGGAACGAAGGGGCGTGGGGGAATTACCGATTGTATGGGGATCGAGTCCTGATGACCCCCAATGAGCCCAATGGGCTTGTGTTCGTCTATTACCTGAAGGAGGACGCGCGTGAGCCCGTCGAGATCATTGTCGAGGATCACGAAGGCAGAGAGGTTCGTCGGTTAAACGGCGTTGGGAAAGCCGGGATCAATCGCCTCGTTTGGAACTTCACCGATGCGCAGGGGAGGATCGTTCCTCCCGGAGTGTTTCGCGTGACCCTTCGCGTCGGCCCGTGGACGCTGAGTCAAGAGGCGCGCGTCCTCGCCGGCCTGGGGCATGAAGCATCGGGAGAGACAGCGAAAGGAGCATCATGATCGTGAGGAGGAGAGGGCGAATGTTCGATCGTATCTCACAGGGCATCGGGCTGAGCATTGTTCTCGTGACCGTCCTCTTTCCTCCTTTCCGACATGTGGCGGGACAACTGTCTCAAGGGACGATTCGAGCGGCGCATTTCGTGCTCACGTATGACCGGCGGGGGATCACCGGGTTGTGGAATCCCCAAGATCCGTTTCAGGCCAACCTCGTGAGCGACGACGGACGCTTGGGCGAGCCGGTCGTGACCTACCGAGTGGAAGGCGGCGATTGGTTGCCGATTTATACGGGAGCGCGACGGCTCGAGGCGGAGCCGGAGAAAGGGATGCTCACCTATACGGATTTCGATCCCGGATCTCCGCTCAAGATGGTTCAGCAGTTCACGCTCGCAGATGAAGTCCTCGACTGGGTCATCGAGATCGAGACGACGATGAACTTCCCCGTCGTGATCGGGGACCTCGCGCTGCCAATTCCCTGGCGCTTCCCGACGGGGCCGGACGCGCCGACGATCTTCGAGCGGAGTTGGACGAAGCATCATTTCATCTCCGGTCACGGGTCGTTCCTCTACTTCGTGCGACCGAGCGGGGACCCGCCGTATTTAGTCATCACTGTGCATCCGGGGACGAAGTTCGAGTACTACACGTCGGAGAGAAGGGGCAATTACCGGGCCTATATTCACTCGGGACTCTCCGGTGGGCGCGAGACGCGTGGGAGTTGGCGGCAGCCGCATACGGTTTTAGAGCTGCAACCGGCGGGGGCTCCGGGAAGCGCCGTGCGTTACGGCGTTCGGTTTCAGTGGGCCTGGTCCTATGCCGAGATGCGCGAGATTCTCTATCGGGAGGGGCTCTTCGATATTCGCATTGTTCCCGGCATGACGGTTCCCGAGGACCTGACGGCCCTGATCGCCCTTCGCACGAAGGCCCGCATCGAGGTGCTGGAACCGGAGTTCCCTGACAAGACGCGCATCACGTACCTCGGCGAGCGACGCCCCGATCATCATCTCTACCGCATCGCCTTCGCGCGACTCGGCGAGAACCTGTTGACGATTCGACATGATGGTGGCCGGCAAACGTATCTGGAGTTCTTCGTAACGGAACCGCTCGAAGTCTTGATCAAGAAGCGAAGCCGGTTCATCACCCACCGGCAGCAACATCGGGACCCCTCCAAGTGGTACAACGGACTCTACTCGGTCTACGACATGAAGAACAAAGTCCTGCGAAGTCCGGAGAATACCGATGGGTTCGATTATTGGTGGGGGTATGTCCTGGCCTCCGATGATCCGGTGCTCGGCAAAGCTCCGTTTGTGGCGGCGAAGAACGTCCATTTTCCCGATCCGGAGGAGATCGCCTCGGTCGAATACTACATCGAGCATTTCGTCTGGGGCGGCTTGCAACGCACGGATCAGGAACACCCGTATCCGTACGGCATCTACGGTGTGCCCAACTGGAAAGTGAACCGCGATCCCGATCTGCGGGCACGCGCGGGGATTCGCAATCGCCATCTCGACAAGATGCCCATCTGGCGCTCGTTCGATTATCCTCACGTCATCATGCTTTATTTCCACATGTATGAGATCGCCGGGAAATATCCGCAGATGGTGCGCTATCTCGATGCGCGAGGGTATCTCGAGCGCGCCTATCAGACGGCGCGGGCCTACTTCCTCTATCCCTATGAGATCCTGCCTCTGGAGTACGAGACGTACAAGATCGGCTGCTATAACGAAGTGGTGATTCCGTCGCTCATCGCCGCGCTGGAGCGAGAAGGGTTCCCGGAGAAAGCGGCATGGCTGCGTGGCGAGTGGGAGAAGAAGGTCAAATACTTCATCTACGACGATCCCTATCCCTATCGCTCGGAGTATCCGTTCGA
The DNA here is from genome assembly GCA_041640655.1 of bacterium. Classification (GTDB taxonomy): domain Bacteria; phylum Acidobacteriota; class Blastocatellia; order HR10; family HR10; genus HR10. The sequence goes on from JBEPZV010000025.1 coordinate 17,499, forward strand.
TCGAACGGCGTTCGAGACGACGTACGCGGTGGCCAAGTACGGAGCCACGCACGAGATGAAGCCGGATGAGAACCTGTGGTTCGACAAGAGGCTGCAGAAGTGGTATTCGCATCCCGTCGTGCGCAAGGAAGACGCACGGGCATTCATGGAGCGACAACTGCGGGCGAATTTGGCCGTTCGGGGATGGCTGGAAGCGGCCTATTATCTGCTCGGTGCGGATTTCACCGGTTCCTCCGATGCGGGGGCGATGAGTTATATGGCGGCCATGGGCGGCTGGGGAATTCTCGACTATGCCGTTCATTTCGCCCGAGACCCCACCGACTGGCTTCAGCTCGGATACGCCTCTTACCTCAGCTCCTGGTCGCTCATGAATACCGGGCGACCGGAGACGAACTATGGCTTCTGGTTCCCCGGCAAGGAGAACGATGGAGCTGCCGGATGGCAGTTCATGACGGCCAAGTTCGGACGTGCCTGGATTCGGAAAGATATGCCGCGCGGGGCCTGGCACTACGACGGCGAAATTGATCTCGGCTACGGCGGGGCGCTTCGCATGGCGGCGACGATTCTGACGCGCGATCCGCTCTTCGATTGGTTCGCCTATGGGGGCGCGCTCACGATCACCGCCGACGAGTTTTCCATCATCCCGCGCGATGGGTTGCGGAAGCGTTTTCACATCGTGCGGCCTGATCTTCGGATGACGATCGAGCTGGATCGAGACGGATTCGCTGCCGAGCGACCGATCGTCGTCGCGCGAGACCTGGGGCGCATTCGGATGATGGTGGAGAATCGAACGGCGGATGCGCATGTGACGCGGCTGAGGGTCTCCGTCAGAGATCGAGCGTTGGGAGAAGCGTCCCCTGCGGGGACCGGATCGCCGCGCGCGGCCTACACAATCGTTCAGGAGGGACGGCGCCTGGGGGTCGTTCGATTCGGCGAGGAGTCCGAGATCGCGCTGACCGTCTCTGGAACGGCGACGGTCATCGAGCTGATCCGGACGCGCGAGGGAAGAGAGGGGAAGTGATCCTCGTTTTCTGGAATGCAGCGGGCGAGGCGAAAAGAGGGGGCAGGCATGGTGACGCTCACACGACGAGACGTGTTGAAAGGCGTCGGCGCGATGGGTGCGGGGATGCTCTGGAGCGCGCGCGGAGGACGCGCGCAGGATGGGCTGCGCATGCGGGACCGACCGGTGGAGATCGTCATCTCCCCGGTGAGCGCGCGCACGGTGCGCATCAGTGTGATCCCGATGGACTCCGACCGCCCGATGCCGATTCCACAGGACGGTTCGCTCGTCCAGGCGGCGTGGGAGCCGCCGGTCGCGCGCCTGCGCTCGGTGACCGCGTCCCAGCGCGTGCGCGCGGGAGCGCTCACCGTGTGGGTCTCTCCCGAACCGCTGACGATTCACGTCGAGAACGACCACGGACGCCTCGTCCAGCGGCTGCGGTTCGATTCGCGCACCGGCGCGATGGATTTTCTCCTGGGCGATGGGCCCGTTCTCGGTCTCGGACAAGGCGGGCCACAGTTCGATCGTCGCGGATCGCGCGATCTCATGCGCAGCGGTCAGGGAGGGTATCGCTTGCGCACGCACGGCGGGCGCGTGCCGATCCCCTGGCTCATCGGGACGTCCGGGTGGGCGATGTTCGTCCATCAGCCCGATGGGATATTCGATCTGACCGGGTCGGAGGGGCGCTTCGAGCCACGCTCTCCTGAAGCTGCGCTTCCGCTCGATGTCTTCGTCGTCGGAGCGGAGGAACCGACCGAGATCATGGCCGAGTACGCGCGTCTCACGGGATGGCCCGAGATGCCGCCCTTGTGGGCCTTCGGCTATCAGCAATCGCATCGCACGCTGGCCGGTCCGGATGAAGTCCTGTCGGTCGCCCGAACCTTCCGCGAGAAGAAGCTGCCGTGCGACGTGCTCATCTACCTGGGGACGGGATTCACCCCATCGGGCTGGAACACGGCCAACGGATCGTTCTCGTTCAATCGGTCCGTCTTCCCCGATCCCGAGCGTATGATCCGCGAGCTGCACGAGATGCATTTCCGCGTCGTCCTTCACGTTGTCATCCTCTCGCGGACGTTGCGCGGGACGGTTCACGATGCATGTTCGCTGGCTCGATTCGATGAAGAGGAAGCGGGATGCTACTGGAACTTGCATCGTCGCGTGTTTGCCATGGGCGTGGATGGGTGGTGGGTGGACGAAGGCGATCCGCTCGATCGCGCCTCGCGTCTGACGCGAAATCGCCTGTATTGGGAAGGGCCGCAGGTGGATCGCCCGAACGTGCGTCCCTATGCCCTGCATCGCAATGGGCATGCCGGCATGCAGCGATATGCGGCGTTTCTCTGGTCGGGCGATGTCTATTCCACCTGGGAGACGCTCCGCACGCACGTTCCCGTTGCCGTCAATACCGGGTTGAGCGGCATCCCCTATTGGGGAACGGATACCGGGGGGTTCGTTCCGACGAAAGAGCTGACGGGCGAACTCTACGTGCGATGGTTTCAATTCAGCGCGTTCTGTCCGCTCTTTCGTTCGCACGGGCGGACGTGGCATCTGCGCCTGCCGTGGGGATGGAACACGGGTCAGTTGGGGCCGGACGAGATTCGCTCCTATAGCGATGCCGCCAATCCCGATCCGAGCGAGTTGCGCAATCCGCAGGTCGAGCCGATCTGTCGTCGGTATTTGGAGTGGCGCTATCGGCTCCTGCCGTATCTCTACAGCGTCGTGCGCGAAGGGGGCGAAACGGGACTGCCGATCATTCGCGCCTTGTGGCTGCACTATCCCCATGATGGGGCTGCCGTCAGGCGAGGGGATCAGTACCTCTGGGGACGCGATATTTTGGTCGCGCCGGTGACGGAGAAGGGAGCGACCGTGCGCCGTCTCTATTTGCCATCCGATCTGTGGTACGACTTCTGGACGGAGGAGCGCGTGGACGGCGGACGCGAGATAGATCGCGCGGTGGATCTGGCGACGACGCCGCTCTATGTGCGGGCGGGAACGATCCTCCCTCTGGGTCCGGTGAAGCAGTACGCGGCGGAGCCGAGCGAGGAGCCGCTCACGCTCGCGGTCTATCCGGGAGCCGACGGCCGATTCGTGCTCTACGAAGACGACGGCGTGACGTTCGATCATCGTCGAGGGGAGCAGATGAAGATCGAAGTGCGCTGGGACGACCGCCGGCGACGATTGCGTCTGCAGCTCGTCGAGGGCACGCGAATGCTTCCGCCGTCACCGCGGCGACTGCGCGTGCGCCGTGTGCCGGGCCGCGAGGTGCGCACGCTGCTCTTCACCGGCGAGCCCGTGGAGATTTCGCTGTGACCATGAGCCCGCGCTCGCCGCTCATCGGCCCGTCGCATCCCGCGGCTCGTGCGTCCACCGACCGTCTACCCATCGCCAAATGCCAAGAAGGGAGTCATCCTTCAATTCATCCAACGTTGCAATTGGGCCTTGCCATTCTTCATCAGAGGATCCTGTCCGTTGAGATCCGACCCGCGCGAGGTGGCAGTTTCTGTCGCGGAAGGGAGTCTTCCGTCCCGTTGCCGAAAAAAGAGGCTTGACAGACAGACAGACAGTATACTTAGGACCATGACGAGAAAAGCATAGTCCGAAGGAGGTGTCGAAATGAAGCGCTGGGTATGGTCGTTGCCGGTTCTTAGACAGATTTGGAAGCGCATGGGGACAAGGGGACTCCGGATCATCGAAGTGACCCTGTTTATGACCTTGATCCTAATGCTCCTTTCGGCCGGAGGCCCGTCGAGGGCGACAGCCCAAGACGAGATTTTGTTATGGGCGCGCTGTGCGGATGCCGGGTGTCCAGCCTGTCCTTTAGGATGCGAGGGTTACGTGAATCCCTGCGCGGTCATTTGTAATGATGGGCGATGGATTCGGTGTGGCAGCTTGGGATGCCCATGACGAACGCCGCCCGTAAAACGTGCAGTTACGGCAGGTCGGTTGGTCTTGTGACGTGTCCGTCTCCTCGTCCGAAAGTTGAGAGGTACGTGGATCATGCGCGGGTCGATTCAAAGAACACTGCCCCGCCTAATATGGCATAAATCGACTTCGGGCGCCTGCGGGGAAAACATAATAGGGAAATGGACATGACGGGATCAGTTCGGAAGGGCCTCGGTCTTTGGGTGATGGCGGTGAGCTTCTTTCCTCTCGCTCTTGGGCAGGAGGGCGACAGGGACGCTCAAAAGGAAAGGGCTTGGCATCTGGTCGAGAGCCTCAGTCACGAAGTCAAACAATGGAACGACTTCCGTGATCGCGTGGTGGTCTCTTTGAAGCTGGCCGATCTTCTATGGGAACATGACGAACAACTCGCCCGAGACACCTATATTGCGGCCTTTCGGGCCATTCCGCCGGTCAGTAAGGAGACGCCTCGTTTGGAGCGAGAATTTCGCCGGCAACTCCGGCTTCGTGTTTTATCGGAGCTGGCCCGTCGAGATCCGAAACTAGCGGAGCGGCTTACCAGGGAACTGACCGAGGTGGTGCGAGATCATGATCCTTCTTCTCAGCACCTTTCTGAGGAGGAACGCAGAGAACGGGCCGAGTCTCTTATCCAAGAAGCGGGTTTGGTATCGCTGACCGATCTCAAGGCAGCGGCGTCGCTGGTGGAAGAGGCCGTGCGCTATCAGGTCGTGCCGAGTTTCGCCAATTTTCTCGACGTCTTTGCATCAAGAGAGCCGGAGATAGCCAGGAAACTGTACGGCTTGGCCTTCGCGCGGGCTCGGGCCCAAAGGTTTTCGGGGTCAACCTTGGAGACGATGTTGATGGCGGTTGTCCGAACCAGGAGCTCAGATCCTCCTCTTTACAGCCCAGAGCAGCTCAAAGAGCTGTTGTGGATTCTCGAAAGTCGACTCAGTCAGGGAATCCGCTTTTCAGCGACAGAGCCGTTGCCGGTCGCCCTCGAATGGGTTCGCGTGCCGACGATCGTTTCATTGCTCAAGGAGTTGATCCCACTCTATGAGCAGTATCTTCCGGAGCTGTTGCCGAGTATTCAGGCACATCTCCTCTCGCAACTTCGTTCGCTGAATGAGCTTCAGCAAATAGCTTTAGGCTATAGCGGATCCGCCGGTACGGACGTAACGGTTGAAGAGCTTGTTTCTAAGGCCAACAGGGCGGCAAGCCAACGCGCGCGGGACGTGTTGTATTGGTTGGCAGCCGAGCGTGCCAGGAGGAAGGGGGATCTGATACAAGCCTTTTCCCTGGCCGAGAAGATTCAAGATGAGCGCCATCGCGAGGCCATGATCACGGCCTTGCGCATCGCAAGGGCGCAAGCAGCAGTGGGTGCTGGAGACACCGCTCAGGCCCTGGACGTTCTTCGGAAGATGCCGAAGGAGACGTGCGGCAAGATCACCCCTGTCTACGCTGAGATTGCTAGAGCTTTCGTGAAGCAAGAGAACCCCGAGCAGGCTCGTGCCGTCATTGCCGAGGCTGAGCGATGTTGGTCCGGTCGCGAACTCACCGCCGATCCCTGGGAGGCTGCTGGATCGCTCACACTGCTTGTGGACGTCCTTGTCCCCTTGGACGAGGACTCGGCCTTTGTGCTCACGGCTTCGATCATCCCCTGGCTCAACCGATCGACCGAAAAGAAGGACGACACCGCTGCTCACGATGGGTTCACTTGGCGAAGACTGCCTATGATCGGCTATCCGACGAGCACCAACGGTGGGATGAGGATGGTGAGCTTTGAGGAGATTTTGGCCCGACTGGCCCAAAAAGATTTCGAGCGAACTCTGCTGATCGTCACCGGTTTGAAATCGGCAGCCCTGCGCGCTCTCGCCCAGCTCGCCGTTTGTGACGGAATACTCCGTCATGCGGAGGAGAAGCGAACGTCTTCGTTTGAGCGTGGTCCGGTGTATGGGCGGAAGTGACGTTTCTGTCCGAAGACGCTTGATATATATCGTTCTGCTTCTCGCTGCGAATTACCTCTTGGCGGCGACCCTTTTCTTTCCTCCGAAGACGATCCAATCCTCCTTCCCATCCATCCCTCGGCGCGCGAGACTGAGCGATATCCCCGGATTGGAACAACTTAGAGAAATGATCACACCAGCGGCGCGACAATCGCGTCCATCTGTCATCGTTCTTCTGGAAAATTACTCAACGACGTGTCCAGGGGCCGCTTTGGTGGAGGCGCTCAAAACGGTGCATGAGCAAAGGGGGAATGGAGTTCACCTCCTCAGTATCCTCGTGGACGGGGACCTTGAAGTTGCCGACCTGGAGAACTTCAAGCGAGTGCTTGAATTCCAGCTGCCAGGGGTTCCGGTTCAAGTCTCCTGGGCCGACCAACGCCTCCGCACCTGGTGGACTCGTTCGATGCCGCGATCGGGGAGATGGCAGAGTCGCGCTGTGATGATGGTCGTCGATGCGCATGGTCGTGTTCGTGAGATCGTTGATGAAGCGAAATTGAATGAGGTTGATCGGGTGCGTGCGGCCTTTGCGTTTGAGGGAAAGCCGTGATACGGCTCGCCGTCACGCTAGCATCATTATGGTTGGTGATCTCATGTCAAGGTTCGCAGGAGCTCGATGGTAAGCTGAAACCGCGACCCCAGACGGAGGCGAGGGCCCCCCAGTCCGTCATTGATCAGAACGTCCTGAAGAGGGATCTCCTGGCCCGGCTTCCCGCTGACGACAACTGGATGAAGCTCGAACTGATGAAGGTGTTCCCCTTAGACGGACAGAGGGGCACGATTCCCATCATAACTCCTATCATGATTTCTTCGGGCTCGGAAGGAACCGTGTATATAACGGATGCCGCCGGGAACCAGGTGATTGAGCTCTCGCCGGATCTTGAGGTCCTCAGAAAGATCCCCTCCCAACCTTTTCGGCCGCTTAACAGACCCTCATGGGCAACGCCGGTCGATGGAACCTTGTACGTATTAGATCTGACAGGATTCAACGTCTTCTCGGCCGCAGGAGAGTGGATCGGGAAATTTAAGGCCTTCGTTGCCGCTCATTCGATAACTCTCTGCCGCGATGGCGGGATGTACGTGAATCCCATATTTCTTTACCCTCCGCGCGGGCGCGCGTCTCCTCTCATCATGCAATTCGACCTCTCGGGTAGGCTTCTCCGTTCTTTTGGCCGAGCAGAAAGTAACGGTATCGGAGCTATCGATAATCGAGCCCTCCTCGCATGCGATCGGCATCGGCTTGTAGCGGCGTTCACGTATCGAAGCAAGATTCACGTCTATGCGCTTGATGGCCGAAAAATAAGGGACATAGATGTCCGGTATCGGCCGATACGAGAGCTCGAACGGCATAATATCGAGCAACAGTCCACCCTACAGTCTTCCGGGATCGTACATCGGGTCAATCTCGTCGCTGGAGTTTCAATCTTCAAGGAAAGAATCTTTGTTCTTCTTGACCTGCCGCGGATCGAGATTCTGGAGTTTGATCTTCAAGGGCGCCAGGTAAAGCATTATTATGCAGGCGAAGGCGCAGGGTTTGTCGGTCCTGGGGGAAACGGTCTCGTTGTGAGGCGACAGGGTCGGACGTTAATCTTTTATGTCCTGTCAGGGCGCGGGACTTTGTTCAAACTCTCATCACCTGTAAGATCGTCTCCCCGCGTTCCCCTCCGAGGGCGAATCGGGCGAGGCAGGCCGATTTGAATGAAAGCGCGGCCGTTCTGGCTCAGGCTGGGCGGGACGCGAGGGATGCGTGGACGCCTCGCTCTGACGACGAGCGCGCAATCCTCGTTCATTTTCCCGTCGCGTTGAGCGGCTCGCGCGTCCACCGACCATCCACCAGCCGCCAGATGCCCAGCGGATTTTCGTCCTTCAGTTCGTCAGGCAGCGCCGCATTGGGGAAGTTCTGATAGCAGATGGGGCGGGTGAAGCGATAAATCGCGCGCGTGCCCACGGAGGTGGATCGGCCATCCGACGTCGCCGGGAAGGGGCCACCGTGCACCATCGCGTGGCAGACTTCGACGCCTGTTGGAAAACCGTTGAAGATCAGCCGGCCGACCTTCGTCTCCAAGATGGCGATCAGATCGCGGAAAGCGAGCAGATCGTCCTCCGTGCCGTGGAGAGAGGCCGTCAGTTGACCCTCCATCGCGCGAGCGATGGCCAGAAGGTGCTCTCGGCGCGAGTAGGTGACCAAGAGCGTCGCCGGTCCGAAGATCTCTTGGCCCAGATCGGGATGCGCGAGGTAGGATTGAGCGTCCGTTTGGAAGAGGGCGGCGTAAGCGGAGCATCCCAGTGATGTCGCCTCCAAAGCGGAGGGGGATCGAGGAGCGAGAAGCGTGACGGCCGTATGATGACCGCGATCCTCAAGAGCGCGGCGGTAGGTCGCGCCGATGCCCGCAGTCAAGAGCGTGAAGGGAGGCGTTTGCGCGATCAGCTCGGCGAGCTTTTCGATGAAGGGGGCGGAAGCCGCCCCTTCTTCGATCAGGACGACTCCCGGTTTCGTGCAGAACTGGCCGGCGCCGACCGTGACCGATGCGTACAGGCCCATCGCGATCTGTTCTCCGCGTTCGCGAAGAGCGCCTGGGAGGATGAAGATTGGATTCACACTGCTCATCTCCGCGTAGAAGGGGATCGGATCCGGTCGCGAGGCGGCCTCCGCCATGAGGGCGAGGCCTGCGGCGCGAGATCCGGTGAAGGCGACGGCTCTCACTTCCGGATGGATGACGAGCGCGCGACCGATGTCTGTTCCGGCGTCGAAGAGCAGAGAGAAGACGCCCTCGGGCATACTGCAGGTGTGCGCGGCTTCGATGATCGCCAGGCCAACCATCTCCGATGTCCCCGGATGAGCCGGATGAGCTTTGACGAGCACCGGATTTCCAGCGGCGAGCGCCGAAGCCGTATCTCCCCCCGCGACGGAGAACGCCAGAGGGAAGTTACTCGCACCGAAGACGGCGACGGGACCCAGTGGGCGGAGCAGCGAGCGAACATCCGGTTTGGGGACGGGCTGACGGGTGGGATCGGCGCGATCAATTCGCGCGTCTACCCATGACCCTTCTTCGACGAGATCCGCGAACAGGCGAAGCTGGAAACACGTTCGCGCTCTCTCCGCCTGAAGACGCGGGATCGGAAGGGCTGTCTCCTGAGCAACTCGCTCCAGGAGGGCGTCGCCGAGCGCTTCGATATTGGCGGCGATCTGGCGCAGGAAGGCCGCTCGCTGGTGACCGGAGGTCTGGGCGTATGTAGCGAAGGCGCGCGCCGCCAATTGTACCGCCTCTTCGAGTTCAGCACGGGATGCCGAATAATAGGCGGGCTCTAGGGGCTCGCCCGTTGTGGGATTCACCGCGAAGAAGGATGTCCCTGTGGGAGCGCCTCGTCGGAAACCGATGATCGAGACACCGGTGAGCTTCATCCGTATACCTCCTTTGAAGTGGGCCGTTTCAGCCTTCACCCACGTGAGGGCGAGTCTGGAGCGCAGCGCGAATTGTGGCTTGCGCGCGCTCCAGCTCCTCGCCGACCAGCTCCAAACGTGGGGGCCGCACGCGCGCGTTCCCCATGCCCACCTCCTGTTGCACCAGTTTGATCAACTGCACGAACTTCGGCACCGTATCCATCCGCAGCAGGGGAAGGAACCAGCGGTACAGTTCGAAGGCTTCTTCCCAGCGGCCTCGCATGGCCAGATCGAAAAGAGCGACCGACTCTCTGGGGAGCGCATTGGCCAGACCGGCGATCCAGCCGACGGCTCCCATGGCAATGCCTTCCAGGATCAGGTCATCCACCCCCACGAACACAGCGAGCCGATCTCCGACACGGGCTCGGATCGCCGTCACGCGCCGAACATCAGCGCTGGATTCCTTGACGGCATGGAGATTCTCGTGCTCGGCGGCCAACTCCTGAATATGCTCGGGGAGAAAATCCGTTCCATAAGCGATGGGGTTGTTATAGAGCATGCAGGAGAGGTGGGTCGCACGGAACACGGCCGAGACATGCGCCTTCATCTCTCGCCAATCTCCGCGGTAGACATAGGGGGGCAGGACCATGAGGCCCTGGCATCCGATGTCCGCTGCGCGCCGGGCTAATTCGACCGCTTCCCTCGTGCTCAACGCGGAGATTCCGGCGACGACGGGCGCTCGACCTTCCAGAGCGCGCACACACGTTCGCCAGAGGGCGAGCTTCTCCTCGAAGCTGAGCGTCGCTCCCTCGCCCAGGGAGCCGCACACGACAACGCCCGCGCATCCGTTCTCAACCAGCCAGACGCAGTGCCCAGCCACGAAGGTGTGGTCAATCTGCAAATGTTCATCAAAGCAGGTCGTGATCGCCGGCATGACGCCTCTCCAGATCATCGCCATACGCTCTCTCCTTGTTCTGGGAATGCGATCAAACTCTCCACACGGGCGGGAAAGATCGGAGGTCGGATGGACTCCATGGTCCAACCGAAGAGAAATTCGACGGCTGGGCCACAGATGCGACCTTGGCAGGGACCCATCCCGCATCGCGTGTGGAGCTTCGCTTCTCTCCACGATCGGTATGCCTCCAAGCGTCCTCGTGGGACATCCTCGCACCGGCAGACGATCGTCTGCGCATCCGGAAGCTTCTTCAATTCCGGACGAAGGGCGAACGTTCGGTTGAGTCTGGCGGCGAAACGCCGCCATCGGTCGCGTTGAGGAAAGAGCGCGCGCGCCGCCTCCGGGCGACCGGCCGCTGCATATCCGGCGATCTGCCCTTCCACGAGGGCCAGGTCCACGCCTCCAATCCCGGTGGGCTCGCCCGCGCAGAAGATGTTCGCGCGCGAGGTCTCTTGAAACTCGTTCACCCGCACACAGCCCTCGCGCACTTCGCACCCCAACAGGAGCGCTAGTTCCACATTCGGGACGAGGTGGAACCCGCATGCCAGATAGTCGCAGGGGATCTCTCGCGTTCTGGATCCGCACTGCAACGTGACGCTCTGCAGGCGCCCGTCGCCGTTCGCCGAGAGAGGCCAGCAGCTTGAGCGATATGGCGCATCGAAGAGCCGTCCGCGCAAGATGAGCGCCTGCCATGCCTTCGTGGGGAATCTCCAGAGCCCCCGTCCTAGCGAGAGAAGGCGGGAGAGCGGCGCTTGTTCGGCGATCATGAGGACACGGGCGCCGTGCGCGCGCAGGTAGGCTGCGACCGCGAGAAGGAGCGGGCCGGTTCCTGCGACGACGACTCTCTTGCCGCGAATGGGAAAGCCCATCTTCACCAGTGCCTGAAGTCCTCCCGCGCCCATGACGTTCGGGAGCGTCCACCCGGGGAAGGGGAGGAATCGCTCCCGCGCGCCCGTCGCGAGAATCAGCGTCTTGTAGCGGAATTCATAAGCGACCTGTTGGTCCTCGCCCAGAAGCGTCCTCTCTGCGACTTCTGCGATGACGCGAATTCCTGTCAGGATCGTGAGGCGCGCGCGACGCACCTTGTCGAACCACGACGCCGCTTCTGAGGAGCGCGGAGTCGTCCACTCCCCGCGCCAGATCTGACCGCCGGGCATCGGGTTCTCATCCACGAGGATCACGTGACGTCCGCTGCGCGCGGCTGTGTACCCAGCCGCGAGGCCAGCCGGACCGGCACCGATGACAAGCACCTCTGTGGCGAATCGTTGCAGTCTCATTCGGTTCGCACGTCCATGCCATCCTCACAGAGCACCTGACAGCTCCGACAATGCGGCCGATTGTTGATCATGACGCGGCATTCGAAGCACACGCCAATGCCGCACAGGGGGCCGCGCGGTTCCCCGCTCACCGACCGCCGCACCGCCAGGATGCCGTTCGCGAGCAACGCCACCAGAACCGTCGTGCCCGCTGGAACCTCGACGCGCGTGTGATTGATCGTCAGGGTGACGACCTCAAGCATGTCAGGCTCTCCATCCGAGAGGGGAGATAAGGCTCTGGGGGGATCGCCGGAGGCCGCTTCAGGAGATGGGCGACGAGCAACTGAGCCGTCCCCAGGGACGTCGTGATACCCAGTCCTTCATGGCCGGTGGCGAGGTACAGATACTCGTGCCCGGGGAGTGGACCAATCAGCGGCAGGTTGTCCGGCGTCGCCGCTCGGAACCCCGTCCACGTGCGGATGATCGAAAGCTCGGCGAGCTGAGGCAGATAGGCGCACGCGCGCGCGAGCATGCGCGCCAGAACTTCGTGACTCACATCGGAGGATTCGACATCATACTGGCGAGATGAACCGATCAGCAGCTGCCCCGTCGGTCGGGGCTGAATGTTGAAGGCGATGGAGCTGGCCTCATGGGCGTGCGCGCTCTTGAGGTATCCCACTTCGACGAGCTGATGTCGCACAAAACCCGGATACCGATCGGTGATAGCGAGGTGCCCTTTTCGCTTCTTGATCGCCAGTCCCGGCATCAGTTCCGACGCCCACGTGCCTGTCGCGTTGATGATCGCGCCAGCCGGGAGGAATGATCCATCGCGCAAGGTCACGCCCTGTTTGTCGAGCCTCACCACAGATTGCCCGATGAAGATCGCCGCTCCGCGATCTCGAGCTCGCTCCAAGAGGAAGCGCGCGGCACATGGCGGATAAACGACGCTATCGCCAGAGACGAGCAGTCCTCCTCGAAGGCCTTCGCGGAGATTCGGTTCGGCTTCCGCGAGAGCCCGTTCGTCCAAAAACTCAACGGAGACATGGCGCTCCCGGTAGAACTGCTCCTTGCGCCGCAAATGGCCCAGCTCTTCCTCATCGGTCGCGATCCAGATCGTCCCATACCGTCGGAATTCGCATTCCGGGGGGAGGTCATCGGCGAGTTGATCCCAGAGACATTGCGAATACCGCGTCAGCGCGAACTGCGCGTCCGAATCATCCATGACCACAATGTGTCCCATCCCGGCTGCCGTCGCCCCTCCCCCGACACACGACGACTCGACGACGGCTACTCGCATCCCTTCCTTCGCGCATTCGGCTGCGCACGCGGCTCCCACGATGCCGGCGCCCACGATGATGACATCATACGCGCGCGGACTCATCGGCGGATTCCCCAGCACAACGGATCCCGCTCGTCCAGAATCAACTCTGCCTCCGCCGTGATGAACGCAGATCCTGTGATGCTCGGATAGATCGTCCCATTGATGACGGAGATCGTGCCCTCGAAGACGCTTCCGATGATGCTCTCCTGCCGATACACCTGCCCCTCTTTGAGTCTTCCGTCCGCGTACAGGCACGCCATTCGGGCGCTCGTCCCCGTCCCGCAGGGCGAGCGATCGTAACTTCCTCCAGGACAGAGGACGAAGTTCTTGCTATCAATGCCCTCCCGGGGAGAGGGGCTGAAGAGCTCGATGTGATCAATCTCCTCTCCATGCGCACCTCGGATCCCCTCGCGCGCCAGGGCTTGACGAATGCGCCAGGTGAAGTCCGTCAGACGCTCCAGATTCTCCAGCGTCAGTTCGAGCCCATGCTCTTCGACGAGGAAGAACCAATTCCCTCCCCACGCGACGTCACCGATCACCGTCCCGTAGCCTGGGACGTCCACGGGGACTCGCGCTGCGAGGCGATAGCTCGGGACGTTCCTGACCGTCACCGTCCCATCTTCGTTCAACCGGGCTTCCACGATCCCCGCCGGAGTCTCAATCCGGTGCGTCCCAGGCCGAATGCGGTTCAAATACGCGAGGGTGACAATCACTCCAATCGTCCCGTGCCCGCACATACCGAGGTATCCGACATTGTTGAAGAAGATCACTCCGGTTGTGCAAGATGGCTCCGTGGGTTCACACAAGAGTGCTCCGACCAACGCATCAGATCCTCGGGGCTCATTCACGATGGCGGAGCGAAAATGGTCATATTCGCGCCGAAATCGCTCCAATTGCTCCGCGAGCGATCCGGCCCCCAACTCGGGGCCACCGCGGATCACCACGCGCGTTGGCTCGCCCGCCGTATGCGAATCAATGACATGGATGCGTTGAATCCTCGTTGGCCTCATAACCCGTCCTCGCTAAAAGAGCAGGGGATGGTCGGGAGCCGGACACCGCGCGAGGGATTTGCCCGATCGGTGAGGACCAAGGAGCGATTCCCGATACTGGGCCGGAGTGACGCCGACGTAGCGCTTGAACGTCCGAGTGAAGTGGCTCTGATCGGAGAACCCAGCCGCCAGAGCTATTTGGCACAGCGGAGCATCCGAGGTGGCTAGCTCTCGACGGGCGAACTCTAAGCGGAGTTGCCGAATATAAGCGCCCACAGTGCATTTGAAGTACTTGTGAAACATTTGCGCCAGATACACCGGGTGGACTCCTACGCTCTGCGCGATCTCGCTGAGCGTCAGCGGCTCGGCAAATCGAGCGTGTAGCATCTCCTTCACCTGGAGGAGCCACGCCGGGGGCTTCTGCGGAAATGGTGCCGAGGGACGACGCGACGCTTCGCCCAGAATCGTCAAGACCAGCCCTTCGAGAATGAGCGGAGAGAGGTCATCCGTTCCCTGAAGGAACTCCCGATACAACTTCATCCCCAGGTAGACGAGGTCTCCTCCGCGAAACTCCGCCGCTTCTCCGATAACCTGAGCCTGATCCCGCACGCGCTCAAGCCATCGAGGTTCTAACTCGATGATGAATAAGCGCCCCCCGGTTTGGTGAAACTGCTCCATGTGCACTTCGTCCGCCGGGTGAAAAATTAAAAGTGGTGGCTCGCAGATCCGCACCCTCGCCCCAAAGGTCTCCGTATATCCCCCTTGAATCACCAGGCAGAGCAGGGCATGTCCGTGCGCATGTTTCGGAGTTCTGAAGAAGGGGGCGTATCCGCGCTCGGAGAGGACGAGACCTGAAGCGGCTCGGCTTCGCAAAGTCTCTCCGTAGAGGTATCCCAGCGGGAGTCGCTCCACGCACCATTTCCCCCCACTGTTGTTCGCGCGCTGTTGCGCCTGAGCCATCGGCATCACCTCCTCGTCTCTCAAAATGGGCATATCCTATATAATATAGGATATGCTTGACTGTCAAGCCGCCCTATGGCATAATTCGCGCCTCTGGCGCCGGTCCGCGCGCTTTGAAAACGCGCAGCTCTGAGGGAGGAGAGCTCTCGGAGAGGGCATAGGAGCAGGAGGGAGAAGATGGACGGGAAAGTCGATGCAGCGGGAAGGCCGGTGGGGATCGTGCGCAAATCGTTAGCGACGGAGGTAGCCGACAAGCTTCGCGAGAAGATCCT
Source organism: bacterium (assembly GCA_041640655.1). Taxonomy (GTDB): domain Bacteria; phylum Acidobacteriota; class Blastocatellia; order HR10; family HR10; genus HR10. The sequence goes on from JBEPZV010000025.1 coordinate 32,532, forward strand.
TCGAGGGGAGTTGAAGGAGGGGGAGCAGTTGCGTCAGAAGGCACTGGCCGAGGAGTTTCACGTCAGCCAGATTCCCGTGCGGGAAGCGCTGCGGCAGTTGGAGGCCGAGGGATTAGTGACGATCATCACCCATCATGGGGCGATCGTCTCCTCGCTCTCTCCTGAGGAGATCGAGGAGCTTTTCGAGATCCGCGCGGTCCTGGAGTGCGCGATCCTTCGCCAGGCGATCCCTCGACTGACGGCTGAGGACTTGGCGCGGGCCGAGCACATCTTGGATGCGTACGAGCGGGCGTTAGACGCCGCGGACGCGGAGAGCTGGGGGGAGTTGCATTGGCAATTTCATTCGACGCTCTATGCGGCGGCCGATCGTCCGCGCTTCATGTCCCTGATTCAGATGACGAATGTGAATGCCGATCGGTACATTCGCTTGCACATTCGGTTCTCCCTGGAGATGCACCGACAGGTCAAACGGGAGCATCGGTTGCTGCTGGAGTATTGTCGGGCGCGGGATGTGGAGGCCGCGACGCAACTGCTCCAACGGCATATCCTCAACGCCGGGAGCGAGCTGAAAGAATACATTCGGCAGTATCGGGAGAGGAGATGAACGATCCTCGTAGGAGGGAGGAGTATGTCGAGGCCAACGACGTTCGGCGTGATCGTCGGGAATCGGGGATTCTTCCCGGCACATCTTTGTGAATCGGGGCGGCAGGAGATCTTGCGCGTCTTGGAGGAGGAGGGATTTCGCGCGATCATTCTTCCCCAGGACGCGACGAAATTCGGCGCTGTTGAGAGCTACGAGGATGCTCAAAAGTGCGCCCAGTTGTTTCGAGCGCATCGTGAGGAGATTGATGGGATTCTTGTGACGCTGCCGAACTTCGGCGATGAGCGGGCCGTCGCGGATACGATTCGATGGTCCGGGCTCGACGTCCCCGTCCTCGTTCACGCTTTTGGCGATGAGCCGGGGAGGATGACGATTCAGTATCGCCGTGACAGCTTTTGCGGCAAGATCTCCGTTTGCGACAACCTGCGTCAGTATGGGATTCCCTTCTCGCTGACGCAACGGCATACGGTTCATCCCTCGGATCCCTCGTTTCGCGCAGACTTGCGCCGCTTCGGAGCGACGTGTCGGGTCGTCCGTCGTCTGCGGGGGGCGCGCATTGGAGCCCTGGGGATGCGACCGGCGCCCTTCAATACGGTACGGTATAGCGAGAAGTTGCTGGAGCGTTCGGGGATCACCGTCGAGAGCATTGATCTGTCCGAAGTCATCGGGCGTGCGAACCGATTGAGCGAGGCGGATCCTGCCGTCTCGGACAAGTTGGAGGCGATCAAAGCTTACACGGAGACGGTGGGGGTTCCTCAATCGTCCTTGATCAAGATGGCGAAACTCGGGGTCATCATTGATCAGCTCATTCAAGAACGACATCTCTCGGCCACGGCGATCCAGTGCTGGACGGCTCTTGAAGAGTACTATGGCGTGGTCCCTTGCACGGTGATGAGCATGATGTCGAATGCGCTGTTGCCGAGCGCTTGCGAGTCGGACGTCACGGGGTTGGTGAGCATGTACATCCTGCAAGCAGCCTCGGAGAAGCCCGCGGCGTTGCTCGATTGGAACAACAACTATGCGGATGATCCGAACAAAGGGGTCCTGTTTCACTGCTCGAATCTCCCGAAGGCATTTTTCACCGATACGAAGATGGGGTACCAGGACATCATCGCGGGGACTGTCGGGAAAGAGAACACCTATGGGACGATTCTCGGTCGGATCGCGCCGGGGCCCTTCACCTATTGTCGGGTTTCCACCGATGACCTGGAGGGGTGCGTGAGGGCGATCGTCGGTGAGGGGCGGTTCACGGACGATCCGTTGGAGACCTTCGGGGGATACGGGGTTGTGGAGATCCCGGATTTTCAGAAGCTCCTGCGCGTCATCTGTCGCCGGGGGTTCGAGCATCATGTCGCGGCTACGCGGGATACGGTGGCCGAAGCCGTTGCCGACGCCCTGAGTACCTACATGAGATGGGACGTCTATCACCATCAGTAGAAGATCTCGTCCGGAGGGAAGGCGGGTGGCCTTCTGGGACTGGTTGATTATCGTGTTGTATTTCGTTGGGCTGCTGAGCCTCGCGTGGTGGGTGATCCGAAGAGGGAGGGAGACGGCCGACGATTATTTCCTGGCAGGTCGAAACCTCGGTTGGTTCATCGTCGGGGCTTCGATTTTCGCCTCGAACATCGGGTCGGAGCACTTGGTCGGCCTCGCGGGGTCTGGGGCGACCAGTGGAGTCGCCATGGCGCATTATGAGCTGCACGCTTGGTGTCTGTTGGTCCTCGGATGGGTCTTCATCCCCTTCTACATGCGCTCACGGGTCTTCACGATGCCGGAGTTTTTGGAGAAACGGTACTCTCCGGCGGCGCGATGGATCCTCTCGCTCATCTCGCTCGTCGCCTACGTGCTGACGAAGATCGCCGTGGGGATTTTCGCCGGAGGGGTCGTCTTCAGTACGCTCTTGCCCGAGTTGCGTCTCACTGTTGGTCAGGCGACGTTCGACAGCTTTTGGATCGGCTCGGTTCTGGTCATCGTGCTGACCGGCATTTACACCGTCTTAGGGGGCCTACGGGCTGTGGCGTACACGGAGGCCGTGCAGACGCTCATCCTCATCCTCGGATCGGTCCTGCTGACTCTCTTTGGCCTCGCGAAGCTGGGGGGATGGAGTGCGTTGCGCGCGGCGTTGGATCCGGACATGTTCAACTTGTGGAAGCCGCTCATCCCTCCGGGCATGGAGGGGACATGGGAACCGGTGAAAGAGGCGAATCGAATCGCGTGGTATTTCAATGGGAACTATCCGTGGCTGGGAATGGTGCTGTGCTCGCCGGTTATTGGCCTGTGGTATTGGTGCACGGATCAGTACATTGTTCAACGCGCCCTTGGGGCACCTAATGAGCGCGAAGCGCGTCGCGGCGCGATCTTCGCGGCGTATCTCAAACTCCTTCCCGTCTTCATCTTCATCATTCCGGGGATGATCAGTGTGGCGCTCGCGAAGACCGGACGGGTGCCCGAATTGACCGTGATGGTGGATGGCAACGGGGAGGTCATCCCGCACGCGGCTCAAGCGGCTTTTCCGCTTATGGTCAAGCACGTGTTGCCGGTCGGGGTTCGGGGGATCGTCGTCGCCGGGTTGCTCGCGGCGCTGATGAGTTCGCTGGCCGGAGTCTTCAATGCCTGCTCGACGCTCTTCACGATCGACTTCTATCAGAAGTTCCGGCCTCAAGCGTCGCAACAGCGGCTCGTCTGGGTCGGGCGCGTGGCTACGACGATCATGGTGATCATCGGATTGCTCTGGATCCCAGTGATTCGAGGAGGGAAGGGGCTGTACGACTATCTGCAGGGAGTCCAAGGATACCTCGCGCCTCCGATCTTCGCCGTCTTCTTCCTGGGCGTCTTTTTGAAACGGCTCAACGGGAAGGCCTGTTTGGCGGCGCTGATCGTCGGCTTCGTCTTAGGACTCTTTCGACTGCTCGTGGACACGCCGGTGGCGCTCAAGCTGCCCGGCTTTGAGAATGGCTACCCCGAAGGATCGTTCTTCTGGATCGTCAACAACATCTACTTCCAGTATTACAGCGCGCTCATCTTCATCGTGTCCATCCTGGTCCTGGTCGGCGTCAGCTATCTGACGGAGCCGCCCTCTGAAGAGCAGATTCGCGATCTCACGTATGCGACGGTGACTCCGGAGCAGCGGAGGGCATCTCGCCTGAGCTGGAACAAATGGGATGTCATCCATTCGGGGATCGTCTTGAGCGTCATCACGCTCGCCTATCTCTATTTCCGAGGATGAGAGCGATCATGCGGGGGAAACGGTACACCATCGGGTTGGACTTCGGGACGAATTCGGTGCGCGCTCTGGTCGTGGATGTCTCCAACGGACGGGAGGTCGGAACGGCCGTATGGAACTATGAGCATGGAGAGGCGGGCATACTCCTGTCGCGCGATCCGAATCTCGCGCGGCAGCATCCGGCGGATTACGTCAAGGGGACGGAGATGAGCATCAAGAAGGCCTTGGCTCAGGCCCGCCGAGCCGTGCGGGGCTTCCGTCCGGACCAGGTTATTGGCATCGGCGTCGCGACGACCGGAAGCACGCCGATTCCGGTTGATGAGAATGGTCGCCCTTTGGCCTTTCGCAAGGAATTCGCGCGGCATTTGGCGGCGATGGCCTGGCTGTGGAAGGATCACACGGCGGTCGCCGAGGCGGAGGAGATCACGGAGCTGGCGCGGCGGATGCGCCCTCACTATCTGGCCAAATATGGCGGGGTTTATTCGAGCGA
>JBEPZV010000026.1:0-36173 GCA_041640655.1 bacterium
CGATCCGAGAGGGAGTTGCCGCGATCGCGACGCCGATTGGTCGGGTCCGAGAGTTGGACGTTGCTGTCGAGCACGTTCACCTCGGGCGCGTCGTCAATGGCGTGCGACCAGGTGTAGGAGGCGGTGAACTGATACCCGCGCGAGAAGCGCTTGATCAGTTGCACGGTGACGCCATTGTAGTTGGAGTTCCCCACGGATTCGGCGAGGAAGACGTTGTCGAAGTCGGGGAAGCGTCGCGTCTGCGGATTCACTGCCGTGTCGAAGACCGGTCGCCCATCGGCCAGGGTCCGGATCGGGTTGATCGGGTTGATATTCCGCTGCACGGGAATGCGCGTCCCCTTGGCGAAGACGTAACTGAGAACGACGGACATCTCGGGGGTGAGCGCCCGCTCGATCTGCAGATTCGCGTTGCTCGAATAGAGATTGGCGAAGTCCGGCGCCACGGCGTTGATGCTCACGCGCGGGAGCGGAAAGCCCGCGGGCAACTGATCGAACGTCTGCGGGAAGGCCGGCGCGAAGGGACTCGTCCCCGAGACCGAGATGTCGCGGAAGCGCGGGTTCCCGTTGTTCAGGAGCGCGAGCCGATAGAAGTCGAGCTTCGGGAAGTCATAGTAGATCCCCGCGCTCGCCCGCACGACCGTCTTGCGCTCCCGTCCGATCCCGTACGAGAGCCCGATGCGCGGCGCGAAGTTGTTCGTGTCTACGTTGAAATCGCGCGAGAGTGGCAGCGGGGCCGTCGGATCCGGATCGGGCACATCATACAGCTCATAGCGCACGCCGTAGAGGAGCTTGAGGTTCTGCGTCACGCGCCAATCGTCCTGCCAGAAGGCCCCCCAGAAGACGGCGCGCTCGCTGATCTCCGGATTCCCGATGCGCTGGCGGAAGGTCGTGTAGCTTCTCGGATTCGTCCCGTTGACGGCGCTCAGGTAGGCATCAATGTTGGGGAAGACGTATTCGGCGAAGAGCGGCTCGCGTCGGAAATCGCCGTAGGTCGTCATCGCGAATCCGAATTTGAAGGCGTGATTGCCGCGAATGAGCGTGACATTGTCCACAAGGTCCACGCTGGTCTGGCGGAAGCGCTGGCCATCATCGGTCGGTCCGCCGAACTGCGCCACGCCCGAGATCGTGATGGCCGGGCCGCGGACGGCGTTCTCCGGATTGGCCGTGCGGAAGAAGCGGCGCCGCGCGTACTGGAAGCGCAGCTCGTTGATGGCGCGTGAGGAGATCGTCGAGGTGAGCTGCGTCGCCACCGAATCGGCCGCATCAATGAAATCCGTCGAGCGCGTCACCGAGAGGAGTCCGGCCGAGAGCGCCCCGCCGATGTTATTCGGCGAGCTGTTGCGGAAGAGGTTGTACCGGGCCATGAGGCGATGGCGCTCGGAGATCGTGTAGTCACTGCGCGCGATGAAGAAGTTGACCCGTTGCGAGGCCGGGACCACGCCGATCTGCTTCGGCGTCAGTCCGATGCGCGCCGCATTCTCCGGGGTGATGGTGATCGGGCGCGGGATGTCGCGCCGCGTGAATTCATACGCGCTGAAATAGTGGAGCCGATCGCGTCGGATCGGACCGCCCAGTCGCGCCGTCACCGTATCGGCCGCGAAATCGGGCTTCGGCTGCGTGGGCGACAACAGCGTGGGGCGCGCCGAGAAGGACTTGCGGCGGAAGCGATACCCGGCCTCTCCATGCACCTCATTCGTCCCCGAATCGGTGATGGCGTTGTAGACGGTCCCCGTCGTCGTCCCGAACTCCGGAGCGAAGCCGTTGTTGACGACCTGGATCTCGCGGATGAAGACTTCCGAGATCGGCATCAAGCGAATGCCCGCGCGATCGGCCTGCGTGTTCGTATTGCCGTCCAGTTGGTAGTTGATCCGGTCAATGAACCCGTTCGTGTTCACCTTGCGAGGCACGCCGAATTCGGGATTGGGGCGCGCGCTCACCCCCGGCTGCAGGAGCATGAAGTTGTAGATGTTGCGCGAGACCAGGGGCAGGTTCCGCACCTCTTGCGTCGAGATCGTGTTCCCGTGCTCGATCTTCCCGATATCGGCCACGGGGACATCGGCCGTGACCGTCACCGCTTGCTCGATCTGTCCGACCTCCAGCGTGAAATCCACGACGGCCGTTCGCCCGGCCGTGAGGACGATGCCCGAGCGCACGGCGCGTTTGAAGCCCGCAGCTTCCACGCTGATCTCATAGCGACCCAGTGGCAGAAGCGTCGCGCGGTAAAATCCGCGCTCGTTCGTCGTCAGCGTTCGGGCGTAGCCCGTGTCCATATTGACGATGCGCACGGTGGCGCCGGCGACGACCGCTCCCGAAGGGTCCAGGACGATCCCCTCGATGACGCCGTCGGTCGCCTGCGCCTGCACGAGCAGCAACATCGCCAGAACGATGCTCTTCATAGCCCCCTCCTTTGTTAAAGCCGCGCGACCAAATCGGCGAGTTGTCGTTCGACCAGTTGCAACGCCGAGAAGATCGCCCCGTAGAGTTGCGCGCGATCCTCCAGGGCCGAGACGACGACCGCCGGTTTGGCCGGAACGGTTCGCGCGATGGTCTCACGAATGGGCTCGGTGAGAAGCTCTCCCGCCAAGCTCACACCTCCCCCGAGCACGATCATCTCCGGATCTAAGAGCGTGGCCACGTTCGCCGCGGCCGCACTGATGTAGGCCGCGATTTCATCCACGAGCCGTCGGGCCGTCTCGTCACCCCGACGGGCCGCCTCGAAGACCGCCTTGGCGTCCGGGGCACGGGATCGCCCCAGGAGCTGGCGGGCGCGCGCCGCCATCGCCGGTCCGGAGGCGCGCATCTCCAGAAATCCCAGCTCGCGGAATTCCTCGCGAATCGCCTTCGGATCGAGGAGCATGTACCCGACTTCTCCGGCGGCGTGCGTCGAGCCGCGATAGAGTTCCCCGTTGATGAGCAGGCCCGCTCCGATTCCCGCGCCGATGGCGATGAAGGCGACGTTTCGGAGCCCTCGCGCGGCTCCGCGCCAGCTCTCGCCCAGCACGGCCATGTTCACATCGTTATCCACGTGGACGGGGAGGCGCAGCGCGCTCTCCATCAGCTCGCGGAGCGGGACATCGCGCCAGCCCGGGAGATTCGGGGCATGGCGAACGATCCCGCGCTCCACGTCGGTGATGCCGGGAGCACCGATGGCCAGCAGTCGCACATCGCGCCAGCGCACGCCGGCCGTCTTCACCACCTGACGGCTGAGCGTCGCGATCTGCGCGACGATGGTGCGGACATAGGGCGGAGACTTCCGCGTCGGCTCCTCCGCGTGCGCGAGGAGATCGCCGTTGAGATCGGCCACCGCGACGCGCACGCGCGTCCCTCCGATGTCGGCGCCGAGCACATATCCGAAGCGCGCGTTGAAGCGCAGCAGCGTCGGGCGACGCCCACCGCTGGAGTCCCCGACGCCCTCTTCTCGCAAGAGTCCCGCGCGCAGCAGCTTCGCCACCAGGGCCGAGACCGTCGGCGGACTCAGCCCCGAGCGGCGCGCCAGCTCGGCGCGCGAGATCACCCCCGAGGCGCGCGCCAGCCGCAACAGCGCGAGCATGTTCAGTTGCTTGAGGAGTCCGTGATTGGCCGGCCCCATCGCCTCCGCCGCCTGCGTGTGCCCGTGCCCGTCCATGACTTTGTTCGGGAACATAATAAACTTTTCCTCGCCCATGTCAAGCCCGGATCGGCGCAGCCCGATCAGGGGAATGGCCACCTTGAGGAGTGGGCGGAAGAGGCGGAGCGTGACGCCGTCTGCACGAACGCGGCGTGCGACCACACGGATGGGCCGCCCCCTTCGGGGGCTTGGGGATGATCATGCCGCCGTTGTCCTAGGGCTCGCCTGCGGCTCGCCCTAGGCTAGATTCGCACGCCTGCTTCGCAGGCTTGATACGGAAGACGCCGTCATCAAATGGGCTCGTCTTTGGCTCGCCCTGGGCTAGATTCGCACGCCCGCTCGCGCGGGCTTTGTGTGGGCGCGACCCAACTCTCGTTGTGAGATCAACCCAATTCCGTGAGCCCGCCCGCGCGGGCGACCGAATGCAGCCCGGAGCGAGCGAAGCGAGCCCACGTTGTGAAACCGATCCCCTTCCACATGCGAGCCCGCGAAGCGGGCGTTCGAGTTCGGCCCGGGGCGAGCGGAGCGAACCCACGTTGTGAAACCAATCCAATTCCGCATGTGAGCCTCCGAAGGGGGCGACCGAATGTAGCCCGGGGCGATCGCGAGCGAGCCCAAGGTGTGAGTCAACCCCATTCCGCATGCGAGCCCGCGAAGCGGGCGACCGAAATTAGCCTAGGGCGAGCGAAGCGAGCATCATAAGATCACCCCCCTTCCACAGGCGAGCCCCCGAAAGGGGCGTTCGAATTTAGCCTAGGGCGAGCGAAGCGAGCCCTAGGAACGAGAGGCCCCAACCAATGTCCAAGCCCGCGCACGCGGGCGGCCCATGTGGAGGCGGAACGTGACGCCGTCCCCACGAACGCACCGTGCGACCGCGCGAATGGGCCGCCCCATCGCGGACCGGAGGCTCCCCCTCACCCCCGCTCATGGACAGCCACAGCCCGGCGGCGTATTCGCCAGATTCTGGTCAACGATCGAGAAGATTCGCGTGGGCGGAGACACCCTCAACGCTGCCGTGCCCCTTTGCATGGTCAGAAGAATCAACCCCTGCATCAGGTTCCCACCGACATTCCGGAAAGCGATGTACCCACTACCCGACTGCAATGAGAACTGGCCCGTGAAGGTCCCCGCCGAGGTCACAAAGCAATAGGTGTTGTTGGTTCTCAACTCCAGACAGTTGCCACTGCCCAGATCATCACGGAGCGTGAAAAGCAGCGGTGGACCTGACGGCGGCGCTTCAAAAGCCCCCGCATCGCACAAGGGCCCTTGCGGGCGGCTCACCCCCCGCTGGTCGGTGCTGACCGGGCTACTACTCAAATCCGTGCAGTCCGTGACCGCATCAATGGCGGAACTGCCCGAGCCCAGCGCGTGGGTCTCGGTGGGTCCGCCGTTGTTGGCCAGGGGCTGGAGGTTGAGCTGGGGAGAGGTGACCTGCGTGAAGCCCGTACAGCTTCCGTCCGTCGCCAGGTTCGCGCCGGTGGCGTTGAAGGTACCGCCCGCAAGCGAACAATTCGCGCCGGTCGGCGCGGTGTTATTGCCCACGATCGAGTTTTTGATGTTGAAGATGCCGGAGATGACTCTTATCCCCCCCGCGCCTGACGTACCTGCGGAGTTATTGGCAATGGTGACGAAACTGGCATTCACCGTGCCCGCGTTCCAGATGCCGCCAACGTCATCTGAACCGGTACCGCTGCTATTGCCCGAAATCGTCGTATTGGTGAGATTGAGCGTGCCAGAATTATCAATAGCCCCGCCATCATCGGCGCTGGTATTTCCCGACAGCGTGCTGCCCGTGATGGTCACCGTGCCGCCTAAGGCGTTGCCGATACCGCCGCCGAAGCTGAGGGCGCTATTTCCCGAGATAGTGCTGTTGGTGATGGTCACCGTGCCGCGGAAATTGTCGATGCCGCCGCCGACGTCGGCGCTATTTCCCATGAGCGTGCTACCTGTGATGGTCACCGTGCCGACGAAGTTGTAGATGCCGCCGCCGACGTCGTCGGCGCTATTTCCCATGAGCGTGCTACCCGTGATGGTCACCGTGGCGCCATTGTTGAAGATGCCGCCGCCGGAGTCGTCGGTGCCAGAACCATCCGCGCAGCCGTTTCGCACCGTCACGTTTTGCAGCGTGAGGTTGCCTCCGCCCTGCACATGGAAGATGCGGAATTCGTTCTGCTCAGCATTGCCGTCGAGGTCGCATCCGAACCCCATTCCTGTGCTCCGCTGGATCGTCGCCCCGTTGCCTTCAATGGTGATCTGGCTCGTGATGTCCAGATCGTCATTGTTCGCCCCGGAGTCGGTGGCATGCCCTCCCCCGTCGGCGTCGAGCGAGAGCGTGTAGGTCTCGCCCGACTGAAGGACGATGGTGTGAGGGCCGCCTCCCAGGGCGTTGGCCTCCATGATCGCTGCACGTAGCGTGCATGTGTGGACAAAGATTGTCACATCCCCTTCAGAAATCGTATATATAGCCTCACATTTACCATCCCCTGGATTAGAATCTATAAGGTCTCCTCCAAATGGAGGCTCGAGGCCTCCCAACCTATCGTTCGGGCACGGGTTGAAGGGCTCGACATCTGGCCAGTCCGCTCCGCACCGCGCAATCACATGTTGCTCGAATTGCTGCTGCTCAAAGCTATCAATCCCTCCCGGCCAGGCGTGACTCACCGGTTCCATAAGCACAAGCACGCCCACCAGCGCCCTCTTCGCCAAACACTTTCTTTCGCTATCTGCCGCCGAAGATTTCCCCATTGCCCTCATGTCCATTACCCACCTTCCTGTTAAAAGTCTCGCCAGAAAATTTCCTCTTAGAATCAGCTTTGACCACGGTGCGTGTTTTGGCATACTTTCTCACCTCCTTATTTTTGAAGTTTACTCGATTGACAGCAAAGTCTGACGACCTACCGCTCGAAGGAAACTTTCCCTCTCTATCCTTCTCACAGAAGCCATTGCCCTCGCTCTCACGGGCTCTTCCAGAAAATCAAACTCCGGCTTTATAGTGCCGTTGTCCTCGACTTTTAACATGAACGCCGCTACTGCAAAGATCAGAGACTCGCCCTTGTGCCTTACGGCCAGTACTGTATCTTCGTGCCACCCGATGTCGAGTTCGAAGTCCGGAGAAGTTTTCGCTTTAAGAATTTTTAGAAGCTCCCCAGTTATTTTCACGGCATTTCCCTGGCTGTGGTAAAAGCTGATGTTTATCTCCCTGGCTCTCAGTTCCCCTGAGACGAAGAAGAGTTTTTTAATGTCGCGGGATTTCGCTTTACACGCCTTCAGTGCGGTGCTGGCGGGCAGGTAATCAACCCCTCGGGACGTTACTGTCCCAAACCCGAAGGACACTTTGTCGGTACCCTTGATGATCATCCCTATGCTCGCTTGGAAGACCCGATTCAGGATAGGAGCAGCAATATCCAGACCGACCTTGTCCGTGAGATACCCAGAAACCTCCGGATGAATACCTTCATTCGGACTTCGTAACAGGCGGTCTATGCCATTGTCTGGGCAGTGGGCCAAGTCTTTGACGGTACCTATGCGGCGCCACTTGCCGTCAACCTTTGCGAGCAAGACACCCAGCAGGCTGCCGGATGTGGCCAGTTTTAGGGGAGCATAGCCAAGGTCATTGAGAAACTTTGTGAAAGGGTCTTTGCAGATCATCCTGGACCTCCTTTCGGTTTGTTATGGCTTTTCAAACAGGCTCGCGTCAGGAGAAAGATCACCAGGTAGGCCAACCAAAGAGCCAGGCCGACCCCCACCACGATGCCGACGGATTTATCCATGCCGGATATCCTTCACCTGTTCCGCCTCTGGTGGACCGACGTCGCCGACGCTGTCGTTGCAGTCGCCGGCCTCAAAACGGTCCCCGAAATTTTTCGCCTTCGCCGGGATCATCGGAAACTCCCGGCCTTTCGGTTTTCGGATCCATCGTCAAGATTAAGATTGCCTCTGGGCCGGGAGAGCAATAATTCCTCCGGACGGTATAGACATCCCTCGACCGAGGCAAGAGCTCATCGGCTCCCGGGAACGTCGTCCTCACCAGCTATGGCGCTTGGGCTGCCCCTGAGCAAGCTTTGTCAGAGCCGCGTGCGTTCTGGCGTTCGCTCCCTCACCACCAGGGCAACGTCCGCATGAGCGGCGGCACAGACTCCGGCGTCGGAGTCCCTCGACACCCTCAAGGACCTTCGCTCATTGTTTGTTTCAGATGGAATTTTGCAGGGGCGTCACCCATCATGTCCTCCCTCGATGAGTTTCGACCACCCGACGGCGCCTATTTTGCCCTTTTTTTTTTTCGCCCTGTCAAGAGGAAAATTTCCAGACCAGTGCGGCGCCCGGCCGCCTTGGACGAACGCGCGGCGCCCGGAGATGGCGAAGGGGTGCGCTTTACAACGGGGGGCGACTCGATTTACCATGCCGGAGGTATGACGAAGGTGGGCATGGTCAGTCTCGGCTGTCCGAAGAATCTCGTGGACAGCGAGGTCATGCTGGGGCTGCTCGTGCGCGAGGGGTTCGCGCTCACGACGGAAGCGGCCGAGGCCGATATCCTCATCGTGAACACGTGCGCCTTCATTGATCCGGCCAAGATGGAATCCATCGAGACGATCCTCGAAATGGCGCGCTGGAAGGCGCACGGGCGCTGCCGCAAGCTCATCGTCACCGGCTGCCTGGCCGAGCGCTATCGCGAGCACCTGCAGCGGGAGTTGCCCGAGGTGGATGCGCTCGTCGGGACGCGAGAGATCGAGCGCATCGTCGAAGTGTGCCGCGACGGCGAGCGGGGAACGACGACCCGATCGCGACGTCGCCTTCCGATCCTCCCCCTGGCGCTCGCCTCTCGGTACGTGGAGGATGCGGCGCGTCCGCGTGTGCTGGCGACGCCGCCCTTCTCGGCGTATCTCAAGATCGCCGAGGGGTGCGATCACACGTGTTCCTTCTGCATCATCCCGACGCTGCGCGGGCCGTTTCGCAGCCGTCCCCTGGAATCCTTGCTTCGAGAGGCGGAGGCCCTGGCCGCGCGCGGCGTTCGCGAGCTGATCCTCATCGCGCAGGACACGACGCATTACGGTGCGGACTTGGGGATGAAGGAGGGCTTGGCCGCGCTCCTGCGGGCGCTGGCGCGGATTGAGGGGATTCGATGGATTCGCTTCCTCTACGGCTATCCGAATCACGTGAGCGAGGCGGTGATCGAAGCCGTCGCTTCCGAGGAGAAGGTGTGCGCCTACTTCGATATCCCCTTTCAGCACGCGAGCGCGCGTCTGTTGCGCCTCATGCGTCGAGGGGGGACGCGTCGCTCGTTCGAACGTCTCGTGGAGCGGATCCGGCGCCGTATCCCGGACGCGACGCTGCGGACCACGTTCATCATTGGATTCCCCGGGGAGACGGAGCGCGATTTTCGCGAGCTGCTCGACTTCTGCCGGACCGTCGAGTTCGACTACGCGGGAGCATTCCTCTACTCGGATGAGGAGGGGACGGCGGCCTTTGGCTTGACCGCGAAGGTGTCTCGGGAGGTCGCGCGCGAGCGCTTGAGACGGTTTCAGCGCGAGCAAGCGCGTATCGCTTCTCGGCGGAGCCGTCGGTGGATCGGCCGAACGGTCGAGGTTCTGGTGGAGGGGAGCGTCGAGGGGGAGGCTTCCGATCGTCGTCCGCGCGCTTCTCCGAGGCCGCCTCTGCTGCGGGGGCGGATGGCCGGACAAGCGCCGGAGATTGATGGCCGCGTGATCCTCGATCCGGGGGATGGGGTAGAATCGGCCCTGGAGCCACGACTTCCTCAGCCGGGGGAATTCGTCTCGGTCGAGATCGTGGACGCCATCGGGTGTGATCTGATCGGGCGGGTGTGCGCGCCCGGGGAGGCTTCGCGATGAACATGCGCGCGGCTGTTGCGAGCCTCGCTCACGTTCGGCGTCTCTCCGAAGGCGGCACGGCATCTCTGGCCGATCGCGTTGCGTGGTGGATCGCCGCCGGTGGGGGAGCCGGTCTGGCGCCGATCGCTCCCGGGACAGTTGGGGCTCTTCTGGGACTCGGACTCTTCGCGCTTGGCTCCTGGTTCGAGCGCGCGCTGGGCGTCGTTGGGGTGAGCTGGATCATCGCCGGTGTTCTCTTGGGCGTTGGCACGTGGGCGTCTTCCCGAGTGGTGCGGCTCTCGGGAATGGCGGATCCTCCGCAGATCGTGGTGGACGAGATCGTCGGTCAGTTCCTCGCGCTGCTCTTGAGCGTCGGTGGTCGTGCCCTCTTGCGAGGAGCCAGCGAAGGATCGGTGTCGTGGCCGGGATGGGGGATGCTGTGGGCGAGCTTCGGACTCTTTCGCCTCTTCGACATCTGGAAGCCGTATCCCATTCGGCGAGTTGAACGGTGGAAGGGGGGGATGGGGGTCATGGCGGATGATGTGTTGGCGGGGATCTGCGCGGGACTCGCGACCGTTCTCCTAGTCGAGATCATCCCGTGAAGGAGGGTCGAGGATGCAGCCCATACGACCGCGACAAGCGGAGATCATCGCCGTCGGGTCGGAGCTGCTGACGCCCTTCCGCGTGGATACGAACTCCCTCTGGTTGACCGAACGGCTGAATGCGCTCGGGATCGAAGTCGCCGTGAAGATGATCGTCGGCGACGACGAATCGCTCCTGGAGCGCCTCGTTCGCGAGGCCCTGGCGCGCTCGGAGGTGATCGTCGTGACCGGCGGATTGGGGCCTACGGAGGACGATGTGACGCGCAAGGCGCTCGCGCGCGCGCTCTCGCGGCCCTTGGTGCTCGATGAGCAGGTTCTGGAGCGGATTCGAGCGCGCTTCGCCCGTCGAGGACTCGCGATGCCGAAGATCAATGAGCGGCAGGCGCTCGTGCTGGAGGGGGCGGTCGTCTTGGAGAACCGACATGGGACGGCGCCGGGGATGTTCGTGGAGCAGGAGGGGCGCGCGCTCGTCGTGCTGCCGGGGCCGCCGCCGGAGATGCAAGCTATGTTCGAGAGCGAGGTCGTGCCGCTGCTGGAGCCGCTCGCCGGCGGCGTGAAGATTCGCCGTCGCACGCTGCGGATCGCGGGTCTGAGCGAATCCGCCGTGGATCAGGCGATCGCGCCCATCTACACGCAGTACGCGAATCCACAGACGACGATTCTGGCCACGACCGGCGGGATCGAGATTCACCTCACGGCCAGCGGGGTGACCGAGGAGGAGATCGAGGCGCGGCTCGATGAATTGTCGGATCGCATCGAACAGGCGCTTGGCGCGCGGGTCTTCACCACGCGCGGCGAATCCTTGGAGGAGGTGATCGGCCGCCTCGCTCTGACCAAAGGCTATACGATCGCCGTCGCCGAGAGCGTGACCGGCGGCCTCATCGCCAAGCGCCTGACCGATGTCCCCGGAAGCTCACAGTACTTTCGCGGGGGGATCACCGCCTACTCGGATGAAGCGAAGCGCGCGCTCCTGGGGGTTCCAGCGGATATGCTCGCCACGCACGGAGCTGTCAGCGCAGAGGTTGCCGAAGCGATGGCCCGACGCGTGAAGGAATCGTTGGGCGCGACCGTGGGCGTGGCCGTCACGGGAGTGGCCGGACCCGGAGGGGGAACGCCGGAGAAGCCCGTCGGTGTGGTCTTCATCGGTTTGGCCGATGATGTCCATGTCGAGAGCCATCGGCATTGGTTTCCGGGGGATCGCACGCGCATTCGAGAACTGGCCGCTCAGGCGGCCTTGGCGCTCCTGTATGAGCGCTTGTTGTGATATGTCGAGATCCGCGGGCGGATTCATGCCCTCTTCGAGGTCGGGCGCGCGGCGACTTTGACGCGCGCCGGTCGCAGCAGGCGATCGCCCATCATGTAGCCGCGCTGATATTCGTCAATGATGGTGTTCTCCTCATATTCGTCGGTCGGCTCGACAGCGAACGCTTCGTGGCGCGTGGGGTCGAACGGGCGTCCGAGCGTCTCCATGGGCCTGACGTTGAAGCGGGCGAGCAACTCCAGCAGCCGACGATGGATCACGGTGAGCCCTTGCAGCACTCCATCGAGATCGCGAAGCCAGCGCGCGGCTTCCAGGGCGCGCTCGAAATCATCCACGATGGGGAGGAACTCGGTCAGGACTTCGACAAGCGCCTCCTCCCGCATGCGCTCCCGCTCGCGCTCGATGCGCTTGCGATAGTTCTCGAATTCGGCGGCCAGGCGCAGCAGGCGCTCGTAGAGCGCTTCTCGCTCCTGCCGAAGTCGCGTGATCTCATCCTCCGGCGCAGGTGCGGCCTCCGGGCGGTGGGCGTCGAGGACCTCCCGACCGATCTCGCGAATGGTGGCGCTCAACTCCTGCGCTTCCGGTTCCGAAGATCCCTTGGCCTCGTGCTCCCGATCGGTCTCACGCGGGCGCACGGGATACTCCGCAGGCGCCTCCTCGTGATGCTCAACGAACCGGATCGGGATGCGACGCGCGTTCGGTTTCTCCATCTCCTCCTCCAGCGGGCGAAGATCACGCTCTAGACTACCACCAGCTCTGAGGGGCTGTCAATAATCGGGACCCTCGGCATCTTGAAGCGCGGAGGCGAGACGGCTCCTCACTCGCCTTGCACCTCTCGGACGAGTTGGTGTCCTCAAGGCGCGATCCGCAGACGGATCATGTCGGCCAAGGAAGGAGCGGTCTCGCCGTCTGAGTCACGCAGCGAAAACAGCGTGCGGGTTCACCACCGAGGGGATCGGCCCGATCCGCGCGGGGGACGGCGTCCCCCCCGGGAGGGCCCGCTTCCTCGATCATACCCGAACTGGTTCGCAGGGCGTTCCGGTCGAGGTCGAGCTTCGTTCACGATCAGGGTGCGGCCTTCGTATTCCCGCTGGTTCAACTGGCTGATGGCGGCTTCGGCCGCTTCGGCCGAGGCCAATTCGACGAATCCAAATCCCCGAGAGCGTCCGGTGATGCGATCGGTGATCACGTGGCTGGAGAGTACGGGACCAAAGGGCCTGAAGAGGTCCTCCAAGTCCTGACTGGTCACGCTGTAGGGCAAATTCCCGACATACAGTTTCACGGACATACAGTCTCCTCTGCAGTGTTCTTCTCAGAAGCCGCCGGGGGCAGGGCGGAAGATAACGCCACGGCCTCTTCGCGCTCTGCGCGCGGGGATTCTGAGTCTCACTTGCCTTCGGAGTATCGAGGCGTCAGGCCCTGTTCAGACGACACCTGCGGATACTTCGCCGACAAGCTCCGCATCGCAAACATCACGCCGCACATGCGAAGGTGTGAGTGTACCTCTGATGCCGCGGTGAGTCAAGCGGGAAACGTGGCGCGGGCCGGCCCAGCTGCGAAATCGCGCCGGGATGCGGACCTCTCGCATGCGGCGTTGGATGATCCGGCGGCGACGCTCGACGCGCTGCGGATGCTTGGTCGGATTGTACGTCTCGCGAGGATTCGGGATGATGGCGGCCAGAAAGGCCGCCTGCTCCGGCGTCAGGCGCGCGGCCGAGACGCCGAAGTACTGCCGCGCTGCCGCCTCCGCTCCGTAGATCCCATCCCCCCACTCGATCACGTTCAAGTAGAGCTCCAGGATGCGTCGCTTCCCAAGGAGCAGCTCCAACTCCACGGTGATCACCGCTTCGTGGAGCTTGCGGATCGGGTGGCGCGCTGTCGAAAGGAAGAGGTTCTTCGCCAACTGCTGCGTGATCGTCGAGGCGCCGCGCACGATCTCCCCCTCTTCGAGATTCTCCCGGAGCGCTTCCTGAATCTGCTCCCAATCGAACCCGTGATGGATGAAGAATCGGGGGTCCTCGCCGGCTAAGACGGCGCGCACAAGATGCGGGGAGACGCGCTCGTAGGGGATCCAGATCTGCACGCGCTTGGGCATCTGACCGCGCGCTCGCGCTTCCTCGGCGCGTTGCCTCATGAGGGCCGTCATCCTCGGATTCGCGGATCGCAAGCGAACGATGCGCACGAGGATGGTGCTGTGGTAGAGCATGAGGCCGAGCAGCAGGAATCCAAGCGCTCGGCGGATCCACCGTCGTCCCCGGTGATGTGCTCGCCCCGATGGCATCGGCTCACACTCAGCGCGCGTCCAGACGACGTTGTAGCACGATCGCGGCGCGGAAGGCAAAGGATTGCTCTCGCTTGACAAGCTTGGGAAGCCGGGCCTACCATGACTTACTTTGTGGGATGCAAAGGATGTCAGCGCAGATGAAAAGGCACGAGCGCCTCTCGATCATCTTCGCGGTTTCCGAAGCCGCCCCGTACGCGAAGACGGGCGGTTTGGCGGACGTCGCGGGCGCTTTGCCGCGGGCCCTGGCGAAGCTGGACGTGGAGGTGGTGGTCATCCTCCCCCGCTACCGAGGAGAGCGGGCTGGGGCTGTCGGTCATTGCGTGACTGAACGCCTGACTGTCCCCTTCGCCTTTGGGACGAAGACGGTCGCCATCTACGCGGATGAACACAAGGGCGTGCCCTTTTATTTCGTGGATGCGCCTGAGTATTTCGATCGTCCGGGCATTTATGGCCCGAATCCCGACGAGGAGTATCCCGATAACGTCGAGCGCTATGCTTTCTTCTCGCGCGCGGTGATCGAGTGGGCGCGTCAGCGCGAGCGCCCCCCGGATCTCTTCCATTGCAATGATTGGCAGACGGGATTCATCCCGCTCTATCTCCGGACGGCGTATGGCGCCGAGCCCTTCTTTGAGCGAACGCGGACGCTCTTCACGATCCACAACATCGGGTATCAAGGGCTCTTCTCCCCGACGCTCCTTGCGCGGTTCGGGCTCCCTCCGGAGGTCTATCGGACCGAAGGGGGGATCGAGTTCTATGGCTCGGCCAGCGCGATGAAGGCCGGGATCGTCTTCGCCACGGCGATCTCGACCGTGAGCCCGAAGTATGCTCAGGAGATTCAGACGCCGGAGTATGGACAGGGTCTGGACGGGCTGCTGCGCGCGCGCGCGGCGCGACTGGTCGGCATCCTCAACGGCGTGGACTACGAGGAGTGGAATCCGGCCACCGACCCGTTCATCGCGGCCAACTACTCGGTCGAGGCCCCGGAGGGGAAGCGCTTGTGCAAGGCCGATCTCCTGCGAACGTTGGGACTCCCCGAAGACCTCGATCGTCCGGTGATCGGCTCCGTCTCCCGATTGGTCGCGCAGAAGGGCTTCGACCTCGTGCGCGAGGCGGCCGAGGGACTTCTCCACACCGGCATCGCGTACGTGCTGCTGGGGTCGGGCGACCGCGAGCTGGAGGAGTTCTTCCGTGACTGGCAGCGGGCCCATCCCGATCGCGTGGGGGTTTATCTGGGATTCCACAACGAGCTGGCGCATAAGATCGAAGCCGGAGCCGATATGTTCCTCATGCCCTCGCGCTACGAGCCCTGCGGGCTCAATCAGATCTACAGCCTGAAGTACGGGACCGTCCCCATCGTGCGCGCCACCGGCGGGCTCGACGATACGATCCAACCGTTCGATCCGACGACGCGATCGGGCAACGGATTCAAGTTCTTCGAGTATCGGGCCGATCGGTTGCTCGCGGCCGTACGCGAAGCGCTGCGCGTGTACGCCGATCCCTCGCTGTGGCGGGCCTGTATGGAGAACGGCATGCGCGCCGACTTCTCCTGGGAACGTTCGGCCCTTCAATATCGGGAGCTGTATGAGCGCGTGATCGCCGGAGCAGGGCCCTTCGGAGAGCCCGCCTGAGGCGAGCAGAAGGAGCACACGATGCGGTCGGAGGGCTTCCGCCCAGTATCTCAGTTTAAGGAGGGAGACGCCATGGCCGGAAACATCATCGAGGTCACCGATGCCACGTTCCAGACGGAGGTTTTGAATTCGCCCATTCCCGTGCTGGTGGATTTCTGGGCCATTTGGTGCGCGCCCTGTCGTGTGATCGCTCCCACGGTCGAGCAGATCGCCGAGGAATACGCCGGGCGCCTCAAGGTCGCGAAGATGAACGTGGACGAGAACCCCATGACGCCCGCCCGCTACGGGATCAAGGGGATTCCCACGCTCATCCTCTTCAAAGACGGGGAGGAGAAGGATCGCATCATCGGCGTGACCGCTAAGGAGAACATCGTCCGCATGTTCGCGCCTTATCTGGGAGGGGTATGAGGAACGTCGTCGTCGTCGGGGCCCAGTGGGGCGACGAGGGGAAGGGCAAGATCGTGGATTGGCTCTCGGCGCACTTCGATATCGTCGCCCGGTATCAGGGGGGGCATAACGCCGGACATACCGTTCAGGTCGGAGGGCGGCGATTCGTGCTTCATCTCATCCCCTCCGGCATCCTCCGCGAGGAGAAGGTGTGCGTCATCGGCAACGGCGTCGTCGTGGATCCTGAGGCCTTGCGGGAGGAGGTGGCGATGCTGCGGCGGGAGGGCATCTCGGTGGCGCCCGGGCGGTTGCTCGTGAGTCACCGCGCGCATGTCATCCTGCCCTATCACCGGGCGCTGGAAGCCGCCCTGGAGCAACAGCTCGGGGAGCAGCGCGTGGGGACGACGATGCGCGGCATCGGGCCGGCCTACGAGTTCAAATATGGACGGCGCGGCTTGCGCGTCGGCGACCTCTGCGAGCCTCAGCGCGCGCGGGAGAAGATCACGGCGATCGCCGAGCACGTCAACCGGATGCTCCGCGTCTTGGGCGCCGATCCCATTGATCCACGCCCGATTTGCGATCGGTATCGGGAGTTGGGCGAGCAGATCGCCCCGTTTGTGACCGATACGGCGTATTACCTGAACCGCGCCATCGCCGAGGGACGAACCGTCCTCTTCGAAGGCGCCCAGGGCACGATGCTCGACGTGGACCACGGGACCTATCCCTTCGTGACCTCCTCGCACGCTTCGGCTGGCGGCGCCGCCGTGGGCACGGGCGTCGCCCCCACGCGCATCACCGCCATCTTGGGGGTCATCAAGGCCTATACGACACGCGTGGGCGAAGGGCCTTTCCCGACGGAGTTGCAAGACGACATCGGACGGCTCTTGCAGCGCGGTGGAGGAGAATACGGGGCGACGACCGGACGCCCGCGTCGCTGCGGCTGGTTCGATGCCTTCGCCGTCGCCTATGCCGTCATGCTCAACGGTTGTACGGCCCTGGCGCTCACCAAACTCGATGTGCTCGATCCATTGCCGGAGATCAAAATCTGCGTGGGATACCGGCGTCGCCGACGAACCCTCGCCGAATATCCGGCTTCGTGCGAGGAGCTGCGCGAATGCGAGCCGATCTATGAGACGATTCCGGGATGGCAAACGTCAACAAGCGGACTCACCCGATACGAGGAGTTGCCGCTCCCTGCCCGACGCTATATCGAGCGCGTGAGTCAACTGGTCGGATGCGAGATCTCCTTCATCTCGACCGGCGCCGAACGAGAGGAGATGATCGTCGTGCCCGGACGCGCCGTGGCCCGCGTCCTGGCGTGAGCGTCCGCGGTCCGACGCGAGACCGTTCTTCAGTCCTTCAACGCCCGAATCGTCTCTCTCCAGAAGGCTTCATCGTCCAACGGGCGCGGCGGACGCAGCCCGTAGAAGACTATGCGGTCTGCGATCCCGCGGTATCGCTCGCGAAGCCGTTCGGCGATCTCCTCCGGGGGTGCCACGACGGCAAAGGTGTGCAGCATCTCCTCGGGGATTGCGTCGGCCAGTTCCGACCATCGTCCGGCAGCCGCCAGGGCGCGCAGCCGATCCGCATGCTCGGCGAAGCCGTGCAGCTCCAAGAGTACCCGATACGTGGGCGTCGAACCGTAGAAGCCGATCTGCGAGCGGGCGAAATGCCGGCTCTCCGCCCATTCCTCGGGGCCTCGACCGGAGGCGATGATCACCGTCACCACGATCTCCAGCGCCGAGCGGTCTCGGCCGGCTGCGCGCCATCCGGCTTCCAGCTCCGGCAGCACCAGCTCGCGCACGTATCGCTCCGAATGAAGGGGATGCACGTGCACGCCATCGGCCACGCGACCAGCGAGCCGCAGCATCGCCCGGTTCACGGCCGAGATGTAAATGGGCGCATCGGGGTAGGGATTCGGCTCGGGCGTGAAAAAGGGCGTCATCAACGTCAGGTGATAGTGCTCGCTGCGGAAATTCAAGGGAGTGCCCTCACGCCATGAGGCCCAGATCGCCCGCACGGCGGCAATGTAGTCGCGCAGCCACGGCACCGGAGCCTTCCAGAAGAGCCCGAATCGGCGCTCGATATGTCCCTTCACCTGACTGCCAAGCCCCAAAATCATACGCCCCCGCGCCAAACGCTGAAGGTCCCAACCGATATACGCCATGACCATCGGGCTGCGCGGGAAGGCGATCGCTACGGCTGTCCCCAGCGTGATCCGCTCCGTGTGCTCAGCCGCCAGCGCGATCGCCAGAAACGGATCTCCACCCGTTTCGCCAAACCAAAGACCATCGAAGCCCAATGCTTCCACACGTCGCGCCAGCGCCGGAACTGCCTCAAGAGGCATTCGCGGGACGATGAGATCAACCTTCATCACAACCCCTCCTGACTTGACGATAGGCCACAAGCGGCGCATGATACCATGCCATGGTGGTGCGGTCCAAGGGAGAGCGTATGGACGTCCGAAATGCATCTTTTGGGCAAAAATGACCAATTCATTTCGCCATGCGTGGGAGTTTTTGTGTCTTCCAGGCCGGAAATTTAGAGGCTCATTGGGGATTAATGTGTCAAAAGTTCCCGTTTGGATGTCCCTCAAGTCGAGGGCGGTGTCTGGGTAATTGCAGGAAATAGCTTGACTTGGATCAAAAGCGAGCGCAGAGCTTGTGCTTCAGGGCACGGGATTTGCTTAAAGATTCATGTACGCCAAGAGGGATGGGTTGTATGGGAGCTTCGGGATGGAGGGATGTGTATCAGCGCGTGAGGGCATGGGCGGAGGGGACGTCGTTTGTCCTGGGGATCTTCGGGGAAGCGATTCGGTCCTGGCGCGAGCTGCGGATGATCGTGAGGGGGTTGCTCTGGACGGATCATGTCGTGTTGGCGCATTTGATCGTGACGCGGCGCTGTAATCTCTCCTGCGGCTATTGCAACGAGTACGATCGGGTTTCGGCGCCGGTGCCTGTGGATGTCTTGCGGCGGCGGGTGGACAAGCTGGCGGAGTTGGGGGCGAGCATTATCACGATCAGTGGGGGAGAGCCGCTCTTGCATCCGGAGTTGGAGGAAGTCATCCGGCACATTCGGCGGCGAGGGATCATCGCCGGGTTGATCACGAACGGATATTTGCTCACGCGCGAGCGGATTCGGCGGTTGAATGAAGCGGGGTTGGAATATTTGCAGATCAGCATTGACAACGTGGAGCCGGACGAGGTGTCGAAGAAGAGCCTGAAGGTGCTTGATCAGAAGCTCGTGTGGTTGAAGGAGTTGGCGCGCTTCAAGGTGAACATCAACACGGTCCTGGGCAGCGGGGTGCGCAATCCCGAGGATGCGCTGGTGATCGCGCGGCGGGCGGTCGAGCTGGGATTCTCCTGTTCGGTGGGGGTGATTCACGACGAATGGGGGCGGCTGCGACCGCTCTCGGAGCGCGAGCGGGAGATCTTCCTGGCCGTGCAGAAGCTCGGGAAGTGGAGCTACAGTCGGGTGAACCGATTCCAGCGGAACCTGGTCGAGGGCAAGCCCAACCGATGGCGCTGTCGAGCAGGCGCTCGGTATCTCTATGTCTGCGAGGATGGGTTGGTGCACTACTGCTCGCAGCAGCGGGGGTATCCGGGGGTGCCGCTGGAGACCTACACGCGGGAGGATATGCGGCGGGAGTATTTGACCGAGAAAGCCTGTGCGCCCTACTGCACGATCTCCTGCGTGCAGCAGGTGGCGGAGTTGGACAACTGGCGCGATCCGCAGACGCTGGGGGTCAAGGTCTGGCGGATGCCAGTCTCTTCGGTGTACGAGGTGCGGCGCGCCGAATGAGGGCGGCCGCCCCGGTTCGGGAGGTCTTCACGGAAGGAGGGGACGAGGTATGCACAAACCGATCAAGTACGTGGAGAAAGCGTTGACCTACGTGGCGCGCGCGGCGTGGTTCGTCTTCGAGCGGTTGAATCGCATTCGGCCGAATCCATCATTCACGCCGAAGTGGTCGGATCGGCCGCTCTTGAAGTCCTATGAGAAGGTGAAGCCGCCGCTCGGATGGCCGCGCACGACCGATAGTCTCTGTCCCAAGTGCGTGCCGGAGATCCGGCAGCAGATCCTGGACGGGAAGCTGCCGGTGGACATCCTGCGGGAGGAGCCCGTCGGGCAGATCAAGGCGCAGATCATCGAGCGGGATGGCAAGATCTGGATGGTGAAGGATTGCCCCAAGCACGGGCATTTCGAGGACCTCATCTCGATCGATCCCGAGTTCACGCGCCATCTGGAGCAGGCCTATCCGGGCAGCGACATTCGCGCCCATAACGATGAGCGCTTGCACAATCACGGCTCGAGCACGATCAAGTACGGGCGCGGTGCGGTTCTCACCATTGATCTGACCAACCGCTGCAACATGATGTGCGATCCCTGCTTCATGGATGCGAATCAGGTGGGGTTCGTGCACGAATTGAGTTGGGAGGACATCAAGAAGCTGCTCGATGATGCGATCACGCTCAAGCCGAAGCGACAGCTCTCGGTGCAATTCTCCGGGGGGGAACCGACGCTCTCGCCCTATTTCCTGGATGCCATTCGCTATGCGCGCAAGTTGGGGTACAACAGTGTGCAGGCGGCGACCAACGGCATCGAGTTCGCCAAGAGCCCGGAGTTCGCTCGCGCGGCGGCCGAAGCCGGTCTGCGCTACGTCTACCTGCAGTTTGATGGCATCGGCAATGCGGCCAACGCGCATCGGCGCGTCGGCAACCTCTTCGATGTGAAGCTGCGGGCGATCGAGAATCTGCACAACGCCGGTGTGGAGATCATCCTGGTGACGACGATCGTCAACGGGATCAACAACGAGCAGGTGGGGCGGATCGTGCAGTTCGCTCTGGACAATCCGAAGAAGATCGCCTTCGTCGCCTTCCAGCCGGTCTCCTTCACCGGGCGCGATGAGGAGATCAGCGATGAGCGGCGCATGGCGCAGCGGTACACGCTCAGCCATCTCGCGCATGATCTCAAGAACCAGTTGGGATTGGGCGAGCCCGCGCGCGATTGGTTCCCGCTCTCGTTCGTGAGCACGTTCTGCGACTGGTCTGATCTCGTGCACGGGCCGCAGGCGGATTGGGGGCAGGTCGGATGCGGCTGCCATCCCAACTGCGGCGTCGGCATGGCCGTGATGGTGGATAAGGAGACGCGCGAGGCCGTCCCGGTCACGGCCTTCCTCAATGGGGATCAATTGGCCAAGGACGTCATGAAGATCAACGATGCGGCGCGCGGCAAGTGGCTCTCGATCCTCGGCATGGCCCTGGCGCTCATGAAGAACTACGATCCGTTCAAGGCGCCCAAGCACTTCAAGCTCTGGGACCTGCTGGTGAAGTTCGATAAGTCCTTCGGGGCCACGGGCCGCAACTACGGCGATGTGAGCGGCAACCGCACGCGCGAGGACATCGAGCGGCGGCGACGCGATCGCTGGAACTTCCTCTTCATCGCCGGCATGTGGTTCCAGGACCTGTTCAACTACGACTTCCGGCGGACCGAGCGGTGCATCATCCCCTATGCCACGCAGGAGGGCGAGATCTCCTTCTGCGCCTACAATACGGGCATCGGCTGGCGGAAGATCGTCGAGAAGATGCACATGACGGCGACCCTCTCGAAGTGGTATGAACAGCACGGACGGCATGAGATCTTCGCCGGCGGCAAGAGCGTGCCCCTCTCCAGCACGGAGCATTCGCTCCTGGTGCGAGAGGAGTTGGTGACCACGGACGTGCAGCATGATCTGGAGCGGCTGGGCATCCCGAAGAACGCCCGCGAGGAGAAGCTCTGGCGGCGTCGTCTGAGTAAGGCGGAGAACGAACAGATGGCCCGCCTCTATCGTCAGCTCGTGCTCAACGAGCCCGTCGAGCCGCTGGTCCAGTTGAAGGGCCTGAAGAACAAGACGCCGAACGTCGGTGTCGGCGTCGGCGATTGATGTCGAGGGGGGAGGGCTTCCCCCGAAGGGACCCT
Source organism: bacterium (assembly GCA_041640655.1). Lineage (GTDB taxonomy): Bacteria > Acidobacteriota > Blastocatellia > HR10 > HR10 > HR10. Next base: position 21,550 of record JBEPZV010000026.1, read on the forward strand.
CCCTCATCTCAGGATTCGGGCAGCGAGTGGATCGTCCGATCCGACGAGTGGGCCACCTCTGAGGACCAGGCCGTCTCTTCTTCTGCCCCGCGTCGAGTCCCCGGCCACCTTGTCACCTCGGGATGGGGATGGACTTGTGGCGGCGCTCTCGGCGCACGCTCACTCTTCGATGGGACATCGAGAACATCGCCGATAACGTCTACGTCGTGGCTCGCCGGAGCCTTTTCACACCGGGGCAGTTCGCGCTCCCGCGTCAGGTATCGGCCTCGTTGAGGTTCTCATTTTGAGAACGGACTGGCGGCGCCTCGACGGGAGAGCCTACGGCTGGTTACCAAAAAGTGCCTACTTGACGCGTCTGCCGATGGGCTTACACTGAAGGGCGGATGAGGTCGAGGAGGTGAGGTCATGTCGCCAGTCGCCGTGTTTCGCCTCTTTTTGGGGCTTGCGATCGTCGTGGCGGTGGTCTTCTTGCTCGTGGCGCGGAGCACGCAGCGCGTCCGAGAGGTGGATTACAAGGCGGCGGGTCAGGCCCGAAAGGTCTTCTTCTTCACGCTCACGGGCGTTCTGACGGCTTTTCTGGGGATCACGCTGCCGCGCATGCCCTATCCGAGAGAGGGCGTCATTCCCGATCGGGTCGTTCACGTCGTGGGGAAGCAGTTCGCCTTCGCGATCTCGGAGACGCCGATCGAGACGGACGCGCAATGGGAGGAAGTCACATCGTTCGCACCTCCGGTTCGGATCCCCGTCGGGAGTCTCGTGGAGTTCCGCGTGACGAGCTTCGATGTGAATCACGGGTTCAGCGTCTATTCCCCGCAGGGGCAGCTTCTGGCCCAGACGCAGGCGATGCCCGGATACGTCAATCGCCTGCGCCTGCGGCTGAACGAACCGGGACGATATACCGTCCTCTGCCTGGAATTCTGCGGTTCGGCGCATCATCGGATGCGCGGGGTCTTCTTCGTGGAGTGAAGGAGGGAGGTATGGCGGACCAAGTCGTCGTGTCGCCGGTGTGGTCAGGTGTGGAGCAGCAGCGATGGCGTCGTCTGACGGCGACGTGGATGCTCGCGATGTTGCTCTTGTTCCCCGTTCTCCTCTTGCTCGGAGCGTTCATGCGGATCGTGCAGGCCAACTGGCTGCCCACGCTGCTTCCGGAGTGGTTCTATGCCGTCATGACCTTGCACGGATTGGGGATGGTGGGGACGTGGTTCGTGGGGGCGATGGCCGCCGTGAGCTACGTCCTCACGCAATATGTCCGTCCCAGCCGGGCGATCTCCTGGGGGACGTTAGCGGCGACGGTACTGGGCGTTCTGCTGCTTCTGGTCACGACACTGGTCGGGCGATTCGGCGTCGGCTGGTACTTCCTGTATCCGCTCCCCTTCTATCCGGCGGGCGTGTGGCCTAACTGGGCGACGTGGATGTTCCTCTTCTCCCTGGCGATCCTGGGCGTGGGCTGGACGGTGTGGGCCGTGGACCTGTTGCGGGCGATCGCCCGCTCGTATTCGCTGCGGGTGGCCCTGGCGTGGCACTATATCCGTGGGAGGACGGAGCCGGAGGTTCCTCCTGCTGTCCTGATCACCACCGTCAGCCTCATCTCGGCCCTCGCGGGTTTCCTCGCCGCCGTGATCATTCTCGTGCTCTCGGTGCTGGAGTGGGCGGGGACGGGGTTCACCAACGACGCGCTGCTCATGAAGAACCTGATCTTCTTCTTCGGGCACGTCCTGGTGAACATCACGATGTATCTGGGCGTGGTTCTGGTCTACGATGTCCTCCCTCGGTACAGTGCGCGTCCATGGAAGACCAATCGCATGGTCGCCATCGCCTGGAACACGGTGCTCTTCTTGGTCCTGTTCGCCTATTTCCACCATCTCTACATGGACTTCGTGCAGCCGCAGTGGGTACAGGTCTTGGGGCAGGTGGCGTCCTACTTCATCTCCGTCCCGGCGGCCGTTGTGACCATCTTCAGCGCGCTCGTGCTCGTCTACGGGGCGTCCATGCGGTGGACGCTCAGTTCGATCTTGATGTATCTGGGCGTCATGGGGTGGGCGATCGGTGGGGTCGCGGCCGTCATTGACTCGACCATCGCCGTGAATCTGCGATTCCATAACACGCTCTGGGTACCGGCGCATTTCCACACGTATTACCTGATGGGCGTTGTCCTCATGCTCTTGGGGTTTGCGGCTCATTTCGGGCAGGAGGTGAGCCAGCAGTCCGAGAACGGTCGGCTCACGAAGATCATTACGGCGCTCTTTGTCATCGGGGGGTATGGCTTTCTCCTGATGTTCTATCTCGGCGGCGCTCATTCGGTCCCTCGGCGCTATGCCGTGTATCCGCAGGAGGTCTTGCAGGGAGTTGACTACGCTCGGATCGCTCTGGGGTTCATCGCCCTCCTCTTTCTCGGCGTGGTGCTCTATCTCTGGGAGACGGGCCGGCGATGTCTCTTGGCCTTTCGCACATCGCCGTGAAGCGTGCACTCGTCCGAGCGCTTGGGATCCTGGTGGGGGTGCTCATTCTGCCCTCTCCCCTGTGGGCTCAGGTCGTGGGGGAGAAGACTGATCGCCCGCCATCGGAGGGGCGGTACCTCTACCGATCCGTCCCTGATATTCCGATCCGGTCTGAACCTGTGGGGATGACATTGCTCTCGGCGTTGTGGCGGGAACGGCCGCTCCTTCTGACGCTCGTCTTCACGCGATGTGCGGGGGTGTGTTCGCCTATGCTTCGCTCGCTCAAAGCCGCGGCCGCTTCCGTGGGAGGGGCCGGACGGGACTACAGAATCCTTGTGTTGAGCTTCGATCCACGGGATACGCTCTCGGATATGGCCGAGCTTGCGGACCATGTGGGCGTTGCGGGAGATCCGGCCTGGATCTTCGGCGTCGCCTCGGCCGAAGACATCGCCCGGATCGTTCGGGCGACGGGATTTTGGTTCGAGTGGGAGGCGGCTTCGCGCCAGTACGATCATCCGGCCATGATCATCGGCATTCGCGAGGGGCGCATCATGCGGTTTCTCATCGGGGGAGCGATCGCTCCGGTTCGCTTGAACGAGGTGATCCGGGAATTGCGGGGGGAATTCGTCCCCGCCTATCCCCTCCCGCGCAAGGTCCTCTTTCGGTGCTTCCAGTATGATCCGGCCAGTGGGCGATGGGCTCCGGATTGGGGGCTTCTGCTCCTGCTGCTGCCGGGGATGGTGACGATTCTGGGCACCATTTGGCTCTTCCGGCGGGAGAGCGCGCATCGGCTCTCGGCGGAGGCCTTGAGATCACGCGAAGACGTCCCCGGCGCGAGCGATCCGGGATCTCGGCGTTAGAACTTCGCTCGGCTTCATCTGGCCTTCATCAGCTCGGCGAGATCGCGCAGCACCTCTTCGGCGTGTATCTCCGGCTTCACTTTCTCGTAGACCTTCGCGACGCGTCCCTCCGGGTTGATGAGGAACGAGATGCGATGGGTGCCCATCGTCGTGCGCCCCATGAAGATCTTCTTCCCCCAGACGCCGTAGGCGCGAACGACCTCCTTCCCTTCATCGGCCAGGAGCGGGAAGGGGAGTTGATGCTTCTCGGCGAACTTCTGATGGCTGCGTACGGAATCGGTGCTGACGCCGAGGACGACGACTCCCCGCCGCTTGAACGTCGGGAAGAGATCGCGAAAGGCGCAGGCCTCTTTGGTGCACCCCGGTGTGTGGTCTCTCGGATAGAAATAGAGGACGACCCATCGCCCGCGAAAGTCCGAGAGCCGATGCGGGCGCCCCTGTTGATCCGGTAGGGTGAAATCCGGAGCGAGATCGCCGATGTTCACCTTCGTCGCCATAGGGAGATCATCTTAGCCATCGGCGACCCCTCTGTCGAGGGGAAGATCTCGCCGGTCGCGCGTTCTTTCCGGGCGGGGATGTGGTATATTTGAGGCGATCGAGGGTTCGCGAGGAGCGAGCGCGATGGCCGAATTGAAGGCAGAGTTAGAGCGGCTTCGAGAACTCTTGCATCCGATACTCGCCCAGATCGAGGCGGGGATTGCGGCGGGGACGTATCCCGACTGGAGCGTCGTGAAGGAGCATCTGCTTCAGGCGCTCGAGTTGGTGCGAAAACTGGAGCGGGATCAGCTCTGGAGCGCCTTGGGGAGACAGCCATGACGCCATCGGCCGCCCGTTCGAGGAGGATCGTCGGTGGGATGTGCCGGAGGGGATGAACGATGAGCCTGCAAGAGCGCATTGAACGGGATTTCGTCGCGGCTCTGAAGGCGCGCGAGGAGCTGCGCGTGAGCACGCTCCGCATGGTGAAGACGGCGCTCACGCATCGGCAGGTCGCCGAGATGCGCGCGCTCACCGATGCGGATGTGATCGAGGTCGTCAGGAGCTTGATCAAGCAGCGGCGGGAGGCGATCGAGCAATATCGCCGGGGCGGGCGTCCGGATCTCGCGGAGAAGGAGGCGCGGGAGATCGAGATCCTGGAGGGGTATCTCCCCGCTCCGCTGAGCGATGCCGAGATCGAGCGCGTGGTCGTGGAGACGATCGCCGAGCTGGGGGCGAAGACGCTGAAAGATGTGGGGCCGGTCATGAAGGCGGTGATGGCGAAGCTGGCCGGGCAGTGGGTCGAAGGGCGGCGGGTCAATGAGATCGTGCGCGCGAAGCTCTCTTCGGAGGGATGAGGCGACGTCTCTTCAGGAGCGCAGGTAGCCCAGCTCGATCAATCGGGCGATGACGCGATGGGCGCTCTCTTCGGGTGTCTCCTCGTGGCTGTGGAGGACGAGCTCCGGCGCCGAGGGCTCCTCGTAGGGGTCCGAGATGCCGGTGAAATTCGCGATCTCCCCGCGCAGGGCCTTCTTGTAGAGCCCTTTCACATCGCGCGCGATGCAGACCTCCAGGGGGCACTTCACGTAGACCTCCACGAAGCGGCCGATCAACTGGCGGGCGTACTGCCGCGTCTCGCGATAGGGGGAGATGGCGGCGACGATGGCGATGACACCGTTGCGCACGAGCAGCTGGGCCACATAGGCGATGCGCCGGATGTGAACATCTCGCTCCTCCTTGCTGAATCCGAGCTGCGGGCTGAGCTGCTGTCGGACTTCATCGCCGTCGAGCACTTCGACCCTCAGGCCGCGCGCGCGCAGGTGAGCTTCCAGGAGGCGGGCGATCGTCGTCTTGCCGGAACTGGGCAAGCCCGTGAACCAGAGCGCGAAGCCGATCTCGCGAGAATCGGTCATCCCCATCCTCCTTCGCGAAAGGCTTGGGCGAGGACTTCCGCGACTTCCGGACGCGTGAATTCTGGAGGGAGTGGCTCCCCCGCCCGCAATCGCCGTCGGACCTCAGTCCCCGAGAGGGTGAGACGGTCGCTCCCGCCATGCGGACACGTCTTGGCCGAAGCCATCCCCCCACATCGTCGGCAATAGAACGCGTTGTCGAAGAAGAGAGGGGTGATCCCCAGCTCGTGGGGATCGAACTCCTCGAAGATGCGGTGCGCGTCGAAGCTCCCGTAGTATTTTCCGACGCCCGCATGGTCGCGGCCGACGATGAAGTGCGTGCACCCGTAATTCTTCCGCACGATGGCGTGGAAGACGGCTTCGCGCGGTCCGGCGTAGCGCATCGCCGCCGGATAGACGCCGAGCACCACGCGCTCCAGGGGGTAGTAATGTCGGAGCAGGACCTCATAGCAGCGCATCCGCACCGGGGTGGGGATGTCGTCGCTCTTGGTCTCGCCCACGAGCGGGTGCAGGAAGAGTCCGTCCACGATCTCCAGCGCGCACTTCTGGATGTACTCATGCGCGCGGTGAATAGGGTTGCGCGTTTGAAACCCCACGATCGTGCGCCAGCCGCGTTGCTGGAAGACGCGCCGCGCATCGGCCGGATTCAGCCAGTATGGCTCGTATTCCGGACGCTGCGGGCGATAGAACAGACGGATCTTCCCCGCGAGATACACGTCTCCGGTCTCGTACAGCCGTCGCACGCCCGGATGAGCCGCATCCGTCGTAGCGAAGACCAGACGCGCTTCGCGCTTTTTGTCCACGCGATACTTCTGCTCCAGATCGAGCAGACCGAGCACGCGGCCGCGCTGATCCGTGAGCACAAGGGGCTCCCCCTGGCCGAGCTTCTCCGCCTCCGTCGGCATCACGGCGAGGGTGATCGGGATCGTCCACGGCAGGCCATTGGCCAAGCGCTTGCGCTCGAGCACGGATTCATAATCGTCCTTCCCCATGAAGCCTTCAAGGGGACTGTAGGCGCCCACAGCGATCAGCTCCACGTCTGCGATCGTCCACGCATCCAGAACAATACGGGGCAGGGTCTTGATCCAGTGCTCTTCGGGCGCTCGCTCATCTTGAATTCGGTTCACGAGCCGTCCACCATGAGGAGGAATGCCGACCTCCATCGTTCTCCTCCTTCGCCGTGCGATTTCGCACAAGCAGGCGATTATATTCTCCTTGGCGCGATTTGCCAATGGTGCGCATTCGGTGAGCCTTCCGCTCGCCGCGCGTTGACAAACAGGGGCGTCTGTGTTACAAAGTCGTGCTGTTTGAGAGGGTTCACCACACGCGAGCGCCAGGCGCCGTATGGAGGAGAAGAAGGACAAGCCAACGCCCAAGGGGGCTTCTGCGACGAAAGCGCCTCCGACGCTTCCGATCGTTGAGCTGAAGGATGATCCGATTCTCAACCGCTTACGGGCTCGATTCCCGACGGCCGTTCTCGAGGCCGTGGAGATCCTCGGTCTGCCCACGCTCACGATCGCGCGGGAGCAGATCGTGGACGTCTGTCGCTTCCTTCGGGATGATGAGGAGGCGCTGTTCGACTTTCTGACGGATCTGACGGCGCGGCACATCCCCGAGGCGGAGAAGCCCTTTCAGGTGATCTATCATCTCTATTCTTTCCCCCGGAACGTGCGCTGGCGGCTGAAGGTGAATCTGGCCGAGGGGGAGGCGTGTCCGAGCGTGGTCTCGGTCTGGAGCGCCGCCAACTGGATGGAGCGAGAGGCGTATGATCTGGTCGGCGTGCGCTTCGAGGGGCATCCCGATCTGCGGCGGCTGCTCCTGCCGGAGGACTGGGAGGGGCATCCCCTGCGCAAGGATTATCCGTTGGAATTCCGATACAACCGCTGGTGCGAGAAGCACCTGAATATGATCGCCTTCCGCGAAGGGACCGAATACAGCGGGAGATTTGAATAATGCACAAGCCGGAGATCGCCATCACCCGGGAACGCCTGCTCGCCGCGCGCGAGATGGTCCTCAACATGGGACCGCAACATCCCTCGACGCACGGCGTGCTGCGCGTGATCCTGAAGCTCGATGGAGAGACGGTCATTGATCTGGATTGCGACATCGGGTATCTCCATCGCGGTGTGGAGAAGATCTGCGAGAACCGCACCTATGTGCACATCGAGCCGTACTTCGATCGGCTCGATTACGTCGCGGCCGTCTCCAATGATCTCTGCTATGTGGAGACGGTGGAGAAGATCGCGGGGATCGAGGTCCCGGAGAAGGCGAAGTACATCCGTGTGATCCTGACCGAGCTGCAGCGGATCGCGAGTCATTTGCTGTGGCTCGGCACGCATGCGATGGACATCGGGGCGGTCACGATCTTCCTCTACGCGTTTCGAGAGCGCGAGGAGATCCTGAAGATCTTCGAGAACTACTTCGGCGCGCGCTTGACGGCGAACGCGTTCCGCATCGGCGGTCTGCAGTACGACATCTACGATGGCTTCGAGGAGCAAGTGCGAGCTTTCTGTCGCATCTTCCCGGAGCGGCTCAAGGAGTACGAGACCATCCTCAATGAGAACCGCATCTGGTTGCAACGCACGGTGGGCATTGGCATCCTCACGGCCGAGGAGGCGAAGGACCTGGGCGTCACCGGACCTGTGTTGCGCGCCTCCGGGGTCAAGTGGGACATCCGCAAGGCCTTCCCCTATGAGGTCTACGATCAGGTCGAGTTCGATATCCCGGTCGGCGAGAATGGGGACACGTACGATCGCTATCTCGTGCGCATGGAGGAGATGCGCCAGAGCCGCTTGATCATCCTCCAGTGCTTGGACAGGCTGAAGAAGCTCCATCCGGGGCCGGTCTTGGGCAAGGTGCCGAAAGTCATTCGCCCGCCGGTCGGCGAGGTCTATCATTCCATCGAGTCGCCGAAGGGGGAGCTGGGCATTTACCTGGTGAGCAACGGGACGGCCTTTCCGGAGCGACTGCGCATTCGCCCGCCGTCGCTCATCAATCTGCAAGCGCTCAAGAAGATGGCCATCGGGCATCTGGTGGCCGATGTCGTCGCCTTGATCGGCTCGATTGACATCGTGTTGGGGGAGGTGGATCGGTAAGGAGGGGGGGCATGGAGCTGTTCTGGACGGTCTGGAATCATCCGATCGTCTCCGCGTACATCGTGCGGCGGCTGCCGACCATTGTGATCGTGCTCTTTGTGATCCTCACAGTAGCGGCCTATCTGGTTTATGCCGAGCGCAAGATCAGCGCCTTCATCCAGGCGCGGCTGGGGCCGATGCGCGTTGGGCCCTATGGGTTGTTGCAACCGCTGGCGGACGCCCTGAAGCTCCTCTCGAAGGAGGACATCATCCCGGCGCGGGCCGAGCGCTCGATCTTCGTCATCGCGCCGATGATCTCGGTGGTCGCCTCGCTCGTCGTCCTGGCCGTGATTCCTTTCGGTCCTGGACGCGCGACGATCACCGACATCAACATCGGCGTGCTCTTCATCTTGGCCGTCTCTTCGGTCGGGGTCCTGGGGATCATCTTGGGGGGATGGGCCTCGAACAGCAAATATCCCCTCTTGGGGGCATTGCGGTCTTCGGCGCAGATGGTCAGCTATGAGGTCGCCATCGCGCTCGCTCTGGTGGGGCCCCTCATGTTCGCCAAGACGCTCTCGATGGTCGGCGTGATCGAGGCGCAGATGGCCGACGGCGTGTGGTATGTCCTCTATCAGCCAGTCGCCTTTCTGATCTTCCTCGTCGGCGGACTGGCGGAGACCAATCGCGCGCCGTTCGATCTGCCGGAGGCGGAGTCGGAGATCGTGGCCGGGTATCACACCGAATACAGCGGCTTCCGCTGGGCGCTCTATTTCGTGGCCGAGTACACGAATATCGTCATCTCGGCGGCGATCGCGGCGACGGTCTTCCTCGGCGGATGGCACTTTCCCGGGCTGACGCGGCTGGCCGAGCCGGGGACGGGACTCTATGCGCTCCTGGCGGTGCTCATCTTCGCCGCGAAGGTGTTCGCCATCGTCTACTGTTTCATCTGGTTCCGATGGACGTTCCCCCGCTATCGGTACGATCAACTGATGGGCCTGGGGTGGAAATGGCTCATCCCGGCAGCTCTGGCGAATATCCTGGTGACGGGCGCCGTGCTCGTCCTGGCCCAGCATCTCGGTCTGGTGGAGACGGTGCGCACGGAAGCGGGGGAGCGACTCGTGAGTCTCTGGCCGTGGGGGAAGCTCTTCCTCATCGCGGCTTCGCTGCTGATCGGCGTGCCGATCGTGTGGATCGTGCTGGCGGTGATCAATCGCCGCTCGGCCGATTTCAATTTGCGCGTCCAGCGGCAGATTCGTCTGCCCGAGCGCGGCGAGGAGGAGATCTTCGCCGAAGTGTGAGTCAGGAGGCCCAATCATGGCGGAACCGAGACGCAATTGGAAGCAGGTCCTCTCGCGGTTCCTGCTGCTGGATCTCATTAAAGGGCTGCTCGTCACGTTCAAATATCAGGCGCCGAAGCACTGCTACACCGAGCGATATCCGCTCGTTCGCCCGAAGATCGCCGAGCGGTTTCGCGGCGCGCCGCGCCTGAACCTGGATCCGGAGACGGGCGAGAGCCTCTGCATCGCGTGCAACCTCTGCGCCATCGCCTGCCCGGAGGATCTGATCACGGTCGTCGAGGCCGTGCGCGAATACGTGGATCATGAGGGGAAGACGAAGAAGAAGCGCGTGCTGGTGGATTACACCTATGACACCTCGCGCTGCATGTTCTGTGGCCATTGTCAGGACGTGTGCCCGACCTATGCCATCGAGCTGACGCAGGAGTTCGAGCTGGCCATCTATCGGCGAAAGGATTTCGTCTGGTCCTGGGAGATGTTGGAGAAGGGGATCGAGCAGCCGATCTACACGCGGTGAGGGAGGAGAGACATGGAGTTGAAGGGCGCGCAGGTTCTCTTCTACTACGCGCTGGCGTTCTTCGTGCTCATCATGGCCGTCTCGCTCATCCGCGCGCGATCGGCCGTGCACGCGGCGCTCTATCTGATGGGCACGCTGATCGGGACCGCCGGTTTGTTCCTGCTCCTGCATGCGGAGTTCGTGGCGGGCGCGCAGATCCTCATCTACGTCGGCGGCGTGGTCGTCCTCTTCATCTTCGTCATCATGCTCGTGAACGTGCGCGAGGAGATCACCGAGGCGACGCGCTTGTTCACGCGGCAGGAGGCCGTGGCCTGGGCGCTGGTGGGTGCCATGACCGTGGCGACGATCATCGCTCTGCGGCGCGAGGCGAATCTGCTGCCGCCGGCGGTCGCCCCTTCGGAGGAGACGGCGCTCGCCCTCTCGGAGGATACGCAGCGGGTGGGGAGCGCGCTCTACACGCGCGCGGCCTTGCCGTTCGAGATCGCCTCGCTGCTGCTCCTGGTGGCCATCGTGGGATCGGTGATCCTGGCCCGCACGCGACGCCAGGAGGAGACGTTCGATTGAGGGGTGAGGAAGGGAGATGAACGGCGTGATGGTCGGATGGGCGGTGCAAGAGACGACGTCGTTCGTGAGTCGGTTCGTGGAGGGGCTCACGGCTCCGAAAGGAGTCGTGGATTTCCTCGTGCTCAGTTTCATGCTCTTCGCCGTCGGCGTCCTGGGCGTGCTCTCTCGCCGCAACGTCCTCATCATTTTCATGTCCATCGAGCTGATCCTGAATGCGGCGAACTTGAACTTCATCGCGTTCACGCGCCACTGGCAGGCGATGGGGCGCATTTCGGAGAACATGGGGCATATTTTCGTGATCTTCATCATCGTCGTGGCGGCGGCCGAGGCCGTCATCGGCCTGGGAATCCTCATCGCGCTCTATCGCAATCGCCAGACGGTGGCCATTGACGAGATCAACCTCTTGAAATGGTGAGCGGGCGTGAGCACACGGTGGTTGATCACCTTGAGGCTGTGGGATCGCGGAAGGAAGAGCTCTTGGAGAGCGGGGCTCTTCGGCGTGAGCCTGATGGCGATCGTGCTCGTCATCTCTGAGCAGGCGAACGCGCAAGCTCAGGAGGTGATGATCACGGGGCGGGAGATCGTCGAGCGGCTGACTCGGCTGGAGGAAGGGCAGAAACGATTGGAGCAGCGCATCGCTGATGTGGAGACCCGCTTGGGACAGCGCCTGGACGAATTGCGGGAGTTTCTGCTGTGGGGGTTTGGGGTGACATTTGCGGGGATATTCGCATTGGTGGGATTTGTGCTGTGGGATCGGCGGACGGCGTTAGCGCCGGCGGTGCGGCGGATTGAGGAGTTGCAGGAGCGGGAGCGACGGCTGGAGGCGGCATTGCGCGAGTATGCGGCCAAAGCCCCCGAATTGGCCGAGGCCTTGAAAAAGGTCGGATTGATGTGAGGGGATGATGGTCGCGTTTTCATTGTCGAGAATGAGAGCATCTTCGTGCGATGAGGCGGGAGGGCGATGGGGGGCGAAGCTGTTACTCCTTATGGTCGTCCTCGTCTCGATCGGAGTGAGCGGAAAAGCCCAAGAGCGTGAAATCGTCATCACAGGGCGGGAGATCGTCGAGCGGCTGACTCGGCTGGAGGAAGGGCAGAAACGGTTGGAGGAAGGGCAGAGGCAGTTGGGACAGCGCCTGGACGAATTGCGGGAGTTTCTGCTGTGGGGGTTTGGGGTGACGTTTGCGGGGATATTCGCATTGGTGGGATTTGTGCTGTGGGATCGGCGGACGGCGTTAGCGCCGGCGGTGCGGCGGATTGAGGAGTTGCAGGAGCGGGAGCGACGGCTGGAGGCGGCATTGCGCGAGTATGCGGCCAAAGCCCCCGAATTGGCCGAGGCCTTGAAAAAAGCCGGGTTGATGTGAGGGGATGAGTCGAATGCTGGAAGGAGGGCGGGGATACGGACTATGCTGAAACTGATCTGGCTGATTCCGGCGCTTCCACTTCTCAGCGCCCTCGTCCTTGGGATTTTCGGTCGAACGCTCAAGCTATCGGAGAAGACGATCTCGTGGATCGCGTGCGGTTCGGTCTTCCTCTCGCTGGTGATCTCGATCGGGGCGGTCTACGAATTCGCGACCTCGTATTGGCCGACGCACGGGCGGCCGTATCTCTCCCGCGAAGCCGGAGGGTTTCCGCATTCGTTCACATGGGTGCCCGGGGGCGAGGCGCGGTTGACCTGGGGACCGGAAGCGGGCACAACCGTCCCGCTTCGCATCGAGTGGTCGTACCAGCTCGATCAGCTCTCGGCCGTGATGATCCTCGTCGTCACGTTCGTGGGCTTTTGGATTCACGTCTTCTCGATCGGATACATGCGCGGCGATGGCGGATTCTATCGCTTCTTCGCGCAGATGAACCTGTTCATGTTCATGATGCTCGTGCTCGTGATGAGCTCGAACTTCCTGATGATGTTCGTCGGGTGGGAGGGCGTGGGGCTCTGCTCGTATCTGCTCATCGGCTACTACTTCCACTGGAACTACGCGGCCTATGCGAGCAAGAAGGCGTTCATCGTGAATCGGGTGGGGGATTTCGGATTCCTGTTGGCGATGTTCGCGATCTTCTCGCTCTTTGGGACGTTGCAGTTCACCGAGGTGATGGAGCTGGCCAAGAACGATGCCTATCTGCCCCAGGAGGCGTTCGGGATGTGGGGCTTGGCCTCCTGGATCGCGCTCGGGCTCTTCATCGGGGCGACGGGGAAGAGCGCGCAGATTCCCCTCTACGTCTGGTTGCCGGATGCGATGGCGGGGCCGACACCGGTCTCCGCGCTCATTCATGCAGCGACGATGGTGACGGCGGGCGTCTATATGGTCACGCGTACGAACGTGATCTTCCAGAAGTCGCCGACGATGATGTTCGTGGTCGCGCTGGTGGGCGTGGCGACGGCCGTCTGGGCGGCCTCGATGGGCTTCACGCAGACGGACATCAAAAAGGTCCTGGCCTATTCGACGATCTCGCAGCTCGGGTACATGTTCCTCGCGTGCGGCGTCGGCGCCTTCGCGGCCGGCATCTTTCACCTCTACACGCACGCCTTCTTCAAAGCCTTGATGTTCCTGGGGGCGGGATCGGTCATCATCGCCTTGCATCACGAGATGGACATGCGGCGCATGGGCGGATTGGCTCGCTTCATGCCGATCACCTATCGAACCTTTCTGGCGGGGTGGTTGGCCATCTGCGGCATTCCGCTCTTCTCCGGATTCTTCAGCAAAGATGAGATTCTGTGGCGGACATTCTCGACCGAGGTCATCCCGGGCGGGCGATGGCTGTGGCTGCTGGGGTTTCTCGGAGCGGGCATGACGGCGTTTTACATGACGCGGCTCGTCGCTTTGACGTTCTGGGGCGAACCGCGCTTCGTCGTCGCCGGTGGCAGTGGAGCCTCGCACGAACATGGGGCGCATGCCGGTCACCAGGTGCGGGAATCGCCGCGCGTCATGACGATCCCCCTCATCGTCCTGGCCGTGGGGGCGACAGTCAGTGGCTTCATCGGATGGCCGGAGTCGCTCGGTGGGACGAATCGGTTCGAGAAGTGGTTGGAGCCCGTGATCTGGCATCGCGCGCCGGAGCCTGGAGGGCTGGGATTCGGACATGGACCGACGGCGGCAGCCCATGAGGCGCTTGTCGGCGTCGGGGCTCATGCGGAGGCGCATTCGGCGATGGAATACGTCCTCATGCTCGCCTCGATCGCGCTGGCGGCCGGAGTCATGTACGGATGCGCGATCCTCTATCTCCGGCGGCGCGACCGGCTGGAGGCCATCGTTCGAGCCATCCGCCCGCTCTACGTCGCGAGCGCGAACAAGTATTGGGTGGATGAGTTCTATGAGGGCGTCTTCGTCCGCGGGCTCGCGCTCGGATTGAGTCGGTTCTCCTGGCGCGTGGATGCGCGCGGCGTGGACGGTGGCGTCAACGGTTCGGCGTGGATGACCGTCTTCTGGAGCAAGGTCTCCGGGTGGTTCGACCTCTACGTGGTGGATTTCATCGTGAACGCGATCGGCGCGATGATGAAGCTCTTCTCGACCGTCTTCCGTATGGCGCAGACGGGATTCGCGCAGAACTATGCGCTCGTCATCACGACGGGGCTCTTTCTGCTCACCGCTGTGTATCTGATCCTGTCCTGGTAGGGGGGAGGGTATGTCGCCGGAACGTCTGGCCGAGTATCACCTGCTCTCGATCATCACGTGGCTCCCGGTTCTGGGTGCGCTCATCTTGATCTTCTTCTTCCATCGGGAGCGGAAGCAGGCGATCCGCATCTTCGCCAACGTGTGGGCGATCCTGAGCTTCCTGCCCTCGCTGCTGCTGTTGACCTATGATCGCCGATTGGGAGGCATTCAATTCATCGAGGACGTGGACTGGATCCCGCAAATCGGCGCGCGATACCAATTGGGCGTAGATGGCATCTCGGTCGTGCTCGTGCTGCTGACGACCTTGATCGGCGTGATCGCCGTCGCGTGCTCCTGGGGCTTCATTCAGGAGCGGGTGAAGGAGTACTACGTCGTCCTGCTGCTG
>JBEPZV010000027.1:0-34947 GCA_041640655.1 bacterium
TCAACTGGCGCGTGGAGCTGGAGCCCGACGTCATTCCGGCGCTGGAGATCAATCGCGAGGCCGAGGTGCGGCTGCGCATCCTTCCCCCTCCGGATGTGCCCGTCGGAGAATACGAGGTGCGGATTCGAGCGGAGAGCTCGGCCTACGGACGGCGCGTGCAGGCTGAGGACAAGATCTACCGGGTGAGTGTGAAAGCGCGCACCGAGCTGTGGACGACGGCCGTGCTGATCGGCGGCCTGCTCGCGCTGGTCATTGGGATCGTCATCTTCGGTGTTCGACTCACGCGACGATGAGATCGGGAGAAAGGGCGATGATCGAGGCCATCAATTTGACCAAGCGGTATGAGGATGGGACGTTGGCCCTGGACGGGCTCACGTTGAAGGTCAATCCGGGGGAGATCTATTGCCTGCTCGGGGAGAACGGGGCGGGAAAGACGACGACGATCAACCTCTTTCTGAACTTCATCGAGCCGACGGCCGGTCGGGCGCTCATCAATGGCATTGATGTGACGCGCGATCCTCTGGAGGCGAAGAAGTACGTCGCCTACTTGCCGGAGAACGTCATGCTCTATGGGAACTTCACGGCGCGGCAGAACCTGGACTTCTTCGCGAAGCTGGGGGGGCGGCGCGACCTCCGCCGGGAGGACTACTATCGCGTCATGCGCGAGATCGGGCTGCCGGAGAAGGCGTTCGAGCAGAAGGTGAAGGAATTCTCCAAGGGGATGCGGCAGAAGCTCGGTCTGGCCATCTGCATGATCAAGCAGGCGCCGGCGATGCTCCTGGATGAGCCGACGGCGGGATTGGATCCGGCCTCGGCGGCCGAACTGCTGCACCTGCTCCGGCGGTTGCGGGAAGAGGGGCGGGCGATTCTCATGTCCACGCACGACATCTTCCGGACGAAAGAGATTGCGGATCGAGTGGGCATTCTCAAGCAGGGTCGGTTGGTCGTGGAACTGACCGCGCGCGAATTGGCGCACGAGAACTTGGAGCGGCTGTATCTGGAATACGTCGCCGGAACCGCTCTTCCCCAAGCGGGAGACGCCGCGTAGCCTCGGGACGGTTTGAAAAGGCGCTCGCGTCTCGCCTCGAATGATGACATCGCCCGTCGTCGGCGGGAGCACCGATCGGCATGCGCGCGAGGACCCGGAGCGATCGTATCTCGACCCCATGATGGTGGGCGTTGAAGCGTGAGCGCCGGCTTCGCGTGTCCGGCGGGCTCCCCCCCCGAGAGTGCCACATTGCGGAAGCGGATCGCTCTCCTCCCTCGTTGCACTCGCACGAAGGGGGCATATAATGTCTCTCGATCGGGAGCAGCTCAACACGAGTGGGGAGTCCGTGTTGAGCGCGGCTTTGGGAAGGGAGCGATGATGCGCTTCGAACGCGCCAGCGATGCGGAATTGGTACGCGCGTGCATACGGGGCGAGGCGGCGGCGTGGGAAGCGCTGATCACTCGCTACGAGCGCCTCATCTACTCGATCTCGCGCACCCAGCATCTGACGGCCGACGAGGCGGATGAGGTCTTTCAACAGGTGTGTTTCCTCTTGCTCACGCGCTTGGAGACGCTCAAGGACCATTCTCGGCTGAGCGCCTGGGTGATCACGACGACTTTGCGCGAATGTTGGAAGCTTCGGCGGCGCGTCCGCGAACGCGAGGATGAGGCGGATCCTGATTCGCTCGTGCACATTCCCGATCCGCAACCGCTGCCGGATGAAGTGATCGAGCGGCTCGAGCGGCAGCACCTGATCCGTCAGGGATTGAAGGAACTCCCCGAGCGATGTCGTCGGCTCCTCGTGCTGCTCTTCTATGAGAAGCGATCCTACGAGGAGATCTCCCGCGAGTTGGGGCTGCCTCCATCCAGCATCGGACCGGTTCGGGCTCGGTGTTTGAAGCGGTTGAAGAAGGTGCTCGAGCGGTTTGGCCTGTTCGCCGATCGGTGAGGATACCGATCGGCCGGCGCGATTTTTCGCCGGATGTATTTTTTCGTGGCCCGGGAATCTCTGTAAGTGTGGGGGGACGAGGATGCGCTGCGGGGATTACGGACGTTTGATCGCATGGGTCTGTGGTGAAGTCTCCGAGGCCGAGCGGGCGCGCATTGAGGCGCATCTTGAGGAGTGTGCGGCCTGTCGGCGCGAGGCGGGCGAGCTTGAGACCCTGATCCATTTGATGCGGACCGATGAGAGCATCGAGGCGCCTCCCGAAGTTCGGGCGGCGGTCCTGCGGCTGTTCGAGGCGAGTCGGGGGGCGACGGCTTCCGGGATACGGCGGTGGATCGCCTCTCTGGTGCGCGATACCTGGGCGAGGCCGGCGGTGGCGGGAGTGCGCGGTCAAGGGGAGGCGGCGCGCCAGATGCTCTATCGAGGTGGAGGCTATGAGATCGCTCTGGCTCTGGAGCCGATCGCAGGGAGGCGGGTTCGCCTGATCGGACAGATTCTTCCCCTTTCGGATCGGCCGGAAGAAGTCGCCGGACGCGAAGTCTCCCTGCGGCGGGGGCGGGAGCCGATCGCGCGCGGGAGGACGAATCATCTGGGGGAATTCGAGTTCGCGGCGATCCCCGAAGGGATCTACCAGTGGGAGATTCGCCTTGAGGGAGAAGAGGTGTGGATCCCACAACTCGATGTTCGGGCCAGAGCGCGCCACTAGTTCGGCCCGGGCGCGCGCGGCGTTCGTGGAGCAACTGATCGAGTGCGCGACTCTGGAGAAGGCGCGGCGGATGCTTCGGAAAGCGCGCCAGGTCGTGGACCTCTCTCTGTGCGAGGCTCTGAGGGCGCGGGTTGCGCGCGAGGTGCGGACCGATGTGAAGCGGGCTCAAAAGCTCGCGGCGCTCTGTCAGCTCGTGGCCCGGCGCGTGCGCGATCCGCGGGCCCGGGCTGTGGCGGCGCATGCGCGAGCGATGGTGCTCGATAGTGCGGGGGATTACCGCCGTGCGCTTCCGCTCTATGAGCAGGCTGAACGCCTCTACGAGCAGGTGGGGGCTTCGCTGGAGGCCGCGCGCATCCGACGCGCGAAGATGGGCGCGCTCATGTATCTGGGACGCTATGCGCAAGCGCTCTCTGCGGCGCGCGCGGCGTACGTCGTGTTCGCGGCGCATCGGCAGCGCCGATTGAGGGCTGAGGTGCTCGCGAATCTCGGGGCGATCTATCATCATCTAGATCGGTATCCGGAAGCCCTCGCCTGTCTTCGCGAGGCGCGGCGGAGGTTGAGCTGGCACCGGGACGGTGTGGCGCGCGCGCATGTGGAGTTGAATCTGGCGATCGTTCACGTCTGTCTAGGGCACGTCGAAGCGGCACGGCGAGGGTTCGAGCAGGCGCGCGCGCAGTATGAGCGGTTGGGCCTCTCGCTGATGGTCGTGCAGGCGGAATACAATCGCGCGTCGCTGGAGCTGGAGTTGGGGAATCTGTATGATGCCCTGCGCTTGTTCCTGCGCGCGAAGACGGCGGCTCGGGCTCTGGGCGAGCGCACGATCCCCTCCCTCTGCGATCTGGATCTGGCCGAGGTTTACCTCCACCTGAACGCCTTCGCGGAAGCGGTGGCGTCGGCCGAGTCGGCCCTGGAGGCCTTTGAAGCGGCAGGGATGCCGGCCGAGCGGGCGCGCGCGCGTCTGCTGCGGGGGCTGGGACGCTTGCACATGAAGCAATGGGATCGGGCTCGGGAGGATCTGAAGCGGGCGCGCGAGGAATTCTCGACATTGGGGAATGAGGTCGCCGCCGCTTTGGCCGATTTCTATCTGGCCGAGCTCTTCCGGCAACAGGGGAGGTGGCGCCAGAGCGAGCGGCTGGCCGAGCGTGCTTATGCCGTCTTCCATCGGCACCGCCTGGGGGTGAAGGCGGCAGCCGTTCTGCTGCATCTGGCTCTTCTGAAGAGAGCGCGCGGCAGCGAGGTCGAAGCTCGACGTCTGGCCGCTCATGCGCGTCGCCTATTGCGACACCGCTCGGCACCTTGGGTGCTGTGGCGCGCGCATGCTCTCTGCGGGCAGCTCGCTGAAGCGCAGGGGCATCGCCGACGCGCCATGGGACATTATCGCGAAGCCCTGCGCGCGATCGAACACTGCTGCGCTCACCTTCCCGTGGATGAGATGAAGGCCACATTCCTGTCGGACAAGCTCGCCGTGTATCAAGCCCTTGCGCGGATGTTCGCGGAGGAAGGGAACGAGGAGGCGGCTCTCACTTACACCGAAGCGGCCAAAGCGCGTGTGCTCCGCGAGTCTTTTCAGGCGGCGACTCTTGCGTCGGAGACCGATCGCTCACAGCTCTCTCCTCATGGAGGGGGACGCTCGTCACGGATTCTAGCTCGGTGGCGACGTCTCCGCCAAGAGCTGGACGCCGCCTATACGCATCTGGACCGCTTGCGCTCGTATGGGCAGGTCCGTCACGCACGAATCGCCGCTCTTCAACGAAGCATCCGAAAACGGGAAGCCGAACTGCAGCAGCTCCTTCCTCACCTCCGGTGGGCGGAGGCGGCTCGGGAAGTATCGCCGCCAGAGCACCCGATCGAGCTATCCCGGCTTCGGGCCGCACTCGCTCTCGACGAGGTCGTGATCGAGTATATCTGGCTCGATGGTGCGGTGAGCGCCTTTCTCCTGGAGCGCGAGCGGCTTCGGCTCATGGGGCCGTTGACGACCTCGGAACGGCTGGAACCGTTGCTCGCTCGGCTGCGCTTTCATGTGAACCATCGCGTGCTGGACGACACCTATATCCGTCGCCATGCGCGGACGCTCGAGCGGGCCCTTCGGGAGACATTGAGAGCTCTCTACGACGAGCTGCTGGCGCCGCTTCGAGCGGAGATCCTCGCGAAGCGCCTCATCATCGTGCCCGCGGGGGCCTTGCATTACGTTCCTTTTCACGCGCTCTTCGATGGAACGGCGTACATGGTGGAGGATCACGAAGTCACCTACAGTCCGAGCGCGATGCTCTTCCGACTTTGCCGGGAGCGGGCGTCGCAGCAGGGGGGCATTTCCGGAGAAGGAGCGCTCCTTGTGGGCGTTCCGGATGAGCAGACTCCGCATATCGAGGAAGAGGTTCGGCGGCTCGGACGACTCATCGCGGATGCGCGTCTGCTCCTGAGAGAGGCGGCAACCAGCGCGCGGTTTCTCGAAGAGGCCCCACATGCCCGCCTCCTGCATGTGGCGGCTCATGCCGTCTTTCGCGCGGATAATCCTCTTTTCTCCGCAGTGCGCCTGTACAACTCGTGGCTGACCTTTTATGACCTCTGGCAGCGTCGCTTCCGCGCGGAGTTGGTCGTCCTGAGCGGCTGTCAGACGGGGCTGACGAGCCTCTCTCCGGGCGACGAGATGATGGGACTTCTGCGCGGTTTCCTCGCCGCCGGTGTTCCCTCTCTGGTGTTGAGCCTCTGGGCCGCACATGATGCTCCGACCACGGAGTTCATGGAGGTGTTCTATCGCCAGCTCTCCGATGGGCGCTCGAAGCGAGAGGCGATCGCTCGAGCTTACCGCGAGATGAAGGAGCGATATGCCGATCCCTATTTTTGGGCTCCCTTCTTTCTGATGGGGAGTCCCGAGTGAGGAGAAGGTGCGATGAGGAAGATCGTCTCCAGCGTGTTGGTGGTAGTCGGGGTGCTCTTCGGTCGCTTGGGGAGTCTCCCATCCTGGTCCGAATCGGGTGTCCTCTGTTCTCACCTCGAAGGCCGTAACATTGCGGCTGAGGACGATGATCGGCAGGAGGCGGAACGGAAGATCCAACGCGCGCAAGCGGCCATAGCGCGTGCGCAGGCGGCCATCGAACGAGCGCGTCAGGCGGGAGCCGATGTCCGAGCCGCCGAAGCCAAACTCGAGCAAGCGCAAGCGAAATTGGCCGCCGCGCGCGCGGCGTTCGAGGCCGGTCACTACGAGAAGGCGGCCGAAGAGGCCGAAGAAGCCGAGGAGTTGGCCAAAGAGGCTGAAGAGCTGGCTAAGGACGCCGAAGAAGATCTCTCGGATCGGCATCGTGCCGTCGAGGCGCTTCAGGAAGCCGAACAGGCTATAGCGCGCGCGCAGGCGGCCATCGAACGAGCGCGTCAGGCGGGAGTCGATGTCCGAGCCGCCGAAGCCAAACTCGAGCAAGCGCAAGCGAAATTGGCCGCCGCGCGCGCGGCGTTCGACCAAAGCGAGTTTCAGCGCGCCCGAGAATTGGCCCGAGAAGCCGAAGAGCTGGCCGAAGAGGCTCGGGAGCTGGCCGAGGGGGAGGATTCTCGGGACTCGGTCGAAGATGAAGTCGTCTTCGAAGCGACCACTCCCGCTCAGGTCCAGACCATCGCCGCTCGACATGGTCTCACCGTCCTCGAACGGATCGAGGGAACGGGGATCGCGCGCGCTCGGATCCCTCAGGGGGCGAACGTCGGACAAATTCTCGCATCTTTGAGGACGGATCCCGATGTCGTTCAGAGCGAGCCGAATTTCCTGCTGCAGATGCCGGAGGTGGCGCAAAAGACGGTCATCTTCATTGATCAGAAGACGGTGATCTTCATTGATGGCTCTTCTCCGGCGGCCTATTTCGATCAATCGGCCGGAGCGCGCATCGGACTCGCCGCTGCCCATCGGATCGCGCGGGGAGCCGGCGTGACCGTCGCCATCATTGACACGGGCGTGGATCGCACGCATCCGGCCCTTCGGAATCGGCTCGCCCCGGGCATGTTCGATTTCATCGAGGGGGATGCCGATCCCTCAGAAGCGGCGGGAGGCCCGGGCTTCGGACATGGGACGTTCGTGGCCGGGATCGTCGCCCTCGTGGCTCCGGAGGCGAAGATTCTGCCTCTGCGCGCCTTCACGGCCGAAGGCGTGAGCACGAGCTTCACCGTCGCGCGCGCTATCCGCTACGCCCTCGCGCAAGGAGCACAGGTCCTCAATTTGAGCTTCGGCATGTTGGGATTCTCGCGCCTCATTGACAGCGCATTGGAAGAAGCGCGGACGCGTGGGGTGATCGCCGTCGCCTCGGCGGGCAACGATGGACAGGAGGTGCCCCACTATCCCGCGAGTGACGAGTCTGTGCTCGCCGTAGCGGCGACGGATGCGGCCGATCGCAAGGCGAACTTCTCCAATTACGGGCGTCATGTGGATCTCTCGGCCCCGGGTGTGGGCGTCTACAGCGCCTATCCCGGTGCGCTCTTCGGCTGGGCGAGCGGAACATCCTTCGCCGCGGCTTTTGTGAGCGGAAGCGCGGCCCTCGTCCTCTCCGCTCTGCCCGCTTCGGTGCGCGCGCGCAGCCGAAGTCAGGTCATTCGAATCTTGCAGGATTCAGCCAGCGATATTCGAGGGGTGAATCCGCGCCCCTACTGGGGGAAGCTCGGAAGCGGAAGGCTCCACGTGGGGAATGCCCTCGCCCTCCTGGCACGATGACCCTTCGGGGCGCTGTATTTTTTGGCAGCGTCGGCGCTCTATTCCCTGTGGAAGGAGAAATCTCGTGCGATGGAGGGAGAGATGATGAACAAGAAACTTGTGGTGATCGGCTTAGGATTGTTCGTAGCAACCGCATGGCCGGCCTCCTCGGCCTCCAAGCGCTCCCCATCCGTGCCCAATGGGGCCGATTTCGAGGCGGGGCTCGTTCGATGCGCGGATGTGATGGTGCCCAGCTCGCTTGCAAACTGCGGGACTGATCCTCTGGTGCGAGGGGAAGCGGAGATCAAGAAACAAGGGGACATCGAGATCGCCGTTGTGGGAGCTGCGCCCGCGTCCACATATGATGTGGTCTATCGTTCCCTCGATGCTTCGACCGAACTCCCTTTGGGGACGCTGACAACAGATAATTCGGGCGATGGCGTGCTCAGGCGGCGGGGATTTTTCCCGGTCGGCACGACGGGAGCCGGCACGATCGTTTTGAAACGAGACGGGCAGGATCAGTTCCTCAGTGGATTCGATGCTTCCAATGCTGAAGAGGAAAAGTTCGAAGCCGGTCTGGTCCGATGCTCAGAGGTCACACAGCCCGCCTTGCTTACCTCCTGTGGGACGGATCGGCTCCTTGTGGGAAAGGCCGAGATCGAAGAAGATGGGGAGGTTGAAGTGGCTGTCGTCCGGGCCGAGCCCAATCAAACATACGACGTCTTCTACCGATCTCCGGACGGCTCGACCCAAGTGTCGTTGGGCTTCCTTGCGACGAATCGGGCCGGAAACGGAAGGTTGAAGCTTCCGAACTTCTTCCTCTCGGAGATCGGCTCTGGAAACATTGTTCTGCGGCGAAACGGTCAAGATCAATTCGCGACGGGGTTCAAGGTGAACCAAGGAGGCAATGGGCGCAGACGCAGATGATTCGCCCTTCGGTTCGACTGGAAAGAGGGGCTTCACCCGAAGCCCCTTTTTTCACAGGAGGCCTTTCGCCCTGAGGAACGCTCGGATGACCTCGCGCGGGTCGCGATGTTCTCCATCCACGGCATAGTTCAATCGGCGCATCTCCTCCGCAGAGATGCGTCCCCCCAACCGTTCCAGGAGGGCGCGGAGTTCGGGATGGCGGCGCAAGGTCTCGACGCGCACGATGGGCACGGCCTCATACGGGGGGAAGTAGTGACGATCGTCGTCCAGGGCGACGAGGTCGAGTGCGGCGATCACGCCATCGGTGGAATTGCCGGCCACGACGTCCACCTGCCGCTCCCGGAGCGCGCGATAGATCAAACCGAGGTCCATGATGCGGGGCGGCTCGGCGAAGCGCAATCCGTAGGTGCGGGCCAATCCGGGGAAGCCGTCGGCGCGCTCCATGAATTCGTAACCGAATCCGGCGCGCCAGCGCGGCGCGTGCGGCACCAGATCGGAGATCGTGCGCAGGTTCAGCCGACGCGCGTCCTCGCCGCGCACGACGATGGCGAAGGTGTTCTCGAAGCCCAGCGGTCGCAACCATTCGATGCCGAATTGCGCGAGATAGGCGTCGCGCACCTGCTGATAGGCCTGGCGGGGATCGTGCACGGGCGCGCGGTTGAGGATGGCCGTGAGCGCCGTCCCCGTGTACTCGACGTAGAGATCAATCTGCCCGGAGACGATCGCGCGATGACAGATGAACGTCCCCCCGAGGTTGAGGCGGCGCTCGACACGAAGCCTCGTCTTCGCCTCAAGATATTGGGCGAGCAGTTCACCGAGCACGATCTGCTCGGTGAAATTCTTCGAGCCGATGACGATCTTCCCTCCCGAGCGCGAACAGGAGGGGACGAGCGCCACCAGCAGAAGCGCCATGAGGAGGGCGCGGGCGATCATCGCGAACGCTCCTCTCGGCGGAGTCCCTTCGGCGCGAGCCGCCGCTCCACATGGCCGAGAGCGAAGTCGGCCACAAGCGCCAGCAGCGCGGCCGGAACAGCGCCAGCGAGGATGAGCGTGTTATCCACCATGGCGACGCCGCGAAAGATGAGGACGCCCAAGCCTCCGGCTCCAATGGCCGCGGCGATCGTCGCCGTGCCGATGGAGACCACGAGCGCGACGCGCACGCCGGCGAGGATGACGCTGAGCGCCAAAGGGATCTCGACGCGCCAGAGGAGTTGCCGATCCGTCATCCCCATGGCCAGCGCGGCGAAACGGACATGGGGATCCACGGCGGTGATGCCCACATAGGTGTTCCGCACAATGGGCAACAACGCGTAGAGGACGAGCGCGACGATCGCCGTGCGCGCTCCGATCCCACCGATCCCCGGGATCGGAATGAGGAAACCGAAGAGCGCGAGGCTGGGGATCGT
Organism: bacterium; assembly: GCA_041640655.1. GTDB lineage: Bacteria > Acidobacteriota > Blastocatellia > HR10 > HR10 > HR10. The sequence goes on from JBEPZV010000027.1 coordinate 9,639, forward strand.
CTGGACCACGTTCACGAAGGCGAGCAACGGCTTCCGCCATCGCGGTCGTCGCGTGAGGGCGATGCCCAGGGGCACCCCCAGGGCGACGGCGATCCCTGTGGAGACGGCGGCCAACAGGAGATGCTCCACCGTCAGGTGGAGGATGTCACGAGGGTAACGAAGGAGGACGTCGCTCATCGGCATAGGTCGTCTCACCCTTTCCCGCGCGCGTCACGGGCGGTCTCGCGCAGAACGCGGAGGAAGCGGTGCGCCTCCTCCAGCTCGAGCTGCAGGAACTCCGATGGGGAGCAGAGCGCCAGGAGTCGGCCCTCGGCCAACAGGGCGATGCGCGTGGCCAGGGCGAACGCTTCATGGACATCGTGCGTGACCAAGAGCGTCGTCTTGCGCAAGCGTTCGTGAAGTCGGTGGAACTCCGCGCGCAGCTCCCATCGCGTGATCGGATCGAGCGCTCCAAACGGCTCGTCCAGCAGGAGAATCGGGGGATCGGCCGCGAGCGCGCGCGCCACGCCAACACGCTGGCGTTGTCCGCCGCTCAGCTCATGCGGGTATCGGCGGGCGAAGATCGCCGGCTCAAGCCCCACCAGCTCGAGTAGCTCGCGCACGCGCGCGGCCGTGCGCTCAGGACCCCACCCTTCGAGCGTCGGCACGAGCGCGACGTTCTCCGCGACGGTGAGGTGGGGGAAGAGACCGACTTCCTGGATGACGTAGCCGATGCGGCGGCGGAGGCGAATCGGATCCCAGGCCGTCGTCGGACGCCCTTCGACGAGGACCTCGCCCTCGGTCGGCGTGAGCAATCGGTTGATGAGTTGGAGCGTCGTGGTCTTCCCCGCCCCGCTGCGACCGAGAAGGACGAGCAGCTCGCCGCGCCGCACCTGGAACGAGAGCGCCGTGATCCGCGGCGGCTCCCCCTCTGGGCGATAACTCACGTTCCGGAACTCGATGATGACATCCTCGCCTGAGGTCATGCCCCTTGGTCTCTCGGCGCTGCGAAGCGATATTCTAGAAGGTCACGGGCGCGAGGGGCAAGCGAGGCGATTGAGCAGGACGAGGCGCACATGCTAACGTTGAGGGAGATGAATCGGCGGGCGTGGAACGAACGCATGCTCGATCTCCGGTTGCTGGAGATCTTCTGCGCCGTGTACGAGGAGCGGAGCTTCTCGCGGGCGGCGGCGCGACTCTATCTCACGCAACCGACCGTGAGCGGACACATCAAGGCGTTGGAGGCGAGGCTCGGCGCGCGGCTCTTTGATCGGCTGGGGCACGAGATTCGACCCACGGCCGTCGGGGACGTGCTCTACGAAGAGGCGCGACGGCTTCCGGAACTGCGGCGCGCGATCGCCGAACGCGTGGGCCGCTTCCTCGATCGCCTGGAGGGCGAGCTGCGCGTGGGCGCCAGCACCATCCCCGGAGAGTATCTGTTGCCCGACGTGCTTCGACGCTTCCGGCACGCGCATCCGCAGGTGCGCGCGATAGTGGTCATCGCCGATACGGCAGGCATCATCGAGGAGGTCGAGCGCGGGCGCGTGGAGGTGGGGCTGGTCGGCGCGCGCCGCCCGCAGCGCGACCTGGACTTTCAGCCCTTCGCCTCCGATCGCCTCGTTCTCGTAGCGCCCGGCGATCGGCAGTGGGCGCGCGTGAAGGCGCTCTCACTCGCCGAGCTGCGCGATCTGCCGCTGCTCATCCGCGAGCGCGGATCGGGCACGCGCACCGCCCTGGAGCGCGCGTTGGCGGAACTGGGCCACCGCTTGACGGAGTTCACCATCGCGGCCGAGCTGGGGAGCACAAGCGCCCTCAAGCAGGCGGTGATCGCAGGCGTGGGCGTCGCCTTCCTCTCGGCGCGCGCCGTCGAACACGAGGTGAAATGCCGCCTGGTGCGCGTCGTGCCGGTGCGCGAGCTTCCGGTCATCGAGCGCGAGTTCTTCGTCGTGCGGCATCGCCAGCGCGCCCTCTCTCCGGTGTCGGAGACCTTCCTCGAGTTCCTCCAAAAGTCGGGCGAGGACCAAGCCTGAAGGCGAGCCCGACTTGGAGACTCTCCCCCGGAGATGCTACACTCACTTTGCTTGAGATCATCTGAGGGGCTCGATCACCGTCATGCACGCGATCATCCTCGCCGGCGGGAAAGGGACGCGCATGCGCCCGCTGACGGTTCACCTGCCGAAGCCGGCAGCTCCGGTGGTGAACCGACCATTTCTCTTCTACCAGCTCGATCTGCTGCGTGGGACGGGCGTCGAAGAGGTGATGGTCTGCCTCGCCTATCAACCACAGCGGATCGAACATGCCCTCACCGAGAGTGAGGACTACGGGTTCTCCATTCGGTATGTTGTGGAACCGACTCCCCTGGGGACAGCCGGAGCGTTCAAGAACTGCGAAGCGTATGTGCAGGGGACGGCCATTGTGCTGAACGGGGATATTCTGACGGATCTCGCTCTCTCCGACGTCCTGAGGCATCATCGAGAGACGGCGGCGGTGGCGACGATTGTCCTCGTGCCGGTTGAGAACCCATCGGCCTACGGGGTCGTCGAGATGGCCGCCGACGGGCGCGTCACGCGTTTCGTCGAGAAACCGCGCGCAAGCGAGGTGACGTCGCGGTTGATCAACGCGGGCATCTACGTCCTGGAGCCGCGCGTGCTCTCTCACATCCCGGAGGGCAAGACGTTCTCCTTCGAATACGACCTCTTCCCTCTGCTTCTGGAGCGGGGGGAGCCGGTGCAGGCCTACGTGTGGGAGGGGTATTGGCGGGACATCGGGACACCGCGCCATTATCTGCAGGCGAATCTCGATGTGCTGGCCGGCAAGGTGCGGACCTATTCCCCGGTGCGCCCGCCGCGAGGCGAACGATTCGATGAGGCCGCGGGCATTGATCGGCTCTCGGTCGTGGATCCGAGTTGCACGGTGAAGGCGGGAGCCGAGATCGTGAATTCGGTCGTAGGGCCGCACTGCTTCATCGAAGAGAGGGCGCGGATCGAGGATTCCGTCCTGTGGTCGGGGACGCGCGTCGGCGCGCATGCCGAGGTGCGCGGATCGGTTCTGGGGCGAGGCTGCCATGTCGGGCGCGCGGCTCAGATCGCCGCGGGGACGTTCCTCGGAGACAAGTCGGTCGTGACCGACTACAGCATCATCGGTGGAGAGGAGGAGACCTGATGCCAACGTCCATTCGATTCGGGACGGATGGATGGCGAGGACGTATTGCCGAGGACTTCACCTTCCGCAACGTGGAGATCGTGGCGCAAGCGTTGGCCGATTATCTGAAGGCTTCGGCAGGAGGGGCGGATGCGGATCGGCCGGTGCTGGTCGGCTACGATCGGCGATTCCTCTCGGAGCACTTCGCCGCGCGCGTGGCGGAGGTGCTCGCCGGAAATGGCCTTCATGTCGGGCTCTATCGACGGGATCTGCCGACGCCGTTGGTCTCCTTCGACGTGCACCGGCAGCAGGCGCGCGCGGGCGTGGTCATCACGGCCAGCCACAATCCGCCGGAGTTCAACGGCTTCAAGATCAAGGAGGCCTTCGGGGGATCGGCGCGCCCGGAGGTGACACGGGCTGTGGAAGCACAACTCGGGCGATCGCAACCCTGCCGACAGCCGCTCGAGCGCGCTCACGCCGAGGGGCTCGCGCAATGGATAGATCCTCCTGATGACGCCTACTTCCACCGAGTGCGCGCGCTCGTGGACGTGGGAGCAATCCGTCGCTCCAACTGGCACATCATCGTGGATCCCATGCATGGGACGGCCGATCGCTACATGGAGCGTGTGCTCGGCGGGGGGCGCTGCCGTGTGGAGACGATCCGCACCGAGCGCGATCCGCTCTTCGGGGGCGTCAACCCGGAGCCGATGCCGCAGAATCTCGGCGCGCTCTTCGATGCCGTGCGCGCGACGCAGGCCACTATCGGCCTGGCTCACGATGGCGATGGCGATCGGCTGGCTGCCATTGGCGAGGACGGCCTGTTCATCACCCCACATCAGATCTTCCCACTGCTGGTCTGGCATCTGGTCCGCGAACGGGGGGAGCGCGGGATCGTCGTGCGCACATTCTCGCAGAGCGTGCTCGTGGATCGCATCGCGGACGCCCTGGGGTGTCCCGTGCGCATCGTGCCGATCGGATTCAAGTATATCGCCGATCTGATGCTCACCGAGGACGTCCTGATCGGTGGGGAGGAATCCGGGGGGATCGGCGTGCGGGGATATTTGCCGGAACGCGATGGGACCTTCGCCGGGTTGCTCCTGCTCGAAGCCCTGATCGCGCGCGGGCAGCGCCCTTCGGAGGCGGTGCGCGCCCTCTGGCGCGAATTCGGAGAATTCCAGTACCGGCGTGAGGATCACCACATGCCCGTCGAGCGCGGGAAGGCGATCGTCGCTCACTTGACGGCCGATCCGCCCGACCGACTGGCCGACTTCCGCATCGTGGACGTCCAGACGCTAGACGGGACGAAATTCCTGTTCGAAGACGCCAGTTGGATCCTCTTTCGACAATCGGGGACGGAGCCCGTCCTGCGCATCTACGTTGAGGCGACGTCCGTGGAGAAGCGAGATCGGATCATGGACGCGGGTCTGGCGCTCGTGCGCGAGCTCGCGGCGCGCCTCTCAGACGAAACTCCAGTGGGGGAGGGCGAGGCATGAAGCGCGTCATCTGCACCTACTGCAACACGCACATCTACACGTACACGGGGCCGGATGATCCGATCCGGTTCAAAGCCGAATATTTCATCCCCACGAGCCCGGCCTACCTGCAGCCACAGAAGGGGGATCGGATCAAATGCCCCGAGTGCGGGATCGAATTCGTGGCCTTCTCCAATCAGCTGAGCACGATTCAGATGCTCGCGGACTGGCCCTTTCAAGGCACGGGCATGCAGGAGTGGAAGAAGTGAAGAGCTGCGGCGTCTTCCCTTCCCGCGAGGGGGAGCGCGCACCGCATCAGGGCGATAGGCGATCACGTCTGAGCGCGAGCGTTGTCCGTCGAAGCGGGTTTTCCAGACGTGTTTGACAAGCCGAAGCGCCGAGGCCTAAAATCTCCTTCTGGTTTGGAGCTGAGGGACCGGACGGTGTTGAGGGGCGCTCGTGAACGTCGGCACACCACATCGTCGCAGGGGGCCCGCCCCCCATTGGTCGAAGGGCTCGCGAGTCGCCCTCATTCTGCTTGTGCTTCTCGGTGACGGCGGGGCATTCTCCGGCTTCGCCACGTCGTTCCTTCCTGAAGAATCCCCCCGATCGAGCGCGGTGCAATCGGCCGGGCGGCGGTATCGGCAGGCCGAGCGCTTCATGCGCGAGGGGGATTACGAGAAAGCCGCCCAGGCCTATCGCGAGCTGCTGACGAAGAATCCCAAGGATCAACCGGCGCGGCTGGGACTCAGTCAGGCGCTGTTGAAGCTCGGGGACCTGAACGAGGCGTTCGAGCATGCGGCCGAAGTGCTGCGACAGGACCCGCAGAGTGCGCGCGCGCGCGCATTGATCGGCCTGGTGCTCCTGCGCTCGGGCGTCTTTCGAGAAGCGACCGAAGCGTTCGCCGCGGCGCTCGTTCTGGATGAACGCGAGGCCATCGCCTGGGCCGGATTGGCCGAGATTGACTTCTTCGAGAATCGCACCGAGCTGTCGTACCAACGGCTGCGACGGGCGACGGCGCTCGATCCGAGCGAACCCGACTATTGGATCGCCTTGGGACGGGCCGCCGCTCGATTGGAGAAGTTCCGCGAGGCGGCCGAGTATTATGAGAAATTCCTGGCCGTCTCCCCCAAGATGGATGTGGAGCGGCGGGAGCGGTATCGCGGATTGATCGCCTTCTATCGCGCACTCTCGCTACTGGGCATCACGCATCTGCACCGTATCGAGGGGGAGCGCACGACCCGCATCCCCTTCCGATTGCAACGGGATCGCCCCTTCATTCAAGCGCGCGCCGGAAACAACGTGCTGCTGAACCTCGTCATTGATACGGGCGCGAGCATCTCCGTGCTCTCCTACGAGGCGGCGGAACGGTTGGGCATTCGTCCACTGGCGCGCGGGGGCGAGGCGCGCGCCGTCGGCGGCGGTGGGAAGTTCCCCATCGTCTATGGCTTGCTGGATTCGCTCGACCTGGGCGAGATTCGCATCTTCAACGTCCCGATCTATATTCGCACGATTCACCACACGGGAAATCCCGAGGGTGAGGGCGAAGCCGTGCGGGCCGACGGTTTCCTCGGACTCTCGGTATTGGCGAATTTCCGGTTCACCATCGACTATGCCGCGCAGACGATCATCTTGGAGACCGAACCGGTATCGGCGACGACCCCGGCGCCCATCGCAGAGGGTTCGGAGATCCCCTTCCGCACGACCAACGGCGGTCTGGTCAGCGCCGAGGTCAAACTGCATAACGGCGAGATCGTGAACTTCCTGATTGATACCGGGGCCAGCGCCACCGTCGTCGGCGCCCACGTGGTGAAGAAATACAACCTGGAGAAGCATATCCTCCCGTCTCCGAAGATTCGCGTGCTCGGCGCCGCAGGCGTCATCGAGAACGTAGATCTGATCCTGCTGCCCTCCCTCTCGATGAACAGCTTGGAGCAACGGAACATTCGCGCGCCGGTCCTCGACCTGGGAGCGGTAAACGAATCGGCGGGCTTCATGCAAGCGGGGATTCTGGGCGGGAGCTTCCTCAAACATTTCCGCGTGACGTTCGATTTCTCCCGCGCGCGGATTCGGCTCGTGCCGCAGACCGATGCCATCCGGTCCACGAACGAGCGACCTTCGGAGGGATGAACGTGGCCAAGATCAGCATCTACCTGGAGACATCGGTCATCGGCGCCTATCTGGATAACGAGGACCCGTTCCGCCGTGACCTGACCATCCGCTGGTGGGAACATGAGCGCCCGCTCTACGACGCCTATATCTCGCCGCTCGTCGTGCGCGAGCTGGAACGGATGCGAGAGCCCCGCCGACAGGCCTATCTGAACCTCATCCGCGACATCCCCCAACTGGAGATCACCGAGGAGGTGGGCATCCTGGCCGAAGGTTATATCGCGCGCGGTATCTTCCAGCGCAAGTACATGGCCGATGCGCTCCATGTGGCCGTGGCGTCCTTTCACAAAATCGACTTCCTGGTCACCTGGAACTTCGGCTACCTGGCCAATGTCTACCGGCAAGCGCGCGTGCGGCTGTTCAACGTCACGTCAGGTTTCTTCGTGCCGACGATCATCACGCCGGAATTCTTGGTCTCCGAGGTCGGGTGACGATGTATCGCAAGCCGAAATTCCTCGAGGTCCTGCACGCTGTGCGCGAGCAGATGGCGCGCGAGTGCGACTATGACATGGACCTCTTCATCCAGATGATCCGGCGCGAGGCGAAGCCCGATGAGAATCCCTCGGAGCCGGTGCCCTCGAACTCCCCATCACCGGCCCCCGCCCCACGGAAGGCGAAGCGGAAGTCATAATACTCCCGCAAATAAGGAAGCCCCCGTGCCCTCAGGCGAGGGCAAATGCTCAACTGGGGGAGGTCTCCAAACGGGGGCTCCGTCTCGGATCAAGAGGGGCTACGCCTCTTGATCCCACGGGCGATCCGCACAGCGGGCTTCGGACCGCCCTGGTTGTGCTCGGCCGCTTCGCTGTGTTGTGGCACCGTCTTCACGCCAAAAATATAATGCAACCGCCATGCCAGAGGATGCACTCCCACCGGGGACAACCCATAAGTCCAATCGCATGAACCCATTCCCCACCACCAGACCCCTCCTCGACGAAGCCCCGAACCTGTCGCCACGCAGCGACAGAAAGCCCCTCACAAGCTCCCCCCTCAAGCATCGGCCACGCCTTTCAGACGGTCTCACTGCCAGCCGAATGAGCCAAATAGACGCCTGAAATCCCACAATATACGTGCGACGCCAGGACGCCAGGCGCCCCCACAAGATCGTCCGCTCCCCCTCAGAATGTGTGTCGCCACCATGCGACAGCCCCCCCATAGCAGGCGCACACGGTGAGGCAGAGGTTCGGAACACGAAGGTTGATCCGCACAAAGCATCGCGGCGCCAGCCCCCCGTAGGCCCCGAGTTACGGATAGTGGAGCGCAACCAGATACTCCGCGATCTTCTGAAGGCGCTTCCCACTCCGGCCGTAGAGCAGTAGCCGATAGGTCCCCGGACTCAGGAACGTGCGATCCAGCGTGAGGGTGAAATTTCCCCGCCGGTCTCGTTGCCACCCGACTGCACGCCAGCGAACGCCCCCCTGCCGATCCACAATCTCGATGGCGTAGCTCGAATACTCGGGCAGCCCCTCCCCGTTGAGAACCAGCGTGAAGCTTCTCGCCCCCGGCGAAACGGTGACCCGATTGACCGGGTCCGTCTGCCCGGATCGCAAAAGCGCTTCTTGTGAGAAGACGTCATAGACCGGAATGTTCAGTTGCGGCTGCCGAAGCCGAGCCAGTTGCGATTCCAGTTCGGTTAATCGCGAGGCATAGTCACGCTCGACGGCGTCCGTCCGGTCCTGAAGGCGACGATGTTCGCGCTCCAGCTCCAGGCGCCGCGTCTGCTCGGTGTGCAATTGGTGGGCCAACTGCTGCCGCTCCTGCCGCAGGTGGAGCGCCCAGAGGGTCATCAGTCCCACCGCCACCAGCGCGCTCGCGGCCAGAGCAAAGAGCGCTCGCGCGGGAAACCACGCGCTTTTTCGGAAGACGGCGGCTTCTTCCTCGCGCAGGTGTCGTCGGAAGGCCCGCCACTGCCGCCGAACGAAGCGTTCGCCGACCGGTTCCTCTCCCTCCCGAACGTCGTCGAAGAAATCTGCCACGTCTTTGAAGGCTGCCAGGCACCGATCGCACTGCACCAAATGCGACTGCACGGCGTCCGCGTCGGCCGCCTCAAGTTGCCCCCGATGATATGCCATCAGCTCCTCGTCATCGAGATGACGTCCCAGGCGGTCTTCCCATCCCCCGCCGAGAGCTTCCCAGTATCGTCGCAATTCCTCGCTGCTCATCGTCCCTCCTCCGCGAGAGTGCGCAAACGAAGGTCTCGCCGCGCCTTCCCGGCAAACGCGATGTTCATGGGAGCCCCTCGCCGAAGACCGCAGCGAGTTTCGCCTGAAGCGCCCGCCGCCCCTGATGAAGATGAGCTTTGACGGTATTGACGGAGAGGCCCATGATGGTCGCGATCTCCTGAACGGATTGTTCCTTCACGATTCGGAGGTACAGACAGCGGCGCATCTGCGGCGGCAGCTCCTCGAGGGCCTCGCGCAGCTTCTCCAACTTCTCCTTCTGCAGCACTCTCTCCATTGGATCGGCTCCACCGGTCACGACGTGCCGGGCCTCGCGATCGGACTCCGACGCGTGCGCCTGCTGCTCTTCCAGCGGGACCTGGGCGACGGCCCGCTTTTTCGCCCCTCGCCGCTCCATCTCGTTGATGTAGACATTCTTCGCGATCCGATATAGCCATAACTCGAATTGGGCGGCCTCCCGCAGCTCGCCCAACCCTCTATAGACAGAAAAAAACGCCTCCTGGGTGAGGTCGCGCGCATCTTCCGACGACAACCCCTTTCGGCAGAAGAAGCGATAGAGCTGGCCGTAGTAGCGCTCGAACAGCAGGCGGAAGTTCTCTTCCCTGTCCCGCCCCTGTTGCAATTCCCGGATGATCACCGCCGTCGGCTTCTCCGACCCGATCATGCTCAGGATTATACTCCTCCGAGGCCCACAACGTCATCACGGCCCTACCGTGAGGGGCGCGCGCTGGCCAGGAGAAATGTGGACGTTTTGAAATTCCCGCTCATCCATCCAGGCGGAGAAGACCGTTGCCGGGACCATAGAAATCTATCCCCGACATCCGCCCGTTGCCGGGCGGAGGCGCCGGTCTTACGCGCAAGCCGCGCTGCCGGCTTCCCGCTTCCTCCAGGACTGCCTGCCCACTCCAGGTCTTACGTCCCGTCCACGGGCGTTTTCCGTCTCCGGTCCACTCCCGGCGACGGCGGCCGCAAGGACCGCAAGGTTGCGTGCCGCGTTCTCGTCCCGATCCAGGACCAGACCGCAAGCACCGCACCGAAACGTGCGCTCCCACAGGGGCAACTTCTCCTTCACCGCTCCGCAGTGGGAGCACGTCTTGCTGCTCGGCCAGAACCTGTCCGCCTCCACCAGGCGCGATCCGTACCACACGCACTTGTACGCCAGCATCCTACGCAACTCGGCCGGTGCAGCGTCCGCAACTGCCCGCGCCAGGCAGCGGTTCCGCCTCATCCCCGCCACGCAGAGCCGCTCCACCACGATGACGCCGTAGGTTCGCGCCAGGCGCGTCGTGAGCTTGTTCCAGACATCACGCCGGATGTTGGCCACGCGGCTGTGGGCACGCGCAAGCCTCCGCCTGGTCTCCTCATAGTTCTGACTCCCCCGCTTCCGGCGCCCAAGCTCCCGGTTCAGACGCGCGATCCTGCGCAGCGCGGCCTTGAGCGGGCGCGGGTTTTCCACCCGCTCACCCGTCGAGAGGACGGCCAGGTGTCGCAGCCCGGCGTCCACGCCTACCGCGACGTCGGGGAACCTGGGGGCTTTCGGCTCGCGCTCCACCTCGCAGGTGAAACTCACAAACCACCGCCCGCCTTCATGGGAGACCGTCGCTCGCAGGATGCGGGCTTTCCCCGCTTCGATCTTTTCCACGAGCGCCGTCGTCAGTTCATACGTTCGCACTCGTCCGATCCGAGGGAGGACGACGGGGCTTTTGTCATCCACCCGGATCGCCCCGGTGGTGAAGCACACCGACTCCCGGCCCCGCCCCTTCTTCCGCAAGCGGGGGAAGCCTACCCGGCGACCGCTGCGCCTGCCTTTCCTGCTGTCGGACCAGTTCTTCAGGGCCGCCGCCAGGCCCGCAAGCCCCGACGAGTACGCCTCCTTTGAGTTCTCCCGCCACCAGGGAGCAGCCGTCTCCTTCGCCCGGTTCCATTCCCGCCGCAAGGCAGGAAGCGTCCAGGGCACCTCCACATCCTCGCCCCGCTTGCGGGCTTCCAACCGCTCCTTCACCAGCACCAGCCCCCAGTTGAAGGCGAAGCGCCGGGCGCCCACATGCGAAGCCAGCGCCCGCGCGGCGCGGGGGGACGGATCAAGGGCAAAGCGGTATGCCTGATGCACGATCATGGCTCACAAGCCGCCTTCACGGCCCTCTCCGCCCGCCGCCTGGCGGAGCGCCGCCCGTACAGCCGGGCGCAGAAGCTTGTCAGGACCTCGATCATGTCCTGCACGAGATCGTCCTTTTATCTCGGTCGGCTCCATCACAACGAGCCTCCGCCCGGACGCGGCCAAGGCGGCCTCAATGTACTCCGCTCCGGTACGTCCACCAGGATGGTGCCCGTCGGTGTCTGGCGGGCAGGTACCGGGAGCTTGCCCCGCCTCCACCACAGCCAGGCGGTCTTGTACGAGATGCCGTTGGCCCGTGCCCAGGCTGAGAGTTTCATGGAAGCACCATACCACGAAATGGACCATATTTCTATAAAAGCCTCAGCAGCTACGAACCCCCTTGCCGACGAGGCCGGAGAGATCCACGACGCCTTCCACGCCATCCGAGAACTTGACCCACAGTCTATAGTTCTCCAGCGGTTTGACTTCGATCGGTCTCGGCATAGATCTCCCTCTTGTCACTGTCCGCGATGCTTTATTCCACTATGCTCACGCCTACAACCCACTCGCTCCCCCGACACCATCGGAGACGACCCATTCAGGAAGCGAAGGACGCGCATCGTCCCCGGCAACCGCCTAACGGCCTGCGCTTCACCTGCGCCATGAAGCGCGGTGGAGCAGCGTCTGGGGCAAGCCCGTGTTGGATGGCACCTAGGCTCGAAGCAACTTGCGAAACTCTTCAACTTCTCGCCACATATGCAGATGACTGCCCTTCTGTCGCTTCTTCACGAAGCCGGCGCGTTCCAGCGCTCTCACTAACTTCTGACCGTCTATGCGGGGAAGTTTCTCACTCATGAAGCCACCGGTACCGAGAGACGGGTAATGAACACCGGTTCGCGCTCCACCGGCACCGGCTCGCCATCTTCAAGCATGCTTTGGACATGAAGCTCGATGGCTTCCAGGATGTTCGCACGGACCTCATCAATCGTGTCGCCAAAGGTGTGGCAACCGGGCAGGGCGGGCACGTATGCGTGGAATCCCTGCTCGTCAGGTTCAATCACGACGGTGAAGTGATAGATCGGCATTTCGCCCCACCTCCGTGCTCAGCGGGCAGTCTCCACACGAGACGCTCACGCCGTCGTCTGTCGGCCTGAGACACCCGCGTGGATTGTTTCTTTGCTTTCATGGCATTCGCCATGCTTTGAGTGATCCTCTGTCATGTTAGATGATCTCCGTCTAACACGCAATGCGTCACCCGAGTTTTGGGCACCTCAACCGCCCCGGACTGACCAACATCTTCTGAGGGTCGCGAGCGAATGATCCGCCCAATAGTGGAAACGGAGGGAACCTGCAGGTTGTGCTTGTGGCAAAACCCTTCCAAAAGGGGCGGGAGCTTCTCCTTCCCGATGTTGGGCGAGACCTGCCGCCGCGGCCCAGTCTCCGTCACAAGCTCCGGTGGGTGTGATGCTCGCCGCATCCGCTTGGGATGGGCAGGATGTCGGCGTCAACGCCTCCTGCCGTTCCCCGGCCTCTTGCAGCTTCCGGTGCCATGGGCCTTCGTTTGTCCGCGCGATCGGCGACCGCAAGAGGGAAGCCCTCCCGGTGGCAGGCTTTCGATCCCCCACCCGGCCAAAAGTTTCGACCCCGCGGCTGCCCCGTTTGCCCGCGCCCCTGCTTGCGCGAGCGCGTCCGACAAAAGTCCCGGCGGCCGACTAAACCTTTCCTCCGTTTTCCTGTCTTATTCTGGGCGGAAGCGGTACGAAGATCTCGCGAAGGAGGGAGAACAATGATCGAGACGCGAAAGACACTGCTCGCCGCGACACTCGGGGCGATGATCCTCACGGGCGTCGCCCACGCACAGAACAGCCGCAGCTACTGGGGCTGGTCCCAACAAAGCGGCTCCTCGACCTATACCACGCTCTACGGCAGCGACGGGAGCGTGATCTCCGGGTCGTCGTATCGCATGGGCTCGCTCACACTCTATAGCCTCTCGGACAACAGCGGTCGTTCCCTCTGGGGCTCTTCCTATCGGAGCGATCCACTGACCTTCTACAACTTCTTCACAAATGACGGCGACTCGATCAGAGGGACGATACAGCGGCTCGGTTCGCTCACCTCTTACAGCTTCACGAGCAATAGTGGAAGCTCGCTGACGGGCTCCTCGTATCGGCTGGGTTCCCTGACCATCTTCAACTTCTCCATCCGTCAGTGGTAAGAGAGTACTTTGGCAGAGCGCATCCCGCGCCTCTCAGACCAACGCGGGATGCGCCCCATCAGCATCCGATCACACTATGAGAAACAACGACACTCAGGTCAGTTCCTATCTCGCCTATCGTCATGGCTCCATGGGTTATCTCAAACGATGCAGCGACTGTGGAGAGACGATCTACCTCTGGCGCGGGTTCGATGGGAAATGGCGGCCTTACGAATCCTGGATCGCCGGAAATGCTCCCGAGGGCGAGTGGATCCTCCATAGATGTGGGGAGCGGGAGGACGACGATGGCATATTAGTCGTCGAGGAGTAACGAGTAGATCCTCCATAGATGTGGGGAGCAGCGGATCTCACTCACGGACTTGTCAGCCTCGGATGTGAGGATGTGATGAAGTAACACGTCAGGCGCGCAAGCGCCCCGATTCCCGTGAGCCGGTGCCCAGATTTCTCCCGACGGCAACGGCTCACGGGTCATCAGCCCCAACCCGGAGGGAGGAGACACTTATGAGGAAATTCGCGCTCGTTTGCTTTTGCTTGTCAGCGGTGATCGTCATGGCGGCACGTGGCTACCAGAAGCCGCCACAATCGGCGACCGGCGAGTCTTCGCCTGTTCACATCGTCGGAGAGAGCAACCGGAAACCAGAGGGCCTCTCGGAGGACCTCTTCAAGCTATGGCGATCTTTGACCGAGCAACAGCTTCGATCCTCCGAAGAGACACAGGCCAGCTCGGCCGAGTTTCTCCTTCGAGGTGACTACATCTTCTCCTCGACCGGAGCCTCTTATAGCCTCGGTCGCACCGACATCCAGAGCGCCATCGGGGGATTCACCTTCGATGGAAGCGGCAACTTCACGGGATTTCAGCAGTCGCGGACGCTCTTCACCGGCACGCAGACCTTCAGATTCGGCGGAACATACACGGTAGACGCGAGCGGCGTGGGACTCCTGTTCTACCTCTACCCGGATGTGCAGACGCAGACCATCATCGTCGTCAAAGGCGGAGATGCCTTCTTCTTCGTGGACGTCAACAGCTCGAACTTTCGGGAGGCGGGCTATGCGCGGCGGCTCTATTGACGCTTCCGGCTTCGAGCCTTCGCACGGCGGACGAAACGGCCACAGGGAGAGGATGCCCCTCAGCGGCGTGGAAGGGTCGCGCCTGCGGACGCACGGGCAGAACAAGAAGGCTTCGCTCGAGAGAAATCTTGCCGCAAGGTGGCTCCCCCTTCCGGCAGGACGGTCCGAAGTGGTATCTCACATGAGCTTCGTCCGGTGGAGTTCACCGGAGCGAAGGACAAAAAGGAGGTGATGAACCATGTCCCGTGACGAGACACGTGAAAAAGCGCGGCGACTCTTTCACTTCCTCAAAGAGTATGCGGCCATTCGGTTTCCCCTCGTGCGAGACCTCGACAGGGTCCGGTGGAAGCTCGCGCTCAATGAACTGCCCAAACATCCGACCATCACCGTGAACCGGTCTGTCGCCGAGGAGCCGGAGAACGCGGGCAATGACGAGCCCGCGATTCTCATGCGCATTCGGAGGCCGCGTCGCTCGACCCCGCCCCGGCTGCCGACTTCTCTGGAGGGCTGGCTTGATGGCCCCTTCGACGATCCGCATACGGAGCCCAAAATTCGCCCCGAGCGTCGCGTTGGGGAGGCTGACGGCACAGCGGAACGCTTCGATGCCGATCCGGCGCGATCTCGCGACTGGTCGGCATGGCTGGAGAAATGGCGCGCCTGGGCACAAAATGAACGCCCCACCCGCGAAGCCGAGAAGATTTACGAACGGTTCCACGAGCTGTACGGCGAGCTACAGCGCGAGGGAGAGCGCTACGAGCTGGTCCTCGCCGATGGGGTCCTCTTCTGGAAATGGCGCGACGGCTTCGTCCACTATCCCCTCATTCTGATGCCCGTGCAGTTGCGCTTCGATTCGGATGTCCCCGAGTTCATCATCCAGGAGACCGACCGAAACCCGGAGTTGAACACCCTGATTCTGCGCGACGCGCCGCTCACGAACCCCACCGTGCTCTCTTCCTTGCGCGACGAGGTCGCTTCCGGGAGCACGGTACTTCATCCTCTGGAAGAGGGAGGAGAGACCACGGCGTTTCTCACGCGATTGGCGCGCTCGCTCAGTGCGGACGGTGAGTTCACCGATGAGCCTCTTGATCCCCGCAGCGTTCGCGGTCCTCATCCCCTGCGCATCTGGCGGCAACCGATGCTGATGCTTCGAGAACGCTCCCAGGGGTATGCGCGGGGCGTCGAGCGCGTGCTGGAGGTTCTCCAGCAGGATGGGGAGATCCCCGAAGCGATCCGCTCGATCATGGGCATGGCGCCGTCTTCCCGGACGAGCGTTTCGGGCACTTCCCACCGCGACGTCGCTTCCGATGACGATCTGGATCGCCTTCGCTCGGTGTACTTCACCAAGCCCTGGAACCGCGAGCAATTGCACATCGCCGATCGGCTCGCCCGATTCGGAGCCGTTCTCGTTCAAGGTCCGCCGGGGACGGGAAAGACGCACACCATCGCCAATCTCATCGGGCACCTGCTGGCGCAGGGTCGGTCGGTGCTCGTGACCGCGCACACCTCGAAAGCCCTGCGCGTGCTGCGCGACTTCATTCCGGAGCGGTTGCGCCCCCTGGCCGTCTCCGTTCTCGACGACGAGCTGGCCAGCCGCCAACAACTGGAGGAAGCCGTGCAGGCGATCACCGAGCATTTGAATCGTGACGCCAAACAATTCCACGAAGAGGCAGACCGACTCGAGCGCGAGCGCCAGCGCCTCCTTCAGGACATCGCGCAACTGCGAACGCAACTGGTCGAAGCTATCGGCAAAGAATATCGTCCCATCGTCATCGCCGGGCAGGAGTATTACCCTTTGGAGGCAGCGCGACGCGTTGCCGAAGGAATCGGATGCGATGATTGGATTCCATCACCGGTGGAGCCGGGAACTGCTCTGCCGCTCAGCCACGAAGAACTCGCCGAGTTGTATCGCCTCAACCGCGAGCTTCCGAAGGAAGACGAACGCGAGCTGCTCGCTTCGCTTCCCGATCCGGAGAAGCTCCCCTCTCCCGAAGAATTCGAGAACCTGGTCGCGCGGATCACGCAAGCGGTGGAAGGTCACCGTCCGGAGTGGTGGGCGCAAGACCACACGGTCTCCGATATTCCCCTTCTGCAGGACGCCGCGAGGCGTGCACGCGAACTCGGCGAACGTTTGCAAGAAGCCAAGTCGTGGGAGCTGATGTTGATCGGGAGCAACTCCGCGCTCTTCGAGACAGAACTCTTCGGCCCAGCCGAAACCCTCCGTCGGCTTGTCGGGGAAACCGCCTCGCTGCGCATCGAGCACAATCCAGTGCTGCCGAATGACGGCGCCTGGGAGGAGCACGAGTGGATGGCCGAAGAACTGGCCGCACTCGCCGAGCGTCGAGGTGGGCGATTGACCTGGTGGGATGCGTCCGTTGCGCCACTTCTCAAGCGCCGCCGCAGGCGATTCCTCGCCTCGGCCAGAGTCGCCACGGGCAGGCCGATGCGGGTCGAGCACTTTCGTGCTCTGGCGGCGGAGGCGAGAATCAGAAAAGAGCGCGAGCGCCTCTGCCGAGCCTGGAACTATCTCATCACGCAGCGAGGCGGACCGGAAGCGAAGACCCTTGGACCACAACCGCCGGAAGAAGCGATCGCGCAGCAGACCCCGTATCTCCTCCGGTGGCTCTCTCTGAACGAGGAGGTTTCGACGCTCCTGGACGAGTTGCAGCGCTTGGGCCTGCGTTGGGATCATGCCTTTCGGGAACCGACCGGAGGCGATCCCGTTGCGCGGTGGCGTGCGCTCGGAGCATTCCTCTCCGAGGCGCTCCCGGAGGCGTTGAACGCCGCTGCGCATAGGGCCGATCAGCAGGAGGCCAGGCAGCGCGTTCAAGCGGTGGACGGTTTGCTGGACGCCTTTACCGATAGTGAGATCGCGACCGCCCTTCGGGAAGCGCTGAAGCGCCTCAATCCCGACCGCTATCGAGAGGCCCACAGACGCCTCCGCACCGTTTGGGCGAAACACGTTCATCTGGTGCGCCGCAAGGAGCTGCTCGAACGGCTCGCCCGCGTGGCTCCCGGTTGGGCCGATGCCCTTCGCACGCGAAGCGGCCGGCACGCTGAAGCCGAACTTCCCGGCGATCCGCACACGGCCTGGCTCTGGCGGCAACTCCACGACGAACTCGTCCGCCGTGCACAGGTAGACGTGCAGGAGCTTCAACGGCGACTCGAAGAACAGATGAAGCAGCTCCGCCAGGTGACCGAAGAACTCGTCTATCATCGCACTTGGGCTTATCGCATCGAGCAGACAACACAGGAGCACCGGCAGGCTCTCGTTGGCTGGCTCAACACGATCCGCCGACTCGGGAAAGGAAAGGGACGTTCGGCACCCCGCCTCCGCGAGCAAGCGGCCATGCTGCTCGCCAAAGCCAAAGACGCCGTCCCCGTCTGGATCATGCCGCTTGGGCGCGTCGTCGAGCAAATAGATCCCACCCGGACGCGCTTCGATGTCGTCATCGTGGACGAGGCCAGCCAGTGCGACATGCTCGGTCTTCTGGCCGTCTTCCTCGCACGGCAGGTGATCGTCGTCGGGGATCACGAGCAGGTGAGCCCCGAAGGCGTCGGGCAGGAGCTTGCTCGTCTGGAGCATCTGCAACAGGAATTCCTGGAGGGCCACATCCCCAATGCGCATCTCTACGACGGCCGGCGTTCGCTCTACGACATCGCGCGCGAATCCTTCGGCGGCGCCCTCATGCTCACCGAACACTTCCGCTGCGTGCCCGAGATCATTGCCTTCAGCAACCGACTCTGCTATGGCGGTCAAATCCGTCCGCTTCGCGAACAGAACAGCACACCACTGAAGCCCGCCGTCGTGCCTTATCGAGTCAGGGGGACGGCTCAGGGGAAGGTGAACGAAGAGGAGGCGGAGACGATCGCCGCGCTCATCCTGGCCATACTGCAGCATCCGGCATACGCCGGAAAGACCATCGGCGTCATCTCCATGGTCGGCGACGAGCAGGCCAAGCGGATCGAGCGTCTGGTCCGCGAGCGGTGCCTTGACAATCCCCCGCTGGAGCACGAGCTGGAGAAGCGGAAATTCCTCTGCGGCAATTCGGCGCAATTTCAGGGCGACGAACGGGACGTCGTTTTCCTCTCCCTGGTGGACAGTCCGAGCCCCGACGGCCCGCTTCCGCTGCGCAACGATGACCGATTCAAGCAGCGCTTCAACGTCGCCGCCAGCCGCGCCCGCGATCAGCTCTGGGTCGTCTACTCGCTCGATCCGGCGAGCGATCTCAAAGAGGGAGACCTGCGGCGCGAGCTGATCGAATTCGCCAAGCAAGCCTATGACAACCCCAATGCCGTGATCGCCATTCCGGAGGCCGAGCGCACCGAGTCCCCGTTCGAGCGGGAGGTGCTCGAGTGGCTGGTGCACAAAGGCTATCGCGTGCGTGCGCAGTACACGGTCGGAGCCTATCGCATTGACCTCGTCGTCGAGGGCGAGGCGGATCGCGTGGCCATCGAATGCGACGGGGGTCGCTACCACTACTCGAACGAACAGATTCAGCGAGATCTTGAGCGGCAGGCCGTGCTCGAACGGCTCGGTTGGCGCTTCATTCGCATTCGCGGCTCCGAATTCTATCGCGATCGCGAAACTGCCATGCGCCGCGTGGAGCGGGAGCTGGAGCGGCTAGGCATCCGTCCGCGCGGCCGCTTTGCCGGTGAAGGTGATAACAAGGAGGTCTCCCCTCAGCCCTTGGTCGAGAAGATCCGCCGAGAGGCGGAGAGGATTAAGGCCGAACGCTCCGGGGACCGCGAGTCGGTGGAGCCGGTGCCGTCGCGCTACGCACTCTCATCACGGAGTGACGACAAGCCCGACACTCGTTCGTCTCCGCCCTCGCCCGGCTCGACGGTACTCCGCTGGGCCGAACGACCGCGCGAATTAGGGGCGCAATCATCAACGGGCGCGACTTCTCCACCACCAACGGAAAGACTCTCGGAGCAACAGCCTCTCCATCCTATCGTGCGAATCTTCCGGCATGGGAGGCGCTGAGATGTGCTCGATGCCGGCATCTGCCGACGTGGTCCCGAATCAGATCGTCGAGGACTTTTGCACTGAATCCGTTCACCAGCGGTCCTGAGCTGCCATGTCGCTTCGGGCATTTGTTCTCCTCCGAAAAGGGCCACAGATTTCACGGATTCGCACCGAATTGTTATCTCTGTGAGAATCGGTGTCTTCTGTGGCCGGCTTTTCATCGGTTCGGGGCGCCGCCACCGGCGACATGAATAACTCCTCCCGCTCGAATTTCTCGCGCAAGACGCGGCGAAGAGCGTGATGAAGCCTCATCATGCCAGTCCCAGAACCCGATCGGAGTTGGGGTGAACGGGCGGGGCAGAATCTTTGCTTGACGGACTCCGGGAGAAGGGATAAGCTCTTGCCAAACGATCCTGATCGGAGGGAAGGCTCATGACATCACCGATGAGCGTCGGTTTGCCGCAGAGGGTTACCGGAGGAAGTCTGGGGGCCTCGCTTCTTCTGATCGTCGCCCTGGCGTTGCCGTCGCGCGTCCTTCTGCGGGCCCAGCAAGCGCAGGTGCTGGAGCCGGGCCAAGCGGTGGAACGGACGCTGGCCGGTGGGGAGCGTCACATCTACGCGCTCACCCTTTCGGCGGGTCACTACTTCCGTCTGGCCGTCGAACAGCAGGGGGTGGACGTGGTGGTGACGTTGTTCGGCCCCGATGGGCAGAAAATCGTCGAGATGGACAGTCCGACCGGGACTCAGGGGGTCGAGTCGGTGGCTCATGTCGCAGATATCGAGGGAGTTTACCGCGTGGAGGTGCGCGCTCTGGAGGAGCGAGCGCCTGCCGGGCGCTATACCATGCGCCTGGAGGAGCTGCGTCCGGCCACCGAGCAGGATCGAACCCGCATCGCTGCCGATCGGGCCTTTGCCGAAGCCACGCTTCTCACTGCACAGCAGACGGCCGACGCACTCCGCCGGGCGATCGGGAAGTACGAGGAAGCTGCTCGGCTCTACCGCGCCCTGGATGATCGCCGGAAGGAAGCCGGATCTCTTTACCTGACCAGCGCCGTCTCCTTTCTGATCGGCGAAATCCGGAAGGCGCTCGAGTACCTCGGCCAGGCGCTGCCCATCTTCCGAGCCGTTGGAGATCGCCAAGGGGAAGCCATAACGCTCCACAGCATCGGCAGGGTGTATTGGGACCTGGGCGAGCAGCAGAAGGCGCTGGAGTACTACGGCCAGGCGCTGCCCATCTTCCGAGCCGTTGGAGATCGCCAAGGGGAAGCCATGACGCTCCACAGCATCGGCAGGGCGTATTCGGACCTGGGCGAGCAGCAGAAGGCGCTGGAGTACTATGGCCAGGCGCTGCCCATCTTCCGAGCCGTTGGGGATCGCCGAGGGGAAGCCACGACGCTCAACGGCATCGGTGTGGTGTATTCGGACCTGGGCGAGAAGCAGAAGGCGCTGGAGTACTACGGCCAGGCGCTGCCCATCTTCCGAGCCGTTGGGGATCGCCAAGGGGAAGCCGCGACGCTCAACAGCATCGGTGTGGTGTATTCGGACCTGGGCGAGAAGCAGAAGGCGCTGGAGTACTATGGCCAGGCGCTGGCCCTCCGCCGAGCCGTTGGGGATCGCCAAGGGGAAGCCACGACGCTCAACAACATCGGCAGGGTGTATTCGGACCTGGGCGAGAAGCAGAAGGCGCTGGAGTACCTCGGCCAGGCGCTGCCCATCTTCCGAGCCGTTGGAGATCGCCGAGGAGAAGCCACGACGCTCAACGGCATCGGCTGGGTGTATTCGGCCCTGGGCGAGAAGCAGAAGGCGCTGGAGTACTATGGCCAGGCGCTGGCCCTCCGCCGAGCCGTTGGGGATCGCCAAGGGGAAGCCACGACGCTCAACAACATCGGCACGGTGTATTCGGACCTGGGCGAGAAGCAGAAGGCGCTGGAGTACTTCGGCCAGGCGCTGGCCCTCAGCCGAGCCGTTGGGGATCGCCAAGGGGAAGCCACGACGCTCCACAACATCGGCACGGTGTATTCGGCCCTGGGCGAGAAGCAGAAGGCGCTGGAGTACTATGGCCAGGCGCTGGCCCTCCGCCGAGCCGTTGGAGATCGCCAAGGGGAAGCCATGGCGCTCAACGGCATCGGCAGGGTGTATTCGGACCTGGGCGAGCAGCAGAAGGCGCTGGAGTACTACGGCCAGGCGCTGCCCATCTTCCGAGCCGTTGGAGATCGCCAAGGGGAAGCCACGACGCTCAACAACATTGGCCTAGTATACTCGAAGTTGGGCGAGCAGCAGAAGGCGCTGGAGTACTATGGCCAGGCGCTGGCCCTCCACCGAGCCGTTGGGGATCGCCAAGGGGAAGCCACGACGCTCCACAACATCGGCGGGGTGTATTCGGACCTGGGCGAGCAGCAGAAGGCGCTGGAGTGCTTCGGCCAGGCGCTGCCCATCCTCCGAGCCGTTGGGGATCGCCAAGGGGAAGCCAGGACGCTCCACAACATCGGCGGGGTGTATTCGGCCCTGGGCGAGCAGCAGAAGGCGCTGGAGTACTATGGCCAGGCGCTGCCCATCTTCCGAGCCGTTGGGGATCGCCAATGGGAAGCCACGACGCTCCACAACATCGGTGCGGTGTATTCGGACCTGGGCGAGCAGCAGAAGGCGCTGGAGTACCTCGGCCAGGCGCTGGCCCTCTTCCGAGCCGTTGGATATCGAGAGGGGGAGGCCGTCGCGCTCGGCAATATCGCGCGCATCGAGCGGGATCGAGGGGAGCCGGCCCAGGCGCGGACCCGGATCGAAGCGGCGCTCGAACTGATCGAAGCCCTGCGGGCTGCTGCGCCGGGACCGGAACTGCGGGCGACCTTCTTGGCGTCCAACCGCGACTACTACGAGTTCTACATTGACCTGCTTGTGCGGCTCGATGAGCGGGAGCCGGGACGGGGGCATGATCGCGCCGCATTTCAGGCGAGCGAGCGGAGTCGGGCGCGAAGCCTGCTCGAGCTGCTGACCGAAGCCCGAATGGATGTGCGGCAGGGCATCGCGCCCGAATTGAAAGAGCGCGAGCGAGCCGTTCACGCCCGCATCGCCGGGATTCAAAGCCAACTGCTGCGCGTCCTGTCCCGAGCCAAGCCGAATCCGGCCGAAGTCGCGGCGCTCGAAGAGGCGTTGAAACAGGCCGACGCCGAGCGCGAGCAGGTGGAGCTGGAGATTCGGCGGAAGCATCCGCGCTATGCCGCGCTGCAGTATCCGACGCCGGTGGACGTGGCGTCGGTTCAAGAGGTGCTGGATGAGCAGACGGCGCTGCTCGAATATGTCCTCACGCGGGAGAGCGCGCTGCTGTTCATCCTCACCCGCGCGGATTTTCGGGTGCTGCGGTTGGGCGCGACGCCGGCGACGATTCGGGAGCGGGTGGAGAAGCTACGGGCGGCCATCGCCGAGGGACCACAGTGGACGGTCTTCTCCAACTACGTGCTCAATGCCCGCTGGCTTTATCAAGACCTGATCCAGCCGGCCGAGAAGTGGCTGGCGGGGAAGCGGGAGCTGATCATCGTGCCCGACGGCGTTTTGCATTATCTGCCCTTCGAGGTGTTGTTGACCAAGGGCGAGCTGACGGTCGAGCCGCGCGAGTTGTCTTACCTGGCGCGTGACTATGCCGTTCGCTATGTGCCGTCGGCGAGCGTGCTGGTCGAGCTGTCGCGGCCGGAGGCGGAGCGGTCCAAGCCGGGGAAGACGCTGGTGGCCTATGCCGATCCCGTCTACGGCGAGCCGGATGAGGCGAGCGCGGTGGGGAGGGCGCTGCGGAGCATGTGGGGGGAACTGCGGCGGCTGCCCCGGCTGCCCTACAGTCGTCAGGAAGTCGAGCGCATCGCCCGGCTCTATCCCGACGCCGAGGTCACGCTCTTTCTGGGCGCCGACGCCCGCGAGGAGAATGTCAAAAGCGGAGAGCCCGCGCGCTATCGCTTCGTCCACTTCGCCACGCATGGCGTGCTCAACGAGAAGCAGCCGCAGTATTCGGGCATCGTGCTGACGACGGGGGCGACGCGCTCCGGCTCGGGCGCACCGCGAGAGCCGGCGATGAGGGAAGAGGCGACCGAGGACGGCCTGCTGCAGGTCTACGAGATCTTCAACCTGAAGCTGACGGCCGATGTCGTGGTGCTCTCGGCATGCGAGACCGGATTGGGCCGGGAGGTCAGAGGCGAAGGGATGGTGGGGCTCACGCGAGCGTTCCTCTACGCGGGCGCGCAAGCGGTGGTGGTGAGCCTGTGGAAAGTGGCCGATCCGGCGACGGCCGAATTGATGATGCGGTTCTATCGCCAGATGAAGGCGGGCGTGGGGAAGGCCGAGGCGTTGCGCCGCGCGCGTTTGGAGTTGTTCCGCGAAGGTCGGTATGTGCATCCCTACTATTGGGCGCCGTTTGTCCTCGTGGGCGGGGCCTAGACAACCCGCGCGAAGCGTTCCGAACACAAGCCCGAAGCGTTCCGCATCCAAGCCCGCGCACGCAGGCGGCCCATGCGGAAGGCGGACCGTGATGTCGCCGGATGAACACCGTGTGCGATCGTGCGGATGGGCCGCCCCCTTCGGGGGCTTGGGGAATGATCGGGGCGACGTTGTCCCAGGGCTCGCTCGCGCTCGCCTCGGGCTACGTTCGCACGCCCGCTCGCGCGGGCTTGATGCGGCGTGGCGGCCTCTCGAATAACCTCGCCTCCGGCCCGCTCTGGACGAGATCCGGACGCCTGCTCGATCTGGCTTCGTGCAGAACATCTCAATGGGGCTCACACTCTCATCAGCCTCACGGGACCTCCGGGTTGAGAACGCGAAGCCCCTCGCGTTGAGCAGCAGCGCAGAGCCTGGCATCTGCGCACACAAAGCAATCTAACGAGCCTTGAGCGCGAAGCCAGACGGCCACCGCCAATTGCAGTGCATCGAGCGTACGCAATGGGTGACGCAATCCCCACCTCGCCAACAAACGAATCGCTTCCCGCTCGTGAACGAAAGTGAATCGAACGATCCGGAATGTCCTCGCCCTGAGGTCCGCAAAGAAACGCCCCTGCCATTGCCGGAATGGCGCCGCCGTGATCTCTCCTGCTCTAACGCGCCGGGCAAAGGCGGCGTGAATCTCCACCAGACGGATGTGAGAGATGAAACAGCGGTGAGCGGGGTCATCAACAAGCGCGATCACCGTGGGACTGCCGATCTCCAGGTGATAATACTTCACCAGGGCGCTGGTATCGAGAAAAAGGTGAGCCATAGCGGGCGAACTCAGCGCCGATCACGCTCGGCGCTCACATCGGCTGCCAGAGGCCCGGGGATGGCTGCCAGGGTTTGACGCACGGATTCAATGGAGATGCGCTCATCCGCTTCGGTCTCGATATATCTCCCCAGTTCGTTTTGCCAGAGCGCTAGATCTTCTACGGGCTCTTGTGGGGCATGCTTCGGTTTTCTGCGTTTCCGTGTCGTCGCCATCCTGGACCCTCCGAAGGCCAGATGATAGCAACATCGAGGCGGCCGAATCAACCTGGGTTCCACCCGTGAGCCCGCGACGCGGGCGGCCGAGTTCAGCCCGGAGTGAGCACGCACGAACCCACGGTGTGAAACCGACCCCGTTCCACCCGCGAGCCCGCGAAGCGGGCGATCGAATTTCGCCTAGGGTGAGCGCCGCGAACCCACGTTGTAAGCCCAATCCCATTCCACATGCGAGCCCGCGCGCGGATGGGCCGGGCGGATTCGCCCGCTTGCCCGTGTCGGTGACATGGGGGAATCGCGTGCAGGGAATTTTTTTGACATCGCCGAGGTTTTTGTTATTCTAGGTGCCGATCGCGGCGTCGGGTGGACGAACGATGGAGGAAGAGGCGAGGCTCGCCCTCTCAACGTCGTGAAGGGGGTGAGTGATCCTCATCCCCGGTCGGGTGAGGGAGCATGAATTTATCCTGGAAAGGAGGGCGTGATGATGACCAAGCGGCGAATCGCGAGAATGATGCTGGCGGCGGGCACGGTTGGGCTTCTGATCTTGCCCGCCCTGGTCTATACGCAAGTCACCGGACGCGT
>JBEPZV010000028.1:0-34882 GCA_041640655.1 bacterium
GCGTCTTGCGGTCGTCGGCTCGGGGCCTCCCCGTCCGGGCCTTCCGAGGTCGCAGGGGCCCGATGAAAGCCCACGGCTCATCCCTCAGCTCCCGGCATTCCATCCTTCACCTCCGTCCCAGCCAGGGCGGGGGGTATCTTAACACGTCAGGAGTTTTGAGACGAGTTCACTGTCAGAGAAGGGGAGTGCATCGCTCTGATCGGTGCGAACGGTTCGGGGAAAACGACCTTGTTGAAGCTACTTGCCGGTTTGATTCGCCTGCGTGAGGGGAAGGTGACCTGATGGCCTCGGCGTTCGTTTCGGCTCTCCTGTGTACTGAGCCAACGATTTTCCCTGCCGAAATGTTCATGGTCGTGATGGTGGGACTCCCTCTGTGTACGAGCATGCAATTTTGGGCCATCTTTCGAGTCACCTCTCACACTGAGCTCTGGCGCATCCCTCGTTCGGTCTGTGCTTTCGGTCCTCTGTGCAAGCCTGCTGATCTCGCCGCTACTGATAGGACTTTTCCTGCAGAGGACGGCGCAGGAGATTGCACGCGGGGAGTAAAGGGAAGGGGGCGTGCTTCGGCTGGTTCCCCTTTGGATGGACTGA
Organism: bacterium; assembly: GCA_041640655.1. GTDB lineage: Bacteria > Acidobacteriota > Blastocatellia > HR10 > HR10 > HR10. The sequence goes on from JBEPZV010000028.1 coordinate 592, forward strand.
AGGGATGTGTTCATCGGAGGGTGAGTTCGTAGGTGAAGGTCGGTCCTCCTTGACCTCGAATTTCGGTGAGGCGCACGAAGTAGCGGCCAAAGAGCGGAAGCGTCGTGAAGGTGAGCGTGGGATCGCGCGTGTCCGACGCGACGCTCTCCTCCAGTTTCACAGTGCCGAAGAAGAGTTCGAGCTTGAGCATGGCGGGGGAGGGCGGCGTGAGCGTCCGCGCTCTCACCGTGATGGTCACCGTGCGGTTGCGCTCGCTATCGAAGTAGAAGACGTCCGCGTCTCCGGCCGGATTGATCGTTCCGGCGATCGGGGTATCCGGGAGCAGATGGTTCGCTTGCGCGAGGTGATCATTGGGCTCAGTTTCTTGAAGAAGGGCGGCACCGGAGAGCGTCACGGTGACACGATAGACGTAATCGGGTCCGCCCTTGCCTTCGAAGCTGCGCACGCGGAAGAAGTAGCGGCCGTCGGCGGGGATCGTGTAGCGGAGCAGGGAGTCCGTCGAGCCGTCAGCATCGTCGTTCTCGGCCAGTTGTTGCCCGCGGCTGTCAAAGAGCGTGATGACGGTATCGAGCGGCGACGGGGGCGTGAGCGAGCGCGCGTCCACGTCAATGAGGAGCTGTTGACCCCGCCGCGCCTCGAAGGCGAAGATGTCCACATCGCCCGTGGGATTGATCGTCCCGCTCACGGTCACGTTCGGTGTGAGGGCGTTGGCTTGGGCGAAGGCGTTATTGGGTTCCGATTCCGTCACCATCCCAGGCGGTGAGGCTGCTCCCGTCAGTGTGATGACGGCCTCATAGGTGTAGGTCGGTCCGCCTTTGGGACTGAAGTTGCGGATGCGCACGAAGTATCGTCCGGTGCGCGGGATATCGAACGTCAGCAACGAATCGAGCGAGCCACCTGCGTCATCGTTCTCGGCGAGCTGCGCCCCGTTGTTGTCAAAGAGCGTCACCACCGTATCGGCCTCAGAGGGCGGAGTGAGCGTGCGCGCGTTGATGTCCACCGTCAGCCGTTGGCCGGCGCTCGCCGTGAAGGCGAAGACGTCCACGTCGCCCGCCGGGTCGAGGCGTCCGACGAGGATGACGTCCGGAATGATCGTCTGCGCCTGCGCGAACGTGTTATTGGGCTCGGATTCGTTCAGTCGCGCGGGGGCGCCGCCGGTGAGAGTGACCGTGGCCTCGTAGGTGAAGGCCGGCCCGCCTTTGTTCGCGAAATCGCGCACGCTGAAGAAGTACCGCCCGGGGGCCGGGAGGGTGAATTCGAGCAGGGAATCGAGCTGTCCGCTCGCGCGATCGTCGTTCTCGGCGAGTTTTCGCCCGCTGCTGTCGAAGAGGGCGACAACCGTGTCGGCGGCCGAGGGGGGAGCGAGCTGCTTCGCCGCAATGTCAATGCGCACACGTTGGCCGGCGGCGGCCTGGAAACTGAAGAAATCCACATCACCCGTCGGATCGAGCACACCGCGAATCGTCGCGTTCGGCGTGATGGCGTTCGCTTGTGTGAGGGAATTATTGGGCTCGGACTCGACGATGCGGCCAGGCGGTGCTCCTCCGGCGAGGGTCACGCGCGCTCGGTAGGCGAAGGTCGGTCCGCCGCGCTGCGCGGCGTCGCGAATCCGAAAGGCGTAGCGTCCCGTCGTGGGCAGCGTGAAGCGTAAGAGCGAATCCCGCGTATCCACCGACTCATCGTCGTTTTCGGCGAGCGGGCGCCCGTTGCTGTCGTAGAGCGTGGCGACGGTATCCGCGGGAGACCTCGGCGTGAGCGATTGCGCGTCCACATCAATGGTCACCTGTTGGCCGGCGCTCCCCTCGAAGGCGAAGACGTCCACATCGCCCATCGGAGTGAGCGTGCCGATGACGGTGACGTCGGGGAGGATGAGATTCGCCGTCGCGAGGGTGTTGTTCGGCTCCATTTCGGTGAACGTCCCGTCGCTCATCGTCTCAAGGAGAGATGTGGGCTCGGCTTCAAAGGGCGCACCCGTGCTGCTGAAACGGAAGGTGAAGACGAGCGTTGCGTCCTGTGGCCTGGGAACTGGTCCCCCTGCGCTCGTGATCTCGATCAGATAGGTCGTTCCGGCGCGCACGCTCATCGTGAGCTGGGAGGTGGCGAGGAATCCCCAATCATCATTGCACGCCAGCTCCTGAAGTGCGGGGCACGAGCCGGTGTAGACGGCGATGGCCGTGTCGTATCCGCTTCCGAGCGTGCTCAGTGTGATCGTCCCGTCGCCTGGCGGAGTGAAGCGATACCAGACGCTCTGGCTGTTTCGTCTCCCGAACGTGCAGGACTGCGGGGGATCGGTCGCGGCTGATGTCGCCATCCAGATGTTCACGCGATCCGTGAATGATGAGGCGGAGATCGGCGTCGCGGAGGCGCACTCATCGTTCGGCGGACGAGTGACCGTCGTGTTCAAGATGATGTTCACGTCCTCGACGATCAGACCGGGGAAGATCGTGATGAGGGTTCGATCGTTGGGATCATCGCGATCGGATTCACCCGGACCGCTGTAGAACTCGCGTGGCGCTGGCAGCGGGGCCGGTGGATCGAGCGGGCCGACGCGTCCGGCCTCGGTGAAGCGTGGATCAATGGGCTCGATCTCGACCGTGTACGTGCCGGGAGGAAGCCCGCGAATCTCGTAGAAGCCGAGCAGATCGGGATCATCGGCGCCCACGTATCCCAGGCGGAACGGCTTGTCCGTCTTGGGGATCGTCCCAATGTGTCGGTATCCGGAGACGGTGGAGATGGCCGTGAGCTGCGGATCGTCCACTTTGCGCGCGATCACGTTGGCGCCCATGAAGCCCGCGCCGTCAGCGTAGAGGATGCGCCCGCGAATCGTCCCCGTCGTCAGGTCGAAGTCCGGGGCCGGGTAGAGGCTGGAGATCGCCGCTTGATCATCCAGATGCAGTGTGGCCCATTCCTCCACGCGGAAGCGCGAGCTGAAGACGGGGAACATCGTGGGGACGGCGCGATCGTTCTCGGGATCGGCGTCGAAAGCCGCTTCCGTGTTGAGCTGCGCGTGATCGAGGCCGAGGAAGTGTCCGACTTCATGCGTGAGGATTCCCCGAAGTCGCTCGGGCGTTGTGGCGAAGCGCCCGTTGATGATGATGAGCCCCTGGAGGATTTCCCGCTCCGTCATCGCAAGCAGCTGGGCCCATGCCCCCATGCGCGTGCTGCTTCCCCATCCGAGGAGGGCGTCTATGACGCTTCCATCGGAGTCGAAGATCACGGGATTGAGGCAGAGGCGTTGCTCCTGACATCGGCGCATGATCTGGTTGACGAAGGCGAGCGCATTCGCCCCGGTCACATCCACGTCCGTGAAGCCGGCCATACGGAAGCGCACGCGCGCGGTGGGCACGCTCGCCCAGGTCTGGAAGACCTGTTCGGCGAGCGCCGCTGCCTGCTCGTTCGTGAGTGGGCCAAGTGGGCCGCGATCGAGCGTGTACGGGATCGGTTGCGCGGGATTCCATCGAAACGGCACGCCCTCTCGGGTGACGGCTAAGGGGCCGCTGGCCCGAGGTTCAAAGGGCGAGAAGCGGGGCAGGACGACATGCAGGCTGAAGAGGAGGCTGAGGATGAGCGCGGCTTTGCGAGACATACGGCGAACCTCCATGATCAGTGCCGGGCATTCACCAAGCTCGTGATGAGCGCGGCGAACGCGTCGTATTCGATGGGGCCGCGCTCGTGGCGCGCGGCGAGCACGCGTTCGGCGGCTCTGATGGACGTGCGTGGCAGATCGCGAAGGAGTTCGAGATTCTCGAACCCGTTCGCGACCAGGCGACGTTTCGTCCGTGGGTCCACGAAGATGCGGAATTTCCCGGCCGCTCCGCCGACGGGGCTCGTCAAGCCGTAGGCGCTTTCCGGATAGAGGAAGAGCACGACGTCTTCTCCCTCATGATACCTGGGGAGGTCGAACGAGCGGAACAGCTTCGAACCGCCGATTTGGAAGAAGGTGAAGCGCCCGGACGGCGCGCGCCGTCTGGCCTCACCTGTGAACGCGCGCTCGACGGTGAGCGTGACGCGCGTGATGATCACATAGGGGTACTGCGGATGCTGCTCTTCGCGAACCTCGACGATACGTCCGGCGACGATGGTGCCTGCGCTCTGGACCAGTTCGGCGAGCGTCATGGGTGCGTTTTGAGCTGGCGCTCCGAACGCCAGCGCGCTGAGGAGCGCGGGGGCGAAAGCAGCGCGTCTCATAGATGGTCCTCCGACTTGAGGATCGCTGTCTCCGGTGCGCTCGACCTGAGCGCGCATTGCGATTGGCCGACCGATACTCATTCGCATAACCGGCCCTCATCGTAGACCGGGCATCGAGCGTCGGCAAGAGGGGCGTTCTTCGGCGGGTGGGGACAGGGCTTGCGCGACTGCGGAAGCGGGGTCTATGATCGAGGACGATGCGACGAGCAGCCGTTCCTCAGCCGACGCCCTCTTCACCGAAGGGCCTTGTGGCGCGCGTGCGGGAGCGCGTGCGGGCGATCGAGCGCGAGATCATGGAGGAGTTCCCGGAGTGGCCGCAGTGGAAACGGCGCGTCCGACGAGGGGGGATGATCGCGTTGGCGCTCGGCCTGGGAGGGATCGCGCTCGCGCAGCTTCTCGGATGGCTCGCGCAGCAGGAGGAGATGCGGCGGCGGCTGGAGCGAGCGCGCGTCATCCAGCTCATCAGCCCGGTGAGCGAGGTGCGCGAGGAGGTCATCGAATTCGTTTGGCGGCCCTCGCCAATCGCCGATCATTATGTCGTCGAGCTGAGCGATGTGCGGTATCGCCTGATTTGGCGGAGTCCTCCGGTGAAGGAGGTCGAGGTGCGGCTGCCCGAGGCCGTGCGTCGCGGACTGCAGCGCGGCGAGCGGTATCTCTGGCAAGTGCGCGGCTTCGATGCGCGGGGGAATGAAGTGGCCGATTCGTTCTTTGAGGAGATCCTCATCCTGCGGTGACGCGTGCGAATCCCTCCCAGGCGCGTCGGTCAGGTAGATGGGGGAAGGCCCTCTTTGATACCATATGTCTGCTCGAGCGTCGGAGGACAGTTCGCGCGATCGTGGGGTGGGACATGAGCGGACGCCTGTGGAGGAGGGTCGGCCTCGCTCTGGTCGTGATCGGAGCGTTCCTGATGGGCGTGTGGGCGCGCGGCGAGCTTTCACCCGGTGAGGCGCGGCGGTTGATCGCGACCGTGGGTGGGATTCGGCTCCCCAAGGAGAATGTGCACATTCGTCGGATGGATACCCTCGGCGGGCGCGATGCCGTCGTGGAGGCGTTCGTCCTGACGGCGTTCAAGTTCACGCGACGCGATGATCGGTGGGAGATCACCGAGGTGCGCGTCGGAGATCGAGAGTGGGAGAGCGTCGAGCTGGTGACGACGGCTGTGCGCGCAGAGAAGATTCGGCGCACGATCGCCGATCTGCGCGAGGTCGCCACGGCCTTGGAAGCGTTTCGCCAAGAGCGCGGCTTCTATCCCCAGGTCGGGGATTTCCCGGCTCTGGTGGATCATCTGGTGCCGACATATTTGACGCGGGTGATCCGCGAGGATTGGTGGCATCACCCGCTTCGCTACGTGGTCACCGCGAGGGGGTATCGCCTGGAGTCCTGGGGGCCCGATGGGAAGCCGGATACCGGCGATGAGATCATCATCGAGAACGGGGAAGTCACGGCTCCGCGTCCCGCGTCGTGAGGAAGGCGGCCATGGATGAGCTGAGACATTTCGAGATGCGCCATCGGCTCGCCGTGCTGATCCATACGGCCTTGATCTCAAGCGGGCTCCTCGCGTTTCTGGTGAGCTACCTCCTCAGCCAGAGAATGGGCATCCCCGTCGGGGAGCAGGTGACGTTGCGGCGGGCGATCTATGGATCGGCTTTCGTCGTGAGCATCGGGGTGATTCTCTTGCGCCGATGGGTGCTGAGCGCCGGGCGATTGGGGCGTATTGCGGAGACGCGAGGGGTTGAGGGGGTCATCGAGCATCTGCGGCGGGCGACGCTCCTTTTGGGCGTTGCGAGCGAAGCGGTGGTGATGCTGGGACTGGTGTTGAGCGTGCTCACGCGGGTGTTCGAGGACATGTGGCGCCTGGGGGGGATCGGCATGGTCCTGCTCCTTTACACCTATCCGTGGCGCTCGGTGTGGCGTCGTGGGATCGAGCGCGCGCGTCGGGTATAGGGGGATGAGGATGGGGCAGTTGTCACACGGGGTACATCGGAGGGCCATCGCTGCGCTCGGCCTCGCGCTGCTGTGGGGAGGTGCAGCAGGGGCGACTCAAGTGATCCTCAAGGGGAGATCGGCGGCTCCCCGGGAGCTGCGCGAGGAGCCGAAGCGGAAGCCTCGGGTCGAAGCGCTGCTGACCTATGGCGAGGCCATGCGCGCGGCCATGCGGGGTGATTACATGCGCGCGCTCGATCTGTTTCGGCGCGTGACCGCGCTTGATCCGGCAGCGCCGCAGCCTCATGTGGCGATGGCGGAGCTGTACTATCAGCTTCGGAATCATCCGCAGGCGCGACGCGAGGCGGAGTTGGCCTTGGAACTGAATCCACGCGAGGTCGGCGCACACCGCATTCTGGGGCGTTTGCTTCGGGAAGAAGCGCTCGCGACCCGCGATCGGGAGAAGGCGCGGCGGGCGGTCGAGGCGTTTCGGAAGGTCGTGGCCGAGGATGATCTGGACATCGAGGCGTGGCAGTCGCTGGCGCAGCTCTATGCGTTTTTGGAGGACACGGAGGGGCTGAAAGAGGCGCTCGAGCGCTGGACCGGCGGTGATCCGACGGCTGATGAGGCGTTCTATCGGCTGGCGCTGATCTACTTCGATCGGCGGCAATATCGGCAGGCGGCGGAGAATGCGGCGCGCGCGTTGATGACTCAGCCGGAATCGGAGTATGCGATCCTGCTGGCGAAATCGCTCCTCTATCAAGGGCACACGACCGAGGCGCTGCAGGTGTATCGCGAGGCTCTCGATCGCGATCCGAGCAACAGCGAGCTGCGGATCAATTATGCGGAGGCGCTCATCTTCTCGGGCCGATACGACGAGGCCATTGAGATCCTGGGGCGTATCCTCACCGAACAGCCGCGCAATCTGGAAGCCTTGCGCTTGACGGCGCAAGCGCATCGTCGGGCGGGACGTCGCGCGGAGGCCATCGAGACCTTGAAGCGGGCGCTCACGGACAGCGCGCCCGACGAGAGTTTGAACGTGCGCTTCGTCCTGGCGCAGACCTATGAGGAGGTCGGGCAGGTAGATGAAGCCATTGCGACTTACGAGGAGATCTTGAAGGCCTTGCTCGCTCCCGACGGCACAGTGCCCGAGCGTCATCGAGAGGCCGTCGAGATGGTCTTGACGAACATGGCGCTGGCCTATCGGCACGCGGGACGGCGCGCGGAAGCGTTCCGCATCTTGGAACGAATGCGGCGCGTGCTGGGAGAGAAGAATCCTCGGGCGGACCTGCTCACTGTGGACACCTTCCGCGAGGAGCGCGATTTCGAGGCGATGCTCGCGCATGCGCAGGAGGCGGCCCGGCGATATCCCGAGGAGCGGCGGTTTCGCTTGCTGCAGGCGCAGGCGCTTGGGCGGCTGGGGCGCATCGAGGAAGCCCTGCGGCTTCTGGACAGCTTGCTCACCGGGCTCAGCGAGGACATCGAAGTGCTTTCGACGAAAGCGCTGGTGCTCAGCGATGCCGAGCGGTACGCGGAGGCCGAGGCCGTCGTGCAAGAGGCCTTGCGGCGCGATCCGCGCAACAACGGATTGCTCATTCAATTGAGTCTGATCCAAGAGCGATTGGGGCGCTTCGCCGAAGCTGAGGCCGCGTTGCGACAGGTCTTGGAACGCGATGCTGATAATGCGACGGCGCTCAATAACCTCGGCTACTATCTGGCCGAGCGGGGCGAACGATTGGACGAGGCGCTGGAGCTCATCCGTCGCGCTGTGAATATTGAGCCGACCAATGGCGCGTTCCTCGACAGCTTGGGCTGGGTCTATTTCCAGTTGGGGAATCTCGATGAAGCTGAGCGGTATCTGGAGCAGGCGGTACTCTATCAGCCGCGCGATGCGACGATTCACGAGCACTTGGGTGACCTCCATCAGCGGCGGGGTCGGCTCGATCAAGCGCTTCGCGCGTACGAGCGCGCCTTGCAACTGGCCACCGAGTCGCGCGAGCGCGAGCGCCTTCAGCAGAAGCTGGAGAAGTTACGACAGGTGAAGGGGCAGAAGTAGCGCCCCGCTTGTCGGACAGGACGCGTGAGGCTCGTGGGACGATGCGCAGAGGATGGGGAGGGCGTCAGCGAATCGCTCTCGGGCTCAGCCTGGCCTTATCGGGGGCGATCGTCTTCTCTGACTATGGGCTCACGGCTGGGGCGCGTCTCCGCACCGTTGAGAGGCCTCGCTCGGAGCGCATCGAGTGGATGCGATTTCCACCGGCGCAGTTGGAGTGGTGGATCTTCGAGGAGGTCAATCGGGAGCGAGCGCAGCGCCATCTGCCTCCGCTTGCGTGGGATGCGCTGTTGGCCGAGATCGCGCGTCAGCACAGTTGGGATATGGCCGTGCGGGGATTCTTCGGCCACGTCACGCCCGAGGGGGTGGATGTGGAGACGCGCCTGCGGCAGCGTGGCATTGGGCGATACCGCTCGGTGGCCGAGAATCTCGCCCTCAATTTCGATCCCATCTATCCGGTGGGGACGACGATCCATCAGTGGATGATGAGCCCCGGGCATAAGCGGAACATCCTCGGGCCGTTCCGATACACGGGAGTTGGAGTGGCTCTCGCCCCGAGTGGGGCCTATTACATCACGCAAATCTTTCTGGATCGGTGATGCGCGTGCGCGTTCCTTCTTTCGCGAAGATCAACTGGATGTTGGAGGTGCTCGGCGCGCGCCCGGATGGGTATCATGAGGTGCGCACGGTGTTGCAAACCGTTGACTTGACCGATGTCCTCGACGTGGAGCGGACCGAGGAGGAGATCGAAGTCCTCTGCGCTCATCCGGATGTTCCCGAGGGCGAAGCGAACCTCGTCTTTCGCGCCGCTCATCTGCTTCGGCGCGCGAAGGGGGTGAAGGCTGGCGCCCGAATTCGGATCGAGAAGCGAATTCCCGTGGCGGCGGGGCTGGGCGGCGGCAGCAGCAATGCGGCCGTCGCGCTGTTGGCGCTGGCGCGCCTGTGGGGGGTCGCGCTTGAGGTGGGGGAGCAACTTGAGCTGGGGCGCGCACTCGGCTCCGACGTCCCCTTCTTCCTGCTGGGGGGGACGGCGCTGGGGATCGGACGCGGGGACGAGGTCTACCCGTTGCCGGAGGTGCGCGCCGGTCTGCTGGTGCTCGCCAATCCGGGCTTCCCCATCGCCACGGCGTGGGCCTATCGGCAATTGACAAAGCGAGGTACAGTCGGTAACATTTCGGTTTGCTCAAGGGCATGGCATCGCGCTGTGAGGGAGGGGGATCCCCCGCCCCTCTCCGAGATCGTCGTGGGGAATGCTTTCGAGGAGATCGTGCGAGAGCGGTATCCGGAGCTGGCGCGCGGGCTCGATCGGATGCGGGAGTTGGGGGCGGTGGCCGTGGGCCTCTCGGGCAGCGGGCCGACAATCTTCGGGGTCTTCGACAGCGAGAGCACCGCGATCCGAGCGGAGGTCGCCTTCGCGACTCTCGGATGGTGGCGCGCGCGGACTCAGACGGTGAGTCGCCGGCAGTATTGGGAGCGCCTGTCGGCCGCCCTCTCGACTGAGGCGAGCCGCCCTTGAGAGACATTCGGTGTCGGACAGTCGGACAATGCTGGAGGGTGGTGAAACTGGCATCACACCGGCCTTTGGAGCCGAGGTTGAAGGTTCGAGTCCTTCCCCTCCAGCCATTTCCCTCCTGCGTTCCCGAGGCATGCGATCCTCGCCTCGAGGTCTGTGGAGCGTCGCGCGGACGAGAGCGTCATGAGCGATTCCCAATGCGGCGAGGGCGAAACCGATGAACGGGATGAAGATTTTCTCCGGGAACTCCAATCGAGCCTTGGCGGAGGAGATCTGTCGGTACCTGAAGGTTCCGTTGGGCGACGCCTTCTTGGGGCGCTTCAGCGACGGGGAGATTCAGTTCCAGATTTTGGAGAACGTGCGTGGCGCCGATGTCTTCGTCATTCAGTCCACGTGCCCTCCGGTGGATTCCAATCTGATGGAGCTGCTCATCATGCTGGATGCTTTCCGGCGCGCGTCGGCGCAGCGAATCACGGCTGTGATCCCGTACTTCGGATATGCTCGCCAGGACCGCAAGGATAAGCCGCGCGTGCCCATCTCGGCCAAGCTCGTGGCCGATTTGCTGACGACGGCTGGGGCCTCGCGCGTGCTGACTATGGATCTGCATGCCGGGCAGATCCAGGGGTTCTTCAGCATTCCGGTGGATCATCTCTTCGCCGCGCCGGTGCTCGTCGAGTATTTCCGAAAGAAGGCGATCCCGGATCTGGTCGTCGTCTCCCCGGATGCTGGAGGGGTCGAGCGAGCCCGCGCCTATGCCAAGCGTTTGAATGCCGAGCTGGCCATCATTGACAAGCGGCGCGAACGGGCCAACGTCGCCGAGGTCTTGCACATCATTGGGGAGGTTCGGGGGCGCACGGCGCTCATCGTGGACGATATGATTGATACCGCGGGCACGTTGACCGAAGTGGCTCAGGCCTTGCTCGAGGGCGGGGCGCGCGAGGTCTACGCCTGCTGCACGCACGCGGTCTTCTCCGGACCGGCCATTGAGCGGATCGAGCGCGCGCCGTTGAAGGAGGTCGTCGTGACCAATACGATTCCGCTCTCGCCCCGTGGTCAGGAGGTCCCGAAGATCACGTGCTTGAGCGTCGCGCCGCTTCTTGGCGAGGCGATTCGTTCGATCCACGAGGAGACATCCGTCAGTCGGCTGTTCATTTGAGGAGCATTCGTGTGGTGTTGAGGAGGGAGGTCGTATGGGGCTGTTGGAGGTGACCATACCGGCGGAGATTCGGACGCGCCTGGGCAAAGGGGGCGCGCGACAGTTGCGTCGCGCGGGGAAGATTCCGGCGATCCTCTATGGCAGCGCGGAGCCGCCGGTGCCGATCGCCGTGGAGAAAGGGCGCGTGTTGGAGATCTTCCGCAAGTACGGGCATACGAGCATCTTCTCGCTGGCTCTGGATGGGCGGACCGTGCCCGTGATCATCAAGGATTGGCAGCTGGATCCAGTCACGGGCATGCTCCTTCATGTGGACTTCCTGCGCGTGGATCTCACCAAGCCCACGCGCGTGAAGGTCCCGGTCGAGGTGGTCGGTGAGGCCATCGGGGTCCGGCATGGCGGGCTGCTTGACTTCGCGACGCACGAGGTGGAGATCGAGTGCTTGCCGACGGAGATCCCGCCGCGCCTTCAAGTGGACGTGAGCGCTCTGGAGATCGGCGATCACATCGCGGTAAAGGACCTGCAGCTCGGCGATCGCGTTCGCGTCCTGGATGATCCCGAGCGCGTGATCGTGAGCGTGCTCGCGCCGCGTGTGGCCGAGGAGGAGGTGGCGGCGCCAACGGCCCCCACCGAACCCGAGGTCATCAAGAAGGGCAAGGCGGAGGAAGCCGAGGAGAAGGAGTGACGCGGGGGAAAGGGGGATGAAGGCGGTCGTCGGGTTGGGGAATCCGGGCCGGGCCTATGTTCGAACGCGGCACAATCTCGGATTCCGCGTCGTGGATCGTCTGGCGGAGATCACGGGCGCGGCCCTCGAGCGCGTGGAGGCGGAGGCGCTCGTGGGAGAAGCGCGCATAGCGGATGTCGCCGTCCTTCTGGTCAAACCGCAGACGTACATGAACCTGAGCGGGCGCGCTGTCGGGGAAGTGGTCCGGCGCTACGGGATCCCGCTGCCGGAGTTATTGGTCGTGCTCGACGACCTCGATCTCCCGCTGGGGACAATTCGAATTCGGCGGAAGGGGAGCGCGGGCGGCCATCGGGGCCTACAATCGGTGATCGAAGCGCTCTCCAGTTCGGCATTCCCCCGACTGCGGTTGGGCATTCGACCCATGAGTCCGATCGAGGATACGGTCGCGTTCGTCCTCTCTCCGTTTGAGCCGGATGAGGAGCCAATCGTGGAAGGGATGATCGAGCGGGCGGTCGCCGCCGTGAGCGTGTGGGTGCGAGAGGGGATCGAGCGGGCGATGGCTGAATTCAATGTCCGACGAAGCGGGCCAGAGGGGCTGGTCGCCGAGCCGTCTTCGGTCGGACGCGCCGCGCGCGAGGCAGAGGGGGAGGGGAGAGCGTGATGGCGAGCGCGCCGGAGAAGGATCCGGCTGACTCCTCGCTCCGCCCAGTGAGGCGGAGCTGTTCGACGTCAGGAGAACATCCGTGAGGAGGTGAAGTGGGCGTGAGGAAGTACGAGCTACTCTTCATCGTTCGTCCGACGCTGTCGGATCAGGAGGTCGCCGCCCTCATCGAACAGGTGAAGGGGCATATTGGGAATGTGGGAGCGACGATCACGCAGGTCCAGAACCTCGGGCGTCGCCAGCTCGCGTACGAGATTGATCATGTGCGCGAGGGGACGTATGTGCTCATGCATTTTGAGGGGAGCGGGGTGGAGATCGCGGAGCTGGATCGCCGCTTGCGCGTCTCCGATGTCGTCCTGCGCCACATCATCATTCGTATCGACGAAGAGCTCAAGCGCGCGGAGCGGATGAAGCGCCGGCGGCAACGGAAAGCCGCGCGTCGCGCGCGCGCTGCTTCCCGACCCGCGCGCGAGGGAGCGAAAGGGAAGGGGGGAAGTGGAGAGGAGAAGTCATGAGGCGAATCTCGCAGGAGGGAGGTGAGGGAAGATGGCGGCTGCGGAGAATGTGAGTGCTTCGCCGACGACAAGTGCGAGTCCCCCCCAGCGGGTGCGCCGTCGTCGCGAATGCCGGTTCTGTCGGGAGAAGATTGATCTGATTGACTACAAGGACGTGGAGACGTTGAAGGCATTCACGCCCGAGCGGGGGAAGATCATGCCCCGCCGTCTCTCGGGCGTGTGCGCGCCGCATCAGCGCATGTTGACGCGCGCCGTCAAGCGCGCGCGCAATATGGCGCTGCTGCCCTATGTGACGGATTGAGCGCTCGGGCGGGACATCTCCTGACCCGTGAGTTCAGATCGGGAGGGAGAGCGATGGCGACGGTGGAGGTCTTGTTGCGAGAGGACATCGAGCATCTGGGGCGCCGGGGGGAGGTCGTGCGCGTGAAGGCCGGGTACGCGCGGAACTATCTTCTGCCGCGCGGGCTGGCCGTGCTCGCCACGTCCGCGAACGTGAGGGCGGTCGAGCAGGAGAAGCAGCTCCTGCAGCGGCGCGAGGCGCGCGAGCGCGCGCAGGCCGAGGCGGTGGTTGAGCGGCTTCGGGATCTGGTGCTCACGTTCCCACGCAAGGTCGGCGATCAGGATCTGCTCTTCGGTTCGGTCACAGCGCTGGACATCGCGCAGGCGCTGGCCGAGCGCGGGATCGAGGTGGATCGTCGGAAGATCCTCCTGGAGCATCCGATCAAGTACCTGGGAGAATACACGATCCCGGTGAAGTTGCATCGCGAGGTGACGGCCGAGGTCAAGATCCAGGTCGTTCGCGAGGAGAGTGAGTCCTGAGACCCAGCTCGTCGCCCGAATGTGAGGAGGCCCTCGGCGCCGCGCGCATCGTCGGAGGACCTCCTCCGGCTCAGAATACGACTTTCACCGCCACCTGCAGGATGCGCGGATCGAACGTTTCGGTCGGCGTGCCGAAGTCGGCGCGGCGCACGAGCTTCCCAGCATTCGGTCCACTTGTAGCGAGCGTGTAGAGGATCGCGTTCACGCTCGGCAGGGCTCCGGAGAGGGAGATCGTCCGGAAGTTCGTCCGATTGAGGATGTTGAACCCTTCGAAGATGAGGTGAAGCTTGGCCCGTTCTCCCAAACCGATCTCGCGCGTCACCCGCGGATCGAGGCTGACGAAGTTGAACCCCCGGAAGGTATTGCGTCCGAAGCCGGGCACACGATCCGTCCGCGCGTTGGTATCATTATTGAGATCGGTTCCGACGAGCGCCGAGTATGCCGGAGCCGAGTGCGCCGTCAAGATGCCGCTGACGGACCATCCGCCGAGGATAGCGCGCGCAGCGCGATTCTGAAGGTTGCGCGCATAGGCGAGGTCCCAGATCCAACTCAGAACGAATCGCTGGGGGATGTCCGTATAGCTGATCCCACGATCGTCGCGGAGATTGAAGGGATCTTGCACCTGCTTGGCGTCATCCCCGCTGCTGAAGGCGACGACCGAAGTGGCGTCCGGCGTGTCATCAATCGCTTTTGAGATGGTGTAGGAGAGAAGGAACTGAACGTTGTGCGAGAATCGCTTTTGGACTTGAAAAGTAGCGCCGTGATAGATCGAATTGGCCGTGCTCTCGAACAGACTGATGCGCACGAACTGCGGGAGCAAGCGCCCCGGGAAACGACGGTATGTGCGAATCCCTTCTCCGACCAGCTCGATCTGGGCGAGCACCGGAGGCAGCAGGTTGATATTGCGCGTGCGGTGCAGATGCGTTCCCTTGACGGCGAGGTAGCTCGCCGAGATGGAGAGATTCGGCAGGAGCTCGTATTCGAGTCCGAAGCTCCCTTGCTGGACGTACGGATTCACGTAATCCGGAGCGAAAACGAAGATGCTCGGTGGGGAGGGGATGCCCCCCGCAGGGGGGCGATCAAAGCGCTGGGGATACGTCGGCACGAGGTCACCGGTGAACGTGAGCACGCGCACGTTGATGGCGTTTTGTGAGTGAGCTTGAGCGGCCATGATCGAAGGCGTCCGTGCGTAGAAAATGCCGTAGCCACCACGGATCACCAAGCGATGGCTCGCGAGCGGACTCCAGGCGAAGCCGAAGCGCGGGGCGACATTGTTCGTATCCAGATTGATGCGATCAGTCCGCAGGCCGAGGGCCGCCAGGCCCGGATCCGGATTCCGCGTCGGCGGATCGGCGATGTCCTGCAGGTCGTAGCGAATCCCGACGTTGAGCGTGAGACGCGGAGTCACGCGCCAATCATCCTGGAAGAAACCCGCAAATTCGCTATTGTGAGGGAAGGTGAGCGGCCCCGTCGTCCCCTCTCCAGCGAAGGCTTGAACATAGCGTGAGGGACGGCCCGTCGCGAATTGGGCGAGGCTGTCGAAGAAGTATTGCCCCCCAAACTGTCCCGGGAAGAAGTTCTTGATGCGATCAATGTTGATGTCCACGCCGAGCTTGATCCCGTGACGTCCGATCAAGGCGGAGAGGTTGTTGACGATCTGATACCGGCGGATCGTCGTCTCGCGCGGGCTGAAGAAATTGCGCCCGATCGTCAGCACGACGCGCCCACGTTCGCGGATCTCCGCCTCGGGCTTGTCGCTGTTGGCCTTGCCCGGTTGTTTATCGCGCGCGATCTGAAGGCGAAATTCGTTCGCCCATCGAGTCGTGAGCGTTGAGCTGAGGGAGAGCGTGAGCGTGTCCGTCTGCACTAAGCTGTCTCCTGTGTGTTCCAGAGCGCTCGTCTGCCCAGGATTCTCCAGGTTCCCCCCAGTGAAGCGCTGCGCATTATATCGCCCGCTCAGGCGATGGGCGGTCGAGATCTGCCAGTCGCCCTTCCCCATGAAGACATCCTGATCGAACGTGCGCGTGTAGCTCTGCGCGAAGGCCAAAAGCGATTGGAAAGCGCGTTGTGAATCTGGATCTGAAGGGGGGACGAATCCCGGCCCTCCAGGGATGACGACATTCGGGAGTTTTTGCCGCTGGCCATCGTAGAGGAAGAAGAAGAACGCTTTGTCTTTGCTGATGGGACCTCCAACATTACCGCCAAATTGGTTGATGTGGAATGGAGGTTTCGGCAGACGGCGCGCGTTGCTGAAGAAGTCCGTAGCGTTGAGCGCCTTATCGCGGTAGTACCAGAAGGCCGTGCCGTGAAATTCATTCGTGCCCGACTTGGTTACGACGTTGATGACGGCTCCTCCGGCTCGACCGAACTCCGCCGAATAGCTGTTCGTGTTGACCTGGAACTCCTTGACCGCGTCAATACTGAACTGATAGGGAGCGCGCCCGGAACCCGTGCGGCCAAGCGTCTGGCCGAAGAACGTGTTGTTATTATCCACGCCATCGATCTGCAGGCTATTGAGCGGTCCACGCAATCCCCCAAAGCTGAGATCACCGGCGCGATGGTCGCGCGTCACGCCCGGCGTCAAGAGAACGAAATCGAGGAAATTGCGACCCTGAGCGGGCAGATTGGCGACGGCGATGTCGCCGACTGACGTGGCGACGTGCGTGCGGGTGACGTCAACAGTCGGAGGCTCAGCCGTCACCGTCACGGTCTCCGCAACAGCCGCTGCTTGAAGCGTGAGATCAAGGGTGAGCGTTTGCCCAACCGTGAGCCGAATGCCGCTTCGCTTGAGCGTGGCAAAGCCCGGAGCTTCTGCAATGAGCTCATACTCGCCGACCGGCAAGAGCGGCAGGTAATAGTATCCGACCTCATTAGTCCGCGTCGTGCGCTCCAGTCCGGTATTCACGTTCCGCACGGTGACCACAACATTTGGGATCACAGCTCCTGTCTGATCCGTGATGGTTCCTTTGAGAGCTGCGTCGGCAGCCTGAGCGCAGACCACTCCCATCAGTCCTCCGAGAAGAACAATCCCCCTGCACAATCTCTGTGGGAATCTCACTCGCCGCATAAGCTCCTCCTCATCGGATCTCTCCGGCACGTTGATTCGCCTAATACGCACGCCAGAAGGTGTAGCAGGTAGCCTCCGGTGTGTCAATGCAGGAGGCGGCGTGGTTCCCGGTGGTCGTTGATCAGCTGGCCATCAAGCAGATGGTCATGAAATTCCGCAGCTGATGGCGTTCTTTGCAGGGCTCTCGCGGACATTTGGGCAGCCAAGGCGAGAGCAGCAGCGGCATGGGCGAGGGCGCTCATTGGGCGCGGTGAAGGCCGCCTCGGCGTCATGGTTATAGCGCAGGGATGTTCGACTGATCCCGTGGGCTTGAGCGGAGACCGATCGCGTGGGGGCATCCCTCCGAATGCCCTGCGTGTACCGGTCGGCCTTATCTGGTTGGCACAAGCTTTCAGCTCACGGAGGTTACTCCTTGACAGAGCGCGCTGATCTGTCGGCTGCGTTCCGGATGGTTTTTCAGGACGCCCTCCGAGCTCGCGTTCATCCTGGCTCCGATCTCGATCGGACAGCAGAGGGGGATGTTCGTCCAGTGCTCTGGATTGCAGTATAATGCCTCATCGGGACATGATGATTGATGGCATTCTCTTGGCGGCGGGGCTCTCGCGGCGATTCGGACGACCGAAGCAACTGGTGGAATGGCGGGGGAAGCCGCTCGTCCGGCACGTGGCGGAGACGGCGTTAGCCTCTCGGCTGCGGCATGTCGTCGTCGTCCTCGGTCATGCGGCCCTTGAGGTGCGTCGCGCATTGGCGCCCCTTCTGCCGAATCCGCGTCTTCGCATCGTCTTCAATGCTGAATATGAGGAGGGACAGGCCAGCTCCATTCGTCGCGGATTGCGCGCGCTCGAGCCCGGAGCGGATGCGGCGATGTTCCTCACGTGTGATCAGCCGTTGCTCACCCCCGCTCTGCTGGATGCGCTCATTGAAGCCTTCGTTCGGCATCGCCCTCTGATCTGCTATCCCGTTCACGAGGGGATGCGGGGGAGTCCGGTGATCTTCGCCGCCGCATTGTTCCCGGAGCTTCAGGCGCTCTCGGGCGATGTCGGGGGGCGCGTCCTGATCGAGAAGTATCGGGCTCGCGTGCACGAGCAGAAGATTCCGTCCGCCGAGCCACTCGCGGACGTGGATACGCCGGATGATCTTCGTGCTCTGGCAGACGAGGCTGATCCGCCGGGAGGGACTCGCGTGACCTCACGTGGGTCATCGCGCTCGCTGCGCGCCGAGGGGAGCACTTCTGCGGGGGAAGTGCGCGCGGTCTCCCTCCCCTTCCCCGATCCTGTGCCGGATGCCGCCGATGTTCTCGTCGTCTGCGACGGGAGCAGTCGGCGTCTGCCGTCTGGAGAACGTCGCGCGGCGGCCGCCGCGATTGTGAAGCGGGGATCGGATGTCGCGATCGTCGGCGAATATTTGGGCGCGGCGACCAATCAGCAAGCGGAGATCGTGGCGGCTTGCTTGGGTTTGGAGGCGCTCGCGGCGCCCTCTCGCGTGCGCGTGCTCACGGACTCCGCATACGTGGTGCGCACGATGCAAGGGCTCTATAAGCGGCGGGCGAATCACGCTCTGTGGGAGCGCTTGGAGCGCGCGGCTCGGCCCCATGTGGTCGCGTGGGTGTGGACGCCGGGGCATGCGGGACATCCGCTGCAGGAGGTGTGCGATCGCGCCGCGCGACTCATCTCCCGAGAGGGTCGGGTGGATCCGGCGAAGTTAACGGCGCTTCTTGATCGCCATTTCGCGTCGCGTGAATCGGCACCCGAGTGAGCCTCACCGCAGCTCATGCGCCACGCTGACGGCGCCGCGTGGCGATCTCCTGACGAAGCGTCTCAAGAATATGGGCTCCGGGCGCGATCTCCTCCAGGCGCTTGAGCAGGGCTTCGGCTTCTTCTAACTCCCCCTTCTCGGTCAACGCCACGATGAGATTGTGCAAGGCCTGCGGATGTTTCGGCTCCGCGGCGAGCGCCCGCCGATATTCGGCGATCGCGCGCTCCAGCTCGCGCGGCTGGCGCTTGTAGAAGGTGAGGCCATAGTCCGT
Source organism: bacterium (assembly GCA_041640655.1). Classification (GTDB taxonomy): domain Bacteria; phylum Acidobacteriota; class Blastocatellia; order HR10; family HR10; genus HR10. The sequence continues at coordinate 19,195 of JBEPZV010000028.1, forward strand.
GCGCACGTTCACGTCGTCGGGGTTTCGAGCGAGCGCGCGCTCATACCAGCGCCCGGCCTCCCGGAAGTGCGCGTTCGCTTGAGGCACGTCCTGGTGCTGCAGATAATGATCGCCGAGGTCGAAGTGGATATTCCCCAGTTGGACGAGCGTGTTGTAATCGTCCGGCCGAAGTGCGTTCGCCCGCTCGAAGTATGGCAACGCCTGCTCCAATCGGCCCGCGCGATAGAGCAGGGTCCCCGCCGTGATCTGCGCGTCGAAATTCTGCGGCTGCTCATCGGCTCGTCGCACCGACTGAGTGATCTCGCTCTCGCTCGGACCGATCGGGGGGTGTCCCGGAGGCAATTGTCCCGTCATGGTCGGTGAGGGGGACGGGGCGTTCGCCCGATTGTAGTGGTTCGCGTAGAAGAAGCCCGCGATGAAGCCGATCAGAAGCCCGATGATCCCGAAATAGAGGTTTCGCATCTCTGGTCTCCTCCAGAGCCGGGAATTATACCGCTTGTGGGCGGCTTGGTGCCACCGCTCCCGGCGTCGGCATCTGAGTGAGGGGGCATTCGCGGGAGCGCGAGAGCGGTTCGCTCCCTCGGCGCCCCGGTGTACAATTACCCTCTCTCGCGAGGATGCTGGAGACTGCGAAAGGAGCGGGCTATGATCGAGGGAGTCCGAGTGAAACCACTGCGCATGATCCCCGATGAACGGGGACGTTTGATGGAGCTGCTGCGCGCCGACGATGAGCTCTTCATCAAATTCGGGCAGGTGTACATGACGACCGTCTATCCCGGCGTGGTGAAGGCGTGGCACTATCACAAGAAGCAGTACGACAACTTCGTGGCCGTTCGTGGGATGATCAAGCTCGTGCTCTACGATGCGCGCGAGGATTCGCCCACGCGGGGGGAGATCAACGAATTCTTCATCGGCGACTGGAATCCCCAATTGGTGCAGATTCCGCCTGGCGTCTATCACGGCTTCAAGTGCATCAGCGAGACGGAAGCCATCGTCATCAACATTCCGACGGAGGTATACGACTACGCCCAGCCGGACGAGTATCGCCTTGATCCGCACACGGGAGGCATTCCTTATGATTGGGCGAGGAAGGATGGGTGAGGCGCGCGGGAGGAGGCACCTCCTCGGCGCGTTGGGGCTCGTGGGGGCCATGCTCCTCGGCCTTTCGAGCAATGTGATGGCGCAGGCCGGGCGACGGCGTCAACCGCCACCCCCCCTTCCCAAGGCCGAGCAGAAGCGGACGCCGCCGACGGAGGAGAAGGCCGCGGCTGCTCCAGTGGTGAAAAAGGGTGCGGAGATCATCGAAGAGCTGAACCTGCCGGAGCAGGCGACGACGCGGGTGCGATTGCGCAATGGCCTGACGCTTATTGTGCGCGAGCGGTATCGGTTTCCGCTCGTCGGCATCGTCGTCGTCGTGAAGACGGGTCGCTTGGCCGAACCACCGGGGATCGCTCGGCTTGTCGGGAGGCTCGTGTTCCAGGGGACTCTATCGCGCCCGGGCCTTCGACCGCTTGAGGACATGCGCGCGCTCGGCGGCGAGCTGGTCGTCGAGGAGCATCTGGATCGAACGTACTTTCGGGTGACCGTTCCGGCCGAGCGCGTCCGGCAGGCGCTCGACATCCTCGCGGATGGGCTTCAACATCCCGCGTTTGATGAAGCGACCATGCGGCAGGAGATCGAGCGGCTCCTTCACGAGGAGCAGGTGCGAGACGATCAGCCCGAACGGTTCGCGCGCGAGCGCGCGCGGGCACTCGCCTGGGGGGAACAGCATCGTGGATTCCGTCCGCTCCGCGAGCAGGAGGGGGCGCTGCGCGCGCTCACGCGCGATATGCTCGTGGATTTCCATCGGCAGCACTATCGCGGTGAGAAGATGGTGATCGCCCTGGTAGGCGCTGTCAACACGCCCGAGGTCCTGGAGCACGCGCAGCACCTCTTCGGGGATCTCCCCTCTGTCGAGAAGGAGGCCGTTCCCGAAGCGCAGAAGCCGGCAGACGGCGGGGCAGCCCCATCACCCGTATCTGCACGTGTGGTCGCGCAGGAGGCGCCTCAGGCGACGGGGCCATCGGTTCCGAACGTGCGATACGGTTTCGATCAGGGGGATCTCGGGGTCGCGGTGCTCACAATCCTGCACGAGATTCCGGAAGCGCTCGTCTCTGGCGATCCGAAGGGGGATTGGCGCCCCCTGCTTCACCTGTTGGCGGCGGCTTTGGCGCAGGGACGTGCTTCGCGAAGTGCGCTCAGTGTGCGCGAGGATCGGCGAATCGCGGCCGAAGTGACGGCTGAACCTCTGATGGTGGAGAGCGGCGGCGCGCTTCTCGTCCAATGGCGCGTGGATCCGGCCGATCGGGAGCGCGTCCTGTGGGCGTACCTGGAAGAGGTTGGGCGGCTGCGGCGCTTACGGCTCTCGCCCGGGGAACTGCAGCGCGCGCGCTCGCTCGTGGAGCGGCAGGGGCTCCAGCGTACGATGACATATGTTGGTGAGGCCGAGCAGCTGGCTGTGATGGAAGCAGATTCCGGCGACTTTCGCCTCGCCGACCAGTGGATCGCTCGACTGAATGAGATCACTGCGGAGCAACTGCGCGCATTCGCCGAGCGTTGCCTTTACATCGGTCAGATGACGCTCCACGAATATCTGCCTCCGGAGATCGCTCCCCTGCCGAGCGGGACCGAGCTCGCGGCTCGGATCGCAGCGCGCGTTCCCGACCTGACGGAGCGGGAAGTTCCGGCGGATCGCGTCGCTCAGTCCCCCGAGATCTCGATGGCGCCGCCGGGGAGCCGTCGCGGGCACGAAGGCGAAGGTGAGGCTGTCGTCTTCTCCCTCCAACCGGAGCCGCTGCGCGACTTCTCCGTGTTCGAAGGGCCACGCGCATTCGTGCGAGAGGATCGGTCGCGCCCGATCCTGAGCATCGGCGTCTTCTTCCAGGGCGGGCGAGTGGCCGAGACCTCGACGACGGCGGGTCTGACCGAGCTGATGTTGCGCGCGGTGCTCCGGGGCGCGCGCGGTCGCCCGCCGCTCTCGGCGGTGGAAGCGGCCATGCGTCTGGAGCAATGGGGCGCCGATGTCGCGCTCGTCAATGCGCCCGACTTCTTCGGATATGTGCTCACGGTTCCCTCGCGGAATCAGGATCACGCGCTGCGGCTGCTGCTGGAGTTGCTGGAGCGACCGGCTCTGGCCGATGAGGAGATTCGTCTGGAGCAGGCGCGCCTGCTGTTGGCGCTGCGCGCGCGACGCGCGGATCCCATCCGGCGGGCTCGCGATTTGGCCGCGCGCGCCCTCTATGGAGAGACGCCCTACGGGAGGCCGCCCGAAGGCGAGGAGGATGCGGTGCGCGCGCTCACGCCCGAGCAGGTGCGCGCTTGGTATGCGCAGACGATCGCGCGGCAGTTCCCCCTCATCCTCATCGTCGGGGACACGGACGGATCGGCGTTGATCTCGAATATCGTCGCGCGGGAAGTTCGCCGTCAGGACGTGGCCCGCGTGGTTCACGCCGCGTTGCCGAAGCCTTCGACGGAGGCGCGCTCGCTCGCGGAGGAGATGGGGGCGCGCGCCGTCGTTCAAACATTCGCATGGCCTGGGCCGTCGAGCCCGAATGAGGACGAGGCGGCGCTTCGCGTGTGGCGCGCGCATCTGGCCGGATGGGGAGGCGAGCTGTGGCGAGCGCTTCCCTCGGCGGCGTCTGTGCTCGAGGTCAGCGTGGAGCCGCGCCGGCTCGGCGGGATGATCGCCCTCACGATCGCAACCGCGCCTGAGCATGCAGCGCGCACGCAGCAGAGCGTTGAGCACGTCCTGATGCAGCTGGCTAAGAACGCGCTCGGCGAGGATGCGCTGCGCCGCGCCGTCCAGCGCGCCCTCGTGGAGCAGGTCGAGCTTCTCGAGGATCATGCGGCGCTCTTGCTCGCCTACGCGCGGGAGTTCTTCATGTCGGCGCGTCCTCAGCAGGTCGAGCAGGTCACGTCGAAGCTGCGAGCGGTGACGCCCGCTGATCTCCAGCGCGTGACCGCGACGTACGCCTCGCTCTCGCGCGTGGCCATCGGCCGCGTGCGCGTTCGGGCTCGGGGCGGAGGAGCGGAGCGCATCCCTTGACCCGCGCAGGCGTGGGTGCTTTAATCCGCGTCTCGGCAGTCACCGCAGGCGAGGAGGGGAGATGGAGACGACACATTTCGCCTTGATGCTGGTTCTCGGATTCGTCTCCGGGATGCGGCACGCCTTGGATCCGGATCATGTCGCGGCGGTCTCGACGATTGTGGCCGAGCATCGTGATCTCTGGCGCTCCTCGCGCATCGGCGCGTTCTGGGGCGTGGGGCATACGGTGACGTTGGCCGCCGCTGGGATCATCGTGCTGGCCTTCAAGCTCGTGATCCCCGAGCGGCTCGCCGCCGGTTTTGAACTCGCCGTCGGCGCGATGCTCGTCGTCCTGGGCGGACAGATCCTCTGGCGCGTCGTGCGCGATCGCCTTCATATTCACACCCATGAGCATGGAGGGGAGCGACACATCCACTTGCACTCGCACCGGCATGGTCCCGATCATCACCATGCGCACGGTGGGCGCTATGAGCGTCGTTCGCTCGTGGTCGGTATGGTGCATGGCCTGGCGGGCAGCGCCCCGCTCACCGTCCTCGTGCTCTCCTCCATGCGATCGCTCGCCCAGGGCCTCCTCTATCTGGTGATGTTCGGGATCGGTTCGATCGCGGGCATGGTGCTCATCAGCACGCTCATCGGTTCGCCGTTCGCCTATACGGCCTGGCGGTTCGAGCGCGCGAATCGTGTGCTGCGCGTCTTGGCTGGGCTGGCGAGCCTCGGCATCGGCCTCGCCATCATCTACGAGATGGGATTTCGCTCGGGGCTCTGGTCGTGATGATGCCCCTCTTTTCGGGAGGAGGAGATGAGGTCCACAGGCCCACGCTTCAAGCCGCTGGGAGCGACAGCGCTGGCGCTGTCACTTACTCTCGGTGGCGCCTGGGGGAGCGAGCGCTCTCAAGAGCGGGCGCTCACGGTCGAGCGCATCTACCGTCCGCCGAGTTTGAGCGGTCGGGTGCCGGCCAATGTGCGATGGTCGCCCGATGGGCGCTGGGTCACGTTCCTGGCCAGTAGCGCGGGAACCGAAGTCATGGACCTGTGGGGATACGACGTGGCCCGCCGAGAACGCGTGTTGCTTCTGAAGGCCGAAGCGCTGGTGTCAGGCGAGCCGCGCATCTCGCCCGAGGAAGAAGCCCTGCGCGAGCGCTTGCGAGTGACGTTCACAGGGATCACGAGCTATTTTTGGTCGCCCTCGGGCGCACATATCTTCATCCCCATCAGCGGCGAGTTCTATCTTTACGAATGGGCGACGCGACGCCTCGCGCGGTTACTCCCCCGCGATCTCTCCCGATTCGATCCGCAATATTCCCCCGACGGGCGCTTCATCGCCTATGTCAAGCGCAACAACCTCTTCCTCGTGGATGTGTCGAGCGGTCAGGAGCGACAGCTCACGTTCGACGGGACGGAGGACGTGCAGAACGGCGTGAGCGAGTACGTCGCTCAGGAAGAGATGGATCGCTTCACGGGCTACTGGTGGTCGCCCGATGGGCGGCGCATCGCCTATCTGCAAGTGGACAATCGTCCGGTGAGGGATTTTCACATTCCGGATTATCGGTCGAACTCCGTGGAGATCGAGAGGCAGAAGTATCCGAAGGCGGGCGATCCGAATGCCATCGTGCGCGTGGGCGTGCTCTCACTGGAGGAGGGCAGGACGGTATGGATGGACACGGGGCCGGAGACGGACATCTACATCCCTCGCGTCCACTGGCTCCCGGATGGTCGGACCTTGAGCATTCAGATTCAGAGTCGAGATCAAGATCGGCTGAGCCTCTATCTCTTCGACGCGACGACGGGGAAGGGGCGACTCGTCCTCACGGAGGTGGAACCGGGATGGGTGAATCTGCACGATCATCTCTATTTCTTCAAAGATGGCCGGCACGTCCTCTGGTCGTCGGAACGCACGGGCTTTCGCCATCTCTATCTCTACGACATCGAAGGGCGGCTTGTGCGGCAGCTCACCCATGGGGAATGGCAGGTGGAGGCGCTCTGCGGCGTGGATGAAGCGCGAGGCGTCGTCTATTTCACGGCGACGGAGAAGAGTCCCCTGGAGCGCCATCTCTATCGCGTCGCGCTGGATGGGACGGGATTGACGCGGCTCTCGACCGAGGAGGGGTGGCACGTGATCACTTTCTCCCCGACGTTCGAATACTATCTCGACATCTACTCGAACATCACGACGCCTCCGCGGCTCAGCCTTCATCGCGCCGATGGCGCGCGTGTGGCGTATATCGAGGAGAACGTCGTCGAGGAGTTGCAGGAGTATGCGCTCGGTCCCGTCGAATTCCTCACGGTGCGGGCCGAGGACGGGACGCCATTGCCGGCCATGATGATCAAGCCGAAGGGGTTCGATCCCCGGAGGCGGTATCCCGTCATCGTCTACGTCTACGGGGGACCGCGCGCGCAAGTGGTAGTCAATCGGTGGGGCGGGGACCGGTTCCTCTGGCATCAGCTCATGGCTCAGCGCGGATTCCTCATCTTCAGCCTGGACAATCGCGGCTCGTGGGGGAGAGGGAAAGCGTGGGAGCTGAAGATCCATCGGCGGCTCGGATATTGGGAGGTGAAGGATCAGCTCGCGGGCGTCGCGTATCTGAAGTCGCTCCCTTATGTGGACCCGCAGCGGATCGGCATTTGGGGCTGGAGTTATGGGGGGTATATGACGCTCATGGCGCTCTTCACGGCGCCGGAGGTGTTCCGAACGGGGATCGCCGTGGCTCCGGTGACCGACTGGCGAAACTACGACACGCACTACACGGAGCGATACCTCGAGCGCCCGCAGGAGAATCCCGAGGGGTATCGGCTCAGCTCGCCGATCACTTACGCTGCTCAGGTGAAGGTCCGATTCCTGCTCGTGCACGGTATGGCCGATGACAACGTGCACGTCCAGGATACGGTTCAGCTTGTGGATGCGCTCATCCGCGCGCGACGCCCCTTCGATCTGATGCTCTATCCTGGGGAGAAGCATGGCATCCGTGGCCCTGACGCGCGAATCCACCTCTTCACCCTAATGACCGACTATTTCCTGCGCCATCTCGCTTCGCTGAAGGAGGGGGGATCATGAACGCGCGGGACGTCGGGAGAGTGGGTCTGGTGTCCGGGCTCCTCATGCTTCTCTCTCCTGGGATGTGGCCGATGGCGCCTCCCTCGCAGGTCGCCGAGTCGGCTCCGATCCTCTCCGGATACGAGATCGTGCGGGTCTATCCGCATGATCCGGAGGCGTTCACGCAAGGCCTCGTGTACGATGGAGGATACCTCTACGAGAGCACGGGACTACATGGGCGATCCTCGCTGCGAAAGGTGGAGCTGGAGACGGGACGCGTCGTGAAGATTCATCACCTTCCTCCGGAATTCTTCGGTGAAGGATTGACGCTCTGGCGGGACCACCTCATCCAGCTCACCTGGCACGAGCGCACGGGGTTCGTGTATGAGAAGGAGACGTTCCGTCTGCTCCGGACGTTCACCTACGCGACCGAGGGATGGGGACTCACCCACGATGGCCGGCATCTCATTCGGAGCGATGGGACGGCGACGCTTTATTTTCTGGACCCGGAGACGTTCCACGAGGTGCGGCGCCTGCAGGTGCATGACCGCGGCCGACCCGTGCGGTTCTTGAACGAACTGGAATACGTGCGGGGGGAGATCTACGCGAACGTGTGGCAGACGGAATGCATCGCGCGCATCTCGCCGCGGACGGGGCGCGTCCTGGGCTGGATTGATCTCACCGGACTGCTGAGCCCGGAGGATCGCGCGCGTCCGGTGGATGTGCTCAACGGCATCGCGTATGACGCCGAGCGCGATCGGCTCTTCGTGACGGGCAAGCTGTGGCCGAAGCTCTTCGAGATCCGCGTGACGAAACAGATCGTTTCGTCACGCGATGGTCGGGTCAGGTGTTCGCTTCCCGGGGAGGAGGTGCCCCATGCCGCGCATCGTCTCTCTGATCGCGAGCGCGACGGAGATCATCTGCGCGCTCGGTTTTGAAGAGCATCTGGTCGGGCGGTCGCACGAATGCGATTACCCGGAATCGGTCCGACGATTGCCCGCGTGCACGGAGCCGAAGTTCCCCGTCGAAGGGTGGAGCTATGAGATTGACGAGCGGGTGAAGGCGATCGTGCAGGAGGGCCTCTCGGTCTATCGCGTGCACGGGGAACGCCTGCGCGCGCTGCGCCCCGATGTGATCGTGACGCAATCGCAATGCGTCGTGTGCGCCGTCAGCGTGAACGCGGTCGAAGAAGCCGTGCGGGAGTGGCTCGACCACCCGGTGCGCGTGGTCTCCTTGGAGCCGAATGCTCTGGCCGATGTGTGGGAGAGCATTCGACAGGTCGCGCAGGCCCTGGGCGTCCCTGAGCGGGGAGAGGAGTTGATCGTCATATTGCGCCGTCGGATGGCGGAGATCGCTGAGACGGCGCGCGCGCTCTCTCCCAAACCCACGGTCGCGTACATCGAATGGATCGAGCCGCTCATGGCCGGGGGGAATTGGATGCCGGAGCTCATCGAGATGGCCGGTGGGGTGAATCTCTTTGGCGAAGCGGGTCGTCACGCCCCTTGGTTGAAATGGGAGGACGTGGTGGCGAAGGACCCGGAGGTGATCGTCATCGCGCCCTGCGGGTTCGATATCGCGCGCACGCGTCGGGAGATGCCCCTCCTCACGCGGCGGCGCGAGTGGCCGCAGCTTCGCGCCGTGCGCGAGGGTCGCGTCATCATCGCCGATGGGAATCAATTCTTCAATCGGCCGGGACCGCGCTTGGTCGAATCCCTGGAGATTTTGGCCGAGGCCCTGCATCCGACGATCTTTCGATTCGGTCATGAGGGGAGCGGTTGGGAGCGATGGGCGGAATGAGTCGCCTCAGGCAAGCCTCCCGAAGCGAACGACCGGATTCAGCTCGGGGTGAGCGAGAGCGAACTCACGTTATGAGACTGACCCACTTCCGCACGCGAGCCCGCGCACGGGCGACCGAAAGTGCTCGGGATGAGCGAAGTGAACCCACGTTATGAGCCCCACTCTCTTCTGCACGCGAGCCCCCGAAGGGGGCGACCGAATGTAGCCTGGGGCGAGCGGAGCGAGCCCTAGGGAGGAGGAAGCCCCAACCCCATTTCACGCCCGTGTGAGCGGGCGGCCCATGCGGAGGCAAAACGTCACGTCGTCCGCACGAACGCGGCGTGTGACCGCGCGGATGGACCGCCCCCTTCGGGTCCTAGGGCTCGCCCCAGGCGAGCTTCACACGCCTGCTTCGCGGGCTTTATTCTGTCGCGAATCTGCGCGCACAAAGGTGCTGGACGGATACACGCGTCTTGACAGAGCCTCGAGCGGGTCCTTATGCTTAGGACGGCGATGCGGGCTCGGAGCAAGCGATGGCGATTCCGGGAAGAGGGGATTCATCCTCGAATCCTCGTGACTGTTTTTTTGTGTCTTCTGCTGGTGCCCGCATTCGCTGGGACTGCTCTTGAAGAGGAGAGTGGGCAAGTCTGGCTCCGATGTCCGTTTCGGACGATGTCCGGGGCCGCGCCTTCGCCATTTTCGGCAGATCCTTCAAAGCCGGCTCTCCGGAACGCTCAGCCCGAGAAGCATCTCCAGAGCAAGAGCATCTTCTCCCCCTCATGCGCTCAGCTCTCATGGCCGAAGCCATGCGCGAGCCGATTCGGTGAGGAAGCGGGCGCGAGCCTCTTGCTCCCATCGGACATTCATCGCCTGCCGATCAAACGCGCCCCTCCCATGTCGAAGGACATCTCGCCTCCGATAACGATTCGGTGATCCTTCGGCATCTTCCTTCGCTCTCGGCGAAGGTCTACATCGGGGAGGGGGGCGTGAACGTGGAGTTGATCGTCGTCATACTTCTGGTCGCCGTCTTCTATGGCGGCATCGCCTTTTTGATCTGGAAGAACAGAAGACAGCGGGCGACTTCGGCGGAGCGCCCATCGGAACCGAGGGAGGCGGCGTCGCCGGAGGTCGTGGATGACATGCCGGTCTCCCGCCGTCGGAGGGGGAACAGAGCCGCTCGCTGAACGCGGCGGGCGCTGGGGCGAGTCCACCTGCGCCTTCCTGCGCGGAGAGGAGGACGACGATGGCCGATTTCCATCAGACGGGAGTGGTCGCGACGTTGCACCGCTTGGTGCCGGGAGGATTGGAGCGATTGGAGCGCGAACTGGCGATGTATGCCGAGCAGCGACCGATCGCGCTCGTCTTGCCGGCCCTCTACAGTGAATTCGAGGGAGACGCGATGCCGCGCATCGTCGAGGAGTTGCGGCACGTCCCCTATGTGCGGCAGATCGTCGTCACCGTGAGCCGCGCGACGCCCGAGCAGTATGCGCATGCGCGCCAGATGATGGCCGGCTTGCCGCAAGAGGTGACCTTCATCTGGAACAACGGGCCGCGCCTACAGCGGCTGTACGAGAAGCTCCAGGCGAACGGCTTGCCCGTCGGCGAAGATGGCAAGGGGCGCTCCTGTTGGATGGCCTATGGCTATGTGCTCGCCAGCGGCAAGAGCGATGTCATCGCTTTGCACGATTGCGACATCCTCACGTACACGCGCGAGATGTTGGCCCGCTTGTGCTATCCGGTCGTGAATCCCAACATTGATTTCGAGTTCTGCAAGGGCTATTACGCGCGCGTCACCGATCGGCTGCACGGGCGCGTGACGCGGTTGTTCATCACGCCGCTTGTTCGCTCGCTGCGCAAGATCTTCGGCCCTTTGCCGTTTCTCGAATTCCTGGACAGCTTTCGCTACCCCCTCGCCGGGGAGTTCGCGATGATGGCCGATTTGGCGCGCATCAATCGGATCCCCGGCGATTGGGGACTGGAGATCGGCGTCCTCGCCGAGATCTATCGCAATCGCGCCACCCGGCGCATCTGCCAGGTGGAATTGTGCGACACCTACGAACATAAGCACCAGGCGCTCTCTCCCAATGATCCGACGCGCGGATTGATGAAGATGGCCGTGGACATCGCGAAGACGCTCTTTCGCACGCTCTCGGCCGAAGGGGTGGTGTTCACGTCGGGAGTCTTTCGCACGCTGCGCTCCACCTACATCCGCGCGGCCGAGGACATGATCTCGCGCTATCACGCTGACGCGCTCATCAATGGGCTCTTCTTCGATCGGCATGAAGAGGAAGTGGCGGTGGAGGCGTTCGCGCGCGCGCTCTCGCTGGCGGCGGAGGCGTTCATGGAGGATCCGCTCGGTGTGCCGCTCATCCCCAATTGGAATCGCGTGACGGCGGCCTTGCCCGATTTCTTCGATGAGCTGCTGCAGGTCGTTCGAGAGGATAATTCATGAAGGCGAAGCTCGCGGGCCAACAGCTCGTCATCTACACGGATCTGGACGGGACGCTGCTCGATGCCGAGACCTATGCGTATGAAGCGGCGCGCCCGGCACTGGAGGCGCTTCGTCGCCATCGCGCACTTGTGATCCCCTGCTCCAGCAAGACGCGCGCGGAGATGGAGCCGTTGCTCCGCGAGCTGGGGATTCACGCTCCATTCATCGTCGAGAACGGCGGAGCGATCTATCTCCCGCGCGAGGAATTCGCGGCGTTCGCGCCGGAAGCTGAACCATGTGGCACGTGGGCGCGCATCGCGCTCGGCGTCTCGCACGCGCGATTGCGCTCCTGCCTGGAGGAACTCAGGCGGCGCCTGGCTGTGCCCATTGTCGCCTGGAGCGAGCTGACGCCCGAGGAGATCGCCGCCGAATGCGGCTTGAGTCGTGAAGAGGCCGAGCGGGCGAAGCAGCGAGAATATGATGAGCCGTTTCGCGTGATGAGTGATGATCCGACGGTGTTCTCCCGCCTGGAGGCGATCGTCGCCGAGCACGGCCTTCGCCTCACGCGCGGTGGGCGATACGTTCATCTCATGGGACGGACCGATAAAGGGCGAGCTGTGCATGTGCTCACGGACATCTTGCGACGCCGATTCGGTCCGATCTTCACCGTCGGGATCGGCGATAGTGAGAACGATGTCCCCATGCTGCAGGAGGTAGCCCTTCCGATCCTCGTGCGCCGGCCTTCGGGAGAGCCCGATCCTGTCGCGCAGCGTCTCGTCCCTCAGGCGCACATCACCCGGGGGATCGGTCCGATCGGGTGGTGTGAGGCCATCTGGCACATTCTCGCGGAGGCGGAGCAGGGGTGACCCTCAAGAGCGGGCGAGGAAGCGGCGGAATGCCGCCTGCGCCATCTCCAGTTCCCTCACGCGAAGGATTCGGCCGACGAGCAGAAAGGTGACCAGGCCCAATCCCACGGGCCCAAGCGCCGTGAGCGTGTGTCCGAGAAGACCGCGCGATCCCATGTGCGCCTCCAGCTCCCTGAAGCTCGCGTAGCAGATCGCGGACATCACGCCCGAGGCGAGCGCGATCTTGCCCAGCGAGTGAAGAAGGCGCCGCTCCTCCAGGTGACCGATCTTCCGGTGCATGAGCCCGAAGAGCGCGAGGAAGTTGAAGAGCGCCACGAGCGACGTCGAGAGCGCCAATCCGCGATGGCCAAATCCCAGTTGGCGCACAAGCAGATAGTTGAAAGCATAGTTGGTCGCGATCGAGAGGAGGCTGATGCGCATCGGCGTGCGCGCGTCGTTCAGGGCATAGAACGCGGGCGCGAGCACTTTGATCGCCGCGTACCCGGCTAGTCCGATGGCGTAGAACGCCAGAGCTGCGGCCGTCTGCTCGGTATCGAAGCTCGTGAATCGGCCGCGTTCGTAGATGAGGCGGATGATCGGCTCGCCGAGGACGGCGAGCCCACAGGCCGACGGAATGCACAGGAAGAAGACCAAGCCCACTGAGGCCGCGAGCGTTCGTCGAAATTCCGCGAGATCTCCGCGCGCCGCGGCGCGCGAGACTGCCGGCAGCGTCGCCATGCCGATGGCGACGCCGAAGACGCCGATGGGGAATTGCATGAGGCGAAACGCGTAGTTCAGCCAGGAGACCGGCCCATCTCCCAGATATGAGGCGAAGTTCGTGTTCACGAAGACGTTGATCTGAACGGCTGCCGCGCCGATGATGGCCGGCCCCATGAGCCGAACGATCTGCCGCACGCCCGGATCGCGGAAGCTCACAATGGGCTCATAGCGAAAACCCACGCGATAGAGCGAGGGGACCTGAATCAAGAATTGCAATGCCCCGCCGATGAGTGTCCCGATGGCCCACCCCACGATAGCCCGCGGTCCGAAGCTGGGATCCATGACGTGAGCGAATCCGAGTCCGCCGAGGATCGAACCGATGTTGAAGAAGGTCGAGGCGGAGGCCGGGATGCCAAAGCGATCCCGGCTGTTGAGGATGCCCATAGCCACGGCGGCCATCGCCACGAGGATGATGAACGGGAACATGAGGCGCGTCATCTCGATGGTGAGCGCCATCTTCCCCGGGATCGCCTCGAATCCTCGCGCGATGAGCCCGACGATCTGCGGAGCGAACACGATGCCGAGCAGCGTCACGCCCGTGAGGACGAGCACCAGTCCGTTGAAGACGAGGTTCGCCAGGCGCCAAGCGGCGCGTTCGCCCCGCGTGACGATGAGCTGGGAGAAGGTGGAGACGAAGGCCGCGCTCAAGGCGCCCTCGGCGAAGAGGTCGCGCAGCAGGTTGGGGATGCGAAAGGCCGCGATGAAAGCATCCGAGTGCATGCCGACGCCGAAGACGGCGGCGAAGACCTGCTCGCGAACGAGTCCCAACAGGCGGCTGCCCATGACGGCCAGGCTGACGACACCCGCCGAACGGGTGACGCGCCCGGCTGTCTCCTCCGCGATCGGCGGAGCGACCGGGGCAGAGGACTGTGGACCCGCCGTGTTCATCGCCTCCACTCACGCGAGATGGGATTGTAGCCCAAAGCGCGCGCGCGACGCACGCCCCGAATCCGTGGCGATTGCGGGTGGGATGCTCTGTCGGGGTTGCCAACGGGGGGCCGCTTTGGGGATCATTCTTCGCGCTCCCCTTGGGCGAACGTCGGGGAGCGCAGAGGAGGGGATGATGAGGCGGACAAGAAGGTGCGCTTTGTGGATTCGCCGATACGTTCTCCTCATCGTCATCGCGGGCGCAGGCGTGTGCGCGCGCGCATGGGCGGACGAGGGGATGTGGACATTCGACAATCCCCCGCTGGCGCAGCTCCGCGAGCGGTACGGGTTCACGCCGACTCAGGACTGGCTCGATCATATTCGACTCGCCAGCGTGCGCTTCAGCGATGGGGGGTCGGGAGCGTTCGTGAGCCCGAATGGACTTGTGCTCACCAACCATCACGTCGCGCTCATGCAGTTGCAGAAGATGTCCACCCCCGAGAAGGATTACGTGCGCGATGGCTTTTACGCCCGCACGCCGCGGGAGGAGTTGAAGTGTCCGGACTTGGCGCTTGACGTGCTCGTCCAGATGGAGGACGTGACGGCGCGGGTGAACGCCGTGGTTCGATCCGGCATGAGCGAGCGCGAGGCGTTCGAAGCTCAGCGGGCGGAGATCGCGCGCATCGAGCGGGAGAGCCGCGAGGCGACCGGCTTGCATTCGGAGGTGGTGGCGCTCTATCACGGAGCCGAATATTGGCTCTACCGCTACAAGCGCTATACCGATGTGCGTCTGGTCTTCGCGCCGGAGCAGCAGATCGCCTTCTTCGGTGGCGATCCCGACAATTTCACGTATCCCCGATACTGCCTGGATTTCGCGCTCTTTCGCGTGTACGAGAATGGGAGGCCGATTCGCTCGGCGCACTACCTGAGGTGGAACTCGCGAGGGGCGAGCGAGGGAGAATTGGTCTTCGTCTCCGGTCATCCGGGGCGGACGAGCCGCTGGCTGACCGTCGCGCAATTGGAGACGCTGCGGGACGTCGTCTATCCGCGGACGATCAAGACCCTGCAGCACCGACTGCGCGCGTTGCGGCAGTATGCGGCGCAGGGTCCAGAGCCGGCGCGGCAGGCCGCGGAGTTGATCTTCAGCTTGGAGAACGCGGTGAAGGCCTATGTGGGCGAATGGAATGGCCTTCGCGACCCGGCGCTCATGGCGAAGAAGCAGCGGGAGGAGGAGGCGTTGCGCGCGCGCCTCGCGAGCCGACCCGAGTGGCAAGCCGAATATGGGAGCGCGTGGGCGGAGATCGCCGCCGCCGAAGCGCGCTACCGCGAGCAGGCCGTACCACTGCTCTATCGGTCGGTGCGTCGCAGCTTCTCTGACCTGATCGAGCACGCCCTGACGCTCGTGCGCTACGCGACGGAAGTGAAGAAACCGGATGCCGAGCGTTTGGACGGGTTTCACGATGCGCAACTGGAGGCGGTCCGATTCCGCGTGCTCTCGCCCGCGCCGATCTATCCGGGACTGGAGGAGGTGCTGATCGCGGCCAGCTTGCAGGAGTCTCTTGAAGAGTTGGGGCCGAATGATCCGTTCATCGAGGCCGCTCTGGGGGGACGGTCGCCCGAGGTCGTGGCTCGCGAACTGGTGCGGGGGACGCGCCTCACCGATGTCGCCGTTCGGCAGGCTCTTCTGAACGGAGGGGAAGAAGCCATCGCGGCGTCTCCTGATCCGCTGATCCAATGGGCGCGGCGTGTGGACCCGATCCTCCGCCAGATGCAGCGCTGGTTCGAGGAGAACGTCGCGAGCGTGCGTCAGGCGGCCGGGGCGAAGATCGGGCGGGCGCGATTCGCCGTCTTCGGCAAATCGGTCTATCCCGATG
>JBEPZV010000029.1:0-33196 GCA_041640655.1 bacterium
TCAGCATACGCGCGCGAGACGCGCGCCCATGAGCCGTGTCGCACCAGATATTGGACGAAGGCCGCCCCATAGGTGTACGGGAAGAGCAAGCTCTCGCGCACGGCGGCCGGAGCGCTCTGTAGGACTCGACTCCGCTCATCGTCCATCGCTTGAAGTCGCTCGAAGACGGCGGTGAGGGGAACGGGGATCGTGGTCAGGTCCATGCCCTGCGGCTTCAAGATATAGGTGAGCATCACGCCCATCGCCTCGCCTTCGATCAGCGCGTGGATGGCCAGGTCGCGATCGCTCTCTCCTTTGGGGCCATCCTCGAACCGCCGCAGATCGAAATGTTGATCCTGAAGCGCATGGACCAGCTCATGCACCATGACCCATCGCTGTTCCTCCGGCGTCAACCAGTCGGCCAGATAGAGCGTCTTCGTCCTCGGGCGATAGTATCCGGCGACCTGCTCGGTCAGGATCCGCAGCAGCAGATCGCGGTAGTCGAATCCGGGCGGCGCGAGGCCGAAGGCGATGAGGGCTTTCGCCGCGGCGTCGAACTCCTCGGGCGAGATCTTCCTGTTCACATCTTCGCGCAGGTGGCGTTCGATTTCCGCGCGAGACTGAAGACCCGCATTCACGGGATGCCGCACCGGTAGGCCGCGGAGACGGCTGACCTCGGTGAGGATCTCCTCGACCAGACTCAGGGTGTTCGAGCGAACCGTTTGCTCGGACGTCGAGCGTCGCTCCGGAGATGAGGCGGCGGACAGGAGCAGAAGAAGGAGACAACCGCTCGCATAGGCGATCCGCCGTCGCAGCGACCGGGAGGCATCGTTTCGTTTTGACATCGTCGCGTCCTTGACCCTACATTTCACTTCGTTTGTAGCTGAAGTCGAGGAGTTTGTCAAACCGCCACGATGCGCAGGGGATGACGGTATGGATCAGGGAAATCGCGAGCCGGTTGAGGTGACGACGCGCGTGCGGTATGCGGAGACGGATCAGATGGGGGTGGCCTATTATGCGAATCACTTCGTTTGGTTTGAGATCGGGCGCAGCGAGTTCTGTCGGCAACGCGGATTCGCCTATCGGCGGCTGGAGGAGGAGTTCGGGCTCTATCTGGTCGTGGTCGAGGCGCGGTGTCGGTATCTGGCCCCGGCTCGGTACGATGATGAGATCGTCATCCGCACCTGGCTCGGGGACCGACGCCGGCGATCGTTGAGTTTTCGGTACGAGATCCTCCATCGCGCGGATGGGCGAAAGCTCGCCGAGGGGGAGACGGTGCATGTCGTCGTGGATCGCGAGGGGCGCGCGCGGACGCTCCCCGAGCCCTTCATCGAACGCATGAGCCGCTGAGGGGCGTTTGCGGGCGGGTCGCTTGACAGCCTCGGAGGGGCGCGGCATATTTACAGCGTCGGGGAGGGGGGATATGCAGACGGAACGGTTGACGCTCGGCCAGGAACTGCGCCGCCGCCGCGAAGCCAAGGGGATCGAGCTGCAGGACATCTCGAACGCGACGCGCGTGGCCGTGCGCTTCCTCCGCGCCATCGAGGAGGACGACTTCGCCGCCTTGCCGGGGGGGCTCTTCACCCGCTCCTTCATCCGAACCTACGCCCGTCATGTGGGGATGGACGAGGAGGAGGCGATCGCCCGGTACTATGAGCAGACGGGACAGACGCGGGAAGAGATCCCGCGATACCCCTTCACGACGGTGGCGGCCGAGCGCGCGCGCTCGATCTTCTGGACGCGCGTCGTCGTCATCCTCTTCGTCGCGGGCGTGCTGGCTGTGGGGGGGTATGGAGGATGGCACTATTGGCAACGGGAGGGGAAACGCTTGTGGGAACAGCGAGGATCGCAGCCCGCACCTGTCCCGGAGAACCAGGAACCGGCTCGCGCCCCCGTGGCCCCTTCCTCCGAGAGCGTTTCGGCCCCCTCTTCTGTGAGCGCCGAGACGGAGCCGGCGACGGTCTCTCCCACCCCCGCGCCGAGCATCTCGTCGGTATCGCAGCCGCTGGAGATTCGGCTGGAGGCGACGGGGAACTGCTGGATCTCGGTCCAAGTGGACGATGAGCCGAAGCCGCGACAGGAGATGTTGCGCGCCGGCGATGTGCGCACGTTCAGGCCGCAGAAGCAAGTGCGCTTATCGGTTGGGAGCGTCCCCGCGCTGAAGGTGACGATCAATGGGCAACCGGCCCAGCTCCCATCGGTCGGACATGTCGCCCGCGGAGTGATCATCACGCCGGAGAACGCGCGGCAGTTCATCACGCCGTGAGCGATCCAGAAGAGCCGCCCTCGGCCGGAGGCGTCCGATGGCGCCTCCCGTGCATCTAAGAGCATGGTGAAGCCACTTTGAACCGAGGAGGGAACCATGAGGAAACGACTTGCAGCGCAGAGTCTGATGACGGTGCTCGCACTCTCGGTAGGGGTGCTCCCCCAGAGCGGGCACGAGGGAGCAAGGCCCTTGCGCGTCGCGGTGGCGCAGGAGAGCGTGCGTGTCCCCGTGGATACGCTCTTTCGGCTTCGGCTTCGACAAGGACTCAGCTCTCGAACGGCCCAAAAAGGGGATACCTTCACAGCGGAGGTCATCGCCCCTGTCGTCGTCGGGGAGGTGGTCGCTGTCCCTGTGGGGAGCATCGTGACGGGACGGGTGACCTCGGTCACGCGAGCGGCGCGGCGGCGAAGTGGAACCATCGCCGTCACATTCGAGGAGCTTCAGCTCCCTTCGGGACAGAAGTACCGCATCTATGGATCGCTCGCCAGTCTGGAGACTCCCGAGGGAGAATCACGCGAAGTCGGTCAAGAGGGCGAGGTCAAAGGGAAGTCCTCGATTAAGCGGGATGCCATCTTTATTGGAGGGGGTGCGGGCGTGGGTGCGGTCATTGGGGCGGCGGCCGGTGGCGGCAAAGGCGCGGGGGTTGGCGCGGCCATTGGCGCCGGCTTGGGCACAGCAGCTGCGCTCCTGCGAAAGGGCGCCGAGGTGGAAGTCCCCTCGGGGACGGAGATCGGCATGGTGCTCGACCGCGAGCTGATTCTGCCGGCGCGCCGGTGAAGTGACGAATGGGGAGGGGATCGCTCACCCCTCCCTCGGTTGACGCCGTCGTATGAGCATCTACGACCAGCGCCCGATTGACCTCACACCGCTTCGCACGTACAGCCTCTTTGAGCGCCCGAGCAAGGTCAGCGTCCGCGATTTCGCGAAGCCGCATGAGCGAGGCGCTTCGGTGAAGGCCTTCCTGGAGAGTCTCCCGCGCGTGCTCGCGGGCGAAGACCTTCGAGCTCTTGTCGAGAGCGTTCATCGGGCGCGTCGGCGCGGCAAGCCGGTTCTCGTGGGATTGGGCGGGCACGTCATCAAATGTGGATTGGCCCCGATCCTCATTGATCTGCTGCGCCGACGGTTGATCACGGGGGTGGCGATGACCGGCGCGGGGCTGATCCACGACTTCGAGATCGCGCTCTGCGGCGCAACCTCTGAAGATGTGGATGCTTCCCTGGGCGAAGGGCAGTTCGGCATGGCTGAGGAGACGGGCCGATTGATCAACGAGGCCATCGGCGAGGGATATCGAGATGGCCTCGGATTGGGCGAAGCCCTCGGGCGCGCGCTGCATCGGCTCGATCCTCCGTACAAGGCCTTCTCGCTGCTGCACGCCGCATATGCCGAGCGCGTTCCGGTGACCGTGCACGTCAGTCTGGGCGCGGACATCACTCATCTTCATCCTTCGGCGAGCGGCGCGGCCATTGGCGCCACCAGCCATCGCGATTTTCTCCTCTTCTGCACCCTTGTGCGCGAGATGGACGGCGGTGGGGTCTATCTCAATCTCGGATCGGCCGTGATGCTGCCCGAAGTCTTCCTGAAGGCGGTCACCGTCGCGCGCAATCTCGGCGTGAAGCTGCGGGACATCACGACGGCGAACTTCGATTTCATCCAGCACTATCGCCCGATGACGAACGTCGTGCGACGCCCGGTCGCCGGCGTGGGGCGCGGCTTCGCCCTGACGGGGCATCACGAGATCCTGATTCCCCTGCTGGCCGCCGCTCTCATTGAATGGGGCGAGTGAGGGCGCGCTCAAACGCGGGGCGGGACCAATCCGGTTTGATCCTGGTATTTCCCCTGCCGATCTTCATAAGAGACGTCGCACTCCTCATCGCTTTCGATGAAGATGATCTGCCCGATGCCCTCTTCGGCGTAAATGCGGACGGGCAGATCGGCCGAGTTCGAGATCTCCAGCACCAGGCGGCCCCGCCAGCAGGGTTCCAGTGGCGTCGCATTGATGATGACGCCCGAGCGCGCATATGTGCTTTTGCCGAAGGCCAGGCCGATCACGCGCCGGGGGATATTGAAGGTCTCGACCGTGACTCCCAGCGCGTAGGAGAGCGGCGGCAGGAGCCAATATTGCGACCCATCCTCGGCCGTCCGCAGCGGCGCTTCGATGAGGCTACTCGTGTCGAAGTTCTTGGGGTCAATCTCTCGCCCTTTGATCGGGGAGAAGATGAAGAAGCCATCCTTCGCCAGGCGAATATCGTATCCGTAGCTGGAGAGGCCGGCGCTGATGATCCGTCGGCCTTCGACCTCGCGGATCAAGCGTTCCTCGAAGGGAACGATCATGCCATATTCCAGAGCCATGCGACGAATCCATTTGTCCGATTTCACCGGCATGGCGACCTCCTGAGCTCACGGATGAGATTCGCGCGAAGGGTTCTCGTCACGGCCGATGTTCGCGGCCAGACCGGCGATCGTGACTCTCGCCAGTTCGTGGAAGAACGGGATCTTCGACAGCGATCGCCGTCGGTCGCGGAGGGCCTTCCAGAGGGCGAGCGTCGCCTTCCAGGGATAGGTCGAGCGAGGCGCGCGGCCGCCGATCAGGTGCAGGAGGAATTCGGCCGTCAGCGCGAATCGCCGCACCAGGGTCTCGCGTTCGGGCTCAATGACCTCTTCGATGAAGGCGAGTACGATCTCCCGCGTGAGACGGAGGGACGTCGCTTCGAGCTTTCGCCGCGTGATGAACTCGCGAGCGGTCGGTGTGTCCATCCACCATTCCGAGAACGGGAAGACGGTGAGCAACCGATCAGACGTGGCCAGAAGCTCCGCGTACTGGCGGCGCACTTCCGCGAGCAGGAAGTCCGGGAACTCGGGGCGATATTCTTTAGGCGAGAGATCATCGTCTCCGAAGATCCGCCGCCGGAAGGCGAACTCCGGGCAGATGAAGGCGCGATGACGTCGGGCGATGAAGAGCGCATCGCGCACGAGGGTGCGCGCCTCCTCATAGCTGATGGGAACCAGGGGGGTCTCGCGGCGCATCAGCGCCACCACGCTTCGGTAGTCGCGCGGGGTGAGCCCGCGGGCGCTGAAGCATTCGGGGATGCCCTCGCGTTCGCTCAGCGTGAAGAGGGCGGCGTCGTATCGGCCGCCCTCGCCTTCTCGGGCGATGAGCACGAGCTGATTCCCATAGCCGTCTATGTGAGTGAGCCAGCATTCCCGCACCGGTCCGGGGGCGGTGAAAAGAGGGGATGCGTGCAATCCCACCGCCCGCAGTCTCCGCAGCGCGCACTCGATCTCCCCCCAGAGCGTCTCGCGATGGTTGAAGAGATTCTCCAGGGTGAAGATCGTGCGTCCCGACGGGATGCGGGCGATCTCAGCAATGGCCATGCGCGCCAGCTCCACATCCCGCGACTCCGCCACCGTCGCCAGCAGCGGCAGCGCCCGTTCGTCCCCTCGTTCGCCGAAGTGTTCGAGCCATTGCTGTTGCGAGTCTCGATCCCATTGCTCGAGGTCCGCGACGATGGGGGCGATGGCGTCCTCGTCCTCGGCGAGACCATCCAGGAGCCATCCCGTGAGCGTGCGGGAGATCGAGCGCGGGTCTTTGAACGCGCCCACCAGTTCGGGTGATGAGAGGCTCACGTTGTGGCGAAGGAGGAAGGGCAGCAGTCCCACCTTCACCTCATCGGCGACCGAAGGATCGCGCATGATCTCCAGAGCATGCTCGAGGGCCCTCGGATCCTCCATCCGCTCGATGACAAAGATGATGAGGGAGGCCAGATCCGAATCCGCCGTCGTGCGCAGCGTCTTGAACAGGAGAGGGATGGCCTGGGCGTGTTCGCGCTCGATGCGTTTGGCCAATTCGGTGATCCGCGCATCCCATTGGTCCGGAGTCAGCGTGCTCTTCAAGAGCCGATCCAGCTCGTTCACGATCCGAAAGTAGCTGTGCATAGCTCGCTTCCTCATCTCGCTCCCTGATGAAAGAGCGCCCGACCTTCCCCAGACGCAGCGGGATCATGCGCTCGCGTCCCACCGCTCCGAAGGTCGCAGCGGAAAGCCCTCCCGCTTCAACCGAAGCCCCCGCGCTCCGGTCGTGATGTCGATCTCCTTCAGGCAGCCGTCCTCGCACCAGCACCGTGCGAATTAGAGTACGATTCGGTCGCGGCGTCAAGCGCTCCCGTCTCATCCGAAATCGGCGCACGAGAGCACCGGAGCCTCTGGATCGTGTTCGACATCTTCCAGGGTCCGCCCGGAGAGGGCCGAGTGGGGCGCCACCTCCGTGATCGCGTAGTCCTCGCGAGCCTCCGCGTCGCGCTCTTTGATGAGCAGCCAGGCATTCTCCGAACGCCCTTTCAACCGGACAAGAGCCCATCGCCCGCGCAGTTTCTGCCCGTGCAGGATGAATTTCAACGCGCCCGCCTGCAGCGCGCGCTGTGGGTCTTCGCCCGCTCGCTGCATCTCCCATCGCCCGTAATCCCAGACGATCACGGTGCCGGCGCCGTAGCTCCCCGGCGGGATCTTCCCCTCGAACGTCGCGTATCCGAGGGGGTGATCGTCCGTGCGCACGGCGAGCCGTCTCTCGCGCGGCGAGAGTGACGGCCCTTTGGGGATGGCCCAGGATGCGAGCACGCCCCCGATCTCCAGGCGGAAGTCATAATGCAAACGCGAAGCGCGATGCTTCTGGACGACGAAGATCGGCGGGGCCAGCTCGGGGAAGGGCCGCATCGTCCGCCGAGCGCGTGTCGGAAGCTCACCCTCCGCCTTCTTCTTCTTCGATCTCATAGGTCATGGTGACGGTCGTCGCCGCGCCGAGCATCGCGGAGACGCTGCAGTATTTCGTCTCGGAGAGGTGAACGGCTTCGCGCACGGCCGCCTCGGCGATGTTCCGCCCGCGCACGATGTGACGCACGACGATATTTTGCCAGATGCGCGGATAAGCGTCGCGCTGTTCGGCGGAGACCCGCACCTCATAGTGCGTCACCTGCTGCCGCTTCTTCCTCAAGATCGTCGCGACATCTGTCCCCGTGCACGCGCCCAGGGCGAGCAGAAGAAGCTGCATGGGACCGGGAGCGCTATCCCGCTCTCGATCCGCGTCAATGACGATCGCGCGACCGCTCGGCGAATGACCGATGAAGAGATGATCCTCGACGAGTACGACTCGGACTTCCGGCATCAGGGTGTCCCTCCGTGTTTCCATCGGGCGAGTCCCGCTTCGATGAGGTGCTCCACGTACTGCTGGACTCGCTCCAGAGTCACCGTCCCGTAATAATGCGCGCCGGCGCGACGCGCCTCCGCATCCACGGCGTTATAGATGTCCAGCACCGAGCGCGAGCCATCTATGAAGTTGAGCACCTCGAAGGCCATCAGCGGATGTAAGCCCTCCACGGGGCGCACGCGATTGCGCCGCTCCAGGAATTCGGCGGGACCGGCCGCGAGCATCGGCACTTTCTGGGCCAGCTCGCGCTCTTTGGGGGAGAGCGAGAGCGTGGGGACGCGCGACTCCCCAGTTATCGCCAGGTAAGACCGTTCCAGCTCCGCCAGGGCCTGAGCTTCGCGCTCCGCGAGCATAGCCGTGAGGCGTTCGACGAGCCCCCGGACTTCGGGCACCGGACGAAGGATAGAAGCGAGCGCCGCGCGCTCCCGCCACCCGGCCTGCAGGATCTGATTCCGCGCGCGTCCGAAGGCGAAGGTCTTATCCCGCTCGTGCACGATCAATTCCAGAGCCACGCGCTCGTCGAACGCCAGCCGCTCGCGCGCCCGCGCGTAGACCTCTGTCGCCAGGAGGCGTCCGCGCTCCGGATCGAGCGAGGCGATGAAATAGGCGATCGCGGCCGCCGCGAACGCGTTCCGCTGCAGTTGCGTGCGATCAATATTCCAGAGGTCGTCGTCCGTCGTGTGGATGTAATTGTCCGGCCAATTCGTGAACGTGATCCCCGGGACGCCGATCGGCGCTTCGTTGAACGTCATGTGATCGGTGTTATTGTGGAAGGGGATCATCTGCGCGTTGTACCGATGGCGCGTCCCCAAGTGCGCGAGAATCGGCTGGGGATAGGGGACGGGCGAACCGGCTTGAAATTGCGCGAGCTGTCCCGTATTGGCCGCGACGGTGAATTCAATGACGCGTTCAGCGACGTCCGTCAGGAAATGGCTCCGCGAGAAGGGAACGCGCGTGACGTTCTGGACGCGCAACAGGTCTTGTCCCTGATTGGCGCCGATCATGTCCAGGTTGATGTTGACGAGCATCCGCCTGGGCTCGTCCGGATGATCGGCGAAGTATTGTCGCTCGCTGGAGATCTCCGTCACCCACCAGAAGCGGAGATTGCGGCGCGGTCGTCGAAGCTTCCCCTCGGTGATGAGCTTCGTGAGCGCGCGCGCGATCTCCAAAAGGCCCGCGCATCCGCTCGCATCGTCGTTGGCGGAGAACTTCTCCTCCTGAAGGTGGGCCGTCAGCACGATGTCCTGATCCGAGATGTCCGTCCCGCGAAGGAACCCCTCGACCATGACCTGCCACTTCTCCTCCGGGCGCACTTCAGCGTCGATCCGCGCGTGAACTTTCACCGGCCCTTGGGCGAGCTGACGGCGTAGGGTCAGGCCTTGTCGCAGCGAGAGTGAGAACGCGAAGGTCCCTTCTTTCCCATCCGGGCTGCGGAGAGGAATGCGCACCCAGCGGATCTGATCAGGGAAGTTGATACTGTTGAGGGGATATTCCGTCGCTGAAGGATCAGGATAGTACACGATCCCCGCCGCGCCGCGCTTCCACACCGCTTCCTCCGTGACCCGGTCGAGCGGGCCGTAGGCCAGCACGATCTTCCCTCGAACATCTTTCCCCGCGTAGTCCTTCTCCTCGAGGCCGGCGCCGACGTCGACCAACTCCGCCTGCACATCCGCTGAACGACTGTTATCGGCCAAATGGACGTGTGTTTGCAGGAAATCGGCCAGGCGTCGCCATTCAGGCTCGACCATCCACAGCTCGGCGCGCCGCACGCTCCACGCTTCCAGGGGATAGGGCTGCTTGATCAGCTTCACGTCCTCCAGGCCGTATTCGCGCGCCTTCTGCGCCGTATATTCGGCCACCCGCATCAACCCCTCCGTCCCTCCGCGCGGTCGGTGAAAGAGGGTGAAATAGCGGATGTGTTCGTACGCGATGTCCCCGGAGATCTCGTTGACGAGAGCGCGGTACTCCGCCTCCGTCAGGAGCGGAAGCGTCTGGGCCGGAACCGAGGAGAGCACCAGCACGATGAGGAGCACTCCTCCGACACCGTATCGCCATCGCATCGTCTTCCCTCCTGATGTGTGGATCCTGGCGGCGATATGATACGCCCCGACGTACGGTCGGGACAAGGGGGGCGAGGATCCCGCGGCTCGCGGCCATTCAAATCCCGATATATCGGGCGTAGAGGCTGCGCGCCAGCGTCATGTCCTCCGTGCCCTTGATGATGCAGTGCCCATCCGGGAAGAGATTCAGCTCGTAGCCGTTCACGCGAAAGACGAGGAGGAATTCTTTGAGCGTCACGTCGCCGAGCGGCTTCAGACGCTCGGCGATCTCCTGCAGGTTGAGCGAGACATCGCCCACGCTGGAGATATGGACGGCGTTGCGTCCGCAGAGCGTCAGGGCGGATTGCCGTCGGCCGGCTTCCAGGAACTCGAAGCGTCGGTGATGGCAGGCCGGACAGTCCGCGCGCTCGCGCACCTTCTGCAGGCTCACGCGATGAACGGACATCTCCCAGGCATCCACCTGGATCAATCCGCCGTGCAGCTTCTCCGTCCGCCCGATGAGCACTTTGATCGCCTCCGTCACCTGGATCGAGGCGATGAAGAGGACGATGGGGAGGATGATGCCCGCCGTATCGCACGTGGGGGAGGATCCGGGCGGCGGGATCTTCTCGAACACGCAGCGCAAACAGGGCGTGATGCCCGGGCGAATCGTCATCGTGAGTCCGTAGGCGCCGACGGCCGCTCCGTAGATCCACGGCTTCTCGTGTTTGACGCACGCGTCGTTGATCAGATACCGCGTCTCGAAGTTATCCGTGCCGTCCAGGACGAGATCCACGTCGGCGATCAGCCGTTCGATGTTCTTGGGGTTCACGTCGGCGACGATGGCTTCGGTGCGGACATCGCTGTTGATGCGCGCGACGCGTCGGGCGCACGCGATGGCTTTCGGAAGCCGCTCGGCGGCATCGCGCTCCTCGAACATGATCTGCCGTTGCAGATTCGATTCTTCGACGAAGTCGCGATCCACCAGGCGCAGGAATCCCACGCCCGCGCGCGCGAGCATCTCGACCTGAGCTGCGCCGAGCGCGCCGCAGCCGATGACGAGGACGCGACTCTGCAGCAGCCGTTCTTGTCCCGCCTCGCCGATCTCTCGAAAGAGGAGCTGTCGGGAATATTTCTCGCGATTCATAGGGCCATCCTCAGAAAAGCTATCGAAGGTTCCGCCTCGCGGTCAACGCCTCGCGCATCAGTAACAGGGGAGTGAGGGATTCACGCGCGCGATCCATGCCCGGATGCCTCCGCGCAAGCTGCGGACGCGCTCGAAGCCGAGCGTGACGAGCCACGCGGCGGCGATCCGACTGCGAATCCCACGGTAGCAATAGACGATGATCTCGGCTCGCGGGTCCAGCTCGCTCGCGCGCCAGGGGATCTCCGGCCAGGGGATGAGGCGCGAACCCGGGATACGACAGTAGGCATGCTCGTCCGGCTGCCGCACGTCCACCAGCAGGACGGCGTTCGGGCGCTCTTCCAACAGCGCCTTCAACTCCTCCGGTTCGATCTCCCTCACCCGCGATCTCCCGGGGATGCGCTCACACGGCGCTCCCTCCCGCAATGGCGGGGATGATGGCGACCTCCATGCCATCTCGCAGCTCCGTGGCCAATCCGTTCAGGAAACGGATGTCCTCGCCATCCACATAGATGTTCACGAATCGGCGGAGTTGTCCGTCGGATTCGCGCAAGCGCTCGGTGATGCCCGGATACTGCCGCTCCAACTGCTCGAGTGCTTCGCCGACGGTCCCAGCCGAGAGCTCGATCACATCGCGATTCTCGGTGAAGCGCCTGAGCGGTTGGGGAATGCGAACCGTCACGCTCATGATTGGCTCCCTCCTTCGGAGAAATCGCGGAGCACGCGCTCCAGTTCGGTGATTTTCGGGGCGATGCTGATCGGCGGCGCTGTCGCGAGGGCGTCCATCGTCTTGAGCCCGTTGCCGGTGATCGCCAGGACGACCGTCTCCTCCGGGGACAGATAGCCCTGCTCGGCGAGTTTCCGCGCCACCGCCACGGTGACTCCTCCAGCCGTCTCCGTGAAGATGCCCTCGGTTTCGGCCAGCAGGCGAATGCCCGCCAGAATCTCCGCGTCCGTCGCGTCCTCGGCCCAGCCGCCGCTCTGGCGGATGGCTCGCGCGGCGAAGTATCCGTCGGCCGGATCACCGATGGCGAGCGAGTGCGCGATCGTCCGCGGCTTGACGGGACGAATCTCCTCGCGCCCCTCCTTGACGGCCGCCACGATCGGATTACACCCGCGCGCTTGAGCGCCGAACAAGCGCGGGCGCGCCGGAGGAATTAATCCCAAGTGCTGCAGTTCTGCGAACGCCTTGTGAATCTTCGTCAGAAGCGATCCGCCCGCCATCGGGACGACCACGGCATCGGGGGCTCGCCACCCCAATTGCTCGGCGATCTCGAAGCCGACCGTTTTCGATCCCTCCGAGTAGAAGGGGCGCAGATTGACGTTGACCAGTCCCCAGTTCAAGGTGTAGACGATCTCACTGCAGAGGCGATTGACGTCATCATAGGTGCCGCGCACGGCGATCACGCGCGCGCCATAAATCTGCGTGCCGAGGATCTTCGCTGGCTCCAGCGTCTCCGGGATGAAGATGTACGCCCGCAGGCCCGCGCGCGCGGCGTTCGCGGCGACGGAATTGGCCAGATTCCCCGTCGAGGCGCAGCCCACGGTATCGAAGCCGAATTCGCACGCTTTGGAGAGGGAGATGGCGACGACGCGATCCTTAAACGAGAGGGTGGGATGGCACACGCCGTCATTCTTGATGTAGAGGTTCTTCAATCCGAGCGCTTCGCCCAATCGCGGCGCCGGGATGAGCGGCGTATATCCGGTCTCGATCCCCACGCGCGGGGGAGCGGTCAACGGGAGCAGCTCCCAATATCGCCACATCGTCGGCGGACGCGCGATGATCCGCTCGCGCGAGACCACGCGCGCGAGCGCTTCGTAGTCGTACTCCACCTCTAATGGCCCGAAGCATTCCTCACAGATGGCCACCGGCTGCTCCGGATAAGTCGTGCGGCAGAGCCGGCAGCGCAATCCCGTCACGTAGCTTCTGGTCCCCGTTTCGACGACATCGTGTGTCAGGGCCATCTCCCCCCTCCGTGACGAAACTCCAATGCCCGAACGGACAAGGGATCCTTCCCCGCCGGAGTCACCTCTCGGCGGCTTGCGCTCGCTTCACATGGAGGCCATCGCCATAACGCGCGACGCATTTGTAAATGGCAAAGGCTATGCGCTCGAGCCGGGTTTGTCAAGACCGCTCGCTCCTCAGAGGGGCGCATTGTGTGGCCTTATGCCGGAATAAGGCGCGTTTCTTCACGAGGTCGCGAGCACCTCTTGCAGCGCGCGCAGCGTGATATTGCCGCCTGAGAGCTCGAGCACGACCCGGCGCCCGCGCAGCCGCTCTTTGAGTCGAAGCGCCGCCGCCAGGGGAGCTGCGCCCGCTGCCTCGACGAGATTATGCGTCGCCTCCATCATCAGCCGCATCGCGCGGCGGATCTCCTCGTCGCTGACGAGGATGAAATCGGCGAGGTTCTCGCGCAAGATCGCCAGCGGCAGCTCGAAGCCGACGCGCGTCGCCAAGCCTTCGGCGAACGTATTCATGACGTCCGTCGCGACGACTCTCCCCTGGCGCCAGGAGAGATAAGCGGCGGGAGCGGCTTCGGATTGGACGCCGATGACCTCGATCCTCGGATCGAGGGCGCGCGCAGCGATGGAGATGCCCGAGGCGCCGCTGCCGCCACCGACGGGCACGAGGATGACCTCGACATCGGGCAAATCTTCGATGATCTCCAGGCCGATGGTCCCCACGCCTGCGATCAGATGCGGTTCGTTCGCCGAATGGATGTATCGGTACCCCTCTCGTTCGGCCAGCGCTTCGACGTATTCGCGCGCCTCGTCGAAATCCTTCCCGTGGACGATGACCTCCGCTCCCAAGCGCTCAATGGCCCTCACCTTGTCGGGATTGCTGCCGACGGGCACGACGACGCGCGCCCGCACGCCGAACAGACGCGCGGCCCAGGCGATGGATTGGCCGTGATTCCCCGTCGAAGCCGTGATGACGCCGCGCCGCCGCTCCTCCTCGCTCAAGCGCGCGATCAGGTTCACCCCGCCCCGCACCTTGAAGGCGCCGATCGGCTGGTGGTTCTCGTACTTCACGAAGACGTCGGCTTCGAGCAATTCGCTCAATCCCGTGCACGGATAGAGCGGCGTGCGGGGGAGATAGCGTCGGATGAGCCGGTGCGCATCCAGGATATCGAGAATCGTCGGAATGGCGAGTGTCATCGCTCCCTCCTGTCGGACCTTTCGCGCCTGATTGTGCCATATCGGGGCGGAGATCCCCAAGGGTTGGGCTGCGCGGGAGAGTCGCGATACAATGGAGGTCAAGGCGATGGGGGATTGACGCGAGGGGGATCGCGGTGAGCCGTATCGAGCTGTGGTTCGAGCCGGTCTTGGGACGAAATCGCGAGGTCTTCGTCTCCCTGTGTCAGGAGGCGTTGCAGACCGAGCGCGAGCCGACGTTCGTGTATCTCGTCGCGACGCGCCCCTTGTGGGAGGACGTCGTGCGTCGGATCGTGGATGGCGCGCGCGTGACGGCCAGTGCAGACGTGCGCGTCTTCCTCTTCGATGGCTTGGTGCAGCGCCTGCTGCAGGAGAGCGGCGAGCGCCGCCTCCTCCTGCAGGAAGGGGAGCGACTGGCGCTGCTGGAGCGCATCCTCGCGGAGTTGAACGAGGCAGGCGCACTCGTCCACATGCGAGAGATCGCCCGTCTGCCCGGATGCGCGCGCTCGATCGCGCGGCTTCTGGGCGAGATCCAGCGGGCCGATCTCTCGGCTCGCGAATTCGCCGAATTCGTCTCGGCCTCCGCCCGCCCGAATCCTCGCGATCTCGATCTCGCGCTCATCTACGCGACCTACACGCGCACGCTTCGCGAGATCGCCGCCTTGGATCCCGATGGCGCGTATCGGAGCGCGCTGGACTTGCTGCGCCACCGTCCGGACCTCCCGCCCTGGTTGCGGACGACGCGTCTGTTGCTCATCGAAGGCTTCTTCGACTTCACGCCCGTTCAGAAGAAGCTGTTGCGATACCTGATCGAACGGCTCCCGCACACCATCGTGAGCCTGATCTTCGACCCGGAGAATCCCGCCGTCTTCCAGGAGCCGCTCGCGGACACGCTGCGCTTTTTCCGGTCCTTCGAGGGGCCGGTCATCGAGAAGCAGCAACATGAAGCGCTCCCTCGCGATCCGCGCCTTCGACCGTTGCGCCGCCGACTGTTCGCCCTTGGGGAAGGGGCTTCGGCATCCGCGCCGGAATGCGAGGGCGAGCCGCCGATCACCATTCTGGCGGCTATGGGAGTCGCCGAGGAGGTTCGGGAGATCGTGCGCCTCATCAAGCGGCTCATCGCG
The DNA here is from genome assembly GCA_041640655.1 of bacterium. Lineage (GTDB taxonomy): Bacteria > Acidobacteriota > Blastocatellia > HR10 > HR10 > HR10. Next base: position 14,906 of record JBEPZV010000029.1, read on the forward strand.
GATGAGGGGTATCGCGCCTCGGAGATCGCCGTGATCGCGCGCGATGTCGCCTATCTTCGGGCGCTCGGTGAGGAGCTGCCGCGCGCCGGTGTTCCCGTCGCGCTCGATGTGCGGGAGCCGCTGGCGACGGTTCCTATTGTCCGAGCCGCCTTGCGCGTGCTCGATGCGCGCGTGGGACAGGAGATGGCGACCTCCTATGTGGCGCTGCTCAAGGACGATTATCTCCACTGCTTCAGCGCGCACGAGCGCGATGCCATCGAGAGCGCGATGCGGGCCGTGGGCGTGGATCTGGACATCCACACCTTCCGCAAGCGCGCGCGCGATCTGCGGCGGATTCACGAGCATCAGGCGCAGACGCTCACGGCGCGGACGGTGGATTTGGAGGAGGTGCAGCAGGAGCTGGCGCGGTTGCAGCGGGGGATGCGCGCGCTCGACGCGACGCTGGAGGCCATCGAGGGCATGCGGCGCGCGCTCGCGCACATCCCCGAGCGCGGCACGATCCCGGATCTGGTCGAGGGCTTCCGGCGCGCGCTCGAAGCCTTCCAGGTGCGCGAGGGCGTGGAGCGCGAGCTGCCCCTGGCGGGACACGAGGAGGATGCCTGGCAACGGCTGGCGCGCGATGTGCGCGGATGGGATGCCCTGCAGGCGTGCCTGGATCGGCTCCTGCAGCTTCACGAACGCGCGCTCCGAGGGCACCTCGCCGTCGGCGCGTCAGCGGAGCCCGAACCCTGGGCGGAGCGCGCGACGGCCGTCGCCGAGGCGGTGCTCCAAGAGCCGCTTGCGGTTCGGGAATTCCGCGACCTGCTCGCGCATTGGCTGGAGCAGACCGAATTCCGCCGGGAGCGAGGCGATCCATCGGGCGTGCGCTTGCTGGAAGCCACGCAAGCGCGCGGCCTCGCGTTTCGCGTCGTCATCTTGCCAGGGCTCATCGAGGGGGGATTCCCCCGCGCGCCCGAGCGCGATTGGGTGTATTCGGTCGCCGAGCGGGAACGATTGGCGGCGGCCGGCCTCTTCCTCGAAGACCTCTCGCCGCGCCGATTCGAGGCCAAAGAGGCGCACTTCTTCTATCACGCGATCAATCAGGCGACCGAGCGGGTGTATCTGACCTACCCGCGCGCGGAGGCCACGGGCGAGGAGACCGTCCCCTCGCCGTTCCTCGACGAGGTGCGTGACGTCTATGCCGAGGCCACGGGATGCGCGATCCCCGTTCGAGAGCTGGACCCCACGACCTACGACGTGCGCGCCATCGTCTCGCCGACAGAGGGGGCGCGGGCGCTGCTGGCGAGCCTCTATCAAACGACGCCGGAGGATGCCCTCGTGCTGCATCTCTACAACGAAGCGGTGCGTGCGGGATGGATGGATCGGCAGCTCTTGCAGCGCGTCCAGATCGAGCGGCAGCGGGAGCAGGGGGTGTGGGGACCTTTCACCGGCGTGCTCACCGATGAGACACTGCGCCATCTCCTGCGCGGGCGATTCGGGCCGCGGCGCGTCTACTCGCCGAGCCAGTTGAACATCTACGGCCAGTGTCCCTTTCAGTTCTTCTGCCGACGCCTGCTGCGCCTGGAGCGGCGGGAAGAGGCGTCGCTCGATCTGGTGGCGCTCGATCGCGGGTATCTGCTGCACGCCATTCTGCAGAGCTTCTTCGAACGGCATACGTGGGGGCCGCTCGTGCCCGAGCGACGTCGCGAGTACCGCGAGGAGATGGCGCAGGTGGCGGAGCGCATCTTCGCCGAGTATGAACAGAAAGCGCTGCCGATCAACCGCGCGCTCTGGGAGCTGGAGAAGGCCGAGATCCTCGACACGGTGATTCGCTTCCTCGACGCCGAGATCGCCTATCAGCGGCAGACCGGAGGGCGCATGCGCCCGCATTGGTTGGAGCTGGGATTCGGCATGGGGCCGGAAGAGAAGGATCGGTGCCATCCCGATTCCACGCGGGAGTATCTCGTGTTGCGTCGCGCGGGAGCGCCCTCGGGGCGAGTCCGGGCCACCGCCGAGGAGGATCGGATTCAGATCCGCGGGCGCATTGATCGCGTGGATCGCTCTGACGATGGCCGATACATCGCCTACGATTACAAATCGGGGAGCGGCGCTTCGGTCGAGGAGATGGAGGAAGGGACCGATCTGCAAATCCCCCTCTACATTCTGGCGCTGGAGCGATTGTTCCTTCGGCCAGGTGAGGAGGTCGTCGGTGGGGGGTATTACTCGATCCGCACGGGGAAGCGCACGCACGGCCTCTATCGGCAGGAGGCCACGGCGCTGACGGCCATTGGGGAGAGGGCGCGCGCCTTGCGGCCCACGCCCGAATGGCGAGAGCTGCTCCTCCGCGCGGAGCAGTTCGCCTGGCGCTACGTCGAGGGGATGCGACGCGGCGATTTTCGCATCGCGCCGAAGAGCACGCGCATCTGCGGGCGCTGCGAGTTTCGTGCCGTGTGTCGCTTCGACCCCCACCGAGCGCGCGCCGGGGCCGAGACCGCTTCCGAGGAGCATCAGTGACGCGCGATTCGCTCACTCCGGATCAACGGCGCGCGGTCGAGACGCTCGATCGCTCGCTCGTGGTGACGGCTGGACCCGGAGCGGGGAAGACCCGCGTGCTCGTCGAGCGCGTGCTGCAGATCCTCGAGCGGGGTCTCGCCACGCTGGATGAGATCGTCGCCATCACCTTCACCAATCGGGCGGCCAATGAGATGAAGACGAAGATCCGGCTCGCCATCGCGCAACGGGCGCGAGGCGCGCCCTCGCGACGCTGGCAGGAGGCGAAGCGACAGCTGGAGACCGCGGCGATCTCCACGATTCACGGCTTCTGTGCGCGCCTGCTGCGCGCGCATCCGGTCGAGGCGCAGGTGGATCCGGAATTCACCATCCTCGACGAGTTCCGCAGCCGCGTGCTCCTCATGCGCGCCGTCGAGGAGGTCCTGGAGGAGTGCATCGAGGCGGGGGAGGAGATCATCGGGCGCCTGGTCATCGGATATTCGCGACGCGGACTCATTCGGGCGATCGCCGATCTGCTGGCGATGGTGCGCGCTCTGGGCCTGCGCGTCGAGGAGGTCCTCGCCATGACCGAGCGCGGGCGGCGGACGCCCGAGGAGTACCGGATGGCGGTCGAGCGCCTGGAGGAGATCGTGGCGCGGTTGGAGGCCTTTCCCGGGCCGACCGAGCGCATGGCCGAGCAGATCGCGGCCTTCAGCCAGGCTTATCGCTGGTACGGGCCGCTGCTGCGCGCAGAGCCGCGCATTGATGACGCGCCCGTCTTGGAGGAGTGCCTGCGGGCGCTTCAAGAGGCGCGCGTCGAGAAGCGCGGACGCCTGAGCGAGGTGGCTGCTGAGCTCGACGCATGCCTGGAAGAGATCGAGCTGACGTTCTACGACGTGTGCGCCGGCGACGTGATCGCGGCGCTCGGCGAGCTCTTGCGGCGCGTGGACGACCGCTACACGCAGCTCAAGCGCGAGCAGGTCGGCCTCGATTACGAGGACCTGCAGTGGAAGGCGCGCGAGCTGCTCCGCGCGCATCCGGAGATCGCCGCGGCCTATCGGCGGGAGATCGCCTTCCTGCTGGTGGACGAATTCCAAGACACCAATGCGCTGCAGAAGGAGCTGCTCGATCTGCTGCGCGGTTCGGAAGACCGGCCCCGCTTGTTCATCGTGGGCGATGCCAAGCAATCCATCTACAACTTCCGCGGGGCGGCGGTCGAGGTGTTCCTGAGGGCGCGGCGGGAGATCGAGGCGCGCGGGGGGGAGCATATCGAGCTGGAGCGGAACTTCCGCAGCACGGCCGGACTCGTGCGCTTCTTCAACGCCTTCTTCGCTCGCCTCATGCGCGGGATCGAGGGCGCGTCGGTGGGGGATCCCCTGGAGGAGTTGGGATGGACGCCGTTTGTCGAGAGCGTGCCGCATCGGGAGGGGGAGGGCGCGACCCCCGTGGAGGTGCTTCTGGAGATCGGCCCGCACGTCCGAACGGCTGAAGAGGCGCGCCGGTGGGAGGCCGAGCGCCTGGCCGAGCGCATCGCGCGGATGGTGCGCGAGGGGGAGCGGCTCGTCGGAGAGGATGCCGGCGATGGGAGCGAGCGCCTGCGCCCGGTTCGCTACGGCGACATCGCCCTGCTCTTCCGCGCGATGACCGATGTGAAGGTCTACGAGCGCGCCTTGCGCGAGCGCGGCATCCCGTACTACGTGCTCGCCGGGCGCGGATTCTACGAGCGCGAGGAGATTCGAGACATCCTCGCGCTGCTGGAGTTTCTGGAGAACACGACCGATGACTTGGCCCTGGTGGCTGCCTTGCGTTCGCCGCTCTTTGGGATCTCGGATGAGGCGCTCTTCTGGTTGCGGCACGCGGCGGAAGCGCAGAGCGAGGGATGGCTCGATCCCCATCCGCTGCTGACGAGCCTATGGAATCATGAACGCGTCCTGGGGATCGCGGCTGAGGAGCGCCCGCGCCTGGAGCGCGCTGCTCATGTGCTCGCGCACTTGCTGCGCGTGCGAAATCGCCTTTCCCTCGTCGAGTTGCTGGAGGAGGTCCTGACGCTCACGCACTGCGAAGCCGTTCATGCGACGGCCTTCGATGGTCATCAGCGCGTGGCCAATATCCGAAAGCTTGTGGAATTGGCGCGGGGCTTCGAGGCGAGCGGCCCGCATGTGCTCGGCGATTTCACGGCGTTCGTTCGGCAATTCGCCGAGATGGCCGAGGAGAGCGAAGCCCAGGTGACGACCGAGGCGGCCGATGCCGTTCGGCTCATGACCGTGCATAAGGCCAAGGGCCTGGAGTTCCCCGTCGTCATCATCCCCGATACGGGGCGCCCCTTCCGAAAGGAAGCGCCGCCTCTGGTCTTCGATCGCGCCGTGGGCCTCGGGATGCAGATCCCGGATCGGCGCGGGCGACTCCACGACACGTGGTCGCGACGGCGCGTCCTGGAGGTCCTTCGGCTCCGCGAATACTTCGAGCACCAACGGCTGCTCTTTGTGGCCATGACGCGAGCGCGCGACTATCTCATCCTCTCCGGTGCCGCCGAACGGCTCAGCCCCAGAGAGCGCAAGCCGGAGTCTTTCCTCTCCGGAGCGAGTTGGCTCGAGTGGATCGCGCGCGTTTTGGACCTGCCGCAGGCCGAAGCACTCTCGGACGTGTACGAATGGAACGGCGTGAAGGTGCGCATCACGCTCGGACGAGGCGAAGAGCTGGGCGCGGCCACGACGCGGCGACCGACGCTCATCGCCCGCTATCCACAGCTTGAGCGTGGAGAACCCATCCCCGAATCGCTCCTGCCTCCGCTCCCCGAGAGCGAGCGCGAGCACGTGCGGCGCGTGTTGCGACGGCTTGAACCCTCGCCACCGGCAGTGGGGGAGAGCCTCTCGCCCATCGCCGTCACGCGCCTTCTGGCGCTGGCCCGATGCCCCTTGCAGTTTTATTTCGAAAGCGTGCTCGACCTGCCCGCGTGGGACGAGTATGAAGAAGAAGCCATCCCTTCTTCGGGAGGGGCCAGGCGCATCCCGCCCGCACTCGGCGGACGCCTGGTCCATCGCTTCTGCGAAGAATATGACGGATCGGAGCCGTGGGAGGACGTCCTTAGTCGCCTCATCGAGGAGATGATCGTCGGGGGATCGCCCGAAGCGGAGACGTCGTGGGCGGAGCGTCTCCGCGCGTCTCGGGAGGCGGCCCTCGCTGAGGTGCGTCCGCTCATCGAGAACTACGTGCGGAGCGATCTCTACCGCGCGATCGAGGCCATTTTGTGGGGGGAGCGGCCGGGGCGCGTCCAGAGCGAGCGCGAGATCCTCTATCGCACGACCTATGGGATCGTGCGCGGCCGCCTGGACAAGGTGATCTGGACCGAAGAGGACACGGCGTGGATCGTGGACTTCAAGACCAATCGCGTGAGCGGGGACCCCGGAGCGCTCGTGGACGAATATGCGCTTCAGATGCGGATCTATGCCCTCGCCGTTCAGCGCGCGTGGCATCCGCGCGCGATTCGCGCCGAGCTGTACTTCCTGGCGCCCGATGTGCGCGTGCCCGTGCCTGTGGAGGCGCTGGAGGAGACGGCCGCGCTCCTGGAGCAGTTGACCGAGCAGGTCGCGCGCGCGCGGCGGCGCGAGGACTTCCCCGCCCGCCCCGATCCCGCACGCTGTCGGCGCTGCCCGTGCGTGCGCTTCTGCCCGGAGCGCATCCTCGGAGACGCTGCGGTTTGACAGCGGCGCGCGCCGGCGCCTACAATGAGAGCGTCCTGGCCATGGCAAGGAAGAGAGGCATGATGAGCAGCTTCATCGTCTTCCTCCTGCTCGGCAGCGGGAGCGTCCGCGCGCAACAGACCGTTCCCGCGCAGGAAGAAGTGCGCTTGGGCACCATCGGCGTCAACGTGCCGATCACCGTCTACGATAAGGACGGACGCTTGGTGACCGACCTCACCATCGAGGATTTCGAGGTGCGCGAGGATGGCGTCCCGCAGCGCATCCTCTCCTTCTCGAAGGAGAATGAGCTGCCGCTGAGCGTCGCGCTCGTCATGGACGCGAGCAATAGCGTGCGCCCGAAGTTGAAATTCGAGAAGGAGGCGACGATCGCCTTCCTGGACGGCATCATTCGTCCGCGCAAGGACCGCGCGCTCCTGGTCACCTTCGGATCGGTGATCGAGTTGCATCAGGACTTCACCGATGACGTCGAAGAGTTGAAGGCGGCGATCCACGCGGTGAAAGCAGGCGGCGCAACGCCCCTCTACGATGCCCTCTATCGCGTGATCGAGGAGAAGATGACGATGGCCTCCGGTCGTCGCGTTCTCATCCTCATCTCCGATGGCGAGGATACCGCGAGTGAGCGCACGCTGGAAGAGGTCATCGAGTTGGCGCAGCGCACCGAGGTCGTCATCTATGCCATCGGGACGGTGCACGCCGGCGGCTTCGGCGTGACCATGGGGATGACGGATGCTCCAGGGATGAAGGAGTTGCGACGGTTGGCCGAGGAGACCGGTGGCCGCGCCTTCTTCCCCTCGAAGGTCCTTGATCTGGAGCGCAACTTCTCCGACATCAGCGCCGAGCTGCGCAGCCAGTACTACCTCTTCTACGTCTCCAGCAATCAGAATCGCGACGGGCGGTTCCGCAAGATCGAAGTGCGCATCCTGAACCGCAAGGACCTGCGCGCGCGCACCAAGCGCGGGTATAAAGCGCCTCAGGCTTCGTGAGCGAGATGCCACGCCTCCGTTTCGCCTGTCTGTTCGGAGCCAGACCTCGCGCGTCTGGCCGTTGGGCCTCGGGCCCGGGGATCGGACTGCTTCTGCTCGGCGTCGGACTGCTACTGGCTCATCCCCTGACGTTCGAGGAGAGGGCGAGCGGCTCTCGACCAGACGCGCGCGCGCTTCAGGAGCAGCGATCCAAGCGCGCAACGGCTGCTGAGCCGGACGAGCAGGTGCATCTGAGCGCTCGCCTGGTCAACGTCTTCTTCACCGCCACCGATCGGCGCCATGCGGTCATCACCGATCTCCGGCGCGAGGAGGTGCGCATCTTCGAGAATGGGCAGGAGCAGGAGATCTTCACCTTCGTGCGGCAGACGGACCTGCCGCTGACGATCGCCTTGCTCATGGACGTCAGTGCTAGTCAACAATACACCCTGTCGGAGCAGAAGGTGGCCGCCGCGCGGTTCCTTCGCTCTATTGTGCGTCCGGGCAAGGACACGGTCGCCTTGGTGACATTTCGCGATGAGGTGACCCTCATTCAGGATTTCACGTCAACGATCGCGCGCTTGGAAGCCGCTTTGAACCGCGTGCGCTATACGCCGCCGACGAGTCAGAATCCGGAGAGCCGATTCGGCGGCACGTCGCTCTATGATGCCGTCTTGCTCACCGCGCGCGAGCTGCTGGCGCGACAGCCGGGACGCCGCACGATGCTCCTGCTCACGGATGGAGAAGATACGACGAGCCTCTCTCGACTGGAGGAGGCCATCACCGAGGCGCTGCGGGCGGAGGCGACCATCTACGCCATCGGCATCGGCGATCGGTATCGGTTCGGCATCAATGCGGGGGTCCTCCGGCGCCTCACCCAGGAGACGGGGGGGCGGGCGTATTTCCCGAAAAGTGCCGAAGACCTCGCGCGCGCCTTTCGAGAGATCGAGACCGAGCTACGCAGCCAATATCTACTGGCCTACTACCCCTCCGATCCGAATCCCCAGGGCCGATTCCGTCAGATCGAGATTCGCGTCCCCACGCGCAAGGGGATTCGGATTCGCCATCGGCGGGGATACGTGCTCTAGCCGTTCACTCCTCCTCCAGACCGTGACCCGCGACGCGCAACCGCGTGAGCGCGCGCTGCAGGCGCGCTTGCGCGCGCAAGAACTCGATCTCGCTCGCGCTCTGCCGCATCTCGCGCAGGGCGCGCTCGCGCGAGCGGCGCGCCCGTTCGATGTCAATCTCCTCCGGACGCTCGGCCGTATCGGCGAGGACCGTCACCTTATCGGGGAGCACCTCCACATACCCCCCGCGCACGGCCAGCACGTGCCGTTCATCTCCAATCCGATAGCTCAGGATGCCCGTTTGCAGCAAGCTCAGCAGATAGGTGTGCTCGGGCAGGATCCCCAACTCGCCACCGAGCCCGGGGACGGTCACCTCATCCACCCACGCCTCGAGCACCAACCGTTCGGGCGTCACGACCTCCAGTTTGATCTTGCCCTTCATCGCGCTCATCATTCACCGCGGGCCTACGCCGCTGCTCGGCGAATCCGCTCCGCCTTCTCGATGGCCTCTTCAATGGTGCCCACCATGTAGAAGGCTTGCTCGGGAAGGTCATCGTGTTTCCCCTCGACGATCTCCTTGAAGCCGCGCACCGTGTCCTCGACCTTCACATATTTCCCCTTCAGGCCCGTGAACTGCTCGGCGACGAAGAACGGCTGGGAGAGGAAACGCTGAATCTTCCGCGCGCGGGCGACGATGAGCTTGTCCTCCTCCGACAGCTCATCAATGCCGAGGATGGCGATGATGTCTTGCAGCTCCTTGTACCGCTGCAGGATCGCCTTGACCTGTTGCGCCGTGCGATAATGCTCCTCGCCGACAACGCGCGGATCGAGGATGCGCGAGGTTGACGCCAGCGGATCCACGGCCGGGTAGATGCCCAGCTCGAAGATCTGACGCGAGAGCACGGTCGCGGCGTCCAGATGCGCGAAGGTCGTGGCCGGCGCCGGATCGGTGATGTCATCGGCCGGGACGTAGATGGCCTGCACCGAGGTGATCGAACCCTTCTTGGTGGACGTAATGCGCTCTTGCAACTCGCCGAGCTCCGTCGCCAGATTCGGTTGGTACCCCACGGCCGACGGCATGCGCCCCAGAAGTGCCGAGACCTCCGATCCCGCTTGCGTGAAGCGGAAGATGTTGTCGATGAACAGGAGCAGGTCTTGCCCCTCTTCATCCCGGAAATATTCGGCGACCGAGAGCGCCGAGAGCGCAACGCGCAAGCGCGCGCCCGGCGGCTCGGTCATCTGCCCGTAGACGAGCACCGCCTTGCTGAGCACGCCCGATTCCTTCATCTCCAGCCAGAGATCGTTCCCCTCGCGCGTGCGCTCACCGGCGCCGCAGAAGACCGAGACGCCGCCATGATGCATGGCCACGTTGTGGATCAGTTCCATGATGAGGACGGTCTTGCCGACGCCCGCGCCGCCGAAGAATCCGATCTTCCCCCCGCGCAAGAAGGGCTGAATGAGATCGATGACCTTGATGCCCGTCTCGAACATCTGCAGCTCCGTGGATTGCTCCTCGAAGCTCGGCGCCGGACGATGAATGGGGTAATACTTGTCCGTGACGATGGGACCGAGCTTGTCCACGGGTTCCCCCACGACGTTGAGGACGCGACCGAGCGTGGCCGGCCCGACGGGCATCATGATCGGCTTGCCCGTATCATACGCCTTCATCCCGCGCACGAGCCCTTCGGTCGGCTTCATCGAGACGCAGCGCACGCGCCCTTCGCCCAGGTGCTGCTCGACCTCGACGATGATGTCAATGGGCTCGGGCACGTCAAAGCCCTCGCTCGTGATCCGAAGGGCGTTGTAGATCGGGGGGAGGTGATCCTCAAATTGCACGTCCACGACCGTGCCGATGACTTGAACGACGCGGCCGACCTTCATCCCGTTCGTCTCTTGGCTCATCATCCCCAGCCACCTCCTTCGAAAGGGAAGGGAGTATAGCACAAAGCCCACAGGGGATCAAAAATCCTACCCCAAGCACTGGGCTCAACGGGTCACAGCACATGCGTCCATTGATCTCTTCCGCAATATGGCTTGCGTGCGCAGACCCTCAGACTTCATCTCGAACGAACATCGGTACACCTTCGTATCGTCCACCGCATGGTCGCCCTCGTGCCGACGCATCTCGCTAGGGGCGGTCCGCAGGCGGACATCGCCTCCTCTCCGCACGCAGTCCGCACCCGTGGGTCCACATGCGCAACGGGATTGATCTCGCAACGGCTCGTTCTGCTCACCCCCCCGGCTCGTCCCGACCGCCCGGTTCGCCGACTCAGGTGGGGGAAATCGCATCAGCTTGACCCTCTCGTCGGGAGTCTCCTATCCTCTCCGATATGATGCGTCAGCGTGTCATCGCCGTGATCCCCGCGCGATACGCCTCGCGTCGGTTCCCGGGGAAGCCTCTGGCGGAGATCGGCGGACGCCCCATGATCCTGCACGTGTATGAACGCGCTCGCCGTGTCTCGCAGATCGAACGTGTCTTGGTCGCCACGGATGATCCGCGTATCGCTGACGTCGTGCACCGGGCTGGCGGCGAGGTCGTCCTGACTTCTCCCCATCATCGCAGTGGGACCGAGCGCGTGGCCGAAGTCGCCGCCTCTTTGGAGGCGGAGATCATTGTGAATGTCCAGGGGGACGAGCCGCTCATCGAGCCGACGGTGATCGCCGCGGCTCTTGAGCCACTGCTTGCCGATTCACGCCTTCAGATGGCGACGACGAGTGAGCCCATCGAGAGCGTCGAGGAAGTCCTCGATCCGAATGTCGTGAAGGTCGTCACCGATCGGGAGGGATTCGCGCTCTATTTCTCGCGACAACCTGTTCCCTGGCTGCGCGAGGCCGCTCGCGCCGCGGGATCGCTGGAGGCGGCGTTGCGCGCCGACCGCTCGCTCCTTGCGCGCTATCGTCGGCACACGGGCCTGTACGTGTATCGGAACGAGCTGCTGCAACAATTCGCCGCATGGCCCCCGACACCTTTAGAGGAAGCCGAGCAGCTCGAACAATTGCGCGCTCTGGAGCATGGGGTTCGGATCAAAGTCGTGCCCGTTCTCACGCGCTCCATCGGCGTGGATACGCCGGAGGATTTGGAGCGCGTGCGCGCGCTGATGATGAGGCCATAGCTCCTACTTACCCGCGCGGTCGCACGCGGCGTTTGTTGGACGATGTCACGTTCCGCCTCCGCATGGGCCGCCCGCTCACGCGGGCTTGGAAATCGGTTGGGGGCTCCTCCTCCCTAGGGCTCGCTCCGCTCGCCCTGGGCCGAATTCGGTCGCCCCCTTCGGGGGCTCGCATGCGGAATGTAGGTCGGTCTCACAGCGTGGGCTCGCTCGCCCAAGGCTTATCTCGATCGCTCCCTTCATGGGTTCACGTGCGCCCGTGTTGAGCCGCCGCTTCGTGCATTAGGGAGGGGAACTGCTGGACAGAGCGGCGAAAGCATGCTATCCTTGCGCACGGGTGCTTGGGGTGCACCCGTAGCTCAGTTGGATAGAGCGTCGGACTACGAATCCGAAGGTCGCAGGTTCAAGTCCTGCCGGGTGCACCACGATTCATTCTCCTAAAGCCTGCGAAGCAGGCGTCCGAGTGTAGCCCGGGGCGAGCCGCGAGCGAGCCTATTCGAGAGACCGCCATTCCGCATCAAGCCCGCGAAGCGGGCGTGCGAATCTAGCCTCGGGCGAGCCGCAGGCGAGCCCTAGGACAACGGCGGTGCCATCCTCCCCAAGCCCCCGAAGGGGGCGGCCCATCGGCGTGATCACACACGGTGTGCATGCGGGTGACATCACGATCTGCATCCGTATGGGCCGCCTGCCCGGTGAGCTGTGACGTCCTGCGTCTGTCGGCCCTGTACGAGATCGCGGGGAATGTGCTACGCTTTCGCCGTGGTGCGAGAATTCGCCAAGGGAGAACGCACGGTGAGACGAACGATCGGCCTCGCCCTTGTCCTTCTTCTGCCACTTGCGCCGATTCGGCGGGCGGAGCGCTCGCCGGATGAGCAAACGATCCTGGCCGACTTCGCCGAGGCCCTCACGATCATTGACGAGAACTACGTCGAGAAGCTCGACTATGAGAGCGTGGTGAAGGCGGCGATCCTCGGGATGCTGCACACCCTTGATCCGCATTCGAACTTCTACGACAAGCGGGAATTCGCCCGATTCCGCATTGAGCAGACGAGCCAGTACTACGGCATCGGGGCGACCATCGGCGCGCGTAACGGCAAGGTCTATATCCTGGCGCCGTTCGAGAACACGCCGGCGCATCGCGCCGGATTGCGCTATGGGGATCAGATCGTGGCTATCAATGGAGAGTCCACCGAGGGCTGGCCTTCAGCTCAAGTCTCCGAGCGCTTGCGCGGACCGCGCGGCACGACCGTCGAGGTGCAAATCCTGCGTGCCGGGGAGAAAGAGCCGCGCACGGTGCGCATCGTGCGGGATGCCATTCCGCTGCCGAGCATTGTCAACGGCTACCTGATCCGCCCGGGCATCGGATACATCGCCCTCTCGCGCGGATTCAATACGACGACCGATGAGGAGCTGCAAAACGTGCTGGCCGAGCTGCAGGCGCAGGGGGCGACCCGAGTGATCCTCGACTTGCGCAACAATCCCGGAGGCTTCCTCGAACAAGCCGTGCGCGTGGCCGATCGGTTCCTGGCTGCCGGCCAGTTGATCCTCACGCAGAAGAGTCGGGCAGGACGTCGTCTCGCCGAACGCCAGTACTACGCGCAGAACGGCACGCCGAACCTCATGCCGCTGGTGATCCTGGTGAATCGGGCAACCGCCTCGGCCTCGGAGATCGTCGCCGGCGCGATCCAGGAGCATGATCGGGGACTGATCGTGGGCGAACCGACGTTCGGGAAGGCCTTGGTGCAGACGATCATCCCCTTGCCCTTCGGAACGGGACTGACGCTCAGCACGGCCAAATACCTGCTGCCGAGCGGACGGTTCATTCAGCGCCGCTACATGGGCTTGTCGCCGTACAGTTACTACGCGCAGCGTCGAGAGGCCGAGACTCCAGCTCAGCCGCAGGGACCGGGCTTTCGCACCGATATGGGACGCGAGGTCTACGGCGGCGGTGGGATCACCCCCGACGTCGTCGTCCCCGCCACCCAATTGACGCGCGAACAATCCGCCCTCCTTGGACCCATCTTCGCCTTCGCGCGCGAGCTGGTCGCTGGGCTCATTCCAGGATTGGAACGGTATCGCGTGCCCGGCATCACCTTCCGCCACGTCTTGAAGCCCGACGAATACCGGATCACCGACGATGTTCTGGACGCCTTCAAACGATACCTGCAGGAGCATAAGAGCGAGTTCCGCGTGAGCGCGAAGCTGGTGGACGAGAACCGCGAATTCGTGCGGCAGTATATCCGCTACGAGGTCGTCACGGCAGCCTACGGGATCGAAACTGCGGCTCAGGTCCTCAATGATATGGACGTCCAATTGCTCAAGGCCATTGAGGCGATGCCCAAGGCCGTGGAATTGGCCGAGAGTTACCGGCAGCGGATGGCCAAGAAGTGACCCCAACGTGGGCAGTCCGCGCGAGCTGGTGCCCGAACCTCACCGGTGGCGAGCCGCAGGCGAGCCCTAGGACAACGGGCGTCGCCATCATTCCCCAAGCCCCCGAAGGGGGCGGCCCAGGCGCCACGGTCCGCAGCCAAATGGGCTGCTTGCGTGCTTCCTAGGGTTCGCTGCGCTCACCCCGGGCTACATTCGCCCGCACGCGCGGACTTGCGGTGCGGAAGCGGCGCTGGGCTCAATCCGCACCGCTCAGAAACTCACGCGGAGGGCGAACTGAATGACGCGCGGCGAATTCACTTGCTCGCTGATGCGCCCGAAGCTCGGCGATTGGATATTGAGATTTGGCCCACCGAAGTTCACGGTGTTGAAGAGGTTGAAGAACTCGGCCCGGAATTCGACGATCCAGCGTTCGGCCACGCGCGTGCGCTTGAGGAGGCTGCCATCGAAATACACTTGGCCGGGATCGGTGAACGTCCCGGCGCCGAGCGTGCCCGCCGTTCCCGGCTCAGGTGTCAGCAGGATGGGCCGACCGTCCCGATCCACTACCATGCGATTGAACCCGAAGGGATCCTGGAAGGGATTGGTCACTCCGGGCAGGAACGTGACGCCATCGGGCAAGCGTGTGACCGTGCCGGAGAAGTTCCGGATGTTGAATCCGGGAGCAGGGTTTGGCGGCACGACGTTGAGCCCACCGGCGCCAAAGAGCGTGAACCGCCCGGCACTGAACGTGCGCGGCGCCCCCGAATAGACGAGGAAGATGCCGGCCACCTGCCATCCTTCAAGCACGCGACCCACCCATCCCCGCGAACGGCTCAGGAACGGTCGTCCCGGACCGACTGGCAGCTCATAAATGGCATTCACTTTGAGCACGTGCTCGCGATCGAAGACCAAGCGCCGCTTCTCGATCCGCCGATTCCGATTCGTGCGGAAGTTCGAGGAGAAAGCGAATTGATCCATGCCGTCGTCGGTGCCATCGCCGAGGGCGCGACTGAAGGTGTAGTTCGCCTGAAACTGCAAGCCGCGCGCGAAGCGGCGCCGCACCTCGAGCTGCGCGGCGTGATACGTCGAGTTGGAGAAGTTCGACATGTAAAGGACGCTGGCGAATTGCGGATTGGCGCTGATGAAGTTCACGGGCAGGCCGGCCAGGGCCAACCATCCGCCTTGCGCACCCTGGAAGACCTGGCGGTCTATGTTGAAGGCGATGAGGACGTAGTTCCCCAGCAGCAGATCAGTTCGCGCGCCGAAGATATTGAGGAATCGGCCCGGGGTGCGGAAGATGCGCGCCAACGGGCCATTGGGATTGGGGAAGCGCGTGGGGGTGAAGCCCAGGGGGTCACCGCTGCGCAGCAACTCCTCACGCAAGAGCGTGAAATCGTCGCGCAGCCCGTTCTCGATGATGTTGATCTCATTGAGATTGGCCGTGCGCACGAGCTTAGTCCCTTTGGTGCCGACATAGCGAAGCTCCAGGACCGTGTCGCGATCCAATTCACGCTGCCAGGAGAGGTTCCACGTCTGCACATAGGGCGAGCGCAAGTGCTCATCAATGAAGAAGCCGCTGTCGCGCCGCTGGAAATCCGGCGGCTGTAGCGCGCGGGTATCGGTCAGAGGAATGGGCAAGGTGATCCCTATCGGGGTGTCCAATCGGCTGACGGCCGTGGCCGTCGCTGCGGGCGCGAGAAACGCCGAGGTCGAGAGGCCGGGATTGAACCGACTGAACTGGGCGAAGAGCACCAGAGGGAAGGCCTCGTACCCGATGTAATAGCCCCCGCGCAGCACGCTTTGGTCTTCGCGCCCCAGCAGATGGCGCAATCCCCACAGCCGCGTGCGCGGACTCCAGGCCAACCCCACGGCGGGCGCGACATTGTTGCGATCGTCGCGAAAGAGCGGATTCGGACGTCCCGGTCCTACCAGCTCGAACCCGACCGGGCCGATCGCCCGCGGATCGGTCACCGGCGCCGATGGCTGAAAGAGATCGGCCCACGTGCCCGTGCGACGGGAGATGCCGAGCGCGGCCTCAAAGCGCGTGCGTCCGGGCCCGAGCGTCGGCTGCACGAGCAGGCCGTTCACCTCGAACGGAACGGTGTTGTATTCGTAACGCACCCCGTAGATGAGCGTCAGCGTGCGCCGCAGCCGCCAGGAATCGCCGAAGAAGAGATTCACCTGCCGATGACGGAATCCGAAGTTCTCCGATTGAAAGGGGATGAGCACGCGCCCATCGGGCGTGCGATACGTCTGCTCCAGACGCGCGATCGAACCCGTGAGGTCGTAGAGGATGGCGCGCGCCAGCGCCGCGTTGTTCGGATTCACCTCGCGCGGCAGAGGGACCTGACTGGCCGGAGCTTCCCCCAGGCTCACAACCGGGCGCACCCCCGCCGTATCGAGCGAATTGGCCTGAATGAAGCGCACTTCGACACCGCCGCGAAATTCGTGCCGGCCGCGAATCCAGGTCACGGTGTCCCCGTATTGATAGACCGGTGTGACGCGCCGCTGCAGTTCGAAGGTCTCCATCGGATTGCTGAAGGATCCGAAGGCGAGGAAGACGGGAACGCCCTGCAGCGTCGGCAAGCGCGCGCCCACGGCGGCCAATCCCCCCTCTTCCGGCGGCACGAAGCGAACGGGCGTGCGTTGAAAGCCCGCGCGGAATTCGTTGGTGAGCGTCGGCGTGAAGGTCGAGACCAACGTGCCCGAGAAGCTCTGCGCGCGGAACAGCTGTCCCCCTACGCCGAATCCGGGGAAGGTTTGCAGCCCTTCGCCCGGCGCGATCACGCCCCGAATGGCGAAGTCCTGGAAGCGATAGACGCCGTAGAGCCGATGCCGATCCGTGAACGCATGGTCCAGGCGAAGGGTGAATTGATCGGAGACGGTGCGAATCGGCGCGAAGAAGGTGTAGCCGGCCGTGTTCAATCCATCCCCGACGGTGAAATCATTGGGCAAAGGGATGGCGTCGAGCAATCGGCGGATTACGCCCGTCTGATCCGGCTGCGCGCGCCGCGCATCCAGGGTGAAGAGATCGAGCACGCGCAGATCGGCGAGCGTCAGACCGGCCGGCGGCCGCGGATTCCCCTGAAAGTCCACGGTGGGATTGGCGCTGGCCGCATTCCCATTGGGGACGTTCGGGAAATAGCGGAAGAGCCCGCGCCGCGCCGGTTCGGTCAACACCACGCGCGTCACCGTCTGCCCGGTGCTCTCCCGCAGCCCCTCATACGCGCCGAAGAAGAAGGTGCGATGGCGGCGAATCGGGCCGCTCCCGCGAAAGCCAAACTGATGACGCAACAGGACATCGCGCGGCGCCACCTCCGTCCCATCGGCGCGTCGCGGAATGGCGTTGTTGAAGAAGCTGTTGGCGTTCAGCACCGTGTTGCGATGGAATTCGAAGAGGCTGCCGTGCAGCTCGTTCGTCCCCGAAGGGGTGACCACATCCACCTGAGCGCCCGCCCCGCGCCCATATTCGACGTCCACCGGCGAGGTCGTCACGCGAAATTCGGCGACATCATCCACCGAGAGGGGGATCATGGCCACGTTGATCGGCTCCTGAATGAAATTGTCCTGCGCCTGAATCCCATCCACGCGAATGTTGTTCGAGGTCGTGCGCGTCCCGGAGACGTTGCTGCCCACCACGCCCGCCTGAAGTTGAATGAGATCGAGCGGATTCCGCCCGTTCAAGGGGAGATCCAGAATCCGACGCGCGTCCACAACATCGCCCAGCGACGGGCCTTTCCCGATCTCCACCACGGGTTGACCGGCCGCAGTGACTGTGACCTCTTCGGTGATCGCCCCGGGCTCCAGCACGATGTCGCGCGTGACCGTGCTGCCGACCTCAATGAGCACGTCGCTCAAGCTCACCCGCTTGAAGCCCGGCGCTTCGACCGTGAGCGTGTAGCGACCGGGAATCAGGCTGGGAAACGTGTAGCGCCCGGCCTCGTTGGTCTCTGTCACGATCGGCTCGGCATGAGCGCGCGTGGCCGTGACCGTCGCGCCCACAATGACGCTCCCTTGCGGGTCCGTGACCAGCCCCGACAGCCGCCCCACATTCACCTGTGTGGCCCAAAGGGTTGAGAGGGTCACAAGCCACAGCGGTCCGACAAAGAGTCTCCTCATCGCCGTCCTCCGAATCCGATTTGCTCGATGTTCGGGCTAAGTGTAGACGTGCTCCCCTGCGGGATCAAGCTCATGTTCGCGCGCGGGCGACCGAATTCGGCCCGGGGCGAGCGAGAGCAGAGCTCCATTTCTTTCCGCATGCGAGCCCGCGCGCGGATGGGCCGGGCGGATTCGCCCGCTTGCCCGTGTCGGTGACACGGGGGAATCGCGTGCAGGGAATTTTTTTCTTGACATCGCCGCAGGTTTTTGTTATTCTAGGTGCCGATCGCGGCGTCGGGTGGACGAACGATGGAGGAAGAGGCGAGGCTCGCCCTCTCGACGTCGTGAAGGGGGTGAGTGATCCTCATCCCAGGTCGGGTGAGGGAGCAGGAATTTATCCTGGAAAGGAGGGCGTGATGATGACCAAGCGGCGAATCGCGAGAATGATGCTGGCGGCGGGCACGGTTGGGCTTCTGATCTTGCCCGCCCTGGTCTATACGCAAGTCACCGGACGCGT
>JBEPZV010000030.1:0-33063 GCA_041640655.1 bacterium
GCATCCGCGAAGGCCTCGGCCAATCGCGCGCCGAGCGCCGTGGCGATCTTCGGATATTGCAGCACGAGCGCGCACTGGATATAGCGCGCGCTGTGCAAGCCCGAGGAGAGCCGAAAATGGCCCTCCAGAAGAGCCCCGGCCTCCCGAAAGAGGCGTCCGATGTCGTCTGTGCTCATCCCGTCGTCTCCTTCAGAGAATCAGCCTCGCGTGGAGAAGAGGACGTCGCGCCTCGCCGCTCTTCCTCTGTCGCCAGCGGGGCGGCCTCTTCTTCGCCCCCAAGGGCGAGCGCGGTCGAGGGAGAAGGAGGCGTCGGAGGAGTCACCCGAGGAGCTGGGCGCAACCGCTGGGCGAGGCGATCGACGAGTCCGCCGAGCAAGAGGGCCACGTCTTGCTCCGGAGAGCGAACGGCTGGGCGCGGGGCTGATTCGCTTCGTTGTTGAATCGCCTTGCTGTAGGCGGCCGTCGCCCCCTCGAGGTCTCCCTTGATGTAGAGCATCCGCCCCAGCTCATGGTAGGCTTCGGCGAAGACGCCCTGGCGTTGGGCGATGGCCTTCTGGAACGCTTCGATGGCCCGGGCGACTTCGCCTCGGCGCGCGTGCACGCGCCCCTTTTGGTAGTAGGCTTCGGGGAAGACGCCACGATTGGCCGCGATCGCCAGGGAGAATTGATCCAGAGCCGGATCGAGCATTCCCCGACGGCTGTAGAGCAAGCCCAATTCGTAATGGGCCTCAGGAAAGCTCTGCGGATGAGTGGCGCAGACCGCGTGCAATGCGGCGATGGCTCCGTCCACATCGCCTTGCGCGGTCAGGGCGCGCCCGAGCCAGTAGTGCGCTTCCGGGAAATCGCCCTGCTGCTCAAGCGCCGTCTGGAACTCGCGGGCAGCCGCGGCATACTCCCCCTTCTCGTAGAGTGCTTTGCCGAGGTCGAAATGCGCTTCAGGGAAGGGGCCGCTCTTTTGCTCCAACGCCTGGCGTAGCTCCCGGAGCGCCTCCTCCAGTTGCCCCCGGCCGAGCGCGAGCACCCCCAAATAGTAGTGCGCTTCGGGATCGTTCGGGTGAAGCTCCAGCGCTTTCCGGAATGAGGCTTCCGCTTGCTCCCATTCGCCCGCTTGCAGCAGCACCAGGCCCAGGTTGTGATGGAGCGCCGGATCGCGCCCGCCCGTTTGCTCCATCGCCTGCCGATAGGCCTCGATGGCTCTGGCGATGTCCCCTTGCCGCACGTAAGCGTTCCCCAAGTTCCACAGGGCTTCGGGGAAATGCCCGCCGCTTTGTTCGATCGCCGTGCGATAGGTCGAGATCGCATCCTCGATTCGCCCTTGAGCGAGGAAGACGTTCCCCAGACTGTAGTACGCCAGGGGGAACAGCTCGCACTGCGCGATCGCCTGATGGAGCGCTTCCAGAGCCGCATCCAGCTCTCCTTGCTCGAGGAGCATGACGCCCAGGCTGTAGTACGCCAGAGGGAACGCATGGGGCTCGACTTCGATCGCGCGGTGAAAGGCGGCGCGCGCTTCGGCCACTTCCCCGCGTTCCCAGAGGGCGAGGCCGAGCCGATAGTGCGCTTGACCGAAATCGGGCTTGTGCTCGATGGCTGTGCGATAGGCGGCGATCGCCTGCTCCAGGTCTCCGCGCGCGAAGTAAGCGTTGCCGAGATCGTAATACCCCTCCGGGTATGGGCGTCCCGCCGTTTGAATCGCCGCCTGGAAGGCGACGATGGCGCGCTCGATCTCGCCCCGATCCAGAAGCGCCACTCCCAGATCATGATGCGCGCGCGAGAGATCGGGCTTGAGCTGGAGGGCGCGCTCCAGAGCGCGGATCGCCTCGTCCAGCTCGCCATTCAGATAGAGCGCGACGCCCAGGCCGTGATGCGCGTGCACGAAGTCGGGGCGGAGCGCGAGCGCCTGCCGATAGGCCTCGATGGCATCCTCCACGCGCCCGACGTGCAGCAGCGCGCGCCCCAGGTGATCGTACGCCTCGGGGAACTCCGGCTGCCCTTCAATCGCCAGGCGCAGACTCTGGATCGCGTCTTCCCACTCTCCAGCATCAAGCAGGGCGCGCCCCAGATGATAGTGCGCCTCGGGGAAATCGCTCCGCGCGCGCACGGCCTGGCGGAAGGCCTCGATGGCTTCCGGAAGCGCGTCCATTCCTTTTTGTTGAAGCGCGCGTCCGAGTTCCAGGTACGCTTCCGGCCACGGTGTCGGGCACGCCGCGATCGCGCACCGATAGGCCTCGATGGCCTCCTCCAACTTCCCCTGCGCGAGGAGCGCGAGCCCCAAATCGCGCCATGCTTCCGGATACGGCTCCTGGCGCTGATGGATCGCCGTCTGGTACGCGTCGATGGCTTCGGCCAGATCACCGCGGCTATACGCGATGCGCCCCAGCAAATAGTATGCCTCCGGGAAGTGACGCTCGCGTTGCTCGATGGCCGTCCGAATCGCCTCATGGGCCGCCTCCAACTCTCCAAGCTCCAGGAGCGTGCGGGCCAAATTGAAATGCGCGTTGGGAAAGTGCGGATGTTCGGCGATCGCTTGACGGAAGGCGTCGGCCGCCGCCTGCAGCTCGCCTTTCTCGTGCAGTACGCGCCCGAGGTTATACTGCGCGCGCGGGAATGTCCCCCCGGCCGCCTCCAGCGCTTGGCGAAAAGCTGCAGCCGCTCGGTCCAGGTCCTTTCGGAGGAAGAAGAGGTGCCCGAGCTCGTACCAGCTCTCAGCCACCTCATATCCTTGGGCGATCACGTGCTCAAGATGCGCGATAGCCTCTTCCAAACGTCCGGCGCTGGCGAGCGCCCGCGCCAGCTCCAGCTCCGCTTCGGGAAAGTGCCCCTGTCGCTGTTCCACGGCGCGGCTGAGAGCCGCGATCGCCTCCTCATGCGCGCCCTGCGTCGCATACAGGCGGCCGAGATCGTAATACGCCCTGGGGAAGAAGGGATTCTGTTCGATGGCGCGATGATATGCGGCGGCGGCTTGCTCGACAGCCCCTTGCTGCGCGAGCAGCAGTCCGAGTTGGTGATGCGCCGCGGCGAAGTTCCCCCCGCGTTGGCGAATGGCTGTCTCCAGGGCTTCACGCGCGGCCTCTAGATCCCCCTGCCGCAAATACGCGCGCCCGAGATTGAAATAGGCCTCCGGATGATTCGGATGCACCTGAAGCAGCGCGCGGAAGGTGGCGATCGCTTCCTCCAGGCGCCCTCGCGCCAGCAATGCTCTCCCCAGCTCGTACTGCGCTTCGGGATACACACCCCCGCGTTGTGCGATCGCCGTGCGAAAGGCCTCGATCGCTTCTTCCAGATCGCCTTTCCCCATCAGGAGCCAACCGAGCTGAAAATGGATGTCCGGACTGTGCCCCCCGGACTGCTCGATGGCCGTGCGATAGGCCGCGATCGCCTCCTCGATGCGTCCGGTGTGCGCCAGCGCGAACCCCAGGTGAAAATGGGCGCGCGGGAAGATGCCGCCGCGTTGCGCGATCGCCTGCCGAAAGGCTTCGATCGCTCGCTCGACCTCCCCTTTACCGAGGAGCGCCAGCCCGAGATTGTGATAAGCGCCGGGATGGTTCCCACCCGTTTGTTCAATGGCACGCTCATAGGCCGCGATGGCCTCTTCGAGCTCGCCGCGCCGAGCCAGCGCCATCCCCAAATAATAGTGCGCTTCCGGATACTGCGGCTGTTGCTCAATGGCCGTTCGAAACGCGGCGATCGCTCGCTCCACATCCCCGGCGTCATAAAGGGCTCGGCCCAGTAGGAAATAGGCTTTGGGGAACCGACCTTGCTGCTGCTTGATCGCCGCGCGAAGGGCCGTGATCGCCGCCTCCAGCTCCCCCCGCTGATAATGGTGCTGCGCCTGGTCGAGATAGTGCTGAGCGAGATAACCCGTCATGATCCCCCTCCTGGCGCTCCGGGTTTTATTCCCGAAAGTGGAAGAGCACGGCTCGACTGCCACGAAGCCAGACGAGAAGCGGAGCGCTCGTGGGTGCTCCCGTTCGCTTCGCCCGGACGACCTCTCGACCGTTGAGCGCCAGCGCCACTTCGTTTCGATCCGCCACGAGCGTGAGCGTCCAGGGAGTGGCCGGATCCGGCGGATCATTGAGCGGCTCCAGCACATCCTCTCGCGCGCCGATGAGGCGAACGGGGCGAACGCTCCAGGCGGAGAATTCGCGCGCGCGCTCGAGCCGAAAGCCGAGCGCTACATCCCCTGATCGGAAGAGGAGGACACAGTGCCGTTCGGTCGAGGGCGGAGCGAGCGCCAGCTCGAAGGTGAGCCGAGGGGGGATGTCCGCTCGGAGCAGGCGTGGGATGGGTTCTCCCTGAGCGTGAAGCAGAAGAGCATCGCGCGTTCGATCAAGCCACGCACCTCCATCGCTCCGGGAGAGCGCCTGCTGCCACAGGCGGCGCGCATCTTCCAGACGACCGAGGCGCAGTGCGTAGAGCTCGGCGAGCGCCTCCAGAGCCTCCGGGAACTGATCGCGCCGCTGCTCGAGCGCCAGGCGTAGCTGCTCTTCCGCCTCCTCATAGCGTCCGACGGCGGGATCGGCGAGGACCAGGGCCAGGTCGTATCGAGCCTCCGGGAAATTTCCCCCGCGCAAGAGGAGAGCCGCGCGTAGTTCGGCGAGCGCCCGCTCATAGTCGCGCACGCGATAGAGCGCGCGCCCCAGCACGTGACGGGCGGTCGGGTCATTCCCCCCACGCTTGGCGAGCGCTGTCGAGAGCACCTCGATGGCCATCGGGGCTTCCCCCCGCTCCAGGAGCACGCGCCCGAGCACGAGATAGGCTTCTGGAAAGAGGCCGTTCTTCAATCGAATCGCCCGCCGGAGTTCCCGCACGGCCAGCTCATACTGCTTTTGCAGAAGGAGGATGCGCCCGACTTCAAGCAGATCCTCGGGATTCTCCCCCGCCCGCTCGAGCGCCTCGCCGAGCACGCGCTCGGCTTCCTCGCGCCGCCCCTGACGCAGATACAGCTCGCCGAGAGCCGTGGCGGCGGCGATCAAGCGGCCGCGACTTTGTTCGAGAGCCGCTCGAAAGGCACGCTCGGCGCCCTCGGCATCCCCCTCCTCCCACAACACGCGTCCGAGCTGAAGCTGCGCTTCCGGGAACGCGCCGCCCGCTTGTTCCAGCGCCCGCAGGACTTCGCTCTTGGCCCCGGCGATCTCCCCCTGATCCAGATAAATGAGGCTCAGCAAATAATGCGCGCGCGCATTACCCACTGCACTCCCGGCGATGATCTCCCGCAACAGTCGAGCGGCACCCTCTCGATCCCCCTCCTCGAACAAGCGCCAGGCTTCTGAGAGCGGATCGTAAATCGAGCGCGGCGCGGGCGGAGCGGCGATGGCGGGCGGCGGCGGAAGAGGCGGCCAGTTGGTCAACCACCGATAGGTCCGATATCCCAATCCGCTCGCGCCCACCAGCAGGAGCGCGCTCGCCAGCACTACCCCCCATCGGGGGCGGATGAGACGAGCGGTGGGCGCCGCGCTCTCTTGAGGGCGCGTGGGGTGAACCGGAACTCCTTCGGCCGAGGTCGGACGCGACGGAAGCCGCACGGTTCGTCGTCCCGTGCTCGCGCGCACCGCGCGCTCGAACTCCTCCGCCAATTCCCACGCGCTCTGCGGCCGGGCCGCCGGATCCTTGCTGAGCGCGCGCCGCACGACGGCCTCGATCTCCGGATTCACATCCGGCCGCAGCGCTCGAAGCGGCGGCGGCTCCTCGTGGACATGCTTGAGCATGACCTCCATCGGATCTCCCTCGAAGGGAGGACGTCCCGCCAGCATCTCATACAGGATCACGCCCACGCTGTAGATGTCCGAGAGCGCCGTCGGGCTCTTCGCCTGACATTGTTCGGGAGAGGCGTATTCTGGTGTGCCGATGAAGACACGGCGCGAGAGGGGGTCTCGATCCCGCTTCTGCTCATCCACCACCTTCGCGATGCCGAAGTCGAGCACCTTGACGTAATCCCTCTCCCCAGCCGCCTGCTGCAAGATGATGTTGTCCGGCTTGAGATCACGATGGATGATCCCTTGAGCGTGCGCTTCGGCCAGCGCCGAACAAATTTGCGTGAGGATGCGCGCCGCGCGCGCGGGCGAGAAGGGGCCTTCGCGCTTCAGCACCTCGGTGAGCGTCTCCCCCTCCAGATACTCCATGAGCAGGTAGACGACGTCGTCCTCGCGTCCGCAATCCACAATGTTGATCGCATGCGGGTGCGTGATGCGGGCCGCCGCGCGCGCCTCATGCAGGAAGCGTTCGACGAAGCTCGGATAGGCCGCCAGATCCTCCAGCAGGACTTTGAGCGCGACCACCTTCCCCGTCACGACGTTCCGCGCGCGGTAGACGCTCCCCATCCCCCCTTGTCCGATCTTCGCCTCGATTTGATACTTGCCCGCGATCGTGCGTCCCAGCAGCCGATCCGGCTTGGTCTCTTCCATCGGTCCGGTCATTCGCGCGATGCTCTTGCCTGATCCCCTCTCTTGCCGTATCCTGATAGGCTTTATCTTATCGCAAAACGAATCGGATGCAAGCCATTTCCAACCAGGGAGGTGAGCGGATGCCGAGACTCACGCGCCGCCATTTCGTGTTGAGTGGAATGACCGCCCTCGTCTCCACGCGGATGCGATCCGCGCGGGCGCAGTCACGAACCCCGAATCGGCCGCTGGCGATCGCCAGCGCCAATCGCGTCACCTTGCCCGACGGCACGGTCTATTACAACGGGATTCGCGCGACGGCGCGGGCGTTCGAGCTGATGCGCGCCGGGAGCGATCCCCTGGATGCGGTGATCGCCGGCGTCACGATCGTTGAGGATGATCCCAACGATATGAGCGTCGGGTATGGCGGCTTGCCGAATGAAGAGGGTGAGGTCGAATTGGACGCCTCAGTCATGCACGGACCGACGGGCCGCTGTGGCGCCGTCGCGGCCTTGCGCTACATCAAGAATCCCTCTCGGGTCGCGCGTCTGGTCATGGAGGAGACCGATCACATCTTGCTCGTCGGCGAAGGTGCGCTGCGGTTCGCGCTCTCGTTCGGCTTCCAGAAGCAAGATCTGTTGACGGAACGCGCGCGCCAGGTGTGGCTCCAATGGCGACGCGAGCGCAGCGAGCGGGATCACTGGATGCAGCATCAGCTTCCCGGGGCGTTGCGCTCGGCGCTTCAGACTCTGGATGGGACGCACTTCACGGGGACGATCAATTGCCTGGCGATCACCGAAGCGGGGGATCTGGCCGGCGTGACCACCACAAGTGGCCTGGCCTTCAAAGTCCCTGGGCGCGTCGGCGACTCCCCGATCATCGGGTGCGGCCTCTACGTGGATAATGACGTCGGGGCGGCGGGCTCGACCGGTTGGGGCGAGGATAATATCCGCGTCGTCGGCGCTCACACGGTCGTGGAGAATATGCGGCGTGGTATGAGTCCACTGGAGGCGTGCCTGGACGCCCTGCGGCGCATCGTCAAACTCTACGGCGGACGGCCCGCGCATCAGGTGAATTTCTACGCCCTCAACAAGAATGGCGAGTACGCCGGAGCCGCCATCTTCAAGGGGGCGCAATTCGCCGTCACCGATGCGCGCGGCAGCCGCGTCGAAGACTCCGCTTATCTCCTCGAGCGCCCGCCGCAGTGAGCCCGCGCGATCGCTGACATCACCGGGAGCAGTGAGCCCACCCGTCAGCCGAGATGCTCGCGGAGGACTCGCACCAGGTCCTCAACCTGAAAGGGCTTCTCGATCACAGGCCTCTGGGTCCGATCCAGAAAGGCGCGCGTTCGCGGATCCACAAGGTCCCCAGTGAGGAAGATCATGCGCTCGCGCATCTCCGGCCACTTCTCGGCGATCTCTTCGTAGACCTCTTGTCCGCTGAGACCCGGCATCTTGAGATCGCAGAGGATCAGGTCATAGGTGCGATGCCGCAGTTTCTCCAGTGCTTGAAACCCATCACTCGCGGTATCCGTGTGATGTCCTTCCGCCTCCACGAGTTTCTTGATGAGGTCCAGAAGAGCTGGCTCGTCCTCTACGAGAAGGAGGGATCGTGCCGAGGAGGAGGGTGGGGGGAGGGCTGGCGCTGGCTCCACATGGCCTGCATCGTCCTGGTCAATCGGGAGCTCCACGATGAAGGTCGCTCCCTGTCCCGGTCGGCTGTGAACGTAGAGCCGGCCTCCGTGTTCCTGAACAATGCTGTGAGAGATTGAGAGGCCCAATCCGGTCCCCTGCCCGACAGGCTTCGTCGTGAAGAAAGGCTCGAAGATGCGATGGATGATGGCTTCGGGGATTCCCGGCCCATCGTCGGCGATCGCGATGCGTATCCAGCTCTCTGAACCTTGGCGTGAGTGCGCCCGAGAGTCCGAGGGAGAAAGGCATTGCGTGCGGATGGTCAGGCGTCCTCGCCCGTGCGCTTCCAGCATCGCCTGTTCCGCATTGATGATGAGGTTGAGGAGGACCTGCTGCAGTTGGGAGCCATCGGCGGGGATCGGAGGGAGAGTGGGGTCGAACTCTTTGATGACCTCGATGTTGTTCACTCGCAGGTGATAGGCGCGAAGCGCCAGCGTGCCCTCGATCAGATCATTGATCTTCACCAGAGATCGCGCGTGCTGTTTCGGTCGGGCGAACGTGAGCAGGTTCTGCACAATCCGCCGCGCCCGCAGCGCGGCCTCAGAGATGGCATTCAGGCCACTGGCGAGAGCGGGGGGGAGGTCCGGCTCAACGCGCATCAACTCGCTGTATCCGATGATGATGGCCAGGGGATTGTTCAATTCGTGCGCGACGCCGGAGATGAGCTGTCCGAGCGCCGCCATCTTCTCCGACTGGAGGATCTGCTCGCGAAGCGCCTTCGCCTCGCTGACGTCGCGCGCGATGACCAACAGGGAGGGCTGGCCTTCGTATTCGATCGCGCAGGCATTGATGTTGACGAAGATGTGGCGCCCATCTTTGCCGATCAGGACCACATCCTGAGGTGTGCTCGGCTCCCCCGGCTTGCGGGAGAGGTATTGTGTTCGCACCAGCTCCCGATAATCGTCGCGCACGAGATCCAGAAAATCCCGCGCGGTGATCTCTTCCGCGGAGTATCCGAGCATCTTCAAGCCGGAGGTATTGCAGTAGCGGAAGCGTCCCTGCTGGAGGATCGCCACAGCATCCGCCGCGCTCTCGATGATCGCCCGAAGTTGTTGCTCCGAATGGTGCAGCCGCTCGGCCTGCTCTCGCGTGGCCTCCAGCAGATTCGAGACCTCACGATAGAGGGAAGCGTTCTCCAGGGCGACGCCAATGATATTCCCCACCGAATCCAGGAATTGGTGCGCGTCAGCATCCCACTCGCGGGGGCGGCGATGCGCCAGGACGACGACGCCCAGGATATTCCCCTTCGCCTTCAAGGGGATCAGCGCGTGGAAGCGAAATCCCTCCCGCCGGAGGAGGCGACCGATCACTCCTTCCGTGGGCTCGCCGATGACGGAGGTCCTCTGACTCAGGACACGGGAGAGGACAGCATCCTGTGGCCCCACATGTTGAAGAGGGGCGAGCGTTGTCGCCTGCAGCCCCTGGTGCGCCAGCAGGCGAAAAGCATCCGAGGGAAAGTCCCTCAGCAGGATAATTCCCGCGTCCAGCTCCAGCAAGCGCAGGATGTGATCGAGAGCCAGAGGGAGCGTTCGGTTCACGTCGAGCGATTGGCTCACAGCCGTCGCGATCGCGTTCAGGGCCACCAGTTGCTTGTTTTGTTCCAAAAGGCGGCCAGCTCGCCGGAGGATCCGCTCATGGGGTTCATGAAGCAGGGCTCGGGCATCGGACGGCGAATGGGCATTCATCCTCTCACTCCCTCCCACGACCGGCATCCTCATTGAGTGAGGGCTGCGAACGCATCGATGCGTCCGTATCCGAGTCCGCTACCGACATAGATGGCGCTGTTCAGGACCCGGCTGGGATCGCGCCCGAGGGAGAGCACGAGGGCCACGGTCCCGCTGACGAAAGGCGCAGAGAAGGACGTACCGCTCCACCAGGCGTACCGCCCTCCCGGATATGCGCTATAAATATTCACGCCTGGCGCGCACAGATCCACGAAGGCTCCGTAATTCGAGAAATCGGCCTTGCGATCCTGCGGATCCGTCGCCGCTACGGCCCATACCAGCGCTTCTTCTGACGCCGGGAATGGTGGTGTGCTGCTATTGTCGTTCCCCGCCGACGCGATGAGCGTGACCCCCTGTTGCGCGGCGAACTGCAAGGCCTCTCGGATCGCCCGCGAGGGTGTGGAGAGGCCAAAACTCATGTTGATCACCTGAGCCCCTCGCATCGCGGCGAACCGGATCGCCTTCACGACGTCGGCAGCCGTGCCCACGCCATCTGACGTGAACGCCCGCATGGGCATCAGCGTTGCCTCTCGCGCGACGAGCGCGACAATACCAGCGACCATCGTCCCATGACCATAAGCCGGACCACCTCCCTGTTCCACGGGCGTGCGGTCTTGATCCACAAAGTCATAGCCTTCAGTGAGCCTTGTGAAAACCGGATGCGTGGGGTCAATTCCTGTATCAATCACCGCCACGGTGATGCCCTCACCTCGCGTGATAGTCTGCGCTTGCTTCAGACGCAGCAGTCGCGCGGCGTATTGATCAAAATAATCTGATGGGGAATAGCCATCGACGAAGGCCTGGCTTCGCTGATCCACGAACGCCTGACTTCGCTGATCAAGCTGGAAGATCCGCAGAAGGAAATTCGGCTCTGCCCATTCCACAGCGGGATCGCTCTTCAAGAGGGCGAGCGCTTGTGGGACTCCCAGAAGCGGAGGCAAGCCCAACCGAAATGTGTTCGCCTCCAGACGGTCGAGGATCGTGAGTCCCAGGCGTTGCACTACGGTCTGGATGTCCTGTCCTGGTCGCCCTTTGCAGAGGACCTCTCCCTCGCGATACAGGGGGTTGGATTGGGCCCGCGCAGAGGGTCCGAAGGAAACGAGCGAGTGCGAGCCACTCAGGCTCCAGAACAGAGACCAGATGAGAATCCAAACGCTACGGCGCGCTCGCGTGATGTGGTATCTCATCGCTCATCCTCCTATCGGATTCATGCCCGGCCCCCATCGGGCTTAGAAGGGCGCTCCGATCAAGACGAACGGCGCCCAATAATAGGGATGCTCGTATCTCGCCCTCACGGCCAGATGCGCGTTCCGCAGGGCCGCGCGCTTGCTGAGTCCCTGCTGCCACCCTGCGTAGAAGTATCGCATGAAAGTCGCCGTCGAGCGGTCGCTGACTGTCCACAGGCTGGCCAGGAGAGAAGGAACTCCTGCATAGAGGAAGCCGCGCATGAGTCCGAACAGCTCATCGCCGGGGAAGATGGCGTTCATCCCGGTCTCGCACGCGCTCAAGACCACCAGTTCGGCTCGCAGCGTGAGGTTGAAGATATCGTAAAAGTTCAGCCACGCGTCCTTCAAGCGCAAGGCCGAGAAGAGCGGATTGTCCGGTCGAAAGAGGCCATGGGAGGCCAAATGCAGGACGCGGCCCGATGGCGCCGCGCGTCGGAAATTCTCCAACGTGGCGGCTTCTCCGGTGAGGAGAAGGGCATCCGTCCAGATCGAGGCGAGCTCGGCGACCTCTTCCCGAACGAAGGGGGTCGCCTCGTCCCACACGCCGACGATCACGGCCGGTCCTTCGCGCGGCCGCATCTGAGCTTTTTGCACGCAGAGCCGATAGATGCTGGCGCTCGGACAATAAGAGACCTCTCGTTGGTCCGCGAGATACTCCCGCCCATTCTGGAGCGCATGGAAGGGGACATAATGAAGGAAGCCCGAAGGCGCGATGATCACCCGCTCCCCTTCGAGGGCCGATTCGAGGGGCGCGATCAGCGCCTGATACAATTCACGGAGGTAGTGATTGACGAGCACGGACATGTCCGTGAGATGGGCTTGCGCGTAGCGCTCGCCGAGAGCGAACTTCCGAAGAGCGAATCGCAATTGGCGCAGCAGGGGAGCAACGCGGTCGGCCTCGGCGATCTCCGGAAAGACGGAGATCTCATCCCGGGTGAGGATGAAGGCTCCGATCTTGCCTCGGGCGAGAAAGTATTCCAGGAAGACGTCCTCCTGGAGGACCTCTTGCACCTGCGGTGCGGAGACAGGAGAGGTCACGCGCAGATCCGCGTATTCGGCATCATGCATTTGCAACTGGTGACTCAGCCGCCTCAGCTGCCGCTCTCGCCGACGGATCTCTCGCCGCAGCTCCTCCTCGGCGGGCGCTCGGCGGCGCGTCGGGTGGAGCTGCTGTTCCTGAAGCCGATTGAAGAGCCAGTTCAATTCCTCGCGCACGCGATTCCACTCTCGGTGGAGCCTCTCGATGTGCGGCTCTCGTCGCTTACTCTCGATGCGCTGTTCGGCCGCCAGCAGCTCGGCCAGGGCTCGCGCCTTCGCTGCCTCGACCACAGCGAAGGCTTCCGCGACCTTCTCCGGCGTCCCGGCGCGCAGGCAAAGCGCCGTCAGATCTTCATACACTCTGAGCTTGTCGCTCACGAACGTGCACCGATACTCATCCACGCGAATGTGGCTGCGCAAATCCTCCAGGTGGGCAATCGCGCGCCGATACGCGCGATATGCCCGCTCTTCGTCTCCCTTCTGCTCGAGGACCGCTCCGAGAAGGTGCCATCCTTTCTGTTTCAGCTCTAACGCGTCTCGCTCACGGATACGGTTCAGAGCGAAGCGACAGAAGCGTTCAGCGTCCTGCACGTCTCCTTTCACGAGTTGAATCCTGGCCATCTGCAGTTCGGCGGAGGCGACCTTCGTCACAAGCCCCTGTTCCTGAAAGAGCGCTCGGGCTTCCACGCTGAGCTGCCAAGCCGCTTCCCACTGGTTTTGAGCAATGAGCACTTCGCTCAGATAGAGGTTCGAGAGGGCGCACCAGACGAGATTGCCCTCGGCGCGGAATCCTCGGCGCGCCTCTTCTAGAAAATGCGCGGCAGCCGAGAGATCGCGGCGGTGGGCGGATGCGAGGCCCAGATACATCTGGGCCTTCGCGTGCTCATAGTTCATCTTCAACTGTGCGAACACCTCGGCTGCCGAGCGAGCGGACTCCCCCGCATCCTCGTAGGCGTTCAGATGGAGATAGATCTCGGCCATGTCCAGATCACACAGCGCCGCCAGCACCGTGTCGCCCGATCCTCGGGCGCGGACTTTGACCTCGGCGAATTGTGTGAGGCTCTCGTGGAATCGCCCGCGCTGGAAAGCGAGCCAGGCGAGGCTATAGTCCACCTCATTCACCATGTTGGAGAAGCTCAACTTCTCGTAAATTCGCCGAGCCTCCTGGTAAGAAGCGAGCGCGCGCTCGAATTCGCCGAGCGAGGTGTACTGGTTGGCGCTATTGAAATGCGTGAGGGCGAGCCCCAGTTCGTCGCCCTGCTGAAGGAAGATCTCGCGCGCGTATTCGTAAAACCGGAGCGCCTCCCGATAGCGATCGAGGCGGTGGTAGATGTTCCCCACGTTCGTTTCCAATTGAGCCAGCAGGAGCGACTCCCCGTGTCGGCGGAAGACCTCGCGGGCCCATGCCGCGACCGCCAGCGCGCGCTCGTAGTCGCCCATGTACATCAGAACGTCCACTTTCGCCCGAGCGATCCGCGCGGCTTCGACCTCTCGTCCCAATTGCCGATAGATCGCTTCCGCGCGCTCGTAACAGTCGAGCGCTTCCTGATATCGCCCGGAGAAATGGCGGGCAAGTGCGCATGCGTGAAAGGCGAGCGCCGACGCTGTGGGATCTTCGCACGCGGCCGCCAAGATGCGCGTGGCTTCCGCGGCGCGCGTGGCCGCCGAGATCTCCATGCGGATCAGGCGAGCGACCTCCTCCTTGAGTTGTCGGATGAGCGAGAGGGGGACTGATCGCTCAGGCGGGAGGAGATCCTCGATCTCTTCCCCCGCGCGCAGACGCGCGAGCACGTCTTCGATCCAAGCCTTCTTGTCCTCCGTCACAGGCTCCAGCGTCCGCATAGGTCACCCTCGCAACTACGGCAAGCCTTCCTCTGTTTGAAGCAGCGCTTGAAGCCCGGTGATGCGAATCTCGTCCCCTTCGCGCTGCAGTCGCATGTCGTAGATGCCTTCGGGGATCCCCTCGAGGACGAATTCTCCCATCGGATTGATCTTCGCCGTGCTCACCAGCTGATCCCCCCGCCACAATTCGACGATCGCCTCACCGAAAGGGGGGATGCCCTCTCCACACGGGAGCACTTGCCCCAACAGGTCCACTCCGAGGGTGGTCTCCGAGCGCTCGATCAGCAGATCGATCTCGTAGGCACCGGCTCGATATAACATCTGCCGCGAGGATGGACCTATGTGGCGAAGTCCGAGCAGACGGCTTTCGGCGAAATTATCTATAACGAGGAAGGCCAGGATGCGCGAGAGCCGGCTGGGTGAGGGATCCATCAGCCGCTGGCGAAACAGGACGACGGCATGACGAAAAAGCCATTCTGGAGGGTCCAGAAGGCGCGGATTCGTGATCACCTCCAGAAGGTCGCGTAATCGGCTCATCTCCCGGTGGCAACGGACGCATCCGGCCTCAACATGTCTCTGAACTGCTCCTCTCTTGTCCTCGGGCAGCTCGCCTTGCAGGAGATCGAGAAGCTCATCAAGGGTCGGACACGCCATGTTCTCCTCCCCGTCATGTTCTCCTTCCCTCTTTATATGTGCCGCCTTGCGGCGAAAAGATGCACCTCCGCCTAAAATCCCAGCCGCTTCAGGGCGTTCACGAACCGCCTCAAGCACCGCGCGCGCATGGGACCGATACTGGAGGCGGCGAGCCCGAGCTCTTGAGCGATCTCGGCATACGGCTCCTTCTCGTAAAAGAGAAGGATCAGCAGGCGACGACAGGGTTCTCCGATCTCCTCCAACGCTTGTCGAACGAGCTGTTCGCGCTCCAGCCGCTCGATCTCTTCGAGCGGCAGAGGGGCGGCGTCCGGTTGCTGCAGGAGTTCCTGTCGCGCCTGCTCCAAACTGATCCACTCGGGACGTTGCCGTCGTTGCACGCGAGCGCACTGTCGGATCGTGATGGTCGCCACCCATGAGCGGAATCTCGTTTCATCCTTGAGCTTGTGGAGGTTCTCCAAGATCACCACACAGACGGATTGGAACACATCGGCGACGTCCTCGGGGGGCAACCCCGCTCTCCACGCGAGGGAGTAGATCAAGCGTCCGTATCGCTCCAGGAGCGCGATCCACGCCTGTTCCTCTCCCTGCAGGCACAGGGCGATGAGGTCTCTATCGGTGAGACGCCGGTATGCATCCGGTGCATGTTCCATAGCGTCGTGCTCCATCCGGAGTGCCCGTCTTCTGGACGGAGAGCCTCAGTATAGCATCCTGCGAGGGCAGCGCAAATGAGCGGGTCATCGCGCGAGTGGGCTCTGTAAAGGGACCGCGCTTTTTGAGCGGCGCGCTTCCGAGAGTTGTGCTTCGCACAGAGTCCGCCCCTGCTTGGGATATCGGCGGCGAGAGCATCAGTTGGCGGCATCCCCTCGGGGTTTGGAGCGGGAGCGCACGAGCCGCAGGGGCCTCCCGCGACAGCGCGTCTGGTCTGTCGCTCGCGGCCTCATCGGCGCGCGGCAAGAGGGTGGATGCGCAACTCCTCGACGTTCCAAAGGAGGAAATCGGGGATGAGGCCAGGTTTGAGGTTCTCCACATGGGCCTTCGCCGCGACGATCAGATCGCGAGCCACCAAGTAAATGAACGGCACGTGCTCTGCCATAATCTCCTGCACCCGATCGAAGAGCGCCTTTCGCCGTGCGGGATCGAATGTGCGCATCTGTGCGTCCATCAGGTCGTCGATCTGTCGCTCCCATGCGGTGGCCGGAGCCTTCTGCCGGGGATACCACCAGTGGCTCGTCCCCCAACTGGGAAGGACATTGTTGAGAGCCGAGGGATCTGTGTCCCCGAGCGCGAGCCCCAGCAGTCCGGCTTCATAGTCGAAGCTTTGTTCGAGGCGGGCGAACAAAGATTTCGCTTCCAGAGGTACGAGCTGGACGTGAAGGCCCACCTTCCTGAGATCCTCTTGGATCATCAACCCGAGGCGTTCGCGAATCGGATTTCCCGCAGTCGTCACAATAGTGAAGGAGACTGGGCGTCCCTGTCGGTCTTCCAGTCGCCCATCACCGTCGCGGTCGGTCAGCCCCATCTCAGCCAGGAGAGTGCGGGCGCGAGTGGGATCATACGGATAGGTTCGCACCCTCGGGTTGTACCAGGGGCTTGAGGGGGGGACCGGTCCCCACACCGGAGTCGCCTTTCCTGAGAAAAGGACCTCGACCAGGGCCTGACGATCAATGGCGAAGGCGATCGCTTGGCGGAATCGCACGTCTTGAAACCACGCCCGCTTCCACGGGGGGATGCGCGGCGCTTGCGGGTTCAGGTTGAACCACAGGACTTCGGAGATGAGGCTCGGACCGAGATCATGCACACGAACAGCGCGCGCCTCCATCTGAGGCTGCAATCGCGCGGCTTCCTCCGGCGTGATCGGAGCCAGAAGATCCAGCTCCCCTTGCTGGAACTTCAGGAATCGGGTGTTCCGATCGGGCACGATCAGGAAGAGGAGTTCATCCAAGTAAGGGAGCCGTCGCTTCTGCGCATCGCGCTTCCAGTAGTAGGGATTGCGCACGAGGACGGTCCGTTGTCCGGGCACATACTCTTTCAACATGAAGGGGCCAGCACCGACGATTTCCGATGCCGGTGTGGAGAGTCCCCACACTGAACGGAAGCGCCCCTCTCGGTACGGCCGCTCCAGGCGATGTCGGGGCAGGATGAAGACCGCGTCAAACACGCGCTCTATCGGGGCATAGGCATAAGGGAGTGTGAATGTGAGCGTGAGCTCATCCTCGCGATGGATCGCGATCTTCCGCCCTCCAATTTTCAATAGGTCGGCCAGAGCGTTCGGCACGTTCGGGTCATAAATGACCTCGAACGTGAAGAGGACGTCGTCGGCTGTGAGTGGATGCCCATCGGAGAAGGCGAGTCCGTGCCGGAGTCGGAGGATCAGTTGCGTTCGATCCTTTGAGTAGCTGAGCGATTCGGCCAGTTCGAGTTCCGGCTGGCCTGTCTGCCGGTTGATCCGAATCAGCGGAGCCATCAGGCAACTGAGAATGCTCAAGCTCTCTTGATCGTCCGCGAAGAGCGGATTGAACGTCTTCGGCCCTGCGGCCTGGGCGACTACCAAACGCCCCCCCGATCCCCCCGAGGATGGTGGAGAAGGAGCGCGATGGCAGGAAGCCGTCACGCTCACAAGCAGCAGGATCCCCAGTCGAGTGATCCTCGCGCTGTTCATCTTTGTCTCGTGCTAGCTTTGCACAGTAGCATTATACGGCGAGATCGCGCGCTTTCAAGGAGGCGAACGATCATGTGGATTCTTATGTTGCGGCGCAGCATCCAGGCGATCGGGTTGTTGAGCGCTCTCTCTTTCGTGACTTTTCTGGCGCTGGCCCTCACCCCGGGGGATCCGCTCGCCCAAATGGAAGGGCGTCTCTCCCTCTCTCCGGAAGTGCGCGAGGCGTGGCGCCGGCAGTGGGGGTGGGATCAGCCTGTCCTGGTTCGATACGGACGATGGCTCGCTCAGGTCGCGAGGGGGCACCTCGGGTATTCGATCGCGTACCAGATGCCGGTCTCGGAGGTGATCGGTGCGCGTCTGGGGGTGACGCTCTTGCTCACCATCGCGGCGAGCGTGATCGCGTGGGGAGTCGGCCTTCCGCTGGGGATCGTCGCCGCTCTTCGAGCCCACACCTGGGTTGATCGACTCCACGCGGTGCTCATGGCGGCGGCGTTCACGACGCCCCGATTCTTCCTGGCCTTAGTCGCGCTCCTCTTTGCGATGGTGACAGGATGGTTCCCCTTAGGGGGCCTTCACTCCCCGGGGATCGAAACGGCGCCCGCTGTCCCGCGGATCCTGGACGTGATCCATCATCTGGTGCTCCCGGCGCTGGTGCTCAGCGTGCACCCTCTGGCTGTGATCTCCACCCACCTTCGGGGCGCGCTCGTGGAGGTTCTGCAGGCGGATTTCGTCCGCACCGCTCGCGCCAAGGGACTTCCGCCGTGGGTCCTCCTGTGGCGGCACGCGCTGCGTCCGGCGCTCGCTCCCATGATCGTGCTCCTCGGTTACTCCATTGGGAGCCTCTTGAGCGGCTCCGCGGTCGTCGAAACGGTCCTGGCCTGGCCCGGACTCGGACAGCTCGCCGTCGAGGCGGCATTGGCCCGAGATCCGGATGTCCTCATGGCCGCTGTTCTCGCGAGTGGAGCCGCGTTGATATTCGGAAATGTCATCGCCGATGTGCTCCTCATGCTGAACGATCCGCGCGCTCGCAGTGAGGTATGAGCTGATGGCTTCTGCATCAGGCTTCCGTCGGATATGGGCCCATCCGCGGGCACGCCGACTGTTGGTGGCTGCTCTGGGCGTTTCTCTGCTGGCGCTTTTGGCCGGATTTATCGCTCCGTATGATCCCCGGACTCAGGATCGAGAAGCCGTGAAGATGCCACCACATCGGTTGCGCT
This sequence comes from bacterium, assembly GCA_041640655.1. Lineage (GTDB taxonomy): Bacteria > Acidobacteriota > Blastocatellia > HR10 > HR10 > HR10. Next base: position 18,429 of record JBEPZV010000030.1, read on the forward strand.
TTCGTGATGCCGAGGGGCGTCTCCATCTGCGCCCCTTCTTTCATCCCTGGCGCATTGTGGATCGGGCGCGCTGGCGATACGAAGAAGACCGATCGCGCCGCTATGAGCTGGTGTTCTTCGTTCGCGGGGAGCAAGCCCCGCTTTTCCTCGGCGTGAGGACCTCGTGGCATCTCTTCGGGGTCCGCTCTGCTCCTTCGGCGCGCCGGGCAGGTCTCTTCGATCGAGGGGATCGGGAACGCCCTCCGCGCTTTTATCTGCTGGGCACGGATCCGCTGGGGCGCGACGTTTTCTCCCGCCTCGTTCACGGCGCGCGCCCCGCGCTCTTGATCGCTTCGTTGAGCCTGGCCGGAGCCTTCCTCGTCGGATTCGTGCTTGGGGGGCTGGCCGGATACTACGGTGGGATTGGAGACGCCGCGCTGATGCGCATCGCTGAGCTGGTGGAATCCGTCCCCATTCTCTTCCTGCTCTTGGCCTGGCGCGCGGCCCTCCCACTGCAACTCTCGGTCGAGATGAGTCTCTTCACGTTGGTGGCCCTCTTTGTGCTCGTGAGTTGGGCGGCAGTCGCCCGTATCACTCGCGGATGCGTGCTCTCGTTGAAGACGCAGGACTTTGTCCTGAGCGCGCTCGCTCTGGGAGCTGGTCCGGGGTGGATCTTGCGACGTCATCTCCTACCGAATGCGCTCACGCCCGCGCTCATTCAAGCGACGGTCATGCTCCCCAGCTTCCTCTTAGGAGAAACCGCGCTCTCCTTCCTCGGACTCGGCGTTCCAGAACCCGAGCCGAGTTGGGGGAATATGTTGACAGCCGCGCGGGATCTCTCTGTGCTCTACGCGCATCCATGGCTCCTCGCTCCGGGATTCGCCATTTGGGGACTCGTTCTGCTCTTCACACAGCTTGGCGAGGCCGTCCGCGCTGCATCCGATCCCCGCTCTCCACACTCGGCGCCGCTCATGTGAGGAAGTCGCTTGCCTCGTTCGGCAGCATGAGTTCTCGTGGGTTCGGACGTGGGGGGCATCACATCTCCTGCTCTCTCGTGCAGGAGGGACAGTCACCCCTTTGAGGCCGTTGGCGCGGGCGGGGCGGATGCTTGACAAGGAGCGGACCGAAAGCGTAGTATCCCGCAGGGAACTCGCGCGAAGGGGGATGTGTTGAACGCGCCGAATGCGGTGACATTGCTCAGAATCTTCATCGTCCCGCTGCTGGTCGTCGTTTTGCTCACGCGCGTCTCGGAGGCCTGGTTCGGCGTCTCGCAGCGGTTGTTGGGCGTGGCCATCTTTCTGGTGGCGGCCCTCACGGATTGGTTGGATGGATTTTTGGCGCGCCGCCGCCGTCAGGTCTCTCCGCTGGGCATGTTGCTCGATCCTCTGGCCGACAAGCTCTTGATCTCGGCGGCCTTGATCGCGCTGGTGGACAATCGGCTCGCGCCGGCCTGGGCCGTGGTCATCATCATCGGGCGCGAATTCGCCGTGACGGGCTTGCGCAGCATGGCCGCGCACGAGGGTTTGGTGATCGTTCCCTCCCGGGTGGGGAAGTTCAAAATGCTCGCCGAGGTCGTCGCCGTCGCCTTGCTCATCCTGAGCATGACCGATGAGGGGGGACCGCCGGTGACGCCCTATGCCGTTCCCGTCTTCTGGGAAGCCCCGGCTTTCGTCCACGTGCTCGCACGTTTCTCCGAGAGCGGGCATCTCTCGGCGCAGGATCTGCGCATCTTGCTCTACAGCGCGGGCCGCGCTGTCCTCTGGCTCGTCGTCGTCTCTTCGATCTGGTCCATGTATGGCTACTTCCGGCAGTTCTACACCTTCGTGCGTGCGTCGGCGCCATCACGCCAGCAGGTCGCTTCGGCCGGTGAAGATGCGGTCGCGCCGTCGTCCGGGCGAAGGCTCCGATGATTCACCTGTGGAAGAAGAGGCCCCAGTAGCTGTTCACCATCCAATGCAGAAGGGCTGCGATCGTCACCTTTCCCGTCCGCGCGTAAGCGAGCCCGTAGAACCATCCGGCGATGGTCGCGAGCACGACGTACACCCAGACCGGTTGATCGGGATTGTTGGCGTGAGCCAGGCCGAAGATGAGCGAAGCGAGCGCGAGCGCTCGGAGCGGATGCGCGCGGAAGCGCTGAACGAGGAGATTTTGGATCACGCCGCGGAAGAGCAGCTCTTCCGGGAGCGCGATCAAGAATGCCGTGCCCAGCAGAAGGACGCCGATTTCCGAAAGCGGTCGCATCCTCACCGAGGAGGCGGCGAACCCGGTCGGAATCGCCAGTGGGAGGGCGAAGAACACCACAAAGAGCGCGAAGTACACGAGGGCGCGCCTCACGTCCTCTCGCCCGAGAAGGAACGTGTATCCGATGTCCAGGCGGCGCACGGCGAGGAAGAGCACGAGCAACCAGGTCACGCCGATGAGCTTATCCAGGCCGATGCCCGGTCGTCGGGGGATTTCGGCCAGCGGCAGCCACTCGAATTCGATGGGGAACCAGAGGGCCAGAATGGCGAGCGCGTCCTGCCAGGTGAGTCCCTCCGCATTCGGACGCCGCAGCGTGAGCGAGAGGGCGGGGAGTGAGAGATACGCTGCGCACGCCCCTATACTTCTCCAGTGGAATTGGCCGAGTCCGAAGGCCACAAGCGCCACAAGCGTCGTGAGGGCGAGCGCGAGGCCGAAGACGCGCGCGCGGCGGATCGCATCGCCCACGTGGAGGAAGGCCGTGAGCCGCTCCCGCACGTCCGCGAGGCCCAGCAGGAGCATGGGCCAGAAAAAGAGCGCGAACGCGAGGAGCGCTCCAAGGCGGACGCGCCAGGACTCGTCCCTCAAGGTATAGAGGGAGAACGCCGCCGTCGTCACGAGGATGAGGAGGAGCACGATCCGTCTCTCTGGCGTCGTTGAAGGCATTGGCGTCACGTTCGTTTCAGCAGGCGCTTTGCTCTCGCCGTCTCGCCCCATTCCTGATAGAGCGCGGCCAAGCGCTCGCGCAATCGCGGCGCTTTCGCGCCGAGCGCCTTGATCCCTTGTTCCCCCACGCGCATAGCCCGATCCGGGTAGTTCGTCGCCAAGTAATGATCGAACAGCTCCACGTAATCCTCTTCGGAGACCAGGCTCTTATGCCGGGCGGCCTCGTACTCTTCGATTCGACCTTCGAGGCGGCAGAGCCGGGCGAGCAGGGCATACGCGCCGGTATCCGACCCGAGCCATTGCTCCTGCAAGACGGTGATGGCCTCCGCGCGTCGGCCCCAGCGTTCGGTCAACTTCAGCAGCGCCGGCTCAAGGAGCGCGCGCGCAGGGACGCGCGCCATGAGGAACAGTTCGGTCAGAGCGCGCACGAAGGATGTCGCGAGTTTCGGATCGCGTCCGAAGGCCTCGGCGTGGTGCTCGATGAGTTCGAGCGCGTGCGCGATAATGGGCGTCAGCTCCGCGTCCGGCCGATGCCGACGCACCTCGAGCGCGCGCTGGAGCGTCTCGCGCGCGATCGCAGCCGCAGGGGTGGGCTCAAAGGTCTTCGCCCATACGAGCAGATGCGCGATGCGCTCTTGGTTACGCCGAAGGCCTTCTTGGGAAGCCCGCAGCATGCCGCGAAACAGGTGCGCGATGCGCGCGGGGAGATGCTCCGGGCGCAGCGCCTCTTTCCATCGGTGAAGCGCCTCTTCGACCGCGCTGTTGGTTCGGCTCTCGTCACAGAGCACGTCGCGGAGGATGTCGGCCGGGACCGTCTCCAGCCACATGGCCAAAGAGGCGGCGCGATCCCCCATGGGCCTGCCTGGGCCGATCTCTTCGCGCCGATCGAGCCACGCGAAGAGGGCGGCCACCACGTGTTTGCAGACGCCCCAGCCATATGGGCACGAGCAGTGCGAATACAGCTCCTGGTCTTCGATCCATATCTCCACGCGGTACGCGCGCTCCTGCTGGCCGCGGACGCGCGCCTGCAACCGATCCTCGGCCACAAGCTGCAGCTCGCGGACGCGGCCGCCGCGATAGTAGCTCCGCCCGCGTTCCAGGATGGCATCGCTGCCAGCGTACCACTCAATATCCCGGTGGCTGAGCGTCCAGAAGTCCGGCATACCTCTTCCGACCTGTTTGACCCATTCGTTCGGCCATTGGTATTGTATGTCATGAGTATGCGAGCGGAGAAGCGGATGACCCGCATCGGGCGACATCGCGGGTGGGTGCTGATGATCAGCGGGATCGTCGCGCTGGTGGGGATATTTCCGGTCCCATCTCACGGGGGCGCTTCCGTTTGGTGGCAGTTCGTCGGGCAACCGACCGGAGACACGACGCGGGGCATGGCGGAGCTTCAGGCGCTCTGCTCGCGCGGGAGGGAACCCTCGGACGCCGAGCTGCAATCCGTAGAGCGGCGGCATCCGAACACGAAGGCGGCGGCGCTGGCGCGACTGCTGCGGGGGTATCGGAAGTACGCGAATCTGGAATACGCTGCGGCGGTGGACCTCCTTCGAGATCCGCTCATTCCGACCCGAACGCGGCTCGGGGATTACGCGCTCTTCTACTTGGCCAAGAGTCTTCTGGCTCTCGGCCGCGCGACGGAGGCCGAGGCGCAGTGGATGAAGCTCTGGCATTCTTATCCGAATTCGATCCATGCGCGCTCGGCGGTGCTGGAGGCGGCGCGTTCGGCGCTCAATCGCCGGGATGCGCGCGCGGCGATCCAGTATCTGACGCCTTTGGCGGACGCCGGAGATGTCGAGGCGCTGCTTGTGCAGGCCGAGGGGTATGAGCAGCTCGGTCAACGAGAGCGCGCGATCGCGCTCTACGAGCGCATTCACTTCGATCTGCCGCCTGTGCGCGCCAGTGCGCGCGCGCGCGCGCAGTTGCTGCGATTGGGTGTGGCCGTGGATGAGGTGGCGCGCTACCCGCTGGAGCGTGTGCGCGGGCGCGCTGATCGGCTCTACGCGTCCGGGGCCTTTGAAGAGGCGGCGCGGGCCTATCGAGCGCTGCTTGCCGCCTTCCCCGAGGCGGCGCGCGACGATGCGGTGATGCTTCGCTTCGGCATCAGCCTCTTGCGCAGCGGAGCTGTGGGAGAGGCGATCGCCACGCTCCTGCGCGTGAGCGATCGCGCCTCGGCAGAGCTGCAGGCGGAGGCGCTCTATCATCTGGCCGAAGGCTATCGGCGGCTCGGACGCGCCGCCCAGTTCCTGGAGACCAGTCAGCACCTGGTCAGGCGCTATCCCTCCAGTCCTTGGGCGGCTCGTGTCCTCTTCTCGCGCGCCCAATTTCACTTGAGAAACGGAGAGCGCGAGGCCGCGCTGGAGGCGTTCGAGCACCTCGTTCGCCTGCATCCCGATTCCGAATTCGCCCCGGAAGCGCTCTGGGCGATCGGATGGGATGCCTATCGTCGGCGGGCATACGAGCGAGCGGTGACGACGCTGCTTCGGATCGTCGCGCGACATCCCCACGCCGAGGTCGTCGCTCAAGCCGCATACTGGGCGGCGCGCGCCGAGGAGAAGCGGGGACAGAGCGCCCGTGCGGCGCTTCTCTACGAGAAGATCGTCCAGCGATACCGCGATGCCTATTACGGACAATTGGCGCGGCAGCGCGCGGAACGCTTAAGCGCCCGTGGCGTCGCGCCCGTGGCGTCGCGACCGGCGCGGCGGCAGGGGGAGGTGGCCGCGAACGATCCGCTCTTTGATCAAGCGGTGACGAACCTGCGTCCCATTCGCGCCCCGGAGGAGACGGCCGGACCGACGACGCTCGAACGCGTGGAGAAGGCCGTCGAGCTGCGCGTGATTCGACTGGATGAGCTGGCGCTTGGCGAACTCACCGCTGCTCAACAGGAGGCGCCCACATCCCCGCGCGTGGCCCTGGAACTGGCTCGCCTCTGGCGAGATCGCGGTGATCCTCTGGCGGCCATCAACGCCTTGCGGCAGGCGCATCCCGAATATGCCGCCTATCGCGGCGATGAAGTGTCGGAGGAGGTCTTCCGCTTGCTCTTCCCTCTCACCCATTGGGAGGTGATTCGGCGGAATGCGCGCGCGCAGGGCCTGGACCCGTATGTGATCGCCGGGTTGATCCGTCAGGAATCGGGATTCCATCCGCGCGCGCGTTCGGTCGCCAACGCGCGCGGGCTGATGCAACTGATCCCTTCGACGGGACGATTGGTCGCGCGGCGATACGGCCTGCGGCGCCTCTCTCCGGAGCGGTTGTACGATCCGGTCTTGAACATTCGCTTGGGAACGGCATACTTCGCCGAACAGCTCCGGCGGTTCGGGCGGATCGAGTACGCCCTGGCGGCCTACAATGCCGGACCCGCGCGCGTCGCGCGATGGCTCACGGAGCTTCCCACCGAGGAGATGGATGAGTGGATCGAGAGCATTCCGATCACGGAGACGCGCCAGTATGTCAAGAGCGTGCTCCGCAACGTGGCGCATTATCGCCGAATCTACGGCGCATCCTGAGCGGTGATGATTCGTTCGCATGTCCTCGGTTTTGTGTTCTCGGCGCTCCTCTTGCCCAGAGGGGGAGAGGGGCAGCCCGCGCGCGCGCCTTCGGAGAATCCGCGCGCCCAGGCGCGGCTGGTGATCTCCACGCTGCCGGAAGCTGTCGTCTTCCTCAACGGCGTGCGCCGGGGGACGACTGAAGCGCATGGGATATTGGCGCTCACGGTGGAGCCCGGAACGTACAGGCTGCGGGTGAGCAAGCTCGGGCGTCAGGAGGTCGAGAGGCGCGTGCACCTTCGGCCTGGGGTCGCACGACGGCTTGTGCTCTCGCTCCCGCCGCTGCGGGATCGCGCCGAGCGCCATCGTCAGCAAGGCGATGCGTGGCGCGAGCAGAAGCTCTTCGCGCGCGCTGTCGCCGAATATCGGCGGGCGATCGCGTTGAGAGGAGGGAGGTTCCCCCGCGCGCGGCTGGGACTGGCGCGCGCGCTGCTGGCGCTCGAAGAGCACGAGGACGCGTTGCGACAGGTCCGACGGGCTCTTGCCGAGAGTCGAGCCCCGTTGCCCGAAGCGCACACGCTCTTGGGGAACATCCTCCGCGCTCAGGGCCTGTATGAGGAGGCAATTCGCGAATATCGCGCGGCGCTTCGGCACGCGGGCGGTTTCTCTCCGGAAGCGCATGCCGGCTTGGCCCTCGCCTTGGAGGAGATCGGAGAGACCGAAGCCGCCATCACCCACATGCGAACGGCGATCGCGCAAAATGCGGACACGGAGCCTATCCTCTATTACCTCCTCGGCAATCTCCTGCTCACGGCCGATCGTCTGCCTGAGGCCATCGCTGCGTATGAGGCGTACCTGCGATTAGCCCCGCAGAGCGAGACAGCACCGGCGGTCCGGTCGCTCGTCGAACAGCTCCGTCGAGAACTCGCGTCACAGGAGCAGCGATGAAGCCGTCGGCCGATGACATGCGGGTCTTCGAGCAGGTGGAGGACGCTGGAGCCGGGCGTGAAACACTCAGCGCGTGTCCGAGCGTCGTCATCCTGGGACGCCCCAATGTCGGGAAATCCACACTCTTCAATCGCCTCGTGGGCATGCGGCGGGCGATCGTGGGGGATGAGCCGGGGATCACGCGCGATCGGATTCACGGGCGCGTGCGCTGGCGCGGCCGCGAGTTCGAGCTGGTGGATACGGGGGGGCTGCTCCCCGATGAGGCGGCGATCATTCCGGCCAGCATCGTGCGCCAAGCCGAGGCGGCCATCGCGCGCGCGCATCTGCTCCTCTTCGTGGTGGATGTGCGCGAGGGGGTGACGCCGCTCGATGAAGACCTGGCGCGGCGCTTGCGCCGCTTCGGCAAGCCCATCTTCCTGATCGTCAACAAAGTGGATGCCGCGCGCTGGGAGGCGCATGCGGAAGATTTTCGGCGCCTCGGCTTCGCGCGCGTCTTTCTCATCTCGGCCGAACACGGGCACGGCATCGGCGAGTTGCTGGACGCGATCCTTGAGCTCGTCCCAGCTCCGGAAGCCGTGGAGACGCGCCCGGATGAGATTCGTCTCGCCATCATCGGGAAGCCGAACGTCGGCAAGTCCTCGCTTGTGAATCGACTGCTCGGCACCGAGCGCGTGATCGTCGCGCCCACCCCCGGCACGACGCGCGACGCCGTGGACTCGGAGTTGGAGTTCGAGGGGATGCGCTTCCGCCTCATTGATACTGCCGGCATTCGCCGGAGATCGCGCGTGCTGGAACAGACCGAGCGCATCGCCGTGCTCATGGCCGAGCGTCACATCGAGCGGGCGGATGTCGCCGTGCTCCTGATTGATGCGACCGAGGGACCGACGGCGCTGGATGCGCGTATCGCGGGATTCGCGCATGAGGCGGGGAAGTCGCTCATCATCGCCGTCAATAAGTGGGATCTGGTCCCGCAGGATCCCCAGATGGCCGCGCGGATGGAGGAAGCCATCCGCATGCGCTTGCGGTTCCTCGATTACGCGCCGATCATCTTCATCTCAGCGCTCACGGGTCAGCACGTCAGGCGCGTTTTGGAGCTGGCCGTACGGGCGCACGAGGCGCGCCATCGGCGCATCCCGACGGCCGAATTGAACCGCTTCTTCCAGCAGTTCGTCGCCGAGGCGCGGGCGACCACACGCCATCGGGGGGTGCGCGTGCAGTACCTCACGCAGGCGGGCGTGGACCCGCCGACCTTCGTCCTCTTCCTCAACTCGCGACGCGAGAAGCTGGAGGCCGCCTATGAGCGCTACATCGAGAATCGGTTGCGCGAGCAGTACGAATTCTTCGCCACACCGATTCGCATCAAGCAGCGACTCAAGGCGTGAGCCTCGATCGCAGCGGAGAGGAGCGCATGGAGGGCAAGCGCGTCAGTGAGAGCCAGGTCGTCCTCAGCCAGATGATGCAGCCGGAGCACGCGAACACTCTCGGGAATGTCCACGGCGGATGGATCATGAAGCTCATTGACGAAGCGGGAGCGATCGTCGCCTCGCGCCATGCGCGAAAGCCCGTCGTCACGGTCGTCGTGGATTCGATCCGATTCTGCGCGCCCGTGCATGTCGGCGATCTCGTGCATGTGCGGGCCCGCCTGACGCAGGTGTGGCGCACCTCGATGGAAGTGGAAGTCGAAGTCGAGGCCGAGGCGCTGCTCACCGGAGAGCGTCGCGTGACCTCGACGGCCTATCTCGTCTACGTCGCCCTGGATGAGGCGGGGCGGCCGACGCCTGTTCCCCCTCTGCTTCTCGTGGACGAGGAGGAACGCCGGCGCGCCGAGGCGGCCGAGCGACGGCGCGTCGAACGTCTGGCCCGACGGGCGGCTGAAGATGCGCTGCGATGAGTGGACTCCGCCTCCTGCCCCTCCCACGCTCTGATTCTCCTCGCGCCCGCGGCTTGCTCATCTTCCGCCCTCTTCGATAAGATCACACCTTCCGTCGCGCGGAGGGCTCGCAAGCAGAAGGGACCTCCGTGACATCTGCGAGGCGAGGAGTGATGCGTATGGAGACGAGATTGGTCGACTATCGCGTGGAGGACGGCATCGCCATCATCGAGCTCTCCGATCCCCCGGCGAACACCTACACCTACGAGATGATGCGGCAGTTCGATGATGCCATCCTTCAGGCGCGGTTTGACGACCGCGTGCACGTGCTCGTGGTCACCGGAGCGGGCGATCGGTTCTTCTGCGCGGGCGCCAATATCCGCATGCTCGCCGAAGTCACGCCGCAGTACAAGTACTATTTCTGCCTGCATGCGAACGAGACGCTGAACCGTTTGGAGAACACGCCCAAGCTGGTGATCGCCGCGCTGAACGGGCACACGGTGGGCGGGGGGTTGGAGATCGCCCTGGCGTGCGATCTGCGCATCGCGCGGAAGGATAGTGGGAAGATCGGGCTGCCCGAGGTCTCGCTCGGCGTTTTACCCGGCACGGGGGGGACGCAGCGATTGGCGCGCCTTCTGGGAAAGGCGCGCGCGCTGGAGCTGATGGTCACCGGGCGCCTGCTGACCTACGAGGAGGCTCTGGAGATCGGGCTCATCCATCACATCTTCCCGAACGAGAACTTCATGGCGCACGTCCTGGACTACGCGCGCCAATTCCTCCCGCCGCGAAAGGCTAGTCGCGCCGTCGGCCATATCAAGCGCGCCGTTCAATCCGGATGGGAGATGTCCTTCCACGATGGATTGGCTCTGGAGCGCGAGCTGCAGCAACTCCTCTTCCAGAGCGAGGACGCCCGAGAGGGGCTCACGGCCTACGTCGAGAAGCGCGAGCCGCGATTCCAGGGGCGATGAGGCCCCTTCGATGCTTTGACAGCCAACGCCGCGCCTCCCTACAATGGCGCGCGTGAGCGCGGAGCGAGCGGCGGCGTTCGAGCGCGCGCGTTCGGGGATCGGCTTCTTCGCTGGTCCCCTGGTGTTTCTTCTCATCCTCCTGCTGCCGACGCCATCGGCCTTCTGGCGCGAAGCCGAGGCGCTCATCGCCGCATCTCCGACGGCGCCGGAGGTCGCGCAGCTCGCCTTCGGCATGAAGGTGACGCTCGCTCTGCTTCTGCTCATGGTCATCTGGTGGGTGACCGAAGCCGTCCCCATCCCCGTCACCGCATTGCTCCCTGGCTTCATCCTTCCGGTCTTTCAGGTCGTCGGCGTTCAGGGGGGGCAGGTGGTGGAGCTGAACGCCCGCACCGTGCTCGCTCATTATGCCAATCCCGTGATCTTCCTCTTCCTCTCCGGATTCCTGATCGCGGGCGCCATGCAGAAATGGGGAGTGGATCGGCGCATCGCCCTCTGGATCTTGACGCGCGGACGCGCGGCCAAGAGTCCCGATCGGGTCCTGCTCAGCCTGATGGGGGCCTCGGCCTTCATCTCCATGTGGGTCTCCAATACGGCGACGACGGCCATGATGCTGCCGATCGGTTTGGGTGTGCTCTCGCGCGTGCGTGGCGCGTCCTCGAACTACGCGCGGGCGATGCTGTTGGGTATCGCCTATGCGGCTTCTATCGGCGGTGTGGGGACGATCATCGGGACGCCACCCAATGGCATCGCCGTCTCTATTCTCCGGCAGCAGAACATCGCGCAACTCCATTTCCTGGAGTGGATGAGCTTCGGCGTCCCCTTCGTCCTCGTGGGCGTTCCGCTGGCCTGGCTCGTGCTGCGCGCGCTCTTCCCCTGTGACGTCACCTTCGATGCGGAGGTCGGCGCGCTCCTGCGTGAGGAGCGCGCGGCATTGGGGCCGTGGGGGCGAGGCGAGAAGCTGACGCTCGTGGGATTCCTCCTGGCCGTGACGCTCTGGACGACCACCCCCTTCTGGTCGCTCATTCCCGAGCTCGGTCGCCGGTGGTCCGGGCTCGATGAGCACGTGATCGCTCTGGGCGCCGCGATCCTCCTGTTCCTCCTGCCGGTGGATTGGTCCTCACGCCGGTTCGTCCTGCACTGGGAGGATTCCCGCTCCGTGGACTGGGGGACGCTGCTGCTGTTCGGCGGAGGGATCGCGCTCTCCGATGCCATGTTCAAAACAGGATTGGCGCGCGTGCTCGCCTCGGAATTCGTGACGCTCTTTGGGAAGCCGGCTCCGGTGGTGCTCGTCCTTCTGGTGGTGATCTTCATGGAGCTGCTCACCGAAGTGACTTCGAATACGGCGGTCACCTCGATGATGGTGCCGATCCTGATCTCGATGGCTTCGGGGTTGGGAGCCGATGCCCTCTCGCTCGTCCTCCCGGCGACGATCGCGGCCTCGATGGCCTTCATGCTCCCGGTGGCGACGCCGCCGAATGCGCTCGTCTACGCGACGCGGCGCGTGACGATCGCCGATATGCTGCGAGCGGGCATCATCCTGGACTTGGTCGCCTGGCTCTACATCGTCGCGTTCTTCTACAGCTATGTCTCTGTGGTCCTCGGGCTCGTCCGCTTCTGAAACGCCATCGCTATGGCGCGCGACACGCGTTCAGGCCGAGCCATCGCGAGAGCCGGTGACGGTATTTCGCCACGAGCGCATACAGGGCCATCTCCAGGAGAAGAAGCGGGGGCAGGGCGTAGATCGCGAGCACGAGGAATCGCCAGGGGAGGAGGTGAAAGAAGAACGCGTTGATTCCGAAGACGCCGCCCCAGACGCGCCCGCGCCGAGTGATGACATAGAGGCGCTGGGCGCACCGTTCGGGAGTGAGGCCGACGCGCGCGAGCGCTTCGGCCGAGACGGCTTGATAGGGGAGGAGGGTGAATCTCCCGCGCCGATCGCGGCGCCGCGCCCAGTGAGCGAACGCCGTGCAGAGGCCACACGCTCCATCGAAGAGCAGATAGCTCGTAGCGCCGATCCTCAAGAGGACGGTCCCCTCCCCATTCGGTCGCTCCGCGCGCGCATCGCGCGGCAGTGGGATGTCGGACATCGGGATCGCGCGCATCTCACTCCTCGCGTCAGGCGAAAAGCTCCGCCCTCCTGCTCCCCGCGAGCGAATCGGCATCCTGCACCCATGTGCGCCGAGCGAGACAGCCCAGGAAGGATCGGTTCGAGTCGGATGGCGGACTGGGCGATTTCGGCGGCTCGTCCTCGGGGCAGGTCTCCTCTTTTCGCAACCGCGGCCGCTTGCGCTCTTGCTCCTTCTGCTGCTCCATCGCCTCTTGAGACAGTTTGCGCAAGCGCTCTTTGATCCGGTGGAACTCCTCGCTGTCGGTGATGTAGTCCTCGCGCGGCGGCAAGAAGGCGAATTCCCGGAAGCTGTGGATGATGCGGTCGGCGAAGGCTGGATGCGTGCGGAAGAAGCTCGTCCCTCGCGCGTAACCGTGCTTACTCGCCATCTTGTCGAAGAAGGTGATGAACGCGCGCGGGTCGTAGCCGCTCTTCCAGAGATATTGCGCGCCGAGCTGATCGGCCTCCAACTCGAACTCCCGGCTCACGCCGAGCAGCTTCAGCTCGATGACCAGTCCCAAGCCCGCGAATCCGTATTCGAGCAGATAGTACGTGAGGAGGCTCACCACGCCGCCCGTGGCGATGTAGGCCGCGATCTGCGCCGCCTGGTAGAGGATCGAAGCGATCGTCGCGCGCTTCATCAGGCGCGCGCTGTGGCGCGCGGCCGCGTGCGCGATCTCGTGGGCGATGACGCCCGCCAATTCCGACTCGGTCTCCGCCTCGAGCACCAGTCCCGTGTTGATGAAGAGGAATCCGCCCGGCAGGGCGAAGGCGTTCACCTCATCCGTCAGCAATAGCTGCGTCTTCACCGGGACGCGCAAATCGGAGTTCCGCGCGATGTGCTCGGCCAGGTTCCGAATGTAGGTCTCGATCTCCTCGTCTTTGAATTCGGGCGGCATGAGCCCGAGCGCCTTCAATTCGCGAATCGCGTCCTCGCCCATCTTGATGTCCTTCTCCTGGCCCTTGCCGACTTCGCGGAATCCGATGTCCTCCACATCGCCGTAGGGCCGCTGCCGCGCGCGTCCCAGCCTGATCTCTTCCTCGATGCGTTTTTTCTCGGGAGGCCAGCGCGTGAGCAGGTCCAGTTTCGCCTCCTTGTTCTCGTACGTGACCTCGACGGTCTTTCGCTCGAGAGCTTCTTTCTCAACGAGCTTCTTGCGGAGGCGCTGAATGTGGCAGTGGATCTCGCGCCGCTCTTTCGCGGTTTGCGGGTCATCGCGCGAGGAGCGCCGGTTCAGCTCCGAGAGCTTCCGACGCGCGGCCTCGATCTGCTGGCGGAGCGCCGCGATCTCCTGCTTGAGCACGGTGAGCTTCTGCTCCTTCTCCGTCTCGAGTTGCTTGCGGAACGCTTCGATCTCATTCTGGCGGAACGAATATTGCTCGGCGATCGCGAGGACGTCCAGATACGGTTTCTCGACGATCTCCGCCAGGGAAGGCGGAGGCCCGGCCCGATCCTGCGGGACCGCTGCGCTCGCTCTCGCGCTCTCGACGGGCAGACTCACCAGGCTGAGCGCGAGCATCACTGCCGCTGCGAGGATGCGCCGTGTCCATTCCTTCATTGTGCTCTCCTCCTTTCCCACCTTTGAGATGCGCTCATGGGCCGCTCGGGTTCCCTCCTCAGCAATCCCATCGCCCCACATCAGTATAGAGCGAGTTCCGCGCGCGCCCAAGTCATTCCTTGGAGGCGGCCGATTCGGAAGCGGTGGAGATCGGACGATGCCACGCGCGATACCACGTCCACGCCCATCCGATATGGATGAGCGCGAGGAGGGGGATCCCCAGGAGCGTCCAGGCGCCGAGATCCTTCCACCAAGTGGCGATCAGCAACGCGACCAGCGGCACGCTCGACGCGACGCGAGCCGTATAGGCGATCACCCGATCTGGGTCGGCCCAGGGCGTGGGCAAGCGCGAGAGCTCCAGGTGCTCTCGAATCGGCTCGAGCGCGCGCTGCATGACGCGCGACAAGTGCACAAGCACCACCACCCCGATCGCGGAAAGGAGCGCGCGCTCCATCACCGAGCGCGCGGCGAGCGCGCCGAGCAAGAGCAGGGCGATCGCCCCCCAGAGCAGGAGCCAGCGAGCCGGTCCGCATCGCGCGCGCGACGTCGCTCCGGAATTCGCCGTCACGGACCACAGCGTCATCGGTCGGAGCGTGATCGAGATGAGCATGCCGGCGAAGGCGATCGGTCTCGGAATAAAGCGGTGCAGGAGGCGATAGAGCGCTCGGGTGTTCTTCATGAAGACGGGCGCCAGAAGGGTCATCGCGAAGACGTACCATCCCGTGAATTGAAAGAGGTCCGAGCTGATGAGTCCGAGCTGCTGCCCGAACGCCGCGTAGAGGAGAGCATACTCCCCGCGCGGGATCATCCCC
>JBEPZV010000031.1:0-31328 GCA_041640655.1 bacterium
GGCCGGGATCGCTCCCGAAGAGCTGATCCACGTCGGGCTGCTGGCCATCACGACGATCGGATGGTCTGGCGCCTTCGCCGCGATCACCTGGATCATGGATGTCCTGCCCAAAGAACGGGCGTGAACGAACCGATCGCGCGCAGGGCGACACCGGGATCGGAGAGGGCGGGAGGACGAGGACTCATCCCCCCTCTCCCCCGTAGTCGTCACTCCAGGTGAAGCGGACCTCGCTCCGGGGTGAATCCCAGATCGCCGGAGCGCCCGCGAATGCTGGGGCCGAGGAGTCGCCTTTCAATTCAAACGCGGGAGCGGAGCTTTCCTCACAGCAGATGGCGCTCGCCGAACTCATTTCGCGGAGCGCTTTCTCCTGGCAGGAGCGACGCGGACGCGGAGCGGGTCCGTGACGAGTGTCTCCGGGGGCTCAAGGTTCAAGACACCGTGCACGAGATATTCTCCAGGAGGCACACGACGGCCGCGTGCATCCACCAGCTTCCAAGTCACTTCGAAACGTAGCTCCTCTCCGGGATCGAGACCCCGATATTCGAGGATTTGCTGCACGATCTGCCCTCGCTGCCATTCCCAGACGAGCGTCCCATCCGGGCGCTTCACGAGGACGTTATACGCCGGACGTCCACCGAGAGTGAGCGTGAGGCGGTGCCCGCTGTCGTTTCTGACCCTCAGCTCCAAGAGGATCGCGCGAGCCGTTTGTTCCCTCACTTCGATGCGCGCAGAGAGCGCTTCGGGGCTTGGCCTCGCGCTGGCCTCCTGGAGGCTTCCCATCAAGAGCGCCAGCAGAAGCATCCCGCCTCCTCTCAGGCCACGGCCTTCGCGCGGCTCAACAGCTTCCGGTGGCGCAGGTGTGCAGCGAACCCAGCTCATCACTGCGCTGGATATTCCCGATCGGGCTGTAGACGAAGCTCGTGCCGGAGGAATTCCCCCCCCAGAGCAGCCCATAGAGGGTGACGTCCCCATTATTGGGGCCGATCTTGAAAACGGGCGAACCACTGTCGCCGGCCGCGACGGTCGCCTGGACGAAATCCTGACAGAGGAGCACAATGCGTGTGCCGGCGACGCCCACGTTCACGCACGTCTGCGTGATCGGACCTTGAGACCATCCGGTCGTGCGCCCGACTTTGTTGAGCACCTCTCCGGTGACTCGCCGCGTGGCCTCGGCCGTGATCCGAAAGTTCCCCGCGATGACGAGCGACCCCAGGCTCTCGGTTCGAGCCAGATAGCCGAGGCTCGCGCTCACACCTGAGGCGAGTCGCGCGAACGCGCTGTCGCTGTAGCGACAGACCCGGCCCCGCGGGCAATTGAGCCGCCAGGTATAGAGCGGATCGGCGATCTCCGTCCCGATGAACGTATCCGTGGCTTCCAGCGGCTGCCAATAGGGCGTATTCTCGACCCCGCCTTGCACATCCGTGCAGTGCGAGGCCGTCACAAACCCCGCAATTTCCGAACGCACAGCGTTGAACCCATAGGTGCACAGATAGCCAGGGAAGTTGATCTGAAGTCCGCCAACAAGCGGCCGCACTTTCTCCCGCAGCGTCGCCATGGGGAGGATGGGGTCGACCCGCTCCACCACCACCGCTTCGCGCGGAATGCCTGCGGCGGCGAGCACTGCCAGAACGTGCCGGCCCGCCTCTTCGTCCTCCACTCCAATCCGCAGCCGATTCCGCGCCTCGTCAATATCGGTCAGCATCACCCCCTCGACCTCGAACACCTGAGGAGAGAGCTGATCATGCCACTCCTTGAGCTGGAGAAAATTGTACCGCGCCGGGAGCAGCCGAATCGCGCCCGTGCGAAGTCGGGGTTCGTCCCATGCGAGCGCCCGCGCGATCGCCGCCCCGATCTCCCGCTTCGAGAGCGTCGTCACCTCGCCCTGGACCAGGTAGACGGCGATTCGCCCGTCCTCGTCCAGAAAGAGCCCACCAAATCCCGGAACCTGTTCAGCAATACGAGCCAAGCGATCGTCGAGCGTCTCCTCCAGGAGATGTGCCGTCGCCCCTTGCGATGTCAAAGTCGCGCTCCAGGCGCCGAAACCGGAGGCGAGGACCAGACCGAGAAGAACGCTCACGACCAGGACATAGCGTCTCGGTGTGCGTGTCATAACACTTCTCCTTACCGCCACTCGTCTCACCAACTGAAACCGGCCCGCATTCTACCCCTCGTCCCGTGCACGGTCAAGCGGAAAAAGGGGCTTCGATATTGCCAAGTGGGCCGCTGTCCTGATAGATTACGGGCGCATGGCGTGGGGAGGACATTCACGGGAGAGGGAGACTATGCGACGAAGCATCAGCCCACGGAGGGAGACCTCGTCCATTCGGAGCAAAGGCGCGTGGAGCGTCTGGGGGATCGCGCTGCTGCTCTGCGCGCTCCTGTTCGGAAGGCCCGGCTTTGGTCAAACGCCGGCCGTATATGCCATCAAGGATGCGCGCATTGTGACGGTGAGTGGGCCGGTGATCCCGAAAGGCACGGTCGTCTTTCGAGACGGGATCATCACGGCGGTGGGGGAGAATGTTCCCATTCCCCCCGAGGCGCGCGTGATTGAAGGGAGCGGCCTGACCGTGTATCCGGGGCTCTTCGACACGCAGACGGACCTGGGATTGCCGACGGCGCCACCGGTGACCGGAGCGCGCCCTGGGGCTCCGGTGGCGGCACCGCAGGCTCAAGCTCAGGCTCAACCGCCATCTCCTCCGCACACGCAGCCGGAATGGCTGGCCGCTCGACATCTTCAGATCGGCGGACAACGGTTCGAGAGCGTGCGCAGCGCGGGGATCACAAATGCGCTCGTCATCCCATCCCGCGGGATCTTCATCGGCCAGAGCGCGCTCATCAACACAGCCGGCGATACCCCACAGCGCGCTGTGGTGAAGTCGCCCGTCGCCGTGCACATCGGCTTCACGCCGATGGGAGGCGGCCTGGGGGGGCGATTCCCCGGCTCGCTCATGGGCGTGTTCGCGCACATTCGTCAGACGTTGCTCGATGCCCAGCAGTATGGGCAGCATTGGGAGCTGTACCGGCGGAATCCGCGCGGCCTGCAACGCCCCGAGTACAACGAATCCCTGGAGGCGCTGCAGCCGGTCTTGCGCGGTGAGCTGCCCGTCATCTTCCACGTCAATTCCGAATCGGAGATTCGGCGAGCCATTCGCCTGGCCGAGGAATTCAACGTGAGGTTCATCCTGAGCGGGGCGATCGAGGCGTATAAAGCCGTGGACGTGCTCCGCGAGAAGCGCATCCCGCTGCTGGTCAGCGTGAATTTCCCCGAGCGACCGCGCGATGCGGATCCCGAAGCCGACGAGCCCTTGCGCATCCTGCGCCTGCGGGCGGAAGCTCCACAGAATCCCGCGCGACTGCACCAAGCCGGTGTGAAATTCGCGTTCCATTCCGGAGGCTTGTCCAACCCGAGAGATTACCTTCGGAACGTGGCGCGAGCCATCCAAGCGGGATTGCCGGAAGAGGTCGCGCTGCGCGCCCTCACCCTTCATGCGGCGGAGATCCTCGGCGTAGCCGAGCAGCTGGGGAGCATCGAGGTCGGGAAGATCGCCAATCTCATCATCACCGATGGCGATCTCTTCGCCGAGCGCACGCGGATCCGGCACCTCTTCATTGATGGACGCGAGATCGAGCTGAGGCCCAGCGAGCCCGAGCGCCCATCCGCGCCCCCCTCCGCTCCCACGCCCCCCGTCTCGGTGACGGGCGCATGGAATCTCACGGTCGAATCCCCGCAAGGGATGGTTCCGGTCACGGCCGATCTGCGACAGGAGGGGGACGTGCTCTCCGGCACCGTGACCAGCCCCTTCGGGCAGTCGAACATCTCCAGCGGGTCCATCTCCGGCCATGAGGTGCGGTTCACGCTCTCGGTGGAGATTCAAGGAACGCCCATGCTGGTCACCTTTGCCGGCCGCGTCGAAGGGGACCGCATGAGTGGGATGGTGACCGTTGAAGGAATGGGATCCTTCCCCTTTTCCGGAACGCGACCTCGAGGATGAAGGCAGGAGGGAGCTATGAGGAACGTCCGAGCATTCACCGTCGCCGCACAGGTTTGGGGGCTCATCGCGAGCCTCCTTTGGTTCGGCTTCGTCTTCCCGGGAGTGAGTTCGGCGCAGGCGCCGCAGAGCGGCGCTCGGGATGAGGTGACGCTCATTCGCGGCGCCACGATCCTGACCGTCACGCGAGGGCGGATCGAGAACGGTTCGATCCTCATTCGCGGAGGGAAGATCGCCGCCATCGGTCGGAATCTCGAGGCGCCGCCCGGGGCGAAGGTCATTGACGCGACGGGCAAGTACATCATGCCCGGCATCATTGATTGCCACTCGCACATCGCCATAGACGGCGGGGTGAACGAGGGCACGCTCGCGGTCACCTCCATGGTGCGCATCGAGGACGTGCTCGATCCGACCGACATCAACATCTATCGCGATCTGGCCGGGGGCGTGACGACGGCGAATATCCTGCACGGGAGCGCGAACCCCATCGGTGGCTTGAACGCCGTGATCAAGCTCCGGTGGGGGAAGACGGCGCGCGAGATGCTCTTTGAGGGCGCGATGCCGGGCATCAAGTTCGCCCTCGGAGAGAATCCGAAGCGCTCGAATTTCACCCCACCGCCGGGAACGCCTCGTCGCTATCCGGCCACGCGCCTGGGCGTCGAGTCCGTGATCCGCGAGGCGTTCACGCAGGCGCGCAACTACATGCGTCAGTGGGAGGAGTACGAGCGCCGTCGGCAAGCGGGGGAGAACGTCGTCCCACCGCGCCGCGATCTGAAACTGGACCCCCTGGTCGAAATCCTGCAAGGCAAGCGGCTGGTTCACGCGCATGCGTATCGCGCCGATGAGATCCTGATGCTCATCCGCCTGGCCGAGGAGTTCGGCTTCAAGGTCGCGACCTTCCAACACGTGCTGGAGGGGTATAAGGTCGCCCGAGAGATCGCCGCTCATGGCGCGGGCGCATCTACGTTCTCCGACTGGTGGGCGTACAAGGTCGAAGCCTATGATGCCATCCCCTACAACGGGGCGATCATGGCGCGCAAAGGCGTCGTGGTCTCCTTCAACTCCGACAGCGCCGAGTTGGCCCGCCGCTTGAACTTGGAAGCGGCCAAGGCCATGAAGTACGGCGGTCTGAGCGAAGACGAAGCCCTGGCGCTCATCACCATCAACCCGGCCAAACAATTGCGCATTGATCATCGGGTCGGCTCTATCGAGGTCGGCAAAGACGCCGATCTGGTGATCTACAGTGGGCATCCCTTGAGCGTCTATTCGATCGTCGAGAAGGTGTTCATTGACGGCCAGCTCTATTTCGACCGCGAGGCCGACCTGGCCCGGCGCGCGGAGATTCAGAAGGAGAAAGAAGCGCTCAAGGCGCGCGAGCGAAGCGGCGAGCGTCGCGGTGGGCCTCGCGGACGCCCGCCCGAACAACCGTGAGGGGACGGACGGCATCTGCCGGAAGCACTGCTTGGGAGGTCCTGCCATGAAGAGGAGAACACTTCTGCTCATCGTCGCCCTTGGACTTCTGCCGGCGCTCTCGCCACCGACCGCGTGGGCGCAGCGTGGGGAGACCTACGCCATCACCAACGCGCGCATCGTCACAATCACCGGCCCAGTGATCGAGCGCGGCACGGTGGTCATCCGCGACGGGAAGATCGCCGCCGTCGGGCGGAATGTCTCGATCCCGGCGGGCGCGCGCGTCATCAATGCGCAAGGGATGTGGGTCTATCCCGGATTCATTGATTCGGGGACGACCATCGGATTGACCGAGATCGGTCAGGTCGCCGCCACGGTGGACGTCAATGAGATCGGAGACTTCAACCCCCACTTGAAAGCGATCGTCGCCGTTCACCCCGCGAGCGAGATCATCCCGGTGACGCGCGTCAACGGCATCACGACTGTGCTCACGACGCCGCGCGGCGGCATCCTCGCCGGGCAGGCGGCGCTCATCAATCTCGACGGCTGGACGTGGGAGGAGATGCTCGTCAAAGCCCCCGTGGGGATCTATTTCAACTTCCCCTCCATCGCGTCGGGTCGCTTCTTCGATCCGGAGACGTTCCAGCCGCGCGAGCGCAGTTTTGAGGAAGCCCGCCGCCAGCGCGACGAACGCCTGCAGCGCGTGAAGCGGCTTCTGGAGGATGCGCGCGCCTATGCGAAGGCGAAGAGAGCGGCGGAGATGGGCGTGCCTCAGGGGAACGCCGCCGGTGATGGGGATCGGCACCCCTTCCTGGTCAATCCCGTCCTGGAGTCGCTGGTCCCGGTCGTCGAGGGGACGCTGCCGCTGATCGTGGCCGCCAATGACGATCGGGACATCAAAGCCGCCGTCGAGTTCGCCGACGAGCAAAAGGTCAAGATCATCGTGAGCGGCGGGCTGGAAGCGCCGAAGGTCGCCCAACTGCTCAAGGAGAAGAACATCCCCGTATTGCTCGGTCCCGTCCTCAGTCTCCCGCGAAATGAAGACGATCCCTATGACAGCACGTTCACCGCGGCGAAGCAGCTGCACGAAGCGGGGGTGAAGTTCGCCTTCCTGACCAATGATGCGGCGAACGCGCGCAACTTGCCGTATCATGCGGCGATGGCCGTCGCCTTCGGCTTGCCGCGCGAGGAGGCGCTGAAGGCGTTGACCATCTCTCCGGCGGAGATCTTCGGCGTCGCCGATCGGCTGGGGAGCATCGAGGTGGGCAAGATCGCCAATCTCGTTGTCTGGGACGGCGATCCGTTGGAGATTCGCTCACAGGTGCGGCATCTCTTCATCAACGGGAAGCCCGTGCCGCTCACCAGCAAACACACGCAGCTCTATGAGCGCTACCGGAACCGACCGTGAGTCGCCCGGCGGGCCCAGACAGGCTCGTCGCGGATCAAGCGACAGCGGGATCTACCGGCGCCAGCCAACAGGCGCCATAGGACGGGAGAGGGCCGCGGGGGGCGAAGGTGGTGCCTGAATCCCCTCGCGCGCCTGGAGCGACCATCCTTGCGCAGTCGGCACCTTCTCCACGAGGGGCCGTTGAAGAGCGCCCTCCGTCTGGGATATAACTGGCGACGGGAATTCCGGCCAGGTGTGGCGATGTGAGACGAGAAGCCTTCGGTCGAAAGAGTAAGGGGACGATCGGAGCAGATCTCACTCGCCGAACGCACAGGAGGAATGGGGATGTGGAAGATGGCGGGCTTCGTCGCTCTCACGGTCTTCGCCCTCTCGAATCCCCGCACATGGGTTCTCGATACGAGAGCGGGCGCGGAGGATGGATTCAGCGCCATTGAGGTCTACACCGTCCTGGATGCGGGCAACGACAACACAGGAAGCATCACCCGCAATAACGCGACGACGGGAAGCTTGGGGGAGACGACAGGTTTGGAGCGGGGCATCGCCGTGCGCCCCGGCGATCCGACGATCGTCTATATCGCGCGCGGCGCGACAAGCACGGGAGACGGACGCCCGGGAGGGGTCATTGGTTTAGCGGCCATCAAGCTCCAGGAGAAGACCGACGGCGATTTCAATCCGAACACCAATCCCGATCTCCTGCTCACTTACATTGACACGGGATTGATCGTCTCCGGGGGACAACCGGCGAACTTCTCCTTCATTCAAGGGATCACCTGTGATCCCGTGCTCGACAAGGTGTGGGCTCTGGACGGCACAGGCGCGACGCCGCGCGTGTGGTATTTCGATGGCGGATCGCTCGGCGGCGCTCCGAATGGGGGCGGTGTCTCTCAAGCGGCCGTCGCGCGAGGGATCACGCTCGCCTTCTACGCCGACAATGCCTCAGGTCTTGGCGGCCGGGGTCAGGCGCTCGCCGTGCGCGTGGACCCACAGGATCGAAATCGAGTGCTCGTCGCCCTGGCGATGGGGAATCATGTGGAGGTGTGGGAGAGCACAAGCGGCCTTGCCGGCCCGTGGCGGCTGCGATGGGAGAGCGCGACCGATCCGGATGGTGAAGGGCCGATCCCAGCTTTCGGAGCGGATTCGGTTCGTGACGTGGCTTTCGACGAGCGCGGCGATCTTTGGATCTCCCAGGTGCACGAGGGGGCCGACAATTATCTTCACCGCTACAGCGGGGACGGCATGGGGCGCGGACGCCTCGCCGATGAAACGATCACGCTCCCGCCGCCTCCGTTTGTACTCCGCCCCGAAGCCTTCGCGCGCGGGTTCAATGCCCTGAAGTTCTATCGCCAGGGCGACATGATCTTCCTGATCGTGGCGAATCGGAGCCGCGATGCCGCTCGCATCGCGATTGTTCGATACCGGCGGGAGGGCGAGCCAGGGCGCTACGCCTTCACGGCTCTGGACGGATTCGGCAGCAATGTGAGCGAGACGCTTCAGGACGAGATGCTGCGCACGCTGCGGCTGCGGGGATCGGCGCGAGAGACGCAGCCGGGAGGGGGAACACTCAATGGACTCCTGTATCTCGCGCTGCCATATGCGCCCGAGGGCGATCTCACGCTCGAGGAGGACGCCCTCTACGTGAATGGATTCGTGGTAGACGGACGGAAAGGACAAACGCTGCCCACCTCGGGCATCATCCGCGTGCGGCTCGCCCCCCTTCGATCGGCGTCCGACGCGCGCGAGGCCTCGGGGGGAAGAAACGCGCGGCGGTTCGCGCGCCAGCGCGAAGACATGCGGCCCCTGACATGAGGGCGGCTTGACAGAGGGCGTGGATGTCGGGGATACTTTGGCTTGAGAAGTAGTGAGGCGGTGAGGTGCGTGAGCCTGGCTGAAACGGACGGTTTGCTAAACCGTTGTAGGGCGATAAGCTCTACCGTGGGTTCGAATCCCACCCTCACCGCCAGCCATGCCTGGGAGGCCCAAGCCGAGTTCCGGCGCACGTTTCGACTTGGGAGCCCCAAGATGAGGATAGTCTCGTGAGCCGCATTCGCGTTCGCTTCGCGCCATCGCCGACGGGTTACCTGCATGTTGGAGGCGCGCGCACGGCCCTCTTCAATTGGCTCTTCGCGCGCAAGTACGGCGGCACGTTCATCCTGCGCATTGAGGACACGGACGTCGAGCGCTCTTCGCCAGAGATGGTCGAGGGCATCATCGAGGGCTTGCGGTGGCTGGGCTTGGATTGGGATGAGGGTCCCTATTTCCAATCTGAGCGCCTGGCCCTCTACCGCGCGCGGGCGGAAGAGCTGGTCGCCTCGGGTTGGGCCTATTATTGCTTCTGCGATCCGCAGGAGCTGGCGCTCAAGCGCCAGCGCGCGCTCGCCGAGAAGCAAACGTGGAAGTATGAAGGGACGTGCCGACGCCTCTCCTCCGAAGAGATCGCTCGTCGGATCGCGGCCGGTCAGCCGCACGCCATTCGCTTCAAGGTCCCCGAGGAAGGCGTGACCCGATTCACCGATAGCGTCTACGGGGAGATCGAGGTCCGCAACGAGAGCCTCGAGGACTTCGTCCTGCTGCGCTCGGATGGCTTCCCGACCTATCATCTGTCGGTCGTCGTGGATGACGCCGACATGCGCATCAGCCACGTCATTCGTGGGGCGGACCATCTCTCGAACACGCCCAAACAGGTTCTGCTCTATCGCGCTTTCGGATGGGAGCTGCCCGTCTTCGCGCACGTGCCGCTCATTCTCGGGCCGGATCGCTCCCGCCTGTCCAAGCGGCATGGAGCGATGAGCGTGACGGCCTATCGAGACATGGGCTTTCTGCCCGAAGCGATGCGCAACTTCCTGGCCCTGCTCGGATGGTCGCCGGGAGACCCCAGTCGCGAGATTCTGCGAACGGCCGAACTGATTGAGCTGTTCTCGCTGGAGGGGATCAGTCGGGCCAATGCCATCTTCAACTTCGAGAAGGCGCTCTGGATGAACGCGGAGCATCTGCGCGCCATGAGCGCGCAGGAGCTCTTCCCCTTCGTGCGCGCCGAGCTGGAGAAGGAAGGGCTATGGCGCGAAGAATATGCTCATGAGCGGCGGGAATGGTTCTTGTGGGTCATTGACCTGCTGAAGGTTCGCGCGCGCACGCTGCGGGATTTCGTGACCAGCGGGCGTCCCTACTTCAGCGATGAGTTCCCGATGGATCCCGAGGCCGTGGAGAAGAACCTCCGCAAGGATGCAGCGGTGAAGGAGCTGTTGCTGGAGCTGGCCGACCGCTTCGAGCGCTTAGACCCCTTCGATCTGTACACGACCGAGCGCGTCCTGCGCGGCCTGGCGGAGGAACGTGGAGTGAAGGCCGGGGTGATCATCAATGCGGCGCGCACGGCGTTGACCGGCAGTGCCGTGAGTCCGGGGATCTTCGACGTCATCGTCGCGATTGGGCGGGAGCGAAGCGTCCGTCGCCTCCGTCAAGCAGCCGCGACCTTATGATGCCCCGTGGCTGAGAGGTCTCACATGCGGATAGGGGACCCTCACAGAACGAACAAAGTATCGAGAAGATGGAGCCGGCGATGGGTGCACGTCGGATCCTGGCTGGCGCTTCTGCTCCTGCTGAGTGCGCTCATTCCCCGGGTTTCGCTCTCGCTTGGGGGCGATGGGCCGACGCCCGCGCAGATCAAGGAGGACTTCATCGAAGCGCTGCGCCTGGTGCAGACGCAGTATGCGGATGACGTGGATCCGAAGGTGCTGCTCACGGCGGCCATTCGGGGCATGCTGGCGGCTCTGGACCCGCACTCCACTTACCTCACGCCCAGGGAATACGCCGATCTGCGGCAGGAACAGGAGAGCGAATTCTTCGGCATCGGGGTGACGATCAATCAACGTCGGGGCCGCGCGTACATCATCTCGGTGATCCCCGGCACGCCCGCCGATCGCGCGGGCCTGCGCTATGGGGATGCGATCCTCGCCGTGGACGGACAGTCGGCCGAAGGATGGTCCACACAGGACGTCGCCCGCCGCGTTCGCGGGGAACGGGGGACGACGGTCGAGCTGACGGTCGAACGCGCCGGAGAGGCAGCGCCGCTGACCTTTCGCATCACCCGCGCGCCCATCCCGCTGCCGACGATTCGCACGGCCTTCGTGATCCGCCCCGGCGTGGGGTACATCGGGCTCACCTGGGGCTTTCAAAGCACGACGACCGAGGAGCTGGACGAGCATCTTCGGCGCCTGAAGGCACAGGGGATCAAAGCGCTCATCCTCGATCTGAGGGGGAACCCGGGAGGATTGCTCGATCAGGCCGTCGGCGTCGCCAGTCGGTTCCTGCGCCCGGGCGAGACGATCGTCCACATTCGCGGGCGCACGCGAGAGCGCCGATTCAAGGCCGAGGGCGAGCGAGTGGAGACCATGCCCGTGATCGTGCTGATCAACCGCGCGTCGGCTTCAGCCTCGGAGATCGTGGCCGGAGCGTTGCAAGATCATGATCGCGCATTGATCGTCGGTGAGACGAGCTTCGGGAAAGGGCTCGTGCAAACGGTGATTCCGCTGCTGCGCGGCACAGCCGGAGCGCTCACGCTCTCCACGGCGCGGTATTACACCCCTTCGGGCCGGCTCATTCAACGCGACTATCGCCACATCTCGGCCTACGAATATCGCCTGGGACGCTCGAACGGACGACCGCCGGGGCCGGCGGCGCGCACCGATGGCGGCCGGCGAGTCTACGGTGGAGGAGGCATCGAACCGGACATTCTCGTCCCGGTGAAGGCCGATCCCACGCGGCAGCGGCTCTTCGGCGCCGTCTTCGAGTTCACGCGCCACCTGGTCAACGGACGAATTCCCGGATTCGAACACCTGCGGGTTGAGCGTCCTTCGGAGCCAGCTTCCCCCAAGGACCTCTTCGCGGAGGTGAGCGACTCGCTGGTGGAAGCCTTCATCGCCTTCGTCGCTCGGCGGAGCGATCTCGGCGTCCGCGAGACGGAGATTCGCGCGCACCTGGACTATGTGCGCCAGAAGATTCGCGAGGAGCTGGCGACGGCGCGCTTCGGCGTTGACGCGGCCGCGCGCGTGATCCTGCAGTCCGATGAGCAGGTCCAGCGCGCGCTGGACGCCATTCCGCAGGCGAAACAGCTCGTTGAGAACCTGCGCGATCGCCGCCGACGATGAATATGCGCGTGCTGAGCACACTCGCACTGATCGTCCTTCTTCAAGAGCCGTTCTCACGGCTCGCTTCCGGACAAGGGGCGTCGCCCCCGCTCGATCGTCTGCTGGCGGCCGTTCAGGCGAAGTACGCGCGCCTGCGCAGCTTGGCCGCCGATTTCGTGCAGATCTACCAGGCTCCCGGCTCCCCCACGCGCCGTGAGGAGGGGACGGTCATCCTGGCCAAGCCACGGCGCATGCGCTGGCATTATCATCGGCCTGAGGAGAAATTCTTCATCTCCGATGGGGAGCGCGTCTATCTCTATGTGCCGGCGGAACGGCAGGTC
The DNA here is from genome assembly GCA_041640655.1 of bacterium. Classification (GTDB taxonomy): domain Bacteria; phylum Acidobacteriota; class Blastocatellia; order HR10; family HR10; genus HR10. Next base: position 12,269 of record JBEPZV010000031.1, read on the forward strand.
GTTCGCGCCAAGATTCGCGAGGTCGAGGACATCAAGGCCTCATTCGCCTTCTTCCTGGGCGAGCGGGATCTCCGGCGCGTCTTCGCCCGGATCGAGCGCATCACGCACCCGGCGCCCCTGCGCGCGGGCGATGTCGTGTTGCGCTTCATCCCGAAGGACGTGCGACTGGGCTTCTCCGAAGTGATCGCGGAGATTGATCCCGTCTCTCTTCACGTCATCCGCGTCCTGATCCGTGAGCTTGACGGCGCGCGCTCGGATTTCCTCTTCTCGAACATTCGAGAGAACGTCCCCGTCTCCCGCTCGGAATTCGCGTTGTCCGTTCCCCCGGGGACCCACATCTTCGATGCGCAAGAGCCGGAATGAGCGGGGGGGTTATCGAATGAGGACGGTGCGGAGACGATCGGCTCGGGGCGATCGCCGCCGAACGCAGCCCTCCTGGAAGGCGTACGCGGGCCTCAGGACGAACGCGCCATGTTTGTAGACGTCGCACTGGCCGTGAACGCTCGGCGGACATTCACCTACCGGGTGCCCGAAGGGATGCGGGCGCCCGTGGGCGCACGCGTCGTCGTCCCCTTCGGGGCGAAGGTGCTCGTGGGGGTCGTTGTCGCGCGGGCCGAGCAGCCCCCGCCGCACCTCTCGGAATCGGCCATCAAGTCCATCCTCGCCGTCCTGGATGAAGAACCGCTGCTCAGCCCCGACTTACTGGAACTGACGCGCTGGGTCGCCGACTATTACTTCGCTCCGTGGGGGGAGGTCATTCGGGCCGCTCTGCCTCCGGGGCTGATGGCCGCTGTCGCCGAAGTCTTCTCGATCACCGACTCCGGGCGGGCGGCTCTCGCCCGCCTGACGAGTGCGCGACAAAGGCGCTCGATTCGCGCGCAGATTTTGGAACAGTTGGCGCGCGCGACGTCGCTCCCGGCTGGCGAACTCGCCCGGAAGTTCGGCGCGCGAGCTTCGCGCGCGGCACTGCGCGATCTGTTGCGACGCGACCAGGTCGCCCACCACTATGCGATCGTCGAGCCTCGGGTGAAGCCGAAGCTGGAAGAAGTCGTCGTGTGGACAGGCAATGGGATACCACAAGCGACCGAAGGGGTCGCCAGGCGGCGCAGCGCTCGAGCCGATGCGCGCGCCCGACTCTTGGATTGGCTGCGAAAGGCCCGCGAGCCCATCCCGCTGCGCGAGTTGGCCGAACAGACGGGCGTGCGTCCGGCCGCCATCCGCGCGCTTCACGCCGAAGGCCTGGTCCGGATCTTCTCGCGCCCCGTCTCTCGGGACCCTCTCGCCCATGTGGAGGTCCCTCCTCCGGAATGGTTCGAGCTGACGCCGGAGCAGAAGGCGGCGCTTCAGCAAATCGAGGAGAAGTTGGACGAAGGGGTCTACGCGACATTCCTGCTGCATGGCGTGACCGGCAGTGGGAAGACCGAAGTGTACATCCGCGCCATGCATGCGGCGCTCGCGCGCGGGAAGACGGCCTTGATGCTCGTGCCGGAGATCGCGCTGACGCCGATGCTCGGCCGGCGATTGCGCGCACATTTTGGTCGAGACGTCGCGCTGCTGCATTCCTCGCTCTCCGAGGGCGAGCGTTTCGACCAGTGGCAGCGCATCGCGCGGGGCGAAGCGCGTGTGGTTCTCGGCACGCGCTCGGCCGTCTTCGCGCCGCTCCCGAATCTGGGCCTGATCATTGTGGATGAGGAGCACGATCCCTCGTACAAGCAGGACGAAGTCCCACGCTATCACGGGCGCGATACGGCCATCATGCGGGCGCTCCATCATCAGGCCGTGGTGATCTTGGGGAGTGCGACGCCATCGCTCGAATCCTATCATAACGTCCACCTGGGCAAATACGTCTACCTGCACCTCGGTGAGCGGATCGGCGGTCGGCCCTTGGCCAACGTTCACGTGGTGGATATGCGTGAGGTGTTCGCCCGATATGGGCGTCAGGTCGTCCTCTCCGATGAGCTGGTGGACGCCCTGCGGGAGACAATCGAACGCGGCGAGCAAGCGATCCTCTTGCTCAATCGGCGCGGCTTCTCCTCCTTCGTCCTCTGCCGCCGCTGCGGTCTGACCATGCGCTGCCCGCGTTGCGACGTCTCGCTCACGTACCATCGCTCGGTCGAGCAGCTCATCTGCCACTATTGCAATTACCGCACGCCAGTGCTCACGCACTGTCCGAGCTGCTCGAGCGAATACATCTATTTTGCGGGCGTGGGGACCGAGCAGATTGAGGAACGGCTTCGTCGCCTCTTCCCCGATCTTCGCCTCGCGCGCTTGGATCGCGACACGGCGAGTCGGCGGCGCGCTTACGAGCGCATCCTCACGGCCTTCGCCGCCGGAGAGATTCAAGTGCTCGTGGGCACGCAGATGGTCGCCAAGGGCCATGATTTCCCGAATGTGACGTTGGTGGGCGTCATCTCCGTGGATGCGATCCTGGGACTGCCGGACTTCCGCGCGGCCGAGCGCGCCTTCCAGCTCCTCACGCAATCGGCTGGTCGCGCGGGACGTGGCGATCGTCCGGGGCGCGTCCTCATCCAGACGTACTACCCGGAACATTATGTGCTCCGCATGGCCGCCGCGCAGGATTACGAGGGATTTTACCAGCGTGAGATCCATTTTCGCCGGATGCTGCACTACCCGCCGATCACGACGCTCATTCAACTGATCGTGCAGCATCGTGATTTCGAGCGCGCTCGGGCACTCGCCGAAGAGCTGGCGCGACACGTCCGCGCGGCTGATCCATCCGGCCTCCTGCGCGTGCTCGGCCCGGCCCCGGCCCCGCTCGGCCGATTGCGCGGCCGCTATCGCCTGCAAATCCTCATCAAGAGCTCGCAGCGTCTGGCCGCCCATCGCGCGCTGGATCTGGCGCTGGAAAACCTGCGCGCCTCGGGCTTCGATACCCACGCTCTCGTCATTGATCCCGATCCCGTCGAGGTGATCTAGCGTAGCTCCTCACCTTGCGCGACGTCGTTCGCCGCTTCGCGTCTCGCCAGGGCTCTTGACAATGCCCGATCTCGCCTCTACCTCATCACTGGGCATCATCGTGAGGAGGTGATCGCGCATGCGGAGTGAGAAGATGCGCTGTGGGCTTGGCCTCATCGGCACGCTCATCCTGGCGAGTATAGCGGTCTCTCCACTGTCGCGCGCCGAGCGCCCGAGCCTGTCAAGACCGGCGGTGTGCAGCGGGCGCCTGCTTCGACTCGACCGACAGTGGTTGCGCGCGAGCGCGCGGGGTCTCTTCCGCAGCCACGATCAAGGGGCGAGTTGGCAACGCGCGGGACGTGGCTTGGCTCCCGACGTCGTCCCCCTCGTCCTCTGCGCAGCTCCGAGCGATCCACACCGGCTGTACCTGGGGACGCTCCGGCATGGCGTCTACCGCAGCGATGATGGAGGAGAGACGTGGCGACCGGCCCATCACGGATTACCCGAAGCCTCCATCGGACAGATCCTCGTGCATCCGGAAGACGCAGATCTCGTCTACGTGGCGACGGACCGCTACGGCATCTATCGCACGCGCGACGGCGGCGAATCCTGGGAACCTGCGAACGATGGCCTCCCGGCTCCCTTCGCCTATCGAACCTTCACGCCCCGGCTCGTCATGAGTCCCGCGGATGCCTCGCGCCTCTATGTTTTGATCGGTGCTCCCCTCCACTCCCATCGCGTGGATCAGGCGGTGTATCGCAGTCGGGATGGCGGCGACCGATGGGAGCGATTCGCCGACCTGCCCGATGAGACGTCCGTCGAGGACCTGCGCATCAGTCGGTATGATCCGCGCGAGCTGGAGATCGTCCTCGGCGGCAAGGTCCTGCGAATTCGGGACGAGGAGGTCGAAGGAGAATCACGCGCCTGGGAGCCGACAGAAGCGCGCGCGGAGAGTCAAGTCGCCGGGGCGCTGGATTTCGACGCCGGAGAGATCGCCGTCCTGCATGATGACGGGACGCTGCTTCACGTCTTCGATCTGGAGAAGAAGACGCTGCAATTCACGCCTCTTGGGAATGGCGGTTTCTCCGTCGCTCTCTCGGATCTCCTCTTCGAGGAGGAGCTCGGACAGCGGTTGGCGCTGCGGAATGATGACGCTCTGGAGGTCACCCTCCCCTTCCGCTTCCCGTTTTACGGGCGAGATCGGGATCGGATGTTCGTGAACTCCAACGGAAGCCTCTCATTCGGCGGGCGGCGGCTCTCGCCCAATCCCTCGACGGTGAGCGATCTGCCCATGATCGCGGCATTGTGGACGGATCTGGATCCGAGCACGCGAGGCGGCATCTTCCTCAACGCCACTTCGGAACGCGTTGTCGTCACCTGGAACGACGTGCCGCAGGCGCGCACCTCGAACGTCAACACGTTTCAGATCATCCTCGAACGAGATGGGCGCTTCATGCTGAGCTTTCGTCGCGTGGATGCCCAGACGGGGTTGACGGGCGTCTTCAACGGGAACGTGCTCGCCCAAATCCTCTTCGGCCGCTCGGTGGACTTCTCGGACAGGCTCCCGCTGAGGGATCCCACGCTCCCGGCCGTGTATGAGCTCTTCGATGGCGTCTTTCGAGATGACCGGATCGCGCAGCGGTTCTATCGATCCCACGCGGACGATTTCGATATGCTCGTGGTCTTCGGCGCCAGCTCGATCCCTTACGACGTGACCGATGGCCCATTCGCCTATTACAAGCCGATCCGAAACGACGTCAACGGCATCGGGCAGAGTGTGGGGACCTTTCACGGTGGGCCTCGGGCCTTCGGCAGCCAGGGCCGTCTTCAGGGCTTTCTCAACATGAATAAGCTCTCGCGATATCCGGCCGATCCCGAGCAGGTGTTTTACAACGGCGTCTACTCGGCGCTCACACTGCTGGCGCGGGAGACGGGACGACGCTGGATCGCCTATGTGAATTTCAACGACGGCGGCGTCGAGAGCAGTGCCCTGCGCAGCTACGCCAACGAGTGGAGCTTCTTCCTCGACACGGATGCTTCCGTCATGGGCGGGAACAATTGGGTGGACAACGGCGATGGGACGTTCGAGAGCTTGGAGGCGGCGCTGCGATACAGCCCGCTCGATCATTACCTCATGGGCATTCGCTCGCCCCGCGACATCCCCCACTTCTTTCTGATCATCCCGCCGGACGGCTATACGCGTCGCACCGCGAGCAGCCCGCCGGAGGTCGGCGCTATAGTTCCTGGCACGCCGAAGATGATCACGCTGCAGCAGATCATTCAAGTCGAAGGCCAGCGCGCCCCCGCCTATCCCCGCGCGCCCACGGTCTTCCGCCAGGCCTTCATCCTCGTCGTGCCCAAAGGCGAGACGGTCTCCGTCAGTGATCTGGAGAAGCTGGACCGCCTCCGCACAGAGTGGGAGATCTTCTTCCGCATCGCGACGGGAGGACGAGCCCGGATCTCCACACGGTTGAAGACGTCATCCTGAGCGAAAGGCCTGAAAGAGCATAGGCCAACACCCCCCGCCTGCCGCCGATGCGCAGGGGGTGGACTCCCCTCGCTCAGGACGCAGAGATTGGGCCTCGCGGGGAATCCCCTTCCGTTTGGTCACGACGCTTCCTTGACGAATACGGGCGGACCAGGGAGAATTGAAGGCTCAAGCGCCAATCGGGGAGATGGGACATGTATCGAGGGCGCGAAGGGATGTGGTCGTGGATCCTGCATCGCGTGACCGGCCTGGGGATCCTGCTCTTTCTCGCCATTCACATCGTGGATATTTACCTGTTGGGATGGCCGGACCTGTTCAACAAGCTCCTCTTCTTCTATCGCCATCCGGTCTTTCGGGTGGGTGAGGTCTTTCTCGCGGCGGCCGCGCTCTATCACGCGCTCAATGGCATTCGCATTATGCTTGTGGACTTCTGGGTGGAGGGGACGCGGTTCCATCGCCAGATCTTCTGGGCGCAAATGGTGCTCTTTCTGCTCATTTGGATCCCAGCATCGCTGTGGATGCTGAGTCCGGTCGTCTTCGGGCGATGAGGAGGGGATGATGTACGCGGGACGAGAGCGACCGACGGGAGGGTTTGAGCTCTTCGCCTGGTTCTTCATGCGCATTTCGGGACTCGTGTTGATCATCTTGGTGCTCGGGCACCTGGCCATCATGCATGTGATCCACACGGTGGACGAAATTGATTTCGATTTCGTCGCGAGGCGATGGGGGAGCCCGTTCTGGCGCACCTATGATCTGGTGATGCTGTGGCTGGCCCTCTTGCATGGCCTGAACGGGCTTCGGATGGTCATTGACGATTACGTGCATCGGCGGGGATGGCGCGTCGTCTCACTCGCGGCGCTGGCGGTGATCGGCTTCGTGCTCCTGGCGATGGGCACGCAGATCATCTTCACGTTCGAGGTCCCGACCGGGCAAATGGCATCCGGGCGTCCATGAAGGGAGGGAGCGATCATGACGACCGTTCATCGGTATGATGCCGTGATCGTCGGCGCGGGAGGGGCGGGGTTGCGCGCGGCTCTGGAAGTCGCTCAAGCAACGCCGCGTGTGGCCGTCGTGAGCAAGCTCTATCCCATTCGCTCGCACACGGGCACGGCTCAAGGGGGGATCGGCGCCGCCCTGGGCAACATGGAGGAAGATCATTGGGAATGGCACATGTTCGACACGGTCAAGGGCAGCGATTATCTGGCCGATCAGGATGCCGTGGAGATCATGTGCCAGGAGGCGATCACGTGCGTCTATGAACTGGAGCATTGGGGCTTGCCCTTCGATCGCACGCCAGAGGGGAAGATCGCGCAGCGGCGCTTCGGCGGCCACACGCGCAATTTCGGAGAGGCCCCCGTGCGACGCGCGTGCCATGCCGCCGATCGAACGGGCCACATGATCTTGCAGACGCTCTATCAGCAGTGCATCAAGCACGAGGTCCAATTCTTCAACGAATTCCACGTCCTGGACCTGTTGCTGGAGGATAACATCTGTCGCGGTATCGTCGCCCTCTCACTCGCGGACGGAGAGCTGCACGTCTTTCACGCGAAGGCCGTCTTGTTCGCGACCGGTGGGTTCGGCCGCATGTACAAGGTCACCAGCAATGCGCGCTCGCTCACCGGAGACGGCGTGGCCATCGCCTTGCGTCGGGGGATTCCGCTGGAGGACATGGAGTTCTTCCAGTTTCATCCGACGGGGATTTATAAGCTCGGCATTCTCATCTCCGAGGCGGCGCGCGGCGAAGGGGGCATCTTGCGCAATCGTCAGGGCGAGCGCTTCATGGAACGTTACGCGCCGACGCTTCTGGATCTGGCCCCGCGCGACATCATCTCCCGCTGCATGTACATGGAGATCCGCGAGGGGCGCGGCATTGAGGGGAAGGACTATTTGCATCTGGACCTGACGCATTTGGGGCGGGAGGTCATCGAGAAGAAGTTGCCCGACATCACCGACTTCGCGCGGACCTATCTCGGCATTGATCCCGTTCGGGAGCCGATCCCGGTGCAACCGACGGCCCATTACGCCATGGGGGGGATCCCGACCGATGTGCACGGTCGCGTCATCCGGGATGAGAAGAACACGCCCGTGCTCGGCTTCTATGCGGCGGGCGAATGCGCGTGCGTCTCCGTGCATGGGGCGAATCGGCTCGGCACGAACTCACTCGTGGATATTCTCGTCTTCGGGAAGCTGGCCGGTCGGCACATGGCCGAGTACATTCGCGGCGCGGATTTCGCTCCCCTGCCCAAGGACGCCGATGGACCGGCGCGCCAGGAATGCGAGCGGTTGCTCACAAGTAACGGGGCGGAGTCGGTCGCGCGATTGCGCGAGACCTTGCAGCGCGAGATGATGGACAAAGCCGCCGTCTTCCGGACGCGGGAGGGCTTGGAGACGATGCTCGCCACCTTGAAGGAGCTGAAGGACCGGTATCGGCGCATCCGCTTGCAGGACAAGGGGAAGATCTTCAACACGGATCTTCAGGAGGCGCTCGAATTGGGCTATCTGCTGGATCTCGCGGAGGTGACGGTCGTCAGCGCCCTGGCGCGGCGCGAGAGTCGAGGCGCGCATTATCGCGAGGACTTCCCCAAGCGCGATGATGCCCAGTGGCTCAAGCACACGCTCGCCTATCGCCTCAACGGCGAATATGAGTTGCGCTACAAGCCGGTGGTGATCACCCGGTTTCAACCCGTCGAACGGAAATACTGAAGCGGAGAGAGCGTATGCGCGTGCTGATGAAGATCAAGCGCTTCAATCCAGAACGCGATCGGACGCCTTATTGGGCGGAGTACGAGGTGGAGGTCGAGCCGGTGGATCGCGTTCTGGATGCGCTGGAGTACGTCAAATGGCACCTGGATGGCACGCTCACGTTTCGACGTTCGTGCGCGCACGGCATCTGCGGCTCCGATGCCATGCTCATCAACGGTCGCAACCGGCTGGCGTGCAAGGTGCTCGTCAAAGACCTGGGATCTCCCATCACGGTCGAACCACTGCGCGGCTTTCCCGTGGTCAAGGACCTGGTCGTGGACATGGAGGGCTTCTTCGCGAAGTATCGAGCGATCAAGCCCTACCTCATCAACGACGAGCTGCCGCCGGAGACCGAACGGCGGCAATCCCCCGAGGAACGCGCGCGCTTTGATGATACGACCAAATGCATCCTCTGTGGCGCGTGCACGACGGCATGTCCCTCGTTCTGGGCCAACGGTGAATATATCGGCCCAGCGGCCATCGTGAACGCGCACCGGTTCATCTTCGATAGCCGCGATCGTGGGGCGGCCGAACGGTTGGCCATCTTGAACACGCGCCTGGGCGTCTGGCGGTGCCGCACGATCTTCAATTGCGTCGAAGCGTGTCCGCGCGGCATTGATGTCACGCGCGCGATCGCTGAGGTGAAGCGGGCCTTGCTCTTCTCCGGCACCTAGCGCGGGTTTTCCCGAAGGAGGGGCCGGGCTGAATGATCCCCCGCCTCCACCCCTCGGCCCCTCCATTTGAGCGCTCCGCGAATGCGTCTCACCGCACGATCTCCTCGTAGGCCGAGCGGATGCGCTGCCGCTGCTCCGCGTGCTCCCGCTCCAGGTCCTCAGGCGAGGGGAAGCCCAGCCACTTGGCCACTTCTTCGAGCATGGCGCGATGAGTGGGCAGCGCATGCAGGGAACGCCCCCTCATCACGCGCAAGGCATGATCGAGCTGGCGGAGGAAGGTGTATCCGGCCCCGAGGCGCTCATATTGCGTCGGCGTGAGGACGCCGCATTCGTACAAATGGGCGATCAAGGGGATCGTCCCGCGCTCTTCAGGTTCAGGGATCCGGTGCTTCAATTGGAGGTATCGCGTGGCGAAATAGACATCCATCATCCCGCCCTTGCCGAATTTGAAGTCTCGCAGGGAGGTGGGGCGAGCCTTCTCCCGCTCGATCCGATCGCGCATCTCGCGCACTTCGAGAGCGAGCATCTCGGGCGCCTTCGGCGCGTGATGCAGAATGAGCGCTTGGAGCTCCTCATGGACGCTGCGGCCGAAATCCGAATCCCCGACGACGGGGAAGGCTTTCAGATAGGCGAGCCGCTCCCACGTGGCCGCCTTCGTCCTCAGGTAGTCGCAAAATGCCGACCGGCTCTGGGCCAGCGGAGACGCGCTCCCCCCAGGCCGCAGGCGCAGGTCCACGCGATAGAGATACCCCTCGTGCGTGATCGTCGAGAGGACGTGGATCATCAGCTCCACCATGTGCACGTAGGCTTCCTGTGTTGAGAGCGGGCGCACAGGGCTCGCCACCCGATCGTCGTACACGACGATGAGATCCAGATCCGAACCATAATCCACGCCATTATGGCCGAGTCGCCCGAGGCCGAGGATGGTGAAGACGGCGGGCGCATCGTCCGCGCCGTATCGGCGCTGCGACGTTCGCAGGGCCAATTCAGCAGCGACTTCGAGCGAAGCCGCAGCGAGTGCTGTCTGAAGCGCATTGACCTGACGCAGCGCCATTCGACCGGCGACATCCTGGTACCCGATGCGAAGCAGCTCTGCCGTCCACGCGCGGCGCAACGCGTTCATGGCGCGCGTCAGTCCCTCTGGCTCGCCCCCGTATGCGCTCAGCTCTTCCCGAAGGCGCCGCGCGTACCAGGCGCGATCGGGCGCGCGCGCGATCTCCGGGAAGTTCGAGAGCCGCCAGAACTGTTCGGGATGCCGGATCAGCAACTGGGCGAGGAAATCGCTCGCGCCGAAGAAGCCGAGCAGCGCGGGCACTTCCGCCAAGAGCGCGCGCACGGTCTCGACGCGCTCCGAAGGTCTGGCCGATCGCGCGGCGGACGGCGAGGCCGTCAGTTCAGCGATCCACGCGCTGAAGTTCGTGACGGCCCGATTCGGATTGAGCGCGCGCCGCACGCCCTCTAGGATCGGCCCCTTCGCCTCCGCCCAGCGCACGCCGGAATGCGGGAAAGCGCGAACGAGGCTGCGCCAAACGGCCTCGGCCCACGTCTCCGGAGAAGTCTCGGCCCGACCCCCCGGAGCCCCATGACGCGCGCGCCGGAGTGGGGCTTTCTCACGAAAGACGCGCTCGAAGATGGCTATGACCCTCTGACGATGACGCTCCAGATCGCGGAGCAGCTCCGGACCGTCGGCGTACCCCATGCGCCGGGCCAGCTGCCGCAACTTCTCCTCATCTCGCGGGACCACGTGCGTGCGCACGCCGTGCTCCATCTGCAACCGATGCTCGAGCGTCCGAAGGAAGACGTAGGCCTCGGCCAAATGCGCCCGCTCTTGATCGGTCAACCACCCTTTATCCGCGAGACGTTGCATCCCGATGAGGATTTGCGGATGACGCACCCAGGGATCACGCCCGCCGTGATAGAGCTGAAGCGCCTGCACGATGAACTCGATCTCGCGGATGCCCCCGCGTCCGAGCTTGATGTCCACCCCATGGGGGGAGGCCTTCTCCTGATCCAATCGCTCCTTGGAGGCGCGAATGTCATCGAGGATCTCGGCAAGAGGTTCCTGTCGGTAGAGCACATCGCCCACGCGCGCGAGGAATTCCCGGACGAGCGCCTCGCTGCCGGCCGCGGCGCGCGCGCGGATGAGCGCCTGTCGCTCCCACTGGCGCGCCTCCGCGCGATAGTACGCGACGGCCTCATCGAGCGTCACCACCAGATCTCCATCGCGCCCGCGCGGGCGCAGGCGCAGATCCACGCGATAGACGGCGCCCTCTGGACCAACCCCGCTGATGAGGCGCGTGATTCGCGCGGCGAGCTTGGTGAAGAACTCCTTGTTCGTCATCTGCTGCGACGACGTCCGGCCCTCGCCCGAGTAGAGGTAGAACAGGTCAATGTCGGAGGCGTAATTCAGCTCCTGGCTGCCGAGTTTCCCCAAGGCGACAATGGCGAACTCGGCCTCGCGCAGACGGCCGCGCGCATCGGCGACCTCCGGCCGACCATAGCGATCCACCAGGTCTTGCCAACTGCGCCAGAGCGCATGCTGAAGGATGACATCGGCCAGGTCCGACAGCTCGCGCATCGTCTCGGCGAGCGTCGCCCGCCGCAAGCAATCCCGCGCGTAGATGCGCAGCAGCTCCCGCTGCTTGAATCGAAACAGGATGCGCGCGTACTCCAGATCCGCCTGCATCGCGGCGAATCGCGCCAAGTCGGCGAACACCTCTTCCTTGGACTTGACTCGATCCAAATCCTCCGCGGCGAACCACTGGATATATTCGGGATGCGCGAGCAGGACGTCCCCGAGGTACGAACTGTGCGTGGCCAGGACCAACAGATGCGCGAGCACCGTCGGCTGCGCGCGACAGAGGGGGATCACCTCAGGATGCTCCTCGCCGAGCCGCGCCAGGAATGTGCGCGCGATCTCTGGCGTCGGCAGGCTCTCGATGAATTCTTCCGAAAGTCGCACCGCCATCGCACGAGCATCCCGCAGGGATTGTAAATCACCGTTCCGAGGGCTTTCAACGCGCGCGTTCCGGTCGGCCCGCGCCTTGTTCCCGCGCGCGCCCTCTGTCTATGATGAAGAAACGGGGGTCGAACCTGCTCCAGAGGTGCGTCATGGAGCCGATGTCGGAGATCCGCACACTGAGCGTTAAGGCGTCCGAGGCGGGGCAGCGGCTGGACGTGTATCTGGCCCGCGCGCTCGCAGCGTTGAGCCGCACGCGCCTTCAAACCCTGATCGAGGAGCAGGCCGTGCTCGTGAACGAGCGCCCGGCCAAACCGAGCTACAAGGTGCGCGCGGGCGATCGTATCGAGATCGAGCTGCCCCCTCCCCCGGCGCTCGATTTGCAACCGGAGCCGATCCCCCTGGCGATCGTCTACGAGGATGACGACCTTCTCGTTGTGGAGAAGCCGGCGGGGATGGTCGTCCATCCGGGGGCCGGGGTGTTCAGTGGGACTCTCGCTCACGCGCTGTGCTTTCACTTCCAGCGCCTCTCGACCCACGGAGGAGCCCTTCGACCGGGGATCGTGCACCGGCTCGATCGCGAGACGTCGGGATTGTTAGTTGTGGCCAAGAACGAGCGCGCGCACGAAGTCCTCGCGGAGCAGTTCGCCCGACGCGAGGTCCAGAAGTTCTACCGCGCCCTCGTCATCGGACGAGTGGCTCAGCGCGAAGGGCGCATCGCCGCGCCCATTGGCCGACATCCCGTGCACCGCACGCGGATGGCCGTTCGCCCTCCCGGACAGGGACGCGAGGCCCTCACCCTCTATCGCGTGCTGGAGTGGATCGGCGACTTCTCGCTGCTCGATGTGGAGCTGAAGACCGGCCGCACGCATCAGATTCGCGTGCATCTGGCCTCGGTGGGCCATCCCGTCGTCGGTGATGCCGTCTACGGACGCGCGTTGTGGACGAAGATCAGAGATCTCGCGCTCCGCCAGGCTATGGCGCAGCTCGATCGCCATTTCCTCCACGCCTACAGACTGTGCTTCCGCCACCCGCGATCGGGGGAGCCGATGGACTTCACCTCGCCCCTGCCGGAGGACCTGAGCGCCTTCCTCACCGCCGTGCGCGCGCGCGTGGGGTCGGACGCCTGCCGCTGAAGGCGCGTGGCCACTCGCCCCAGGCAGCACCCCACCTCAGCGCGCGATCTTCACCTCCGTCCAATATCGGTCATACAGCAGCGTGGCCGGACCGACGTCCTGCAGATATTCGCTCTTGCGCAGCACGTCAGGGGGGATGGAGAACATCGGATGGCGCCGCAACTCTTCGCGCAGCAAAGGCCGAGCGGCAGCGTTGGGCATGAGGTACATGATCTCGTTCATGTTCTCAGCGGCGACGACCGGATCCAGCAGATAGTTGATGAACTCGTGCGCCAGATCGGGACGGCGCGCCGAGCGTGGGATGCAGAGGTTGTCCACGATGAGCGTCGTCCCCTCGCGCGGGATCACGAACGCGATGTTCGGATTCTCCCGACGCGCCCGGATGATCTGCCCATCCCAGGCCTGGGCGATCCACACTTCGCCGCTCAACAGGAGCTGATCGAAATTCGCGCTGTCATACGCGCGCACGAGTGGCTTCTGCGCGAGGAGCCGATCGCGCGCCTGACGAAGCTGCTGCGGATCCGTGCTGTTGAGGGAATAGCCCAGAAGCTTCAGTGCGGCGGCGAAGACCTCGCGCATATCGTCGAGCATCGCGATGCGCCCGCGCCAGCGCGCGTCCCACAGATCGGCCCAGCTCTGGATCGGCTCGGCGATCTTGTCCGCGCGATAGGCGATCCCAGTGACCCCGCGCGTGTACGGGAGCGAATAGGTGTTCGTGGGGTCGAAGGGGAGATTGAGCGCCGCCGGATCGAGATGGCGCCGGTTGGGCACGCGGGTCAGGTCGAGCGGCTGCAGCAGGTTCTCCAGAATGAGGATGCGCACCATGTAATCGCTCGGCACGATGAGATCGTAGGCGACAACGCCCGCCTGCAGCTTTGCCAGGAGCGCTTCGTTCGAATCGTAGGTCTCGATGTTCACGACGACCCCCGTGCGCTCCTCGAACTTCCGCACGACGTTCGGGGCGATGTAGTTGGACCAGATCAACACGTTCAGCTCCGCGCGCCCCCGCTTCGCGGCGAAGCCGCCGAAGGCGAAGCCCACGAGTCCACAGAGCATAAGCCCGACCAGGACGAGAGATCCTCGCCCCACCCCCCGCCGCTCGATGTGAAAGGCCACGGCCATGAGCACCAGCGTGGTCACCAGCAGCAGCGTCGAGATGGCATTCACTTCGGGCGTGATCCCCGTCTTGATCATCGAGTAGAGGCGCACGGGGAGCGTCGTCGCGCCAGCCCCGGCCACGAATGAGGTGATGACGTAGTCATCGAGCGAGAGGGTGAAGACCAGGAGCGCCGAGGCCGCGATCGCCGGGGCCAGCAGCGGCAGCGTGATCCTCCAGAAGGCGCGCCACGGATTGGCGCCCAGGTCGAGCGCGGCCTCCTCCAGGCGCGGATCGAGCGTGGCCAGGCGCGCGCGCACGACGAAGAAGACGTAGGAGATGCTGAAGGCGACGTGAGCCAGAAGCACCGTCCCGAGCCCCAGCCGCATCCCGATCCCGCCGAAGAAGATGACCGACGCGAATCCGACGACGACCTCCGGCACGACGATGGGGAGCACAAAGAGCGCCTCCACGAGCGGACGCGCGCGCCCCCGCCATCGCTCGAAAGCGAGGGCAGCGCTCGTCCCCAGGAGCGTGGCCACAAGGGTCGTGAGCGCGGCGATGAGCAGGCTCGTGCGCAGCGCCTCAAGCATCGGCTGATTGTCGAGCACCGCTTTATACCACCGCCAGGTGAATCCCCGCCACACGGTCAGCAGGCGCGAGTCGTTGAAGGAGAAGACGGCGAGCACGAGGATCGGCGCGTAGAGGAAGAGATAGGTCGCGCCCATCCACACCATCAACACCGGCGATGTCCCCCGACGCTCGCTCATTGTCGCTCCTTCACGCCCGCTACCCGCCAGGCCATCAACAGTAGCGCGAGCACGGCGAGGATCAGAAGGACCGAGAGCGCCGATCCCATCGGCGGATTCCGCTGCACGAACTGATTCTGAATGACCGTGCCGAGCATCGCCGATTTCGCCCCGCCGAGAAGATCCGGCGTGATGAAGGCGCCCAGGCTGGGGATGAACACCAGCACGAGGGCCGTGATGATCCCCGGCCGCGTCAGCGGCACCACCACGCGCCAGAAGACTCGCCACCGATTCGCTCCCAAATCCATCGCCGCTTCAATCACGCGCACATCCACGCGCTCCAGGGCGACATACATGGGCAGGATCGCGAATGGCAACTCCCCGTAAACCTGCCCGACCACGACGGCGAAATCCGAGTAGAGGAGCCAGGAGATCGGGCGCTCGATCACCCCCAGAGCGAGCAACGTCGTATTCACGAAGCCCTCGGCGCGGAGCAAGAACATCCACGCGTAGGTGCGCAGCAAGAAGCTCGTCCAGAAGGGGAGGATCGAGAGGACCAGCAGCGCCTGCTTCCACTTCGGGCTCACGCGCAGGGCGATGGCATAGGCGACCGGATACCCGATGAGCAAACAGAGCGCGGTCGTCACCGCCGCCATCAGGAACGAGCGGGCGTAGACGGGGAAATAGAGTGGATCCAGGGCCCGCCGATAGTTCTCCAGTCCGAACCTCCAGTGCACGCCGCCATAGAGGCCGCGTTCGGCGAAACTCACGGCGATGATGAAGCCCAAAGGCAGGAGCAGGACGAACACCAGCCAGAGAACGGAGGGAGCGAGCCATATCCAGCGATTCGCCTCACTCCCTCGCGACGCCCTCATGGCGTCCTCACTGGGAGAGGACGACGATGCTCTCTCGCGCCCAACAGAGGAAGACGCGTTGTCCGTCGCGGAAAGCCTCGGCTCGGGAGCCCGGACGATTCGGTTCGGTCACCAGGACGGCCTGCTCCCCGACGCGCACGCGCCAGTGCGTCGCATCACCGAGATAAAGGCGCTCCTCGATGACCCCTTCCAGTTGCACCAGATCGGTCTTGCGCAGCGGTCGCGCGCGCAAGGCGATCTTCTCCGGACGAACGGCCACCTGAGCCCGCGAACCCTCCAGTCGTCGTCCGTTGAGCGAGACGCGCACCGTCCGCCCGCACAAGGCCAGCAGCGCATCCCCGTTCTCGCGCGCCATGACCTCGGCCTCGAAGACGTTGGCCGATCCGAGGAAGGTGGCGACGAACGTCGTCTCCGGATTCTCATACACCTCGCGGGGCGTGCCGATCTGCTGCAGACGTCCCCCCGCGATCACGGCCAGACGATCGGACAGGGCCAGGGCTTCCTCCTGATCGTGGGTGACCATGAGAAAGCTGATGCCCACCTCGCGCTGCAGGCGCTTCAGCTCCCGCTGCATCTCTTTTCGGAGCTGGAGATCGAGAGCCGCCAGCGGTTCGTCCAAAAGGAGCGCCTCCGGTTCCAGGACCAACGCGCGCGCCAGCGCCACGCGCTGTTGCTCGCCGCCGGACAGCTCATGCGGCCACCGCCGCTCATAGCCGGACAGACGCACCAGCTCCAATGCCGCCGTCACGCGCCGCTCGATCTCTCGCCGCGGGAGTCGCTTCTGCTCCAGACCGAAGGCGACGTTCTTGTAGACGTTCAAATGCGGGAAGAGCACGTACTGCTGGAAGACCGTGTGCACGCGGCGCCGATAGGGGGGGAGATCGGTCACATCCTCGCCGCCGAGATAGACACGCCCCTCATCCGGTCGTTCCAAGCCCGCGATCACCCGCAGCAGCGTCGTCTTCCCCGATCCCGAAGGCCCCAACAGCGTGAGGAATTCGCCGCGCTCGACCTCAAGGGAGACGGTCTCAAGCGCCGTGACGGCGCCGTAGCGCTTCGTCACGCCCTCCACGCGAATCGCGCTCGTTGCGGTCGCCATCGTCCGTTCTTCGGGGGTATAAAATAGACGACGCGCCCACGGCGCGCAAGACCTCGACGCTCGCGCGCGCTCCCTTCCCGAACGGCCATCAAGACGTCTCGCTGAACGCGCTCTCGATCAGCTCACACAGGATGTGGCCGAGCATGATGTGCACCTCTTGAATGCGCGGCGTCTCCTCAATGGGGACGATGAGAGGCACGTCCACAAGCGGCGCGACGAGCCCCCCATCGCGTCCAAGCAGACCAATGGTGCGCACCCCCAGACGGCGCGCCGTCTCGACCGCGCGGACGACGTTGGGCGAGCGCCCGCTCGTGCTGATGGCGATGGCCACGTCGCCCGGCTCCCCGAGCGCCTCGATCTGCCGGCTGAAGACCTCCTCGAAGGCGACGTCATTGGCGATCGAGGTGAGGACCGACGTATCTGTTGTGAGCGCTATGGCCGCCAGCGCCGGGCGCGAACGCCGATAGCGATTCACCAACTCCGCCGCGATATGTTGCGCATCGGCCGCGCTCCCCCCATTCCCGAAGAGGAGGATCTTGCGGCCCGCTCGAAGCGCGGCGATCATCAGCTCGGCCGCGCGAGCCACATCTTCGGCCCGCTCCTCGAAGAAGCGCGCTTTCACCCGAACGGACTCGCGAGCCAACTCCCGAATGCGCTCCACAGGCGTCATGTCATCCCCCCACCTGATGCGGCTATCGGAAGATGTCGCGCCACGCCGCGACGCCTCCCCAGGTCACCCGCGCGCCCGCGCGGAAATTGAGCTTGGGGGCGGGATAGCCGAAGACCTCCGTGTACCGCCGATTCAACACGTTCTCGACCACGGTCACCAGCGTCACCCGATCATGGACCCGATAGTGCGCGCTCAGGTCCAGCTTCTGATAGCCCGGATTCAGATTGCGATTCGGCAAGAGCATCGAAGGACCGAAGAAGGGGTCCGACAGGAAGGTGCTCGTGTCGCGGCGGCCGACGAAGGATCCGGTGAGCACCAGACTCCAGCGCGAGCGCGACCAGGCCAGCAGCAGGCTCCCCGTATGTGGGGCGCGCTGAAACGGACGCGCCCCCACCAGCGGGGCGAACGCACCGATCGGAATCCCGGGGAAGGCGGGATTGAGCGTCGGGCGCAGCGCGTCGCTGGAGAAGGAGCGCAGGATGCGCGCGTCCAGATAGGTGTACGTCCCCCGCGCCATCAGACCACGCCCGAAATCGGCCGTGAGTTCGATCTCGGCGCCACGCGCGCGAAACGTCTGCGCGTTCACGTTCGCTCCGAAGGGCGTCGCCTGCGCCACCTCCATCGGAATGCCCAGCTGCACCAGAGCCGACCGCGAGAGGAATTCGATCACGTCCTCGAATCGGTTGTGGAAGAGGGTGAGCGACAGACGCGCGCGATTCCAGGCGAAATTTTGATCCACCCCGAGGTCGAACGCGCGATTTCGCTCCGGCCCGATGGGCGCGATCCGAAAGCGCGCGATCAACGCCTGACCGGACGGCCCCAGATCGCGCAACACGGCGAAGAGCGACGACCCCTCCTGGAAGATGTTCGGCTCCTTGATGCCGGTGCCGAAATAGAACCGCACTTTCGTCTCATTCCACCATCGCGAGGGCTCCCCGCGCCGGAGCACGTACGCGAGCGAAACGCGCGGGTTCGCCTCGAATCCGAACACGGCGTTGTCCTCGAATCCTATGCCCGCCGCCACAAACAGGCGGGCAGCCCAATTATACTGCCCGTGCAGGAAGTAGCTGAAATTGTCGCGGGAGACGCGCCGCGCGCCGGATCGGCCGCGCTCGTTCTCATATCGAAACCCAAACACGCCCACGAGCGATTCCCCCATGCGGACCTCCGATTGCGTCGAGAGCGCTTGTCGCACCGTATCGGTCACGAACGTCTGCGGGTATGGGCCGCCGAAGTCCAAAATGGCACGCCCGCTCACGCGGAAGCCGTTCCCGCCCACGATGGTGACCGGAGCACCGAGATAGACGGGACCGAAGCCGAAGGGATCGAAGGGCTCGCCCGTTGGCGCGGGATTCGTCGAGCGGCTCATCGAGTGGACCGAGGAGAAACGGATCTGATTCTGCCACCGACGCGTCGCATGATGCCGTCCGCTGAGGATCACATAGGTCTCGCGCCCGCGCGTGGCCGAATCATCGGGGAGGCCATAGAAATCGAGCGCGTTCGGCGTGCCGAGCGCCATCACCGTATGTCGGAGCACGAGGCGAACCTCCGACGACGCGCTCGGTTGCCACCCGAAATTCCCCACGTAGGTGCCGTTGTGGTACGCGTGGTTGGGCAGGTGGTTGTCCGTGTCATACCGGCTGAAGCTCGAGGAAT
>JBEPZV010000032.1:0-28202 GCA_041640655.1 bacterium
GCGGCCACCTCCTGGTTCGCCAGCTCCGTCCGAAAGCGCCGCCCATCGCGCAAGGTCCCGGTCACCCGATCGTCCTCGATGACGGCCTCGACGACCTGATGTTGCCGAATCGCGAGGACCAGGTCCGAGAAGGGCAGATCCGCCACCGCGCGCGTCGTGGAGGTTTGAAAGAAGTTATAGAGCAGCAGGGCACCGCCCACCATCAGGATCCAGAAGATCAACTGTCGCGCTCTCGAATCCAATGCCTGTCCCTCCTCTCTCAACCACCGACGTTCGAGTGTAAGTGTACCACAGAACGTTCACCCTCGGCCACGTTCGAAGCGGATCACGGCCAGGCGCCGCGTGTCGGCCCCGACGGCGAAATCCGCAGCCACGGGAAGTCCCGGCGCGCACACGATGCGATCATCATCCGCGGTGACGACCAGTGGCCAACGATCGCGTTCCGAGACGGGAATGCGATGCGCCCACATGAGCGTCTTGAGCTTGAGCGGCCGCCGGCGTCCGGCCGGAGTGTACCGATCACCGGGCCGACGCGAGCGCACGGCCAAGCGCTCCGGCACGCGATCATCGTCCAGAAGGGCGAGACCTGCGCTCGGTGTCGGAGCTTCGACCACACCGCGGTCGAACCGAAGCGTGAACCCGCCGACGCGCACCGGCTCGCCGGGGAGAAGTTCCACCCGATAAGGCTCCGGCGCCGCCGGCGAGCGCACCAGTGTGAGCGCGTCGAATTCCCGCCAGACGACCAGCGGCACCGGCAGCAACACGCGACGCCCGCTTTTGTGGGGCTCCAGGAGTCGCTCCAAAGCCTCCACATGCTGACTCGTCACGCGCCGCGTGTGCCCGCACATCTGCCGAATGGCTTCGCGCAGCAAGCGCGAGCGCAGCGCCGGATGATACGCTCGCAATTTCTCCACCGAGAGCCGCATCGCGTCGTCATGCCGTGAGATGATCAGCTCGGGGAACAGGTTGCCGACGACTTCGTCAAAATACGCCTCGTCCACGCGCAGGCGCTCGGCGGCGCGCCCAATGGCCTCCAGCGCCCGCGGGTTCAAGGCCATGAGCCGAGGCAAGATCTCCTGCCGCACGCGGGTGCGCCAGAGCTCGGCTTCGAAATTCGACCGATCCACGCGATAGGCGATCCCCAGCGCGTGACAATACGCGTGCGTCTCCTCACGCCGCACAGCTAAGAGCGGACGAATGATCAGATCATCCACGATGGGATGAATGCCGCTCAATCCCTCCCCACCGGCCCCGCGCAACAACCGCATGAGGAACGTCTCGGCCTGATCCGTGAGCGTATGACCGGTCGCGATCCGACGCGCGCCCACCTCCGCCGCCACGCGGCGCAGGAAGCGGTAGCGCACTTCGCGCGCGACTTCCTCGACATTCCTCCCCTCGGCGCGCGCCATCGCGCGCACGTCCTGACGCTCGCCGGTGAACGGCAGCCGCAAGCGCTCGGCGAGCTGTCGCACGAACGCTTCGTCCGCATCTGCCTCCTCGCCCCGAAGCTGATGGTTGAGATGCGCGACATGCAACCGCATCCGGGGATAGTCCGCGGCCCGCAGCTCGTTCAACAGATGCAGCAGGGCGACCGAATCCGCCCCCCCGGAGACGGCGACGACGACCAGATCCCCATCCTCGAGCATGCGGTATCGCGCGAGCGTCGCTCGAACCTTCCCTAGCAGCGCCGCTCGATCGAACGCCATCCCCTCACCTCAGGACGCCAAAGCGCGGGATCATCCGACGCTCTCCCTCTCCGGCTTCGGCTCCCACGGCGGCAGCGTGCAGCGCAAGGGCTTGTCGGTGCGGAAGCCCAAGAGGTAATCGGCCTGGATGAGTTTATGAATCTCGCGCGTCCCCTCGTAGATGACGGCCCCCTTGCAATTGCGATAGAACCGCTCGACCGGATACTCGTTCGAGTAGCCGTAGGCCCCGTAGATCTGCACCGCATTGGAGGCCGCGCGTTCGCTGGCGACGGTCGCGATCCACTTGGCGAGCGAGGTCTCGCGCGTGTTGCGCAGCCCCATGTTCTTCATCCATCCGGCGCGCAACCAGAGCAGTCGGCAGATCTGGTAATCCGCCTCCATCTCGGCGAGCATCTCTTTGACCAGTTGATGCTCGCCGATGAGCTTGCCGAAGGTGCGCCGCTCCAGCGCATACCGCACCGACGCATCGCGACACGCGCGGATGAGCCCGGTCGCTCCCGCGGCGACCGTGTAGCGCCCCTGATCCAGGGCGAACATGGCGATCTTGAAGCCTTCCCCCTCGTATCCGAGCAGATTCTCCTTCGGCACGCGCACATCCTGCATGGAGATCCATCCGGTGTTCCCCGCGCGAATCCCGAGCTTGCCGTGGATCGTCCCCGTCGTCAGCCCCGGCATGCCGCGCTCCAGAATGAAGGCCGAGATGCCCGAATGATCCCGGACTTTCTTCTTCTCCATGTCCGTCCAGGCGAAGACCAGGAAATGATCAGCGATGTCCGCCAAGCTGATCCACACTTTCTCCCCGTTGAGGATGTAATGATCGCCATCCCGAATGGCCGTCGCTTGCATCCCGACGACATCGGAGCCGGCATTGGGCTCGGTGAGGGCGTAGGTCGCCAACTTCTCCCCCTTCGCCTGAGGGACGAGATACCGCTGCTTCTGCTCCTCGGTCCCCCAGGTGAGCAATGTCAGCGAATTCAGCGCCACATGGACGGACATCGGGACGCGAAAGGCCGTGTCCACGTACTCCAACTCCTCGCACGCGAGGCCCAGCGCGATATAGTCGAATCCCGCCCCCCCATACTCCTCCGGGATGCAGATGCCCAAGAGGCCCAATTCCCCCATCTTCCGCAGGATCGTCGGATCGGTCTCCCCCTTCTCGTCCAGCTCCTTAATGCGCGGTGCGATCTCACGCGCGGCGAATTCGCGCACCATCTTCTCGACCGCGAGATGATCCTCCGTCAATCGGAAATCAATCATGGCCGCCCTCCTCCTTGCAAGAATGGATTCGTGCGGCGTTCTCTCCCCAAGGTCGTCGCCGGACCATGTCCACTGTACACGCGAATGTGATCGCCGAGCGGCAACAGCTTCTCCGTGATGGAGCGCAAGAGCATGGACCATGATCCTCCGGGCAGGTCCGTCCGCCCTACCGATCCCGCAAAGAGCGTATCGCCGACGAAGAGGATGTCCTCGAGAAGGAACGACATCCCCCCCGGCGTATGTCCTGGGGTGTGAAGGGCGGTGATCCGATGATCACCAACACGTAACTCCTCTCCATCCGAGAGCCAGTGATCCGGAGTCGGCCCCGGCCGGACGCGCATGCCGAAGAGCGCCCCCCACTCGACCATGCGCTCGTACAGGAAGAGATCATCGGGGTGCAAACAGATGGGCGCCCCCGTGGCCGCTTTCACCTCGGCGACCGCCCCCACGTGATCCACATGCCCGTGCGTGCAAAGGATGTACTTCGGCACGAGCCGATGTCGGGAGAGAAATTCCAGGATCACGTCGGGCTCATATCCCGGATCAATGATGACCGCTTCGCGCGTCCGCGCGCACCCGACGACATAGGTGTTCATCCAGAATGGACCAACCGGCTGCGTCTCGAGGATCACGCCGCGATCTTCACACATGCTCATGACGACGCCCTCACTGATCGCTCGTACATTGTGCCCGATTTTCGGAGAGCCTGGCAAGGGAGAGGGGGCGAAGCCCTGGATGGACGAGGGCCTCCGTTGCGTGGGATTTCTCTCGGCCGGCTTTGTCCCCTCCCGCGGGAAGTGCTATTATAAGTCGGGTCATCCGAGAGAGCGTGCGTGGAGGCAACAGGTATGAGCAAGCCGCCGGAGCGATCGTCCCGCCCTCGACTGATCAAAAAAGGGGCCACCTCCGATGGACGTCCCGAGGATCGCGTCGCGTATCCCGTTGAGGCGACTCCAGGCTCCTCGCCGAAGGAACTCCCCCGCGAGCAGAAGAAGACGCCGACGGGGCCTCGCGCGGGACGATCCCCAATGGCCGCGCGTCCTTCGCAAGGGACAGATCGTCCGCTTCGGCGCGCTCCGGTCTCAGGGTCGGACCAATGGGGACTTCTTCCAGATCGTCCGCTCTTCCCCTCGGCCGGACGGGCGGCCAAGCGGCAGCCGCTCCAACGAAGCCAACCGAAGGTCAAACGGCGCGCAGCTCCGCGAAAACGCGCCCGAGCGAGGTTCGCGCCACCGGTTCCGAAGAAGCTCACGCCTGAACAGCGCCGTCAGATCGAAGAGCGCTATCGCGCGATGGTGGCCTCGGGCGAGCGACCGCCGGAGGGACGACGTAAGATGATCGCTCGAGAGATGGGCTTGCCCTACGCGCTCGTCTCCGAGGTCGTCAAGAACTACCTGCATCGCGAGCGCCTGCGACGCACGAACTTCGAGATCGAGAAGATCTACTGGCGCGAAGTCCTCGCCGGGCAGGACGATGCCCATGCGATCGTCGAGCGCGCGGCTGCTCACTTGAAGCTCGATCCGGGGCGCGTCTGGTGGTGGCTGGAGAAGCTGCACGAATGGCGCAAAGCGCTCGACGCCGAGCCAGAGGTGAGCGAGATCGAGCGTGCCACGATCCTCGCCCTCTATCAGGAATACCTGAAGCGCGACGCGCCTCCGGAGAAGGGACTGCATCTGCTGATCAGCGAGACGGTCGGCAGCGTCACGCCGCGCCAGGTGCACAAGACCCTGCTGCAATATCGCCTGAGCTTCTGGAACCAACTGAAGAACAACGTACGTCCGGATCGCGTCGCGTCCTGACGGCATTGCCAAGAACACGCGCCACCGCGTAAAATCACGGCGCAAGATGACGGGACGACTTTTGAGAGGAAGACGGCCAAGGCGTGAGCGCGCGCTTCTTGGGCTGCTGTTGCTCCTCCCCCTTGGACTCGTTCACGCGCAATCCGCCTCTTCGGTGCCGGAGCTGCAACGCGCCGAGGCGAACCTGGAGCAGGCCAACGTTGCCTTGCGCGCGGCCGAGGAGCACGCGCGAGCGGCTCAAGAGAAGGTGGAGCGTCTGCGCGCGTTGTATGCGCGAGGGCTCATCGCCCGTCGTGATCTCGAATGGGCCGAGTTGGAAGCGCGGACGGCACAAGCTCGATTAGAGGCCGCGCGCGAGGTCGAACGACTGGCGCGAGATGCCCTCGCGCGCGCTCGGGAGTACGCCGAGCGAGCCGCCGAGCGCGAGCGCCGACGGCCATCGCTCTCGCGCGCCCTTGTGCGCGTGGCGCGCTCCTATGGAGCGGGACGCTTCACCCTCGATGCTCTCGGTGCCCTCATGCGCGCCTATCAGAAGCGCTTCGGCGCTCCGCTGCCCATCAGCGCGTTCGGACAAACGCCCACGCACGATCGCCTCGGTTTGGATCATCGCGGGCGTGTGGACATCGCCCTGCATCCGGAGAGCGAGCAGGGACGCTGGGTGCTCGACTACCTGACTCGACGCGGCATCCCCTACATCGCCTTCAGCGACGAAGTCCCGAACTCCGCCACAGGCGCTCATATTCACGTCGGCCTGCCCTCCGCGCGAAAGTAAGCTGCCCCTACAGCGATGCGCCTCCCCGCCCGGAACGACCGCGTCGAAGAGGCGAGATCGAACATGAGACGTTGGCATCCCCTCTCGCTGCGAGCGAAGCTGACCCTCTGGTATGTGGGCGTGATGGCGGGCGTTCTCATCACCTCCGGGATCGTCTTGCACCTCTCCTTATCCCGAAGCCTGCGCCACGCCGTGGACGTCGCGCTCGACCAGCAAGTGCGGCTCATCGAGGCGCGATTGCGCGCCCTCGAACAGGGAGAAGACTTCCGCGAACCGCGCGCGGAGCGATTCACCATCGCGCCGGCCTTCGTCGAATTGATCACCCCCGAGGGAGCAGTCGCCGACGTTGCCGCCGCCTCGGAGAACGACCGCGTCCCCATCCGTCCGGAGACGCTCGAGCGCGTCCGCCGGAGTCGGGAGCCAATCAGCGAGGACGCGCGCACACCCGATGGCCGTGCGATGCGCGTCGTCACCTGGCGGGTCCTGGACGCGCGCGGAGAAGTGGACGCCTTCATCCGCGCCGGATATGTCATCGAGGATATTCGTCGGGCCGAACGAAAGCTCCTGACGACGTTGATGCTCACGATCACCCTGGCCCTGATCGCCGCGAGCCTCGGTGGTCTGGGTATCGCGGCGAGAGCCCTTCAGCCGGTGGACCGCCTCACGCGCGCCGCGCGCGCCATCACCGCGCGCACGCTCACGGAGCGCGTCGAAGTCCCCCCCTCGCGAGATGAGCTGGCTCGCCTGGCGGAGACGTTCAACGAGATGATCACCCGACTCCGTGAAGCCTTCGAGCGAGAGCGGCGTTTCACCGAGGATGCTTCTCATGAGCTGCGCACACCGTTGGCGATCCTTCGCTCGAATCTCGAGATCGCTCTGCGCCGCGAACGCTCCGCCGAGGAGTATCAGCAAGTCCTGCGCCGATGCCTGGACGAGATCTTGCGCTTGAGCGCGCTGGCCGATGATCTCCTCCTGCTGGCTCGCTCCGAGAGCGGGAGGCTCGCCCTCGACTTCACCCCCCTCCGGCTCGATGCCCTCGCTCGTGACATCTTCGAGCAGATCCGCCCGATCGCTGAAACGCGCCACCTCGATCTCGCGCTTCAGGATTCGGGCGAGCCGCTCACGGTCCTGGGTGATGAACGGCGACTGCGACGTGCGCTCCTCAATCTCCTCGACAACGCACTGAAGTTCACCCCTGCGGGGGGACGCATCACGCTCCGATTGAGTCGAACCGAAAGGCGAGCGCGCGTGGACGTCGAGGACACAGGGTGCGGAATCTCCGCAGAGGATCTCCCCCATATCTTCGAGCGCTTCTACCGACGCTCTTCCGGAGAGATGCCGGGCTCGGGCCTGGGCCTCGCCATCTGCCGATGGATCGTCGAGGCGCACGGCGGCGTGATCCGGGTCGAGAGCGAGGTCGGCCGAGGCAGCCGCTTCACCATCGAGCTGCCGCTCGCGGGAACTGAGGAAGGATGAAGCCAACGCTTACGCGAAACCCTTACGTCATCCCCTCAGCGGGCCGACGTCGAAGCTCATCAGCACCATCTGGCGTAACACCCCGCGACGACGCATGCCAGACAAGCGGCCCTCGCATGATGAGTGGGCAATTGCATACATCGACTCCCATAGATTTGGACGCACCAATAAAACGCTGTAGGGTTGCGACACTCTATGCCAGGCTCTGGAGGCATCTCGCCGCTCTGAGGCACCAGAGGTCGCTGTAACATGAGCCCACCGAGAAGAGCAACCAACACCTCTCGCCGCGTGGGCATATCTACTCCTCCTTCCGTCGATCCATGAACCGTTGCAGCTCTTTCTCCTGTTGCTGGATAAGCCTTTGCAGCATCGGTTCAAGTTCAGGACAGACGGGTCCCTCGTCCTGCCACTCCTGAAGTACCCGGAGCGACCTTCGATAAACTCCTTCATCGTAGACGATCTCCATCTGCTCAAATCGCACGACCATCTCCTCCAACAGCTCCTTGACGCTCAAGAAAAAGCGGGCCACGCATGTCCCCACCAAGCGCCGCTCGATCAGAAGCTCGCGGAGAAATCGCTCCCGAAGCTGATCCAGCCGCCGACGATACTCATGCGCGAGGGCTCGAAGTCCCTCGATCCCCTCAGGCGCGCCGACCCGAACGATATCGCCTCGCTCGAGAGCCTCCAAGGTTCCATAAGAAATGGAATCCAATATGTATCCCACTCCCATGAGCCCAAGGATCGCTTGGATTCGCTCTTCCATGTCTCGTTCCGCTTCGGTCATACGCCCCTGCTCCTCCGGCGATGGTTCACCCTCACGGCACCCAGATTGTACTGTCTGTCTGTCAAGTCCATCTTCAGCTTTTTCCCGACGCGCGGAGATGGAGATGGGCGACTCATCGAGCCGAAGAAGGAACCAAAGGCGAGGAGCGGCTTTCGCTGATCGCCTCCAAAATGGTCCATCTGTCGCGCCCATCGCCATCTCCCGGCCCCCTGAAAGCCGGAAGCTCCCTCCGCCAATTGCGACGGGATAATAAGGCCGCGCAGACGACTCAAGATACCCCAAAGAGGGGTGAAAATTCCCACACGTGTCAGAGCTTGGACCTTTTGGTGAAAAAATATTGGTAGCCTTCCAATCGGGAGAACTGGCACATGGCGAGAGAGAAGGATATGACCCGAAGAGAGGAATGCAACGCATCGAAACCCGAGATGGTTCACTGGTACGATCCGAGACAGCTCGTCAAGACCGGCATCCAGGTCCTCGCTTCGACCCTCTGGGGCTCACGCGCCGACGCTCGGATCATCCTGGCGGGTTTTCGGGAGGAGCAATGGTTGTTCGATTACAGCGATCGGCGCGAGCTGTGGATTGATTATGTAGCCGATCTCGGTGATGGGTGGAATTCGACGTACGCGGTGGCTTATTGTCTGGCGCAGGAGAGGCTGAGCGTGCGAAGTCCAGAGGGACAGACGATCGAGACGCGACGCGGCGATCTCCTCATCATGGGGGGAGACGAAGTCTATCCGGCGGCGAGCCGGGAGGAATACGAGCGACGGCTCGTGGCCCCGTACGAAGCGGCCTTCCCGTGGTCGGCCCCCCCTCATCCTCATCTCTTCGCGCTTCCCGGCAATCACGATTGGTACGATGGCTTGGTCAGCTTCACGCGCTTGTTCTGTCAGAAGACGCCGCCCCGATGGATCGGCGGATGGCAGCTCCCGCAAACGCGCAGTTACTTTGCTCTCAAGCTCCCGCACGGCTGGTGGCTCCTTGGCGTGGATATTCAACTGGAAGCCGACATTGACGGGCCGCAGCTCGAGTACTTTCAGACCATCGCCCAACAGATGGCGCCCGGAGATCGCGTCATCCTCTGCACGCCGAAACCCGACTGGATCTATGGCGCCAAGCATGCGATGAACTTGGACTACTTCGAGCAGAAGATCCTCGCGCCACGCGGAGCTCGCGTCGTCCTCCGGCTCACGGGGGACATCCACCACTATCGGCGACACGAGCACGAGACTGCTGACGGATCCAAGGTCCATCTGATCATCGCCGGTGGAGGCGGCGCCTTTCTCCACCCGACCCACGGTCCCAATGTGGATCAGATCCGCTATGGCCCGGACAAAGCGTGCTTCCGCGTCGCCGCCGAATTTCCCGACCGAAAGACGTCGCGTCGCCTCACGCTGAGGAATCTCGGCTTTCCGTTCCTGAATCCTTGGTTCGGATTTCTGCCGGGAATCACCTACATGCTGTTGAACTGGATCATGCCGCACCGGTTGTTCGAGTTCGACGTGACGCTGAAGAACGTCTGTCCGGTCGTCGCGAACGCGCTCGGCGAACTCCTGCGCAAACCGTCGGCCATCACCTGGCTTCTCCTCATCACCGCCGTCTTCATGCTCTTCACCCGCCCAAACGGGGCGATCGGCGAGCAACCGATCCGTCTCGGCCTGCGGGGGACGATCCGTCGGATCTGGCGGAAGGTTTGTCACCTCCTCTGGGCGTGGCGAATCGCCGGGATCGCCCACGCGCTCGCGCATCTTCTGGCGGCATTGTTCATCGCCTGGATGGCGAACCGCGCGAGCGTCTGGCTGGGAGGCTCACCGGACTCGCTCCTTCGCTTCGCGACGACCGCCGGTCTGACGTTCGCGGGAGGATGGCTCGCGGGATCGCTGGTGATGGGATTCTATCTCTTCATCTCGCTCACCGTCTTCGGGCAACACGCCAACGAAGCCTTCTCGTCGCTGCGGATCCAGGACTACAAGAACTTCCTCCGCCTTCACGTGGACCGAGAGGGGCAGCTCACCGTCTATCCCATCGGGATCACGAAGGTTCCCAGGGAATGGGTGTGCGATCACCGCGCGTCGGGCAGTCGGTACATTCCCCGCGACCGGGAGATCGCGCCTCACCTGATCGAGGACCCCATCGTGATCCTTCCTCGCCCATCATGCTCGTCATGAAGGGCGTCGCACGGAGCACGCGACGCGATCTTCGAAAAGAGCGAGGCCGACACCGCGCCTCACCGGATCACGGCGAGCGTCTTCACCCAGACCGCGCGTCCGTCGTAGACGAACGGTTCGAACTCCCACTGGCGCAAGGCTCGCTCCAGCTCGGGAGCGATCGTCTCCGGCTCCAAGGGAGTCACCGATGCGACCGTTCCATCGACATTGATCAAGAGAGATACGACGAGCTTCCCTCCGTCCGGAATGCTGACCGGCACCCGCTTGCGAATCGCCAGTCGTCGAAAAGATACCACGTAGGGGTGATCCGGAGAGGGCGGTCGGAGCACATCTGGGAGGTTCCCGCCAAAAAGCACTCGGAGCACTGTCTCAACCGGCGTTCGCGGGCCCGAGTCGAGAGTGCCCTCACGGAGAGCGATCGGCTCGTTCAATCGCGCTCGTAGTAGGGTTTGCCCATCCCGCATGAGGTGAACGCGAACGCCTTGGGGCACCTGCACGTCGAAGAAGGCGATCCCCTCGATCTCCGCCGGACGTCGCACGTTCACAGCTGCGCCGTCCACGCGCACGCAGGAGGACGGAAGCGGACGAATGGGGAGCTGACGGTGAAGAAAGAGCTCCGCCATTTGGCCCGAGGCGTAGCCCGCCGAAAGACTCAGCTCATCGCCTTGGCTACGCACGACGAAGACGTCCTCCAGCCTGAGCCCCTCGACGCGCACGACGACCTCACTCGGACGATCTTTCAATCTCACCCGCTTGTTCAAGATCGGGTATAACCCGGAGAAGCGAACGACCTCTTCCCTCGTCTCCTGCCTCGGCGATGCCGAAAGGACGCCCCCTCGCCCCCACAGCACGAAGAGACCGACGATCAAAAGCGCGAAGACCTCACGTCTCATCGGTTCCCCTCCCGCAGAAAGCTTAACACCCGATGAATGCCACCGCACAGATCATATCCAAAGAGAGGCCCATCGGCCAAAGGCAGGCGGTTCCCCCACTGTTGATGAGAAGCGAAAGATGGACCGCCGGAAGCGGAAATCCGTACAAGCATCGAACTGATCGCAGACCTCACAGCGACGATCCCTTGCCCTGATGCAGCCGCGCCCGAAAGAGTGCAACCAGTTGCGACCACGAAGCTCCCGAAAAGGAACGCCGCCGCTCCCGCAAAAGCGATGAGCCAACGGGCACGCCAATTCTGAGATCTCATAGCCCACCCCTCTTAAATCGAAGGCGCACAACTCACCACAAACCGCTCCACGAACAGTCGCACAAACGAGCGCGCAAGGGACGAAAAAGTATCAGCCACCCCATCCCCCAGTCCTGAGCCCAACATAGCGCGAGATCTCCATACAGACAGGCCCCCTCTCACTGAGAAGCCCGTGGCCGCTCGGTGATCACATAACTTCGGCGGTAATGAAGCTGAACATGCGGATATCTCCTTCGCGCTGAGGGAGTCAACTCGATTTTTATCTCTCGAACCTCCCCGACCTTTGCTTGCTCATCTGGCCAAAAACCAAGGATATAACTCTGACGAAGCCTCTGAAGAAAGCCTCCAACGAGCGAAGTCGCGCGAGATATAGCCTCAGCAGAAGAAGAGGAATCGGCGGGCACAACGATCCCTCCGCTCATCCGTGAAAAGTACGCGATGTCCTTAACCTGCGCGAGCAGGAGAGGGATGAGAGGAGGAGCTATCACCATGACCATTCGGCGAACCAGCACACACCCTCGGCTCTCAATGCCGATCCCACAGACCGTAGCATTGGCCGTGAGAAGCGCCTGTCTCACCTCATCGAGCGAGGGAGAGGGAGCGGGCTTCCGTGGCACGATATGATTGTCTGAAATGATTACGATCACTCGCTGTGAACGTCCGCTGGAGGCTTGCCTCAGATAAGAGCTGATCGCGATGAGTTCGTTTCTATCTAAGTAGGAACCCGATCGGCAGATCTGAATCGTCGCAGCCAGCTCACGGATATTTTCCCGGATAACAGCGAGATCATTCGTCAACGGATGCCGCAACTCTCCACAGGTGGTGAAGAGAGCCACTCCATCGTTGGAGCCGAGGACCTCGAGCACCCTTAATGCAGCCACCTGAATAGCTGCCCAACGCCTAAACATCTCCCGAGTAGTGGGGAGCCCCGGCGGGGAGATATCTAGCTCTGGGCGATTGAGTCGCTCACGCATCCGCTCAGCGTCGGCCTCTGAATATGCATAGGGGGATTCAAGGACAAGCGCGACGTGAAGTGGCAGCTCCTCTTTGTCAAAGTATGCGATAGAACGTCTCTTCCTTCCCTCATAAATCAGAAAGTCTGCGTGTGTGAGGTCCGTGATCGGAGTCCCATCCTTCTGCTGCACGACTACGGGGACGAGGACGAGCGAAGAGCTCAAGTGCACAGGCCCGTGTTGCCACAAGAGCCCTGTGAGCACGAGCAGCACCTCTACATATCGTCCGCTGAGGCTCTGAAGATGCATGGGAATCACAGAGAGCGTGCTTCGAAACAGAGCATGTTGGTTCAGCCCCCCTTCCTAATTCATCTCGCACTCACGGTATGAACGGGCAGATGAGCACACACCCTGTCTCCCAAAAGGCTAAGACCACGTAACCGAACCCATCGGTTCCAGTTGGGAGAGTTGGGACGCACTCGTTCGTGGTCCAACTGGGAACACGCGGACACACACTGCGTATAGGTCGTCCCTTGCAAACCGATGCCAATAACTCCGCGTTCCATTGAGACTGAGAAGTCTCCGCCGCATCTCTGCGCCGAAGGTGGAACGGGCAGCTGAAGGACCATTAGGGTGATGATTAGGCTCATGATGAGCCGAACGCTCGGCTTCCTCATGGTCGTCCCTCCTTAAGAGTCTTCCCTGACGATCCAGCATTATACTGTCTGTCAAGCCCCAATTGTCTATAGCGGACGCCCGTCATCGGCGCAGCTTGGTCGGCCCTGGAAGGCAAAATCGCCCTTTGATCCGGAATAGAAAACGGGTTCCAGGGCGACCAGCGGCGAAGGGCACCCTCTGAGTGACGGCGAGTGCCCACGAGGGCGGTTGCTGCCGAAAAACCAGCCCGAAGCCCCTACACCCGCTCTCCTGCGCACACTTTCTCCTTGACACTGCGGGCCGTTTTCCGTAGCATACGCCAGGTGGACTAAAGTGGACTAAAGTGGTTCGCGGGTCGGAGACCGAAGCAGACGGTTAAAGCTCAACTTCAAGAGATCGCGGAAAGTGGCTGAGGATTAAGATGTTACGCGGCAACTACACGACGCGCATTGATGAGAAGGGACGGATCAAAATCCCAGCCGCCTTCCGCGACATCATCCTGCAAAAGTACGGCTCGGAATTCTTCGTCACAAGCCTGGATGGGGATCATGTTCGGCTCTATCCCTTGCCGGAGTGGGAGAAGATCGAGCAACGGCTCGCCCAACTGCCGGAGATGGATCCGGTGAAGGAGAAGTTCCTGCGGGTGACGAACTTCTACGGACGGCAGGCGACCATGGATGGGCAGGGGCGAATTCTCATCCATCCTCCACTTCGGGCGAAAGCTGAACTGAACGGCGAGGTCGCGGTCCTGGGCTACATCACTTATCTTCAGGTGTGGAATCTGGAGAAGTTCGAGGCGCAGCTTGGCGTCTTCACGAAGGAAGATGCGGCAGCCATTGCGAAGTTGGGCATCTAGTATGAACCTGGAGCGCGCGAGGCATCGTCCGGTGCTCGTGCGCGAGGTCGTCGAGCTACTGCGTCCGTGTTTGGACGGCGTGATCGTGGACTGCACGGTGGGGACGGGAGGGCATGCAGAGGCGTTGCTCTCGGCGTCAGAGCGTGTGCGCGTGATCGGGATTGATTGGGATGAGGAGGCGCTCGTTCTGGCGCGGGAGCGCCTGCGCGCGTATGGGGAGCGGTTTCTGCCCGTCCATGAGGACTTCAAGCGCCTGGATGAGATCCTCACGCGGCTCGGGCTTGAGACGGTCGAAGGGATTCTCGTTGACCTTGGCGTCTCGTCGCTTCAATTGGAGACGGCCGAGCGGGGATTCAGCTTTCAGCAGGAAGGGCCGCTCGACATGCGCATGGATCGGCGGCGGACGGTGACGGCCGCCGATCTGGTGAACACGCTGAGTGAGCGGGAGCTGGCCGATCTCATCTTCCGCTATGGGGAGGAACCGGCGGCGCGTCGGATCGCGCGGGCGATCGTTCGAGCGCGGGAGGCTGGGCCGATTCGGACGACGACCGAGCTGGCGGCGATCGTCGCGCGCGCCGCGGGGGGTCGGCGAAGGGGGCGTCTGCATCCGGCGACGCGGACGTTTCAGGCGCTACGGATCGCGGTGAACGAGGAGCTGTCGGGTTTGGAGGATTTCCTGGATACGGCCGTCGCGCGGCTCGCGCCCGGCGGGCGAGTGGTCATCATCGCGTTTCATTCGCTCGAGGATCGGGTGATCAAGCGCAGATTGCGCGTTCATGCCGGGCACTGCGAATGCGCGGCTCGACGGCTGATCCCGCACAGGGAGACCGAATCGTGCCCTCGGTGCGGAGCAGCACGGCGCCTCGTGCTACTGACGCCTCGGGCGGTGCGACCGAGCGATTTGGAAGTGCGGGAGAATCCTCGCGCGCGCAGCGCGAGGCTTCGCGCCGGCGAGCGAGCTGACGGATGATCGCGCGAGTCTTGCGGATGAACGGGAGGGATCGAGCGAGCAGCTCAAGCTGTGAACGTCGTGTGACGGAGGATGAGATGACACGGCATGTGCGCGTCTCAAATGCTCAGGTTCCACACCGAACGGATCAGCGGGCGGGTCTTCGCGTAGCCCTTGTGCTGGGGATCGTGGGTCTTGTCGCCCTCTCGCTCATTGTGGCGACGTGGCAGCATGTCGAAGCGTTGCGCTACGGCTATCGGCTGAATCAACTCGTGCGCGAGCGCGAGCGATTGGAGGCGTTGAAGCGGCAGTTGGAATCGGAGCGCGCGTACTATCGGTCGCCACAAGTGATCGAGCCCTTGGCTCGGCGGCTTGGACTCATTCGTCCCGATCCCTCGCAAGTGATCGTGATCGGGAAGGGGGGCCCCACGCCACCGTCACGCGAGATCGAGCCGCATGGCGTATCGGCCATGGGCTTCGAGAAGGCGACGGGTGAGCCCGCTCCCTCGCCCATGTTCTCCAGGCCACGGGGAGAGGCGCGATCGGAAGGCGTGCGCACGGTGCGGCGGCCACATCGCGCGCGATCGGTCGCGCCAAGCGGCGATGGCGCGGGAGCGGAACGCGCTTCCCCGGCGGAGGGATCTCACACCGGGCACGGCGCGGCAGCGGAGAGCGAAGGGGGATCTGCGGTGAAAGAGCCGGACGCGAGCGGAGGAACGCCCTCACCGGAGCGATCCCCCGTCTCGTCGGAAGATCCGGCACCGAAGCGGCGAAGACCGTCCAAGCAAGGTGAGCCGTGATCAAGCGCGAGCTGTACAAGAAGACCATTCGGCGTCGTCTCCTCCAGCTGACGGGGCTTCTGTCGCTGTGGATGCTGCTGCTTGGCGGCCGCCTCATCCACGTGCAGATCGCGCAGC
The DNA here is from genome assembly GCA_041640655.1 of bacterium. Classification (GTDB taxonomy): domain Bacteria; phylum Acidobacteriota; class Blastocatellia; order HR10; family HR10; genus HR10. The sequence goes on from JBEPZV010000032.1 coordinate 15,496, forward strand.
GGGAGCACTGGCGCGCGCAGGCGGATCGCCAACAACGACGGACGATTCGCGTCACGCCGGTGCGAGGGACGATTTACGATCGCGCGGGACGGGAGCTGGCCAAGAGCGTGGAAGCGCCTTCGATCTTCGCCGTCCCGATAGAGATCGAGGATCCGGATCGCACCGCGCGCGAGCTGGCGCGCATACTGAAGGTGGACCCGGAGGCGCTGCGCGGGAAGCTCTCCGAGCGCCGCGAGTTCGTCTGGGTGAAGCGCAAGGTCACGCCCGAGGAGGCGACGGCGATTCAGGCCCTCGGCCTTCCGGGCATTCACTTCGTCACCGAGAACAAGCGCACGTATCCGAACGGGGAACTGGCGGCCCACGTGCTCGGCTATGCGGGCATAGATGAAGTCGGACTGGATGGCGTCGAGTTCACCTACGATCGCGAGATTCGTGGGGAGGAGAGCACGGTCTTCGTCTATCGAGACGCGCGCGGGCGGACCTATGAGCGGGCGCAGCGTCCGGTCGCGCGCGGGCACGACCTCGTCCTGACGCTCGATGCGACGATTCAGTTCCATACGGAACGAGAGCTTCGTGAGGCCGTTCGGCGCACGGGAGCGCGAAGTGGGATCGCCATCGTGCTCGATCCGAAGACGGGCGAGATCCTCGCGCTCGCGAATATGCCCACCTTTGACCCCAACACCTTCTGGAGAGCGCCGGACGAAGCGCGGCGCAATCGAGTGGTCCGCGATCTCTATGAGCCGGGGTCGGTCTTCAAGATCGTGACCTTTGCGGCCGCCTTGGAGGAGGGCCTGCTCCGCCCCAACGAGGTCATCGAGTGCTTGGGAGGGCGCATCGTCCTGGCCGGGCATGCCATTCGCGACCACCGTCCCTTCTTCCGACTCACCGCGCGAGAGGTGCTCGAACAATCGAGCAACGTGGGAACGATTCAGATCGCATTGCGGGTGGGCGCCGAGCGGCTGGCGCAATACATCGAGCGCTTTGGTTTCGGCCGACGCACGGGGATCGAACTTCCGGGAGAAGTGCGAGGGCTCATTCGACCCGTGCGGCGGTGGAAGCCGGTCTCGATCGGCGCGATCGCGATCGGTCAGGAGATTGGGGTGACGGCGCTGCAGATGGCGGCGGCGATGGCTGTGATCGCCAACGATGGCGTGTGGGTGCAGCCGCATCTGGTGCGAGCGGTTCGCTCGCGCGAGGGCGAAGTGGTGAGGCGCGCGGATCCCGAGCGGCGCCGCGTCATCAGCGCGCCGACGGCGCGCGCGCTAGCTGACTTGCTTCATGGAGTCGTCGAGCGCGGCACAGGGCGATTGGCGCAGCTCAGCGGATATTCAGCGGCTGGCAAGACCGGGACAGCGCAACAGTTCGATCCCCGCACGCGCCGATATTCGAAGACGCGTTATGTGGCGTCGTTCGCGGGATTCGCCCCGGTGGCCGATCCCCGCGTCGTCGTGCTGGTCGCCCTCGATCATCCGCGCACGCGGTATTACGGGGGCGAGGTGGCCGCGCCCGTCTTCAAGCGGATCGCCGAGGCTGCCCTTCATGCGCTGGCGGTGCCTCCGGATCGGCCAGGGGAACGTCCGCTGCTCGCGTTGCGGGCGAACTTCGCCTCGGAGGGAACGGGTGGAGAATTGGGCTTCGGCGTCTCGGAGACGGCTGGGGATGGCGAGGTTCAGCTCTCCGCTCTCCCTCCGGCGTCTCTGTTGAAGAGCGCGCGCGGGCTGATCACCTCAGCGCAGGAGGCATCGCCGAACGAGAAAGGACCTGCTCCCCCCCTTGTCCGCGTCCCGGACTTCCGCGGTCAAGGGGTGCGCGCGGTGACTGAGCAATGCGCGCGGATCGGGCTGCGGTTGATCGTCTCCGGCTCAGGACGAGCCGTGCGGCAGGAACCGGCGGCGGGAGCGCTCGTCGTCCGCGGGACGACGTGCCGCGTGGAGTTTCAATGAGGATGGGCATGACGCTCAAGCAGGCTGCCGAGGTGACGCGCGCCCGAGTTTTCGGGCGGCTCCTCGAGGAACGCGTGACGGCCATCGCGTATGACTCGCGACGGGCTGTGCCGGGCAGCCTTTTTGTCGCCATCCGGGGGTTTCAGCGGGATGGGCACGCTTTCATCCCCGAAGCGCTCGCGCGCGGTGCGGTGGCCATCGTCTCCGAGCAACCGCCGCCGCCGGACTTCCCACGCGTGTGGTTGCAGGTCGAAGACGCGCGGCGAGCGTTGGCCGAACTGGCGCTCGCCTTTTACGACCACCCGTCGCGCGCGCTCACGCTCATCGGTGTGACGGGAACCAACGGCAAGACGACGACGACCTATCTGATTGACGCCGTGATCCGCGCGGCGGGGGAGCGATCGGCGCGCTGGGGGACGACCACGTATACGATCGGCGAGGAAGAAGTCCCGGCCGAGCGCACGACGCCGGAGGCGCCGGAGGTCCAAGGCTTCCTCCGGCGCGCGGTCGAGGCCGGATGCCGATACGCCGTGCTGGAGGTCTCCTCGCACGCGCTCGAACTTCGGCGCGTGCACGGCTGTGAGTTCACGGCCGCCGTCTTCACGAATCTCACGCCCGAGCACTTGGACTTTCACGGGACGCTGGAGGCGTATTTCGCGGCCAAGCGCAAGCTCTTCGATGGCACGCTCGGAAAGGCGCCCGAGATCGCCATCATCAACGGAGACGATGCGCGCGCGGCGGAGCTGATCGCCATCTCGCGCGGACGCGTGCTCACCTATGGCGAGACCTCAGGCGATGTCTTCGTCACAGACGTCGCCTTCTCCCTGGACGGGCTGCGGCTCACGGCGCGAACGCCGCGGGGGGAGATCGCCGTGCGCTCCCGGCTCATCGGGCGTCCGAATGTCAAGAACATCCTGGCGGCGATCGCCGCCGGGCTCGCGCTCGGATTCTCGCCGGAGATCATCGCCAGGGGCATTGCGGCGTGCCCTCCGGTGCCGGGACGACTGGAGGTCGTCTCCGGACCCGAGCACCCGTTCCTGGTCGTGGTGGACTACGCGCACACGGAGGATGCGTTGCGCAATCTCCTCGACACGGCGCGAGACCTCATGCGTGCGCTCTCCACTGGGGGGCGCATCCTCACCGTCTTCGGATGCGGCGGCGATCGCGATCGGCGCAAGCGTGCGCCGATGGGGGAGACGGCGGGCGCGCTCTCGCACCTGGTGATCGTGACCTCGGATAATCCGCGTTCGGAGGACCCGGAAGCCATCATCGCGGAGATTGAGGAGGGGTTGCGGCGCACGAGCACGCCATATGTGAAGATCGTGGATCGCGGCGAGGCCATCCGGATGGCGATCGCCTTGGCCGAGCCCGGGGACATCGTCCTGATCGCGGGCAAGGGGCACGAGACGTATCAGATTCTCAAAGACCGCGTGATCCCCTTCGACGACCGCGAGGTCGCGCGCGCGGCTCTGCGAGAGCGATTCGGAGGAGGAGGATGAGACTGCGCGAGATTGCCGAGATCTGGGGGGCGTTGCCGCCGGCGCCGGAGATCGCCGAGCAGGAGCCGCGCGGCTTCTCCATTGATTCGCGCACGATCCGGCCTGGAGAGCTGTTTTTCGCCCTCAAAGGGCGCGCGCGCGATGGCCACGCCTTCGTGCCGGAGGCGCTTCAGAAGGGAGCCTGCGCGGCTGTCGTCTCGGAAGTCCCCGGCGATGTGCCGATCGAGCGCACGATTCGCGTTCGGGATACGCTCTGGGCGCTCGGCGAGCTGGCGCGCGTGGTGCGCGCGCGCTGGGGGCGCACGGTCATCGGCATCACGGGCAGCTCGGGGAAGACGATGACCAAGGAGCTGGTGGCGCGTTTATTGGAAGCCGGGGGGTATCGGGTGATCAAGACCATCGGCAACTACAACAACATCTACGGCCTGCCCCTCTCGCTGCTCGGCTTGATCTCCGGAGGGAGGTCGCCCGAGGACGTTCACTACGCCGTCCTGGAGATGGGCATGAGCGGCCCCGGCGAGATCACGCACCTGAGCACGATCGCTCGACCGAATATCGGCGTGGTGACGACCGTGAGCGCCGTGCATCTGGAATTCTTCCCCTCGGTGGAAGCCATCGCGGAGGCGAAGGCGGAATTGGTGGATGCCCTTCCCGAGGATGGGCTCGCCGTGCTGAATGCGGATAATCCGCTCGTCGCTCGGATGCGATGGCGGCGGCCGATCGCCGTGCGCACGTTCGGGATCGAGAGCGAGGCGGACGTGCGCGCCCGCGACATCCGCGCGCTCGAACTGGAAGGGATGGCGTTCACGCTGATCACCCCCTCGGGAGAAGCGCGGGTGCGGACGCCGCTCCTTGGGCGGCATCAGGTGATGAACATTCTAGCTGCGGCGGCTGTGGCCGATGTCTGCGGCGTGCCGCTTGCGATCATCGCCGATGCCTTGGCGACGGTCACCCCGTATGCGCGGCGCGGGGAGATCGTGCGCCTCCCGCATGGGATCGTCGTGATAGACGATTCGTACAACTCTAATCCGCGCTCGCTGCTGGAGATGGCGCGGACGCTGCGTGAGATCGAGAGCGCGCGACGGCGCGTGATCGCCGCCGGGGAGATGCTGGAATTGGGCGAGCGCGCGGCCGCGATGCATCGAGAGTGCGGGCAGGAGATCGCTCGCCTCGGGATAGACCTGCTGATCGGCGTGCGCGGCCTGGCGCGCGAGCTGGTCGAAGGCGCGCGCGAGGCCGGACTGGAAGCAGTCCTCTTCCTGGAGACGCCGGAGGAGGCGGGGCGATGGTTAGCCGAGCATGTGCAGCCGGGCGATGTGATCCTCATCAAAGGCTCACGCGCCGTGGGCATGGAGCGCGCCCTGGAGACGCTTCGGCGAACCCTCGCTCATGGAGAGGAGGCGCGGTGACGCGACATGTTGCGCTATCTGCTCTACGAGGTCTTATACGTGCACTATCACGATCGGTTCCATCCGTGGCTCGATCCGCTGAACGTCTTCCGCTACATCACGTTTCGCACGGCCTATGCGGCCATCACGGCGCTCCTCATCAGTCTCGTGCTCGGTGGATGGTTCATTCGCAAGCTCGGCGAGCGTCAGATCGGGCAACCGATCCGCGAGGAGGGACCGGCGCTGCATCAGGCCAAGCGCGGGACGCCGACCATGGGTGGGGGGCTCATCATCGTGTCGGTCCTGCTCGGGACATTCCTCTGGGGGAACTTGCGCAATGGCTATGTGTGGTTGGCGCTGGCGGCGCTGGTGCTCTTCGGGCTGATCGGCTTCCTCGACGATTACCTGAAGATCGTGCGGCGGCGTTCGCTCGGACTGACGGGTCGGCAGAAGCTGCTGGCGCAAAGCGCCATCAGCGTGATGATCGGCCTGACCCTCGTCTACGGCCTCGATTACTCGCTGGTCCTCAGCGTCCCCTTCTTCAAACGATTCCGGCCCGAGCTGCCCGTGGCGCTCTATCTGCTCTTCATGTCGCTGGTGATCGTCGGGTCCTCCAATGCAGTGAATCTAACCGATGGCTTGGATGGCTTGGCCATCAGCATCGCCTTCATCACGATGGCGGCGCTGACGGGATTCACGTACGTGACTGGGCATGCCGAATTCGCGCGATATTTGAACATCGAGTACATGCCGCAGGTGGGCGAACTGACGGTCTTCTGCGGAGCGCTCTCGGGGGCCTGTTTGGGCTTCCTCTGGTTCAACGCGCCGCCGGCCGAGGTCTTCATGGGAGATGTGGGGAGCCTCTCGCTCGGCGGCTCGATCGGGACGGTGGCCGTGATGGTGAAGCAGGAGCTGCTGCTGGTGCTCATCGGGGGCATCTTCGTGCTGGAAGCGCTCTCGGTGATGGCGCAGGTCGCCTACTTCAAGCTCACGCGGCGGATGACCGGACGCGGACGTCGGCTCTTGAAAATGGCGCCGCTGCATCATCACTTCGAGCTGATCGGATGGAAGGAGCCGAAGATCGTCTTCCGGTTCCTGATCATCGCGATTCTGTTCGCGCTTCTCAGCCTCTCGACGTTGAAATTGCGATGAGCGTGGACGTTCGAGGGAAGATCATCGTGGTCATGGGACTGGGCGAGAGCGGCGCGGCCGCCAGCGCGTTCCTCGCGCGTCGCGGCGCGCGCGTCATCGCGACCGATGCGAAGACGGAGGCCGAGCTCGGACGCGCGCGCGAACATCTGGCGACCTTGCGCGCGCTGGGCGTCGAGATCGTCTTGGGAGGACATCCGCCGGAGCTGCTGCGCGCGGCCGATATGATCGTCTTGAGTCCGGGCGTGCCCCCGACGCTCGACGCGCTCGTTGAAGCCCACCGGGCGGGTGTCCCCATTCTCGGCGAGGTGGAATTGGCCGCCCGCTTCCTGAAGGGGCTGCTCATCGGTGTCACCGGGACCAATGGGAAGACGACGGTGACGGCGTGGATCGGGGATCTGCTCGCGCGTTGTGGCTACTGCGCGCATGTCGGCGGCAATATCGGGCGCGCGCTCGTGCGCGTCATCGAGGAGGTGCATGACGCGCGGTGTGTGGTCGTCGCTGAGCTGAGCAGTTTTCAACTGGAGACGATTCAAACGCTGCGCCCGCGCGTCGCCGTGGTGACGAACATCGCCCCGGATCACCTGGACCGCCACGGGAGTCTGGAGGCGTACGTTGCGGCCAAGCGTCGCATCTTCCGGAACCAGACCGAGGAGGATTGGGCCGTGCTGAACGCCGACGATCCCACCGTGCGCGCCATGGCGGAAGCGACGCGCGCCCGCGTGCTCTTCTTCAGCCGCCAGGCAGAGGCGCGGGTCGAACGCGGCGTCTTCCTCCGGGGAGAGGAGATCGTCCTTCGATGGGGAGAGCACGAGCACGTCCTCGCGCATCGGTCGGACATTCCGCTGCGGGGTCTGCACAACGTGGAGAACGCTCTGGCGGCGATCGGGGGGACGCTCGCGGGAGCGAGCCTCATGGATCCGCGCGGCGAACCGGAGGCGCGACCCGTCGCGCTCCCTGTGCGCGAGGCCTTGCGCGCGTTCCCCGGCGTCGAGCATCGGCTGGAGTGGGTCGCGCGGATCGAGGGCGTGGACTACTACAACGATTCAAAAGCAACGAACGTCGCCTCGACGCTCGTGGCGCTTGAGGCTCTCGATGGACCTCTGGTCCTCATCCTGGGCGGGCGCGACAAGGGCGATGACTTCACGCGGTTGCGCCCTGTGGTGGCCGAGCGCGTCGCGCACGTCTTGGTACTCGGTGAAGCGGCGGAGAAGATTCGCGCGGCGCTTGAGGATGTGGTTCCGATGACGCGCTGCGCGACGCTGGAGGAGGCGGTGCGCGTGGCTCGACGGCTGGCGCGGCCGGGAATGGCGGTGGTGCTCTCTCCCGCGTGCGCGAGCTTCGACATGTTCGAGAACTTCGAGCACCGAGGACGTGTCTTCAAGGACGCCGTGCGGCGGCTCGCCGAGGAATCGTCAGAGGCTTCGCGCGAAGGAGGAGACCGATGGTGAAGGCGCGGCGAAACCGCCCAGCGATGCGGTTGGCCATCCGCGATCTCCCGATCGCGTGGGGGGATGCCGAACGCGCGGGTGATCGCGAGCGCACGGGGATTGGGGACAGAACGCTCTTCACCTTGGCCGTCGTGCTCACCCTCTTCGGCATCGTGATGGTCTACAGCGCATCGGCGGTGCTGGCGGCCGAACGCTATGGGACGCAGTATTACTTCCTCGCGCGGCAGGCGGCGTGGGCGATGATCGCCTTCCTGGCGCTACTTGTCGCCATGCGTGTGGATTATCACCTCTACCAACACCCGCGACTGCTGGCGCTGCTGGTGATCGGGACGCTGCTGCTGCTTGTGGCCGTTTTCTTCTTCCCCGCCGTCAACGGCGCGCACCGGTGGATTCGGTGGGGATCGCTCTCGTTTCAGCCATCGGAGCTGGCGCGCTTTGTGCTGATCGTCTTCCTCGCGGCGCATCTGGATCGGCGGATTCCGGCGGGCATCAAGCGCGCCGAGCTGACGTTCCTGCCGTGCGCGCTGGTGGCGGGCGCGATGATGGGGCTGGTGGCGCTGGAGCCGGATTTGGGCATGGCCCTCTTGCTCGGGCTCATCCTGCTGGTGATGTTCTTCATCGTGAGGGTGCCCCTCCGACATCAAGCGATGCTCGGCGTGGGGGCGCTCCCCCTGCTCGCGTGGCTCATCGTTCATGTGGATTGGCGATGGGAGCGTATCCTCACCTACCTCGACCCGTGGCAAGACCCGAGAGGGAGCGGCTTTCAGGCCATTCAATCGCTCATCGCGCTCGGCAGCGGGGGGATCACCGGGGTCGGCTTCGCGCAAGGGAAACAGAAGCTCTTCTTCCTGCCGGAGCTGCACACGGATTTCATCTTCGCGCATATCGGCGAGGAGCTGGGATGGATCGGCACGAGCGCGGTGCTGTTGGCTTTCGGCTTTCTCCTCTGGCGCGGGATGCGCATCGCCGGGCGAGCGCCCGATACGTTCGGGATGTTGCTCGGCAGCGGGATCGCGGCGGCGATCATCATCCAAGCCTTGGTGCACATGAGCGTCGCCGTGGGCCTCTTCCCCGTGAAGGGGACGCCGCTGCCGCTGATCAGCTACGGCGGATCATCGCTCCTGATCACGATGGTGGAGATCGGCGTGCTGCTCAACATCGCGCAACAGGCGAGGTCGGACGATGTGTAGGGTGCTCATCGCCGCGAGCGGGACGGGCGGGCATCTCTTCCCCGGACTCGCCCTCGCCGAGGCCTTTCGGCGACGCGATCCGGCGACGGAGGTGACGTTTGTGGGGACGGCTCGCGGCGTGGAGGTGACGGTGGTGCCGCGCGCGGGATTCGCGCTGGAGCAGATCGAGATCGCGGGCTTGAAGCGCGTGGGGTGGCGACAAGCGCTCCTGACCCTGCTCTGGCTCGTCCCGAAGAGTCTGTGGCAGTCCTGGCGCATCCTGCGCCGGCGTCGTCCTGATGTGGTCATCGGCGTCGGGGGATACACCTCCGGCCCCGTTGTGCTCATGGCAGCGCTCATGGGCATCCCGACGCTCATCCTCGAACCGAACGCCGCTCCAGGGTTCACCAACCGCGTGCTCGCGCCGTGGGTGCGCGCCGTGGCCGTGGCCTTCCCCGAAGCCGCGAGCGTCTTCGGGGCGAAGGCGCGCGTGACGGGGAATCCGGTTCGGCCGGAGTTCTTCACCACGCCTGATCTGGCGCGCGAGCGTCGCCGACAGCGCCCGGCGCGCCATCTGCTCATCTTCGGCGGCAGCCAGGGATCGCGCGCGCTCAACGAGCGGCTGGTGGATGCGCTGCCGCGACTCCTGGCGATCATGCGGGAGCGCGGATCGCCGCTCCAGATCACGGCGACGCATCAGACGGGGGAGCGCGACTTCGCGTGGGTGCGCGCGGCGTACGAGCGGGCGGGCCTTCAGGAGCGCGTCACGGTGCTGCCCTTCATCGAGCGCATGGCCGAGGAGATGGCGCGCGCCGATCTGGTCATCTGCCGCGCCGGGGCGACGACGCTGGCCGAGTTGGCGGCGGCCGGAAAACCGGCGATCTTGATCCCGCTGCCGACGGCGGCCGATGACCATCAGCGCAAGAACGCGGAGGCCGTGGCGCGCGCCGGCGCGGCGCGCTGTGTGCTGCAGGCCGAGGCGACGCCCGAGCGCTTGGCCGAGATGATGCGCGAGCTCCTGGAAGACACGGCGCAGTTGGAGGCGATGGCCGATCGCATGCGCCAGCGCGCGCGGCCGGAAGCGGCGGAGGCCCTCGTGGCGCTCGCCCTTGAAGTGGCGTCTCGCGAGACGATGATCCGAGGCGAACGCCGGCCGATGCGCTGCGCAAAGGAGCAGCGATGCTGAGACGCATTCGCACGATCCATCTGGTGGGCATCGGAGGCGCGGGCATGAGCGGCATCGCCGAGCTGCTGCTCAATCTCGGCTATCGCGTCTCGGGATCGGACCTGCGTATGTCGCCCATTGTGGAACGTTTGCAACGACTCGGGGCGCGCATCGCCATCGGCCATCGCGCGGAGAACATCGGCGAGGCGGATGTGGTCGTCTATTCGACAGCCGTTCGCCCGGAGAATCCCGAACTGGTGGCGGCGCGCGCGCGGCAGATCCCCGTCATCCCTCGCGCGGAGATGCTCGCCGAACTGATGCGCTTGAAGTACAGCATCGCCGTGGCCGGATCGCACGGGAAGACGACGACGACCTCGATGATCGCCACTGTGCTCGCGCACGCCGGTTTAGACCCGACGATCGTCGTCGGCGGACGGCTGCGCGCCATTGACAGCCACGCCAAGCTCGGCCGCGGCGACTTCATGGTCGTCGAGGCGGATGAGAGCGATCGCTCGTTCCTGAAGCTCTCGCCCACGTTCGCCGTCATCACGAATATTGATCGCGAGCATCTGGATCACTACGCCGATCTCGCGGAGTTGTGCGACGCCTTCGTCGAATTCGCGAACCGCGTGCCCTTCTACGGTTCGGTCATCGTCTGCCTGGACGATGCGAACGTGCAGGCGATTTTGCCGCGCATCACGAGGAAGGTGATCACCTACGGCCTCTCCTCGCAATCCGAGGTCTCGGCCACGGAGATCGAGATGCCTGATTGCTTCCACACGGCGTTCACGGTGCGATGGCGCGGCGAGGTGCTGGGGCGCGCGCGCATGAACCTCTCCGGGATGCACAACGTGGAGAACGCGCTGGCCGCCTGCGCCGTGGGGCTCGATCTGGAGATCCCTTTTGAGACGATCGCGGCCGCGCTCGCCGATTTCCGGGGCGTGGATCGCCGCTTCCAGGTGAAGGGGGAGGTGGGCGGAGTGCTCCTGGTGGACGATTACGGCCATCATCCGACGGAGATCAAAGCGACGCTCGCGACGGCGCGGCTCTCGGGGCGGCGCGTGGTCGTCCTCTTCCAACCGCACCGATACACGCGGACGCAGCGGCTGCTGGATGACTTCGCGCGCGCATTCTATGACGCCGACGTCGTGCTCGTCACCGACATTTACGCGGCGGGAGAGGATCCGATCGAGGGGGTCACGGCCGAACGGCTCGTCGAGCGGCTTCGGGAGTTCGGGCATCGGCAGGCGCAGTACGTGGGCGATCTGGAGGCGGCTATCGCCGCCACGCGCGCCGTCCTCCGCCCGGGGGACTTGCTGTTGACGCTCGGTGCGGGCAGCGTCACGCAGGCGGCCGATCGGTTGGGGATCGCCCTTCAGGAGTCCCCCCCGCGATTGTCAGAGACCACGGCTCAGGAGAGATGACCATGCTCACGCGCGTGAACCAAGTCGTCATGCCACGGGCGCGCCGGACGCGAGGACGCGGCGCGCGCCGGATGCGATTCGCTGGTGATCTCGGGCGCGAACCCGAGCGAACGGCGCGCGCGGCGAACCTGCGGCTGCGCGAACGCCTGCGGGTCGTCCCTCGCGCGCTCCTGCTGCTTGCCGGACTGGGTGCCTGTGGCTTCGCCGCTCAGGCGTTCATGAACGCCTCGGCGTTCCACGTGAAGACCGTTCGGATCACGGGCGTGGAGCGCGTCACGACCCGAGAGATCGAGGCGATCATCCGCCGCGCGACAGCAGAGGGAGTGCTGCGCGCCGACCTGCGCGCGCTCCGTGCCGAGTTGCGGCAGCATCCCCTCATCAAAGATGTGGAGATCACGCGCGTCTTACCCGATGAGCTGCGCGTGCACGTGCACGAGCGCGCGCCCGTCGCCCTCGTGCAAAAGAAGGGGGCGCTCGTGTGCGTGGACGAGGAGGGCGTCATCATCGGCGATTTCCATCTGCTCGGGTCGCGGACGCTCCCGCTGCTGGTCGGCTGGAACGAGGAGGAGTCGGATCTGGCGGTGGCCGAGAATCAGCAGCGCGTGGCGCTCTACCTCCAGCTCCAGAAGGAGCTGAGCGCGCCCATGCCGAGCTATTGGGACCGTGTGGACCAGGTGAACATTCGCGACTTGAAGAACGTCACGGTGAACCTCACCGAGAGCCCCATGACGTGGATTCATCTGGGCGATCGGGATTTCCGGCGGCGCTTCGAGCTGAGCCTGCAGATTCTGAGCGCGGTGAAGAAGCAAGACGCGGCAGAACTGCGGCGCTTGGGCGTCGCGCCGACGGCGGAACTGCTGCAGGAGGATGCGACGATCAGCTACATTGACGTCTCGCAACCCGCGCGCGTCGTGGTCCGACTCCCCGAGCCGCGACGCGCCTCGGCGCCCGCGCGACCGCGCGAGGCGAGACCCCTTCAGATGCGAACGCGCGCACGAGCGACATCTCAACCGACACGAGCGAGGTGACCTATGGCCAGACAGGAGACGCACGTCGTTGGACTCGACATCGGCACCACGCGGACGACGGCCGTCATCGCCGAAGTCAACGATGACGGTCGGCTGGAGATCATGGGGGTGGGAACGGCGGAATCCCGAGGCCTGCGCAAAGGCGTCATCGTGAACCCGGATGCGGCGGCTGAACCGATTCGGCGCGCCGTGGAAGAGGCCGAACGCATGTCGGGGCTCATCGCCGAATCGGTGCACGTGAGCATGTCGGGGACACTGTTGCGCGGGCTCAACAATCGCGGGATCATCGCCATCACGAGCGCAGATCGGCGGATCACGCGCGCCGACATCAAGCGCGTGATCGAGACGGCCTGCGTCGTCACCCTCCCGGGCGGACACGAGATCATTGACGTCCAGCCGCAGGAGTACATCATTGACGGGCAGGACGGCATCAGCGATCCCCTCGACATGCTCGGCACGCGCCTGGAGGTGGCCGTGCACATCATCACCGG
>JBEPZV010000033.1:0-27826 GCA_041640655.1 bacterium
ATATCGTAAGCGCCACGCGCGGCCAGCAGGCTCCGCTCATTGGCCTGAACGGCCATGCGCTCGATCTGGATCTGATTGTTGTTCTCGAGCGCCTTCAAGATCGCATCGTGCAAGGAGAGATAGAGCAGCTGATCCGGATTCACGCCGACGCGCGGCACCCGAAGCGGTTGCACGCGTTCCAAAATGACCTGGGGTCGAGGGGTCTGCTGCGTCCCCGGCGCGGACGACGGCTGCTGCGCCCACACCGTCCCCAGCATCAGGACCAGGCTCCCGACCCCAGCGAACAGTCGCCGACTCCTCCTATCCCGCATAGGCCTTCCCCTTCCCGATGGAATCATGCCCGTAATTACGCTGATGCGCGCTACGAAGTTTCAAGAGATCGCCAGCCACCCGCGCGAGCGATCGCTCCCTCCACCTCGCGAAGGCAGAGCGAGACGCCCCGGCGGCCGCACAACGGGGGAGATCGAAATCCAGGACTCGCCGCTTGAGCCTCACCCGATCACCTCAGCTTGAACACTCGCATCGCTCGCGTGCTCACGTGCATCGCGAATTCGCGCGATAGCGTATCACACCGATGCTGCAGAAGCAACCCAGGCCCTCACGCGCGCGAGATTGCGCCGATCGTCCTCGAGCGACCGCCTCGGCGTTTCGAGGATGAACGAACGCGCGGGGAAGAGCGCACCACTGACGATTCGGCGAAAGGCCTCCGCGCCGATGTGCCCCTCGCCCACGTGCCAATGCCGATCCACGCGCCCGCCGCGCGGCACGCGCGTATCGTTCAGATGCAGGACATGCACGCGCTCCATCCCGACCGTTCCCCGTATCTCGGTGAGCATCCGGGCGAGCCCCGCTTCGGTCACCAGATCATACCCCGCGGCGAACGCATGCGCGGTGTCCACACAGACCCCGATCGGCACGTCCTCCAGCTCATCCAAGAGCGCGGCCAGATGCTCGAATCGCCATCCGATCTGATGCCCCTGACCCGCCGTGTTCTCCAGAAGAAGGCGCAGAGCGCCCATTCGCATCCCCCGCACCGCCCGCCGAATCGCGCGCGCGCACGCGCTGATCCCCTCCTCCAGAGAGCAACCACGCGCGCTCCCCGGATGGACGACGAGATAATCGGCCCCCAACCGAATGGCGCGTCGAATCTCCTGCCGGAAGGCGCGAACGGATCGTTCGCGCACTGCGGGATCCACCGCCGCGAGATTGATCAGATAGGGCGCGTGAATGATGATCGGGTCGAGCCCCAACCGCTCGCGCTCTCGACGAAACGCCAGGACCTCTGCCCGTGCGAGAGCGCGCGCTCTCCATCCGCGAGGGTTCCGGGAGAAGAGCTGCACCGTCTGGCAGCCCAGTTCGGCCGCCTCCCGCAGCGCATGGGCCAGCTCTCCGGAGATCGAGGCGTGTATGCCGAGGCGAATCCCGTCCTCTGCGATCATGCCTCACCGCACTCCAGGCGGCCGCGTGTCGCTGGCTCTTGGCCGATCCTCGGCGCACGAGGGCCGCCCGAGTCAAGTCGGCACGCCCAACCGAGGAAGAACATACCGCATGAGGAGGACGTACCCGATCGCGAGAAGGACGAACGACAGAAGGTCTGTCATCCGGCTGCTCCTCTCATCGTTGTCGCGCGCCCGTATACCCCCTCACCTTCGGCGCCGAGGCGCGAGGACACCGCACGCCCCTCTTTCGTGGTCGTGCGCTCCTCGGCGCGCAGGCGGATCACGTTCACTCTGCCGTCTCCAGCGGCCGCTTCACGCTCTGTCGCACCGTCGAGACGATCTGCTCCAGCAGCGTCCCGGGCAGGAAGACTTCCGCCACGCCCAGGGCCTTCAGCTTCGGAATATCCTCCTGCGGGATGATTCCGCCGACGAAGACGACGACATCCTGTAACCCCTTCTCCCGCAGCAGCTGCATCACCCGGGGGACGAGCGTCATGTGCGCTCCGGAGAGGATGGAGAGGCCGATGACGTCCACATCCTCTTGGAGCGCGGCCGTGACGATCTGCTCCGGCGTCTGCCGCAGCCCCGTGTAGATCACTTCCATGCCCGCATCGCGCAAAGCCCGCGCGACGACTTTGGCGCCTCGATCATGCCCGTCCAATCCGGGCTTCGCGATGAGGACTCGAATCTTTCGTTCTCCCATAGCTCGTCGGCGAGGCCACGATCGCCGAGGCCTCGGATGATGGGCTTAAAACGGCGGCTCTTGATATTCGCCGAAGACCTCCTTCAAGGCCTCGCAGATCTCCCCGAGCGTCGCATACGCGCGCACGCACTCGAGGATATACGGCATCGTGTTCTCGGTGCCGCGCGCGGCCTCCTTCAAGGCCTCCAGCGCGCGCCGCACCTTCGTGTTATCCCGCCGCGCGCGCAGGCGCCGCAACCGCTCCTTCTGGATCTCCGCCACCGACTCGTCAATGTAGAGGATGGGGACCTCGACCGGCTCCTTCTCGACCACGTATTCGTTGACGCCGACGATGATCTTCTCCCGCCGATCCACGGCCTGCTGATAGCGATAGGCCGCCTCCTGGATCTCTTTCTGTGGGAAGCCTCGCTCGATGGCGGCGATCATCCCTCCCATGGCGTCAATCTTCTCGAAGTATTCGTAGCAGCCCTGCTCCATCTCGCTCGTCAACTTCTCGACGAAGTAGCTTCCGGCCAGGGGATCCACCGTGTTCACGACCCCCGATTCATGCGCGATGATCTGCTGCGTGCGGAGCGCGAGCATGGCCGTGAATTCCGTGGGCAGGGCCAGAGCTTCATCGAGGGCATTCGTGTGTAGGCTCTGCGTCCCCCCGAGCACCGCCGCCAGGGCTTGAATCGTCGTGCGCACGACGTTGTTGTACGGCTGCTGCGCCGTCAGACTGCATCCAGCCGTCTGCGTGTGGAACCGACACATCCAGGAGCGCGGATCGCGCGCGCCGAATCGCTCCCGCATGACGCGCGCCCAGACTTTGCGCGCCGCGCGGAACTTCGCGATCTCCTCGAAGAAGTCATTGTGGCAATTGAAGAAGAAGGAGAGCCGCGGCGCGAATTCGTCCACGTGCAACCCCGCCTGAACACACCACTCGACATACTCGATCCCATCGCGCAGGGTGAACGCCAGTTCCTGCAACGCCGTCGAACCCGCCTCGCGGATGTGATAGCCCGAGATCGAGATGGGATGCCAGCGCGGCACCTCCCGCGTGCAGAAGGCGATCGTGTCCACGATCAACCGCATCGAGGGCCGAGGGGGATAAATCCACTCCTTCTGCGCGATGTATTCCTTCAGAATGTCGTTCTGGATCGTCCCCGAGATCTTCTTCCAATCCGCGCCTTGCTTCTCGGCGACCACCAAATACATGGCGAAGATGACGGCCGCCGGCGCATTGATCGTCATTGAGGTCGTCACCTCTTCAAGCGGAATGCCGTCGAAGAGGACCTCCATGTCCTCGAGGCTGGAGACGGCCACGCCGCACTTCCCCACTTCGCCTTCGGCCAGGGGATGATCCGAATCCAGCCCCATAAGCGTCGGCAGATCGAAGGCGACCGAGAGCCCCGTCTGCCCTTGCTCCAGGAGATACCTGAACCGCTTATTGGTGTCGAAGGCCGTGCCGAAGCCAGCGAACTGCCGCATCGTCCAGAGCTTCCCCCGATACATCGTCGGATGAATGCCCCGCGTGAACGGATACTCGCCGGGGAAGCCAATGTCCCGCTCGAAGTCGAGATGCTGAATGTCGAGCGGCGTGTACAACCGCTGGATCGGGCGCAGCGAGGTCGTCGTGAACTCCGCCGCGCGCTCGGGCAGACGCGCGAGCGTCGGCTTGAGCGTCTGTTCCTCCCATCGGGCGAGGGCTTCCTCCAGATGGCTGGTGGCTTCTCTCGTCGTCATAGATCTCCCCCTTCCCTGACGTCGGAGTGTAAATGGTAGGGCAGCGCGCCAGACAGTGTCAAACGCTCGGCCAACGCGCGTCGCGCGCCTCAGATCCAATTCGCCCGAGCAGAGCGGCGCTCCTCGCGATGCGTTCCTCGAGCGAGCGGGCGTGAACCCATCGCGCCCAGGTGGCGAGCGCCCCGAAGAACAGGAAGCTCACGCCGTAATCGGCCAGCGAGAGATCGAGCCGTCCGGCTTGAACCGTCGCGAGGATGAGCCCACCAATGATGGGGAACGCGAGTATCAATGTCCCATCTCGAAAGAGAGCCTTCACGTCGGCATGCGCCCGCGCACGGGCGAGCGCATACCCCCCAGCCACCAGCGGGAGGAGAAGGCCCGCGTGAGCGAGGATCCCCTCGAAGCGCGCGAACTTGTTCTGCATGAGGAAAGGCGAAAGCCCATGCGGATCGTGAAGGGCGAAGGGAAGCGTGACTCCCACAAGAACACCGCTGGCGAGCCCCACAAGCCCAAGCGCCGATCGCCGCCCGATCTTCCGATCCAGCAAGACGTAGACAAGTGGGATCAAGAGCACGAAATTCACCCGCCACGCCCATGCGAGCCCCAGCAGGAGAGCCACGACCGGTCTCCACCGACAAGAGGCGCCAAGTAACAGCCAACAGAAGGTCAGGACAGCGATGCTGTTGGCCGGGAGGTCGCCACCGGTGATGATCTGCTGCAGGAGGACAGGGGAGAACAGCAGAAGGCTCCACAGCAGGAGCAGTGCCTGCCGGGTATCGCCCAGGACCTCTCGCGCGACCAGGAAGAAGATGGCCAGCCAGAAGAAATTCTGATAAGCGCTGTTCCCCAACACGACGAAGGGGAGGGAGAGCAGGAGGCCTCCGGGGAGCGGAGCGATCGGATTCCCTAAGTAGGTGGTGACGTGGTACGGGCATCGTCCTTGAAGAAGCTCTCGGGCGCCGAGGTTCAAGGCATCGTCGCGGTCACCCCCGCCACCGATGATCCCCGCATCGGCTATGGGATAAAGGGCGGAGAAGAGTATAAAGAGCACGAGCCCTGTCGCCAGGGCGAGTCCGCAAGCCCAACGTTCCGGCACGAGAGCTTCCACCTTGCGCAGGAGCCGATGCGCGACGCTCCAAAATCCCAAAACCAGGAGGACGTAGAAAAGCGTCCCCCACATCCCGACATATTTCTGCACCTGTCCCAGGGAGGGGACGACGAGAGTGAAGCCCACCCCAAGGGCCATGTATTCACCACGGCTCCGCAGGCCCGCCCACTTCTGCGGGAACGTCCGCGGCAGAGCCGAGCGCCACCTCATGCGCACTGTCCGCGCGGAGGGAGACTCATGCTCCAGCGAACCGATTCGGAGCCGTTCGGATCGGACAGGTCCTCACCGATCCGAGCCCGGAGGTCGAGCAATCTACAGCTCCATCGGCATTGACCGGCAAGCCAGTTCCCCCTCCCGCCGGCCCCGCGCAGTTTGATCCCGCGGCTTCAGGGCACGTGGAATTGCCGGGAGCAGGGTCTTCAGCTGAATCCGGCCCTGTGCTCGCTCCCCAGTAGTTATTCCGCGCGTCCAACGTATAGGTCCCCCCGGCGAAGTAGAGTCCCACAGCACCGGCGACGCGACACGCAGCCAGACCCGTGCACGTGATGTTGTTGTCGTTGATCACAGGAGGCGCTGTCCCGCTCGATGTCGTCGTATCTACCGCGATCCCGACGCCATTATCCTGAAGGTGATTGGCCAGGATCTTGCTCCCCGGCGAACCATCCACGAGAATCCCCGTGCCGAAATTCAAGATCGTGTTGCGCTGTACGGTGACCCCAGTACTCCCCGGATTGAGCAGGATCCCCACCGCTCCTCTCCCCAGGTCTCCTCCATCCAGGACATTCCGCTCGATCACGACCGAACTCCCCGATGGGATATCCGAGACGATGATCCCAGCCGTCACATCGCTCCCGACGCGATTCCCGCGCACGATCGCCTGCAACGGCTGAGCGCCTCGACCATCAACGAGGATGGCCGCACTCACCAACTGATTCGTGATCTGATTCCCCTGGATGAGGAACGGTCCTCCGAACTCATTCACCAAGGCGATACCGGAGAAGAGCGCCGATCGGTCACGTCCGACGAGCCGACAATCCCGCACAGTCAGGGGACGCCCACTATCGCCGGAGAGAATGCCGTAACACCCGGGGGGAACTTCGATCGTGATCCCGACGATCTGAACGCGCCCCTGCCGGCCTCGCGCATCAATGACGGCCAGATTCGGCGGGCACGTCTCCAGGGTGATCACTGCGGGGATCCCCCCATTCGCCTTCCCGATCAAGGTGACCCCACCAGGGGCCAGGGAGAAGTTCACAGCCCCCTCGACCTTCCCAATGACCAGCAATGTGTCCCCATTTCGCGACTGCGCTAAGGCCTCATTCACCGTCGCATAGGTCCGCCGCAACCGCGGGTTGTACACGCGTCCTGTTCCCTGCGTGAAGACGAGCCCCGGCAGGATGAGCCCGCCCAGAATCCCCACCACCATCAACCACGCGAACACGTTCGACCGCATGATCGTCCACCTCCTTTCCGAAAACGTTCGCTCGCTCCGGCACATGCGCGCGCACACGCGCCGACGACTTCAGCTTGTCATCCGCACGACACCCAGCATGGGAATGCGGACGAGGACATGGCCCCGAAGATGACTTCTCAAAGAGCTTCTCCCGCGACTCCGCACTGTTGTCGCTATCGGCGAGTGTAGTCGAAGTGGAAAGCCCTGTCAAGCCGAGGTTAGAACCGCTGTCCGCTCGCTACGGTCGGAGCCTCCAGCACGCGTGACGTTGACAACTCGCAGGAGGGAGCCTATGATTGTGAATCTGCTGTATCGGGGCGTAGCTCAGCCTGGTGAGAGCGCACGGTTCGGGACCGTGAGGTCGGTGGTTCAAATCCACTCGCCCCGACCAGTTCTTGTTCTTTCTTTTCTTATGCGCATTGCGCGCCGCTTTTTGATCAGTGGGATTGTGCAAGGTGTGGGCTACCGATATTTCGCCCTCCGCGCGGCCGAACGCCATGGGATCGTCGGCTACGTGCGCAACCTGCAGGACGGGCGTGTGGAGGTGGTCGCCGAGGGCGAATCCGAAGCCATGGAGGCCTTCAAACGCGAATTGTATCGCGGCCCGGCCGCGGCTCGCGTGACGCATATTGTCGAAGAGGTTCTTGAGCCGACGGGTCGCTATCCTCATTTCGGCGTCGCCTATTGAGACGGCCGCCCGAGGAGAGCGCGAGCGGAGTGACGTTCATGGAGAGACTCAAACGCCTGATCCGAGAAATCCCGGATTTCCCCAAACCCGGCATCCTCTTCTACGACATCACGACGCTTTTGAAAGATCCCGAGGGGTTCCGCACGACGGTGGATCTGCTCTCGGAAGCGTTCGCGGGCGAGCGCGTCGATCGCGTCGTCGGCATCGAAGCGCGCGGATTCATCTTCGCGCCCGCCCTGGCCTATAAGCTCGGCGCCGGCTTCATCCCGATGCGCAAGTCGAATAAACTCCCGGCTCCCACCGAGAGTGTGACCTACACGCTCGAATACGGAACCGATCGCCTGGAGGTTCATAAAGATGCCATCGAACCGGGCCATCGCGTCCTGATCATTGACGACCTGTTGGCGACGGGAGGGACGGCGAAAGCGGCGATCGAATTGGTGGAGAAGCTCGGCGGACACGTCGTCGGCGCGGGATTCGTCATCGAGTTGGAGTTCCTCAAAGGACGCGAGCGGCTGGCTGGCTATCGTGTCGTCTCCCTGCTAAAATACCCGTCGTGACGGTGCTCCCGTAGCTCAGTTGGATAGAGCGAGCGCCTCCTAAGCGCTAGGTCGCAGGTTCGATTCCTGCCGGGAGCATTTTCTCCTATCGGCGGATAAGGATGTCCTCATTCCACGGTGACCGATTTGGCGAGGTTTCGGGGTTGATCCACATCGCAACCGCGTCGCCGCGCGATGTGATAGGCCAGAAGCGGCGGCGGGGCGATGACCAACCGTGAGGGGACCGCTGGCATGCCACTCACCTCGTGGTGATCTCCAAAATGCCGACTGGATAATCAATCACGGTTCGAAAGTGCCTCAGGAAGCTCAAGCCGAGCAACCCCTCGATCCCGGCCAGCTCAGGAATGTCATGGCAGACGACGTCAACGCCTCGCACGGATAACTCCGCCACATGAATGGCTTCCACAGTGATCAACGGCGCCTCGATGACCCCATTGGCGGTGATGATCGGCATCCGGCGTTCGGAAACAGCCGGATCGTACCCGATGTCCTTGGCGACATCCCAGGCGATGACCGTGTAAACCGCGCCTGTGTCCACCAATACGTCAATTTCGCGAATACCCGAGGGACCACAGATCGCCACCCGCCTCAAGACGATAGGGATGGTCAGAGGCACCTGCATCAGAGGATCACCGCATAGCCGGGCTTCACCACAGGGCCTGCGAAAGTGATGTACGCCCGCTCCACCTTCTTCTCCCGAAGCTTCCGATGGAGCTCTCTCCGGTCGGGATCATGAGCGATCACGTGACCGAGCACTTCTCCGGTAGGGGTCTCCTCACTGACCAAAAAGGCCAGCCACTGGCCAGCATACTGTCGCTTCGCTTGCTCTAAGCTCACCTTCTCCACACTTCGCTCTCCCGGCGGGTAAGGTAACATGCATCGGCGCCGTGACTCAAGGGAGAGCGCGCTGTTCTCAACCCGCTCTCAAGGCGACAGGCCCATCTGACACCGAGTGGGGAGCCGAGTCTTCCTCATCGAGCGCCCCGTTCACTCCACGGTGACCGATTTGGCGAGGTTTCGGGGTTGATCCACATCGCAACCGCGTCGCCGCGCGATGTGATAGGCCAGAAGCTGCAATGGGATGATGGCCAATAGCGGCAGCAGCCAGCGATGCGCCGAGGGGATGGCCAGAATCCGCGCTCCCGCCTCCTCCCGACAGGCCCGAATGGCCTCCTCATCCTCCTCATTCACCACCGCGATCGCCGGTGCGCCGCGCGCCCGTACCTCCAAGAGATTGGCGAACGTCTTCTCGTACAGCACCCGCCCCAACTCCTCCCTCCGATCGTACGGCAACAGCACCACGACGGGCAGTCGCTCCTCCAGCAGCGCATTCACCCCATGCTTCATCTCCCCGGCCGCGCACCCTTCTGCGGGAATATAGCTCAGCTCCTTCAACTTCAATGCCCCCTCCAGCGCGATCGGATACAACACCCCTCGCCCCAGATAAAGCACATGGTGCGCCCGCCACAATCGCCGCGCCAGCTCGGCGATCTCCCCCTCCCGCTCCAAGATCCGCTCCATCCGCAGGGGCAGATGCGTCAACTCGTGCAGTCGCTCCCGTACCGCCGCCTCCGTCAGCGCCCCTCGCTGCCGCCCTAATTCCAGCCCGAGCCGCAGCAGCATCACCATTTGAGCCACAAAGGTCTTGGTGGCCGCCACTCCAATCTCTGGCCCGGCCCGCGTTCGCATCACCATGTCGGCCTCTCGCTCCGCGCTCGATCCCGGCACGTTCGTCAGCGCCACCACGCGCGCTCCTCGCTGCTTCGCCTCCCGCACCGCCCCTAGCGTATCGGCCGTCTCCCCCGATTGCGTAATCGCCACCACCAGAGTCTTCGCCCCCACCACCGGCCGCCGATACCGAAACTCGCTCGCCACCTCCACCTCCACTCGCACCCTGGCTGCTTCCTCTATCACATACTTCCCGTACAGCCCCGCATGATAACTCGTCCCGCAGCCCACCAGCACAAGCTCCTCCACATCCTCCAGCCGAATCTCCTCGTACGCGCTCGCCGTCTCTCGCAC
Organism: bacterium; assembly: GCA_041640655.1. Taxonomy (GTDB): domain Bacteria; phylum Acidobacteriota; class Blastocatellia; order HR10; family HR10; genus HR10. The sequence goes on from JBEPZV010000033.1 coordinate 9,699, forward strand.
CACGCGCGGCTGCTCGTGAATCTCCTTCAACATGAAGTGGGGATACCCCCCCTTCTCCACCCACAGCGGATCCCACCCGATCCGCTCCACCCGCAGAGGACGTTCCCGACCCTCCTCGTCCCATACTCGAACGCCATCGGGTCTGAGCTCCACCAGCTCCCCATCCTCCAGCACCCGCACCCGCCGCGTGAAAGGCACAAGAGCCGCCATATCCGAAGCCACCCACGCCTCCCCTTCCCCTACGCCGATGACCAACGGCGCTCCCCGTCTCACCCCCACCACGACCCCAGGTTCTCCTGTCCACACCAGCGCGAAGGCGAAAAGCCCCTCCAGCCGCGCTGCCGCTCGCCGCACCGCCTCCGAAAGCGAGGCCTTCCTCAGCTCCCGCTCCACCAGATGCCCGATCACCTCCGTGTCCGTCTCCGATATGAACCGATGTCCTTCTTGCTCCAACTCACGCCGCAGCGCGAGATAGTTCTCGATGATACCGTTGTGCACCACCGCCACTTGTCCCCTACAATCCCGATGTGGATGCGCATTCTCCTCGGCCGGCCGCCCGTGTGTCGCCCACCGCGTATGCCCCACGCCAAAGGTCCCCTCCATCGCGCGCCCTTCCAGCACTTCCTCCAACTGCCGCACCTTTCCCACGACCCGAACCACCTCTAATCCCCCTCGTTCATCCCCCACGGCTATCCCCGCCGAATCATACCCTCGATACTCCAGGCGCCGCAGCCCTTCCAACAGCACGGCCACGGCCGACCGGCTCCCCGTATATCCGATGATCCCGCACATCGCTCCCTCGCCAAAAGCACACTCACTGTACCGGCAGGGACTCACCGCGTCAAGAACGGGATCCACCTCAGCGAGTCGAAAAGAGTTGAGGGCGCCGTTCCTGCATCCGATCCCGAAGCTCGCTCTCCATGAGGCGGCGATGGTGAGCGATCACGCGCTTCAGGATCTCCTCAAGACGAACCATCGGCCGGTACCCGATGAGCGTCCGAATCTTGGTGAGATCGGGCACGCGCCGCGGCATATCCTCGAAGTCCTCCCCATAGATCCGATCATACGGGACGAAGACGACCTCCGACGAACTTCCGGTCAGTGCTTTGATCCGCCAGGCGACATCCACAATGCGCACCTCCTCATCGCTCCCGACGTTGAAGACCTGCCCCACAGCTTCCGGATGTTCGGCCAGAGCCGCCAGAGCGCGCACCACATCCCCCACCCAGCAGAAGCTCCGCGTTTGCCGCCCATCTCCGTGCACGGTGATCGGCTCCCCACGCAAGGCCTGCCGGACGAACGTCGGAATGACCATCCCGTAACGATTCGTCTGCCGCGGCCCGACCGTATTGAACAGCCGAACGATCACCACCGGCACCCCATACGTCCGCCAATACGCCAGAGCGAGAAACTCCCCCAATGCTTTCGAGCACGCATAGCCCCATCGGGGCCGCCACGTCGCCCCCAGGACCAGATCATCGTCTTCCCGAAAGGGCACCTTCGAGGTCTTGCCGTACACTTCGCTCGTGGAGGCGAACAGCACCTTCTTCCCCCTGGCCGCCGCCATCTCCAGGACGACCTCCGTCGCGCGCACGTTCGTCTCCATAGCCCGAATGGGCTCCTCGACAACAAGCTTCACTCCGACAGCCGCTGCCAGATGAAAGATGACGTCCGCCCACTCCACCAGCTCTGCCATGAGCCGACGATTCAGGACGGTGTCCAGAACGAATCGGAATCGCACCTCCGATTCCAAATGCGCGATGTTCGCCAGGTTCCCCGTCGAGAGATCATCAATGACGGTCACCGCATGACCGGCGCGCAGCAATTCCTCGGCCAGATGGGAACCGATGAATCCAGCCCCTCCCGTGATCAAGCAGCGCATATCGGCATCCCTCCTTCATCAGCGCGAGCAGTCTTTATCGCATGGAGTCAGAGGAGAGAGCGCGCCCGAACTGCTGCCCATCGGGCGCCCTTCGTATTTCCTCCCCCTTCACATGTTTCAGCGGAAAGGGACCGCCGTGATCGGCGCGCTTCCCCGCATCTTCCGATCTCTCTGCGACCGACTCAGGACGCGCCGGACGACAAGGTGCCGAGTGCGCGCCCGCATCGGCGATTCCGAACCGAGTGGAAGACCTCCTCCAGTTTCAATCGAACCCTCGCCGGAGCGTGAACCGTGAGATAGCGTCGCCGCGCGTTCTCCTGGAACTGTCGGAGCAAAGCGCGATGGGTGATCAAGACGTCGAGCCGCTCGACCAATCCTCGAATATCCCCGGGTGCGACCGTGAACCCCACCTCCGCATCGGGGAAAAGCTCCGGCAACGGATCGAAGTTCGAGACGATGACGGCGCACCGATGGGCCATCGCCTCAACAGCGGACAGGGCATACGTATCGGCATGTGTGGGCAACACGAAAAGATCGGCGTCGCGCATCAGCTCGAGCACGCGCTCATGGGGGAGCGGAGGATGAATCCGAATCCCCTGCGCCCGCAACGAATCGTTCCGCTTCTTCCAATCCTCCGACGCTCGCGTCACGACCTCCAGCCGAAGATGGGGATGCTTCCTCCTCACCTGCTCGTAAGCTCGCAGCAGCTCGGGCAGCCCCTTCAGGATAGGATCGAGCCCGACAAACAGCAACCGGATGATCCCGTCCGTCTGCGAGGGTTTCCATTCGACATCTCGCGAAGGAGCGATGACCGGGACCGGAACGACGTGGACTTTCGCCTCCAGTTCAGGGCACCACCGGAGGAGAGTCCGCGCCCCGGATTCCGTGGCGATCAGCAACGCATCCGCCCGCGGGCCGAGCAGGCGATAGAGGAAAACGACATCCTCCAGGGTCCATCGCCCGCCACCTTCGTAATACGGCGCCGGCACAATTCCCTGCGAGCTCCAGATCACGGGGACAGGCGGCTGCGGGAACGGAAAGCAGATATGAGAGAGGATGAGATCCATGTCGCGAGCGGCGCCCGGAGGAAGAACGAGCGCGCGAGCGGCGACATGAAGCATCTGCCGAACGCGCGCCGGCTCCCACGTTCGGGCGAGCTTCTCGCACGCTTTTCGCACAACGGCTTGCGCCCGCCGCCGCCACGATGAGGGGAGCAGGTGGAACCGGAGACGCTCGTCGCTCAAGCGCATCCAGTTTCGATAGAGCGCGAGATCGCCTCCCGGTCCGTGAAGCTCTCCGGCCGTCACGTTCAACAGGACGCGCATGGTCGGTCGTCAGGACGCCTCGCGACAGAGCGCGCGAAGCACTTGCTCGTACCGACGCACGGCGAGGGGTCGGTCATAGAACCGCAGAAGAGCACGGCGGCCATTGCGCCCGAGCCGCGCCCGCTCGGACGGATCGGCCCACAGCGCGCGCACGGCCTCGACGAACGCTTCCGGCCTTCCGGGCGGCACGATCACACCGCATTCGTGCTCGCGGGCGATCCGAGCGACCTCGCTCTCGGAACCGATGGCCGCGACAAACGGCCGACCACTGGCCATGATCGCATAGACCTTGCTCGGCTCCACATACCCCTCCAGCCCCGCCTTCAGCAGGATCACCGCCACATCGGCCGAAGCCAGGGACTGTCGCAGGTGCTCCTTCGGCTGATAGGGCAGGAAGAGGACATGCGTCAGTCCCCGCTCCGCCGCCTCCCTCTGAAGGCGACGCTTGCTCGCCCCATCGCCGATGATGACGATCCGTACGTCCTCGGCATCCCCAGAATGCTCGCGGAGCCGCTCGGCGCCTCGAAGGAGCGTGTCGAAATCTTGCGCGAGTCCCACGTTCCCCGCATGAAGGAGGACGAAGCATCGGTCCAACCCGTGCGCCCGCGCGAATGCGTTCTCCTTCTCGCCCGGGGTGATGGCGCGCCCATCGGCCCAATTAGGGATCACGACGATCTTCTCCTCGGGAATGCCTTTCTCGCGGAGGCGCTGCTTCATCCCCTCGCTGATGGCGATCACGCGCGCGGCTCGAGAGAGCGGCCACCGCAGGAGCGTGCTCAATCCGCGAATCAGCCACGGATGCTGCAGCGCCCCCAGGCGCACGGCGACTTCGGGATAGACATCCTGCACGACGACGACCAGAGGCACGCGCCGCACCGTGGCGATCATCCATCCGATGAGGGGAAGGAGTGGAGGATCGGTCCACGTCATGAGCACGTGCGGACGCCGCACGAAGAGCCCCGCGAGCGACGCCGCGAAGAGGAACGTCACATACGTCGCCACGCGCGAAACGGCTCTCGTTCGGGAGCCGCGCCAGGTACAGACGCGGAGGATGCGCACCCCCTCCAGGTCCTCGCGCGCCCAGAGCCGCCGCGCGCGCGACTCCAGTGGATGATAGGTCGGAAAGCCCGTGATCACCCACACCTCGTGCGATCGGGCTAAGTCCGCGCAGAGCTCCGTCAGCAATTGCCCGGTGGCCGCGACGTCGGGGTGGAAATACTGGTTAAGGACAAGCAGCCTCATACGCGGCAGCCGGGACAGGGCGATGCGCGCGATACCACGCGATCGTCCGCTTCAGCCCTTCGACCAGCGACGTCTTCGCCACGAAGCCGAATTCCCGCTCGGCCCGGCGCGTATCCAGACATCGGCGAGGTTGTCCATCGGGCTTCGACGTGTCCCAGATGACGCGCCCGCGAAAGCCCGTCAGCTCCATGATCATGTCGCACAGCTCACGAATCGTGATCTCCTGGCCTGATCCGATGTTGACCGGCTCGGGCTTATCGTATCGCTCGGTCGCCAGCACAATGGCCTCGGCGGCGTCCTCCACGTAGAGGAATTCGCGCGAGGCGCGCCCGGTCCCCCACACCACGATCTGATCCCGACCTTCGTCCATGGCCTCAAAGCATTTCCGAATCAGCGCCGGGATGACGTGCGAGGTCTCGGGATCGAAATTATCGCGCGGCCCATAGAGATTCACCGGCAGCAGCGAGATGGCATTGAACCCATACTGCTGGCGATAGGCATGCGCTTGCACGATGAGCATCTTCTTGGCCAATCCATAGGCCGCGTTCGTCTCCTCCGGATACCCGTTCCACAAATCTTCCTCGCGGAAGGGCACGGGCGTGTGCTTCGGATACGAACACACGGTCCCGACGACGACGAACTTCTCGACGCCGAAGCGCCGCGCCTGCTCCATCAGTTGAATGCCCATGATGGCGTTCTCGTAGAAGAAGCGCCCAGGCTCGCGCGCGTTCGCGCCGATGCCGCCGACGCGCGCGGCCAGATGGATGATGATGTCCGGGACCGTGTCCGCGAGCAGCCTCACGATGTCCGCCTTCTCCCGCAGATCATAGACGGCGCTCCGGGGAACGAAGACGTATCGGCAGCCGCGTTCCCGCAACTTCTCCACGACGTGCGATCCGAGAAATCCGGCTCCTCCAGTGACGACCACACGCTTATCCGCCCAGAATGACATCGCCGTCCTCCTTCGCGATGAGATAGGGGCCGATGGCGAGCAGGTCCATCCGCGTCCGCTGGAAACATCGAACGGCTTCCTCCGGATGGCACACGATCGGTTCGTTCTCGTTGAACGAGGTGTTGATGAGAACAGGGACTCCGGTCAGGCGTCCGAACCGAGCGAGAATCTCCCAGAAGAGAGGATTGACCGTACGGGAGACGGTGTGCACTCGCCCCGTCCCGTCCACGTGAAGCGCGGCCGGGATGAGCGCGCGCTTTTCAGGCCGCGCCGGAGAGGCCAGGAGCATGAAGGGCGAGGGATGCGTCTGCTCGAAATATTCTCCCACCGCTTCCTCCAGGATGGAGGGGGCGAAAGGTCGGAAAGGCTCCCGATGCTTGACACGACGATTGAGGATCTCCCGCATCTCCGGACGACGCGGGTCGGCGAGGATGCTGCGATTCCCGAGCGCCCGAGGGCCGAACTCCATCCGCCCCTGAAAGAGACCCACGATCTTTCCCGCGGCCAGCGCCCGCACGACGACCTCGATCAACTCCTCGGTCGCCACGCGTCGCGCGACAAGTCCATGACGCTGCAGCACCTCTCGAATCTCCCCCTCGGACCATTCCGGTCCCCAATACGCATGTTCCATCGTGAACGCGCGCGGGCGCCGCAGATGCTCATGCCACACGTAGAAGGCCGCGCCGACACTCGTCCCCGCATCCGAGGCGGCCGGTTGGATGTAGAGGCGCTCGAAGGGCGTGTGCCGAAGGATCTTCCCGTTGAGGACACAATTCAACGCCACGCCCCCGGCCAAACACAAGGCCTTCACGCGCGTGCGCTCATAGAGCCGAATGAGCAGCGCGAGCAGGACCTCCTCGAGCACCGCCTGAAGCGAAGCCGCGATCTGCGCATGCTCGGGACCAAGGGGAGCCCCCGGCTCGCGCGGCGGCCCGAAGGTCCGGATCACCTTCGCGGAATAGAGCGGACCGAGTACGGGCGCGCCCTCACTCCACGTCATCGCGACGCCGTCCGTGTGATGGGTGAAGTAGGAGAGATCGAGCCGGTAGCCGAGACCACCGTCCATGCGCACCATCTGGCGGAGGCGATCCCGATGGATCGGCTCTCCATAGGCGGACAGTCCCATCACCTTGTATTCGTCGCCGTAGTTGGGGAATCCGAGATACTGCGTCACCGCCGTATAAAGGATGCCCAGGGAATGAGGGAACGGCACGGCGCCCAGGATCTCCATCCGCGATCCCCGCCCGATCCCCCACATCGTGCTCACGAAGTCGCCCATGCCGTCCACCGAGAGCAAAGCGGCTTCTTCCATCCCGGACACGAAGAACGCGCTCGCCAAATGTGCGCGATGATGTTCGACGTAGTGCACCGACGCGCGCAGCTCGCGCGGATCTATATCGAGTCCGAGAGCCAGCGTGGTCTTCACGTCCCGGAGGCGAAGGGCGTTTTTCGCCCGACTGACGATTCGATCGAAGCGTGGGGGGTGGGCGAGCAAGGTGAGCAGCTTGCGATGGAGCCGAGCACGAGGATTCCGCGAGACGGCGATGTGCGTGATCTCCCGAGGCGTGATCCCCGCGGCCCTCAGGCAATAGGCGATGGCCTGATGCGGGAATCCCGCGACGTGCTTCACGCGCGCGAAGCGTTCCTCTTCAGCCGCCGCCACCAGCGTCCCATCTATGACCAACGCGGCCGAAGCATCCGCATGATACGCATTGATGCCCAGGATAACGGTCATCGTGCATCCCTCCTTTCCTCTCCGCCCGCGGAGAGATCACGCGGCGTCTGACGCACGACCTCTGCGTAAAGGCTTTCCAGTTGCCGCACCGGCTCATCCCAGGAGAGCGCCTCCCGTAATTGAGACGCATGTTCGGCGAAGCGTCGGCGCTGCACCTCATCCTCCAACAGGAGGCGCAAGGCGCGCTTCAAGGCCTCCTTCTCCGGCTCGATCACGATCCCGGCGCGCCCTTCGACCAAAGGAGCCACCCCGCACCGATTCGTCACGATGACGGGCGTCCCACAGGCGAGGGCCTCGACCACCACGTTGCCGAAATTCTCGTGGATCGAAGGCAAGACCATCACATCCGCATCCACGAGCGCGCTTACCCGCTCGCGCCCATAGAGCGGTCCCAGCACCCGAACGGCATCCCCCAGACGCGCGCGCGCGATCGCGCGTGCGATGGCCGAACGCGTTCCGTCCCCATCGTCCGGACCGATGATCAGAAGCACGGCCCCCGGCCCGCGCGCTTCGGCGAAGGCCTCGATCAGAAGCGGAACGTTCTTCTTCACCGCGAGCCGACCCAGATAAAGCACCACGCGCTGATCCTCTCTGATGCCCAGGCGCGCGCGAAAAGTCCCGCGCGGCGGCAGCGGATCGAACTCCGAGAGATCGAGCCCATTCCGACGCACGACGATCTTCTCGCGGGGAATCCCCCAGGCGTGGGCCTCCTCCGCCTCCTGCACCGACGTCACGATCACGCGCGCAGCCCGCGCCAGGAGCGCGCGTCCGAAGAGCCGGTCGTACGCGCGCTTCTTCCGAAGACTCCGACCGATGGGCACGAGCATCCCCATCGGTTCCACGACGTAGGGGAGACCACGTCGCCGAGCCGCCCAACAGACGACCGTCGAGAGGAAATCCCTCACGCCGTAGACGTGAATGAGATCGAACCCCGCGAGTGCGCCAAGGTGCCGGAAGATGTCCGGTTGCACCCCATCCCACCGATACCGCACGACGGTGTGGAAGTAGACGACGCGAACTCCCTCCCACTGGCTCATCCGCGTCCGATCCGACAACCGCCGGGTGGCATCCAGGAGATTCGAGGTGTAGACGGTTACCTCATGCCCGCGGCGAACTAACCCGCGCGCCAGATGAGCGACCGTCTGACTCATCCCCCCTCCAGCCAGAGCCGGATAGAAGCAGCGCGTGATCTTCAAAATGCGCATCGGAGTCTCCGTCGCCGAACGGATGGATGATCGCGCGGCGGGACCCACCGCCACGCCCCTCAGAAAGCGCCATCTCCCTCAGGATCGCCGCCAGGTTCCGTCGAAATCGCTCGAGCGTGAAGTCTCGCCACGCGCGCTCGCGCGCGCGCTCACCCAAGGACCGCCGCCGCGCCTCATCCTGCATGAGCGTGAGGATCGTCCGAGCGATCTCCCCCGGATCGGCCGCATTGACGAGCACACCGGTCACGCCATCGAGAACGGCTTCGGCACTCCCCCCCTCGCGACCCGCGATGGCCGGCTTGCCGAAAGCCGCCGCCTCCAGATACGCAATCCCAAAGCCTTCGCCCTCGCAGGGGTCCTCCAACCGCATCCGACTCGGCATCACGAAGAGATCGCAACTGCGGTAATAGGCGGGAAGCCACGCATCCTCCACGTCGCCCGCGAAGTGGATGGCCTCGCCGAGTCCCAACTCGACAGCCAGCCGTTCCAAACGCGGCCGATCATCTCCGTCGCCGACGATCACGTAGACGACCTCGGGCAGGACGCGTCGAACCTGAACGAGAGCGCGCATCACGACCTCGTGCCCCTTGTAGCGTCCCCGCGTCGTCAGACGACTGACGGTGAGAAGCACGCGCTTGCCGCGAAGCCCGTGCCGCTCGATCACCCGCTGTGGCGAGACCGGCGAACGAAGAAGTTCGGGATCAAGAGCCGGTGGGAGGAGCCGGATCCTCCGCGCCTCCACACCATGTCGGCAGATGAGGCGCTCGGCCGTGAAGCGGCTGACGCTGAGCACGGCGTCCGCAGCTCGGAGCGCATATGATGGCGCGCTCCCCCATACCTCGTCCCCATGCGCGAGGACGACGTACGGGATGCCCCAAATCTCCTTCATGACCGTTGCCACGCGCGCAATCCCCACATGCGTGCTGATGATGAGCGACGGCGGCCTCCGTCGCACTTCGCGAATCACCGAGCGAACGAATGCGAGCTTCTCCCGAAAGCCCGGCGGAGCGGTCGTCCTCCAGAGGAAGAGCACGCGCACGGCCCCGGGTCCGCACAGCGCGCGAAGGCTCTCCACCAGGTGCCGCGCGTATCGTTGTATCCCCCCACGCGTCTGAGCATCCGTGGCCAGGACGAGGAGGTCGGGCATTCCGCTCCCCTCCGGAGATCAGACGGTGAGCGCTTCCGGCCTTCCTCCGGCCAGCTTCGGCAAGCGAAAGAGCATGCCGACGAGGAACCAGTGATAGGCGTTGTTCACGTAGTTCTGGTACACGGACATCCCCAAGAAGAAATAGGGGACGTGCAGAAGCGCCAGAAAGAGCACGAGCGCCACGGCGAGCCCGAAGAATCGGGAGGGCGCCAGCCGTCGCGCCATGCGTCCGGCGACCCATATCAGGGCCAGCGTCCACCATACCCAAAGCCCGACCCCGACGATCCCCCACTCCCAAATGACGGAGGCATATCCGCCCTCGACGCGATAGGGCGACCACGTCGCCCCGGAATAGAAGTCGTCCAGACCGTAGAGATAGGTGAGCCCGAGCGAAGCCGTCCCCGTCCCATGCCCGAAGGCGCGCGATTCCCGCAGCGCCACGAGGATGTCCGTCCAGTAGACCTGAGGACGCCATGTCACTTCTGATTCCCGCGCCACGGGCGAGAGCGTCTCCGCGCAAAACCGGTAGAGGGCGACCAGACGCTCCGCGTGAAACACAGCCAATCCCGAGAGCGCGAGCGCCATCCCCACTACGATCTTCCCCAGCGGGAAGGCCGATCTCCGGCACCGAGCGATCCAGGACGCGAACCGCTCGCGACATGCCACCCCCACCAGGACGAGGAGCGCCGCGCCCGCCAGTACGAGCGCAGCGCGTTGCGCGCTCACGATGAGCCCCGCGCTGATCATCCCAAATGCGATCCACACCAGACACTCCTGACGGCGCAGCGCCGACGGCGTCCGCCGCATGAGCCCTAAGAGCGCCCGCATCTCACGACGGTCGCGTCCGGTCTCCTCTCCCCCTCTTCCCCGCCCCTCTCGCTCGCCTCGAAGGGCGTGCCAATAGGAGATCGCGCCCAGCCCGAGGAAGAACAGGATGAAGAGATAGTGGGCGAACCGCCCGGCGTCCACGAAAACCGACGTCGGCCGAGGGACAGCCATCTGACTCTCCGGAGCCACGCGAATCAGCTCCAGTCGAAGCCCGGGGACGAACCCCTTCGGATTCAGGAAATCCAATCCGATCACGGCTTGGATCACCCCGAGTCCGGAGACCACGCTTCCGAGCGCCAGAGTGAACAGAAGGAAGCGGCGCAGCCGCTCCTCGGAGTCAATATATGCATAGCCGAGATAGAGGAGCGGGACGTAGAAGAAATACATGCGCATCCCGATCACGGGCATCAGCGGATGCTCGATCTGCGGATTGAAACATTCGGCCACCGCCAGTGCGATCAGCGCGATCAGCGGCGCGCGGATCGGAGTGCGAAAATCCCAAGGTCGCCGCCTCACCGCTTGAGCGAAGAGGAAGCTGACATAGGTCAGCCCGATCAACACATCCTTCGCTCCATAGAGGATGATCCGATTGCCGAGGTACTTTCGGATCGCATCCTCCAGGACGATCCACACGAAGAAGCTCACGATGCCGAATCGCCAATCCCTCAGGATTTGAAGGCCCACCACCCCGGCCCCGACGAAGATGAAGGCGATGACCGCCGTCCTCCAATCGGCCCGGAGCAGAAGATGCGCCAGGCCAAGCCCCGCGAGCACGGCGATGGCGAAGGTCGCCGCCGAGGCTCGGATCAGGAATCCATGATGGGGAGTCGCCCGCAGCATCGCTCTGGATTCCGCGCGATGTTTCGCCACCGCCAGTAGGTCCGAATCCCGTGCCATTTCCCCATGAACGCCGCGCGCGCCTGCTCGCGCCATGAGGAGCGAGGGGAGCGCACCATCGCCCAGAAGAGCGTCGCCAGCCCCGGCGATCGTCGCTCCCCTCTCACGAAGAAGTAGAGGAGAAACGCGAGCTTCCGCAAAAGCGGCAGATGCTTCAGCATGAGATACGTGTGATTGTGACTGTAGGTGTAGATCAGCCGCGCGAGATCCTCGCGGGCTTCCTCCGGGATGGGGCGCGGAGCTTCAAAATGGTGCACGCGACACTCGGGAGCAAAGAGAATGCGGTAGCCGAGCCGTCGAACTTGAAGAGCGAGGTCCAGCTCGAACTGCATGCCATAGCCGATGACCCGCGTGTCCACGTCAATGTGCTCAAGCAGCGCGCGTCGGATGGCGGCATTGCCGCCTTGAAATCCGGCGACCGGCATTGGTCCGCGCGCGTCTCCCGGCCGGTCAAATCCCCCAACGTATCGGCCATACCAGGTGAGCTGCCCGACGCGCTTCACCGGAGGTGAGATCGCCGGACGGCCATCCCGATACGAGATGAGGCGACCGGCGACAATCCCGACTGTCGGATCGGTGAAGTGACGGCTCCCTCGCTCAATCCACTCCGGCTCCGCCGCGGCGTCATCATCTGTGACGAAGACGAGATCAATGTCCGCGCGCGCGCGAAGGGCCTCGATCCCCCGCTTGAAGGCCCATACCGGACCGGGCAGCGCGACGCTCACCATTTGAATCTCCACGCCCGATCCCCGGAAGTGCCGCGAACTCTCGGATGAATGTGGATGGAGATCCGGCGAAGCGACATCCGTCGCCCCTCTCTCGTGCGCCTCTGCGTGAAATCGGCGCACAACCGCCTTGGACTCCTCATCCTCCTCGCGCACGACGATGACGATACAGTGTGGACGATACGTCTGATGAAGGACGGCGCGCAGGCAACGCTCCAAATACGCCGGCCGACGATATGTGGGGATGAGGACGGCGACGCGCGGAGCACGTCGCGCTCGTCCCTCCGAGGATTCCGCGCGCCGTTCCCTGGCCGCCTCGCAAGAGCGCTCTGTGCTGGGCGACGGCGGCACCTTGCTCACTCCTACTCGAGCGGTGAGACGACTCTCGGCGAATTCGACCGCCATACCCGCAGATGTCGAAAGAGCGGTTCTCCGACCTCGCTCCATCCTCCGACGGCGAGGACATAGACGGCGCTCCCCAAAGCCGCTGCTGCGATCAACTCCGCCAAGCTGGAGATATGAGGACTGAGCCCATGCAGAACGCCACCCACGATTCCGCCGATGATCACCGGCTTGCCCACCACCTCCCCGAACCTCAGGCGCGCGCCGCGCTGTGACAAAAGCGCATTCACCCGGTGCGCGAGCCAGAACGCCGGAGGCCACACGGCGAGAGCCGAAGCCGCAGCGATGCCAGAGAAGCCCAGGCGAAGCGCCAAGACCAAAGCCAGTCCCACCTCCAGAGCCGCCCATGCGGCGACCGTCCTCGATGCGAGACGAAACTGCCCCATTCCGTTCGCCAGGAAGACGAAGAGGCTCAGCAGACCTCCGCCGAGCATCCGCATGCCGAAGAGATACAGGGCCGGAAGAGCCGGCGCCCATTTCTCCGTATACACCACGGCCACCACAGGATGCGCTAACCCCAGCAGGAGCGTGAGCAAGACCACCAAGATGCTCGTCAACGCCGACACCATCCCTTCGATGACCCGACCGATCGAAGGCGATGGCGAGCCCTCCGATGATCGCGCCATGAGCGAGAATCCGACGCGCGTGAACGCGGAGGCGAAGATATAGTGGCCCACGTAAGTGAGATTTCGCGCCCACACCAGGTACCCCACGGCAGTCGGTCCGAAAATCGGTCCGGCGATCAACGGAGGCGTCTGCTCGCGAAGGAATCCGAGCAGATCCGTGAGCTGGCAATACCGCCCGCGCTTCATCACTTCCCCAAGGAACGCCCTCTCGATGCCCAAGCCGAGCGGCCAACGGGCCAGGCGCAGGCTCACGAGCGCGCGCCCGACGCCAGCGGCGAGCGCTCCCACGACCAAGCTCCAGAGGCCGAATCCGCTCCACGCCAAGATCACCGCCACCGTCATCTGAAGCCCGCCCCCCACGAGCGAGATGACACTGAGGGTGCCATAGGCCATCCGACGTTCCAACACGGCGCTGGAGACCCGCTCCAGAGGTGCCACGATCACCAGCGGCAGAGACCAAACCAGCGCGCGAACGAAATCCGCGCTCAGATCGAACGCCCGCGCCAGGGGTCGAGCGAGCGCCTGCAAAAGGAGCGCCATCGAAGCCGCTCCAATGAGCTGGACGGTGAATGCCGTTCGCCATTCGCCCGCTCGCGGCTCCTGAGGCCGTTGCACGAGCACCGTCCCCTGGCCGAAATCACTCAACACCTGCATCAGCGCGATCAGGAACAGGACTATGGCGAACGTCCCGAACTCGGTCGGGCCCAATCTCCGCGCGAGGATCACACTGCCCGCGACTTGGAGGACGAGCCCCGCCGCTTGACCGAGGACGATCGCAATGACGCCAGTGACGGCTCTCCGGCTCAGGGAGGACGACATCACGTGAGGAGATTCCCTCTGCGCGCGAGCCCGATCACCGCGCGTGTGTGGCAAAGAACTCCACCGTGCGGCGCAGTCCCTCCTCGAACGAGATCTGCGGACGATAGCCAAGCTTCCGCTCAGCCTCGCTCAGGTCCGCCTGCGTGTGGCGCACATCACCCGGCCGAGGAGGGGTATGCCGCGCCGGAAGCGGGCGGCCGAGGATCTGCTCCAAGTGAGCCTTCACCTCGAGCACGGAATAGCGTCGCCCGCACCCGATGTTGAACACCTCGCCGGCGAGGCCGGGCAGCACCGCGGCTCGAAGGTTCGCGTCCACGACGTTCTCCACATAGGTGAAATCCCGCGACTGATGACCATCGCCATGAATCTCCAGCGGCTCCCCGCGCAGCGCCGCGAGGATGAAGCGCGCGATCACCGCAGCGTATTCCGAACGAGGGTCCTGTCGCGGTCCGAAGACGTTGAAATATCGCAGGCTCACGGTCTCCAGTCCATAGAGCTTCGTGAAGACCCGACAATAGTGCTCCCCCGCGAGCTTCGAGACGGCATACGGCGAGATCGGACGCGGCGGCTGCGATTCACGCAGCGGCAACTCCAACGCCTCGCCATACACGGATGAGGATGAAGCGAAGACGACGCGCCGCACGCCCGCTTCGCGCGCCGCCTCCAACAGAGTCACCGTCCCCAGCACGTTCACCTCCGTCGTCGTCACCGGGTCTTCGACCGAGCGCGGGACCGAACGCAGCGCCGCCTGATGCAAGATGTATTCCACATCCCGAACGGCGCGGCGCATAAGCGCTGGATCGCGCACATCCCCCTCGAGGAACTCGATCCGATCCCACACCGATGCGAGATTCTCCTTCCGTCCCTCGGAGAGGTCATCAAGGACGCGCACCCGATGTCCCAACGCCACCAATCGCTCCACCAGATGCGATCCGATGAACCCCGCGCCTCCCGTGACCAAATACGTCGCCATAGGGGGGTATCCTACACGGGCTCAGCGCTGCCGAACAAGAGCGGCTTCCCGCCCGGACAGGCTACCGCCGATCAGGCCAACGACCTGCCTCACGCGCATGCGATGCGCTCCCTTCATCGCCCGCGATCCAGGCGCAGGAGCACGACAAGCAGGCTCAGGAAAACAAGCCCGTTCGCCGGAACCCGCAGCCCGAAGTCCACGATGCTGTGAATCAGGATCGCGAGGATCCCCACGCTCGCCCCCACAGCGGCGGGCTCCGCCGCGCGCGAGAGCGAGCGCCGTATGGTTCGAACCAAAAGACTGAGAAAGGCTGCGCCGATGAGGCCGCCCACGATCCCCACCTCGGCGAGCAGCTGCAAATAGTCGTTGTGCGCTTCAGCCGTGTACCGCAATCCAGGGCTCGCATCATAGCGCGGATACACGGTCGCGAAGGCTCCGAGTCCGACGCCGAAGACGGGATGTTCGCCGATCATCCGAAGCGTCGCTCGCCAGATCTCACCCCGAACGGCGAGCACCTCCTCGCGGAATCGCTCCAGGACGCGTTCGCGCAGGGACTCGCCTCCGATCCATACCCCCCCGCCGATCGCCAGACTCATGAGCACACACACGCGGAGAAAAGTCGAGCGGAGATGCGCTCGGCCTCTTCCCCTCCACACGAGCCAGGGCACCACCACCCACTGCAGGGCGGCGAGTACTATCCCCGCTCGCGAAGCCGCTACGCCAACGGCTGCCCCCATGACGACGAGAGCCGGCACCAACAACAATGAGGCGCCTCGACGCGCCCATCCCTCTGAGGACACGCGCGCCAGTCCGAGCGGCATGATCATCTCCATCAGCGCGGAGAAATGCGCGCGATTGGCATAGGGACCGAACGATGGCGATCCCGGGGAGAACGACCAGATGATCGGCCCCGTCGCGGAGAGGGCATTCAGGAGACCGAGAAAAGCCAGGACCGCGCCGTTCCCAAGAAGCGCCATCTCGAGCGCCCGCAGGCGCGCTGCGGAGCTCGCGCTGAGCATCAACAGGGAGAAATACGCCAGCATGAGCACGAGTCTCGCCATCGCCGCCACCGTCGCCGCCGGATCGCGCGTGAGCCGATTCCAGGAGAGGATCTCTCCCTCAGGCGACGGGATGCGCTCCACGGATACGGGCAGAGGCACGAGCTGCAGCAGCGCGAGGCCGAGAAGAAGCAGCCCCCCCACCTGCGCCCACGACCACGCCCATCGCCCCTCTCCGGCCAAGGCGATCTGCAGAATCCACAGCAGCCAGAGTCCCCCCACGCCGAACCCGAGCCCCACAAGAGCCCCCGCATGGTCGGAGCCATAGCCCCAGGGAGCCAGCAGAAGCAGCATGAGCGCCCCACCGAAGATCACACGATCGCAGACGCGCGCGGCCATGGCCGCCAGCTCAAGACGCCTCCACTCCCGGAGCGAGGACAAGCGCGCGGGCGTGCCGCTCTCCTCCCGCGCGTTCGCGATCGCAGCGTCTTCAACACGATGTGACGCCGCCCCCCTCCAGATCCCCCTCACGACGTCTCCCTCTCTGCTGGTCGAGCCCCCTCCCCGATGGGACGAATCGAGAACGCATCGAACCACAGGCGCCCCTTCACGAAATCGGCGAGCGCATCCGCCGGCACGCGCCGAATCCGCAGAAGCACGAGCGACGTCTCCGGCGGAGTTCTGAAGACCTCGCGCACGAGCGTCCATCCGGTGCGACCCGCCTCTCGCGGGAGCGACCACCGAAAGAGCACGCCGTTCTCCTCAGGCACACCGCGGCGTGCTCCCACGACCTCCACGACCACGCGCGGATCGCCGCGCACCTCGGCTTTGTACGCGAAGCGCACTTCGTAGGTCGCCGCCGGACGAAGAAGCACAAGCTGCGTGACGCCGGAGAAGCGAACGTTCTCAGGCCGGGTGAATTCGATCCGCAGCACCCGTTCTCCCTCGTAGGGCTCTTCACGCGCGATCCTCGTCAGGACGCCCGCTTCGTCCTCGATCCTCCAATCGAAATCGCGATCGAGAACCGCGAATTCCTCGCTCATCCCCAGCGTCGAGAGCGACGAAGCGGGGACCATCTCCCGAAGCGGAGCAAGTTCGAAGCCCCCATTCCAGACAAGATCGTGCGAGCATGCCGCGCGCTCAGAGAGGTGCGGCCACAGAGCGCACCACAGCGCACGCGCCAACGCGTATTGTTCGGTGCCGATCCCGCGTGCGATCAGAGCGCGCGCGAGCCCCAGCTTCGCTCTCTCACTCCAATCGAGATCGCGCCAGAGAGAGACGGCCTCCGAGAGTGATCCCCGCGAGAGCAAGAAGGCGCACAGGCGCGCCCGAACACCCGCCTCGGGCACCAGACGGGCGAGCTGCGCGATGCGCTCCTCATTCTGGAGCAGCGCGGCGATGTTGGCGGCGGCCTCCGGATGGGCGCGAGCCGCGCGAGCGAAGGCCTCGAGCGCCCGCTCGAGCTCCCCGTGTTTCAGGAGAAAATTCGCGTAGAGCCAGTGCGGGAGGAAATACCCGGGCGCACCCGCGATGGCCTCGCGATAGGCCGCTTCCGCACGCGCGCGATCGCCCACAGCTTCGTATCCTTGACCGAGGTGCATCCAGTTCCGATAGTCGAAGGGGCTCTCGCGCACGGCGCGCCGCAGATGCTCCAGGGCGCGCGGCGGATCGAAGATCGCGGGATCGTAGAGATAGCGCACGCCCAAATCGGCGCGCATTGAGGAGGGGAGAAGGGGTATCCGAGCAAGTGTCGCCTCCACGTCCTCGGCGCGCAGACTGCTCGAGCGCACAAGCACCGCGCGCGCATGGGGATACCCCCAGAGGAGGAGCAGCCCGCCGAGCGCTGCGCCAAGACCCACACTCAGCCGCACCCACCACCGGCGAATGCGGAACGCGACCTCTCGAACCCCTGCTCTCGCCATGCCCGCACTCACATGAGCTCGCGCACGAGCGCGATCTTCCGCTCTCGAAAGGCGCCTTCGCCCCAGGACCTACGCGAGATCCCTGCCCTCTATGATCGCCTTCGGATTCTCGATGAAAAGAGCACGAGCAACAGCCTCACCATATGCGCGGACGACGTCCTCCCATGCGCGCCGCAGCTTGGGTGGACGCGCGCGCAGACCATGCGCATCGGAAGCGACGACATGGACCAGTTCGGCTTCGATCCACCGGAGCGCTGCTCGTCGCGCCTCCTGTCCATGATCCCCCAGCAACGAGGGGGCATCCACCTGAACGTAGCATCCCCGTTCCACGAAGTGGCGCAGCCGTTCGGGTCGGCGCCGTATCGCCGAATTCCGTTCGGGATGCGCGAGGACTGGTCGAACTCCGACAGTCAACAACTCAAAGAAGAGCCGCTCGACACCCGGAGGAAT
>JBEPZV010000034.1:0-26721 GCA_041640655.1 bacterium
CAATCCCGATTTCGTGTATTCTCTCTACCGAACGCGGTGGGGCTATAGCTCAGTTGGGAGAGCGCGTGAATGGCATTCACGAGGTCGCCGGTTCGAATCCGGCTAGCTCCACCAAGCGACCTTTTTTTATTGCCCCGATAATAAGCCGCCCAATGAAGATGGAGCCCACAGCTCCCTTCGACTGAGAACACCATGCGCTTTTCTCGTGCGTCGGCGGGAGGCCGCCTCTGCAGGGTCGCCATCGGCGTCTCGCTGTGACCGGCCCGACATCATACTGCGTCAGGACGATATTTTCTCCTTGATTTTTCGCCAAGCCGGATGGAAAATCCCCTTCGCCCCATATACCGGTGGGGAAGCGCGGGCCGACCTCGTCCAGAGGGCCTGCGCATGGAAAAAACCACACATGGAGGGAAGGAGCCATGACCCTGACGAAGTGGTTTATTCTGATCCTCTTGAGCCTGTTGATGGGCAGCTCATCCTGGTTCACGCGAGAGCCCGATCTGCGGACGCCCGGTCAGATCACGACAGCGAGCGATGGTTTGTGCTGCGCAGTAGGAGCCCCCTGCTGCTCGACCTCACCGAAGTAAATCGCACCTCGTGCGATCGCGCGCTAAGGTGATCCGATCACGATAAACGGCGCCCAGTAGAACGGAGCGAGTCCGCGCCGGATGAGCGCGAGTTTCGCCAAACGGAGGGCGTGTGCCGTCGGGAGGCCGCGCGCGAGAAGACCTTCGTAAAATTTCGTCATCAGCACCTGTGTCGCCGCATCCTCGACTTTCCAGAGCGAGCCGCAGACGCGGCGCGCCCCGGCCAACAGAAAAGCGCGGCCGAGCCCGATGACCGACTCCGCCTCTGTTCTTTGTCCGGTTCCGGTCTCGCATCCGCTCAGGACGACGAGATCGGCATCAAGCCGCAGACGCGCGATCTCGGCGGCGGTGAGGATGCCGTCATCGTCGTTGCAATCCTCTTTGAGACGAGCCCCCGGTTCCGATCGGCAATTCCCACCGACGAGCGAGAGGACGATGGCCGAGAGCTCTCCATCCTCCGCATCGGCGACGGCATGCGTCGCCAGATGCAGGAAGCGATAGGCCGTGAGATCGCGGCGCTTCACGTTCCCTTCGCTCGCTTCAAATCCGAGCCAGACGGTCGGACGGAGCCGATATCGCGCGCCCAGGGCAGCGATCTCTCGCACCTCGCGCTCCGTTGATGGGAGCCGATGCAGGCCGCTGCGAAGGCGTCCGCCAGCACTCATCGCGATGAGCGCGGAGGCGTTCTCTTGCTCATTCTTCTCCTTGGCCCGAGGATCGTCCGCGTTGAAGACGGGATCGCCGACAAGAAGCAGGCCGCTCTTGTGAACCGCCTGTTGGGGACGTCCCGTGACCTCGACGAGCACAGAGGCTGAAGGGGCGTATGCGATAGCATGCTCTTCGACGAGATAGCGCGCCCGCATGTTCTCCGTGTCGGGTGGGTTCACGACGAGCGCCTCAAAGGCCAGATTGTAGAGGGCGGCATCGGGGATGATGATCAGCTCGCGGCCGCGGATCAGCGGAGCAGCCGGTTGCACGAGCATTTGATAGAGCCGGTGAGCGGCTTCCGCGTAGGCGCGGAGGGCGTCTGCTGTGCGACCGGCCGCTGTGGCCTGTCGCCGAATGTGCGCGCGCCACTGGGCCACGGCATCACGGATCGTCGTCCAGTCGGGCAGCTTGAAGAGCCGAACCGAGTCTCGCGTGAGGACGATGAGGAAGCTCTCTTGAATGCCGAGTTGATAGAGGAGGACGGCCGTCTCGGGCCGCGCGGCCAGATACTCGCGTTGCACGCGCTCGGCCGTGAGTGGCGCGATCCACGCTTTCTCGGCGCGCTCGGCCACAGCATGGCGAATCCGGGCTTCCAGGCGAATGCGCTCGTTGAGCAGTCGAGCGCGCTCTTCTTCCAAACGATCCAGCTCCGACACATCCAGTGTCCCGCCGGCACGCGCGAAGACGATCTGACGGCCGAGCGCCGAGAGGCGATCAAGCAACGCACGCTCTTCCTCGAAGAGTTCGACCGCGCTTCGCGCCGAGGGGGTGATCTTCAAAGCCGCGAGCTGTTCCAGGAGCGAGCGGCTCCGGCTCCGCTCGGCGATGTCGAAAGCCTGACGCGCGTATTCGTCATGAGGATGGCGCGCGTAGAGGGCGTAGAGGCTCTGAACGATCTGCGTGGAGATCGCCTTCACTTGCGCGAGGAACCGTTGCCGCAGCTCCTCGATCGTCGCGCGCGCCCAGGCGCGCTCCATCACGCGCAGAGCTTCGGTGCACAATTGCAAGGCGGCTTCATGATTCCCCTTAAGAGATTCGGCGAAGGCCTGCATTTGTAAAGCCATTCGATAGGGGTCTGAGCCGTCATTCGGATCAATCAAAGTGAGGGCCTCGCGGGCCGAACGGATGATCCCTTCGGCATCTTTCAAGACGAAATACCCCACGCTCATCACGATGAGGAGTGCGCTCTCCTGGTCCCGGCACTCAAGACGGCGGGCGAGATCGCGGGCTTCGGCGGCGACGGCCAGTCCCTCCCGAACCTTTCCCGACATGATATATGCTTCGGCGAGTCGGGAGGCGACGAGTAGACGAAGCGTGGGATCGAGGCCATCGCGAAGAGCGTGCGCCCGCTCGGCGTACGCAATGGCGCGTTCTCTCTCCGAGAGGCGGAGGAAATCGAAGAGCGAGGCGTAGAGTCGGGCAAGCGGCGTGGGGTGTTTCAGGCGTTCGGCTCGCTCAAGCGCCTGGCGATAGTACACCGTGGCCGCATCATTGCGATCCAGGGAGCGATAGAGATCGCCCAGATGGGTGAGCGTGAGGGCCTCGGCGTATTCGGCAGCGCGCAAGCTCTTACCAAGGGCGAGCGTCCGCTCCAATTCGGCGATCGCTTGCTCGTAGTGCATGCGGCGGGCCAGAAGCGCCGCGCGCTCCATACCGATGGCCCATTGCCCGTAGCGGAAATCGGCGGCTTTCGCCGCGGCCAGGCTCTCGGTGTAGTGAGCTTCGGCTTCGGTCCAGCGCCGATGTTCCCGCAGATAGCGGCCGAGGGCCAGATGCAGCCAGCTTCGCGCGCGCCGATTCTGTCGGCTCTCGGCCCACTGGAGTCCACGCTGAACGTAGGCGAACACATCCGCCTCGCGCCAGAGGGGCTCATCGTCACCTGCGCGCAGCGCGATCCAGTAGGTACCGTATTGATCAGCGTTCGCTCCGCAGACGATGGCCGTGTAGCGACCGGTAGTGGGCAACGTGGTGCGGATGCGGGCAGTGAAAAACCAATCGTCGTCTTCGCTCCAGGCGATCGGGCGCCCCCAAGGGCCGAGAAGTTGCAGCGAAGGGTCGAATTCGTAAGACGTGACCGTGAGGGTGATGCGCTGACCGGCCTCGGCCTCGAAGCTCCAGAAGTGCTTCGGCCCGCAGACGCCGCCCGGGGTGAACGAATCGTTGGGATGAAGGACACTCTCCTGCTGTTCGCCGAAGCGGATCGGTCGCGCCAGCGGGGCGCGCCAGCCGAGAATGAAGGCGAGGGTCGAGAGGCCGACCATCAGGCCGAGGATGAGCATTCGCCGCATGGCGCGATCCCTCATTTCACCGTGCCGAAGCGAAGGAGCTGGCGTCTGGCCTGTTCGGCTTCACGGCGGTAGACGCTGTTTTCCGCAATGAGCGTCTCCAGTTCGCGAAGGGCATCCTCGCGTTGGCCCGCGCGCGCATACGCGAGTGCCAGATGATACCGGCTGCGTTCCTGTTCCACGCCCACGCTGAGTTGAACGGCCCGACGCAAAGGGCCGATGGCTTCCTGCGGGCGATCGAGCTGAAGCCAGGAAGCGCCTAAGTAGAAGTGCGCTTCGGCGTTCTCCGGCTCAAGCCGCACAATCGGCATGAGCAGTTCGATGGCTCGTACGAAGTCGCCTTTCTCGTAAGCGGAGAGCGCGCTCTCAAACGGCGTCCGCGTCTCCACGCTGCGCAACCGCGCGATCTGTTCGGGTGAGAGGGAGGATTTTGGGGCAGAAGGGGGTGCCTTCTCCGATGGGCCGATGTGCGCCATCTCCGGGGGCTTCTCGGGCGCGCGCAGCCAGAGCCAAGTCGTCACGCCCACGCTCACGGCGATGAGGATCGCGGCGGCCCATGCGATGCGCCGCTTCTGCAGATGGGTCAGAAGGCGCATCTGCCAGAGCAGTTGTCTCGCTCTTGAGGCGCTCGCTTTCGAGGCCAAAGCCGCCTCGCGTTTGGCGCGCAGCAGGTCTGTGGCAGGTTCCAGCGCGTACAGCTCGGCATGGCAGAAGTCGCACTGCGCGAGGTGGTCCAGGAATGCGTCCCGCTCCGAATCCTCCAACATGCCCAGCTCGTATTGCGGGAGCAACTGCCCGACTCGGGGATCTGTGCACCTCAGCTCGGACATACTCGTGTCCTCCTCTGGCGGGGGTCACCACTCAATCCCCCACCGCTCCTTGAGCAGGCGCCGCAGGGTTCGGCGACTGCGATAGAGTAAGGTGTCGAATTGGTTCGAGGTGATGCCCAGGATTCGACACAGCTCCTTTTTGCTCAGTCCATTGCAAATCCCCCGAAGGACCACGGCATACTGAGGATTGATCCGGTACAACTCATCGAGCGCCTGTTCGAGGATCCGCTCCAGCTCGAGCGCTTCCGGATTCGCCTCGATGCGGCAGGAACGGATCACCTCCTCCAGAGGAACCTCATGTGGATCCCGAGAGCGACGATACCGAGCGTGAACGCTGAGCCTGTTCCTCAATGCCCTCCGCGCGAGTCGCAACACATCCTCCCACGTCCGAAGCTTCGGGAGATGCTCGTGAACGGCGAGCATCGCCTCCTGAACGGTGTCTTCAACGTCCGCCGCGCGCAGGCCGAGGCCTTGCCTGTGCCGGGCGAGAGCGAGCAGGCGTTCCCGCAGGAAGGTGAAGATTTCCTCCAGCGCCTCATGCGATCCCTCTTGGGCTTGCCGCAGCAGCTCCGTCAGCTCGGCTCTCGTATATGCTCGAGCGGCTTTCTCAACGGCTTCCATACACCACCCCTTCTCCGACCGAGCGATTCGCGCGTTAGAATACCACACCCGGCGAGGGCGTGACAATGGGGGGATCTCCGGATGCTTCACAGGCGTTCCCGGCCATAGGGGCGAATCCGGACGGTTCGCCCATCGGTCATGAGGGTGATCATCCCCTGCTGCCCGGTGTGGAAGAGGGAGATCTCCCGGCGTTCGTATCGCTCTCGAACTTCGGGATGAGGGTAGCGGAAACGCCCGCCGGTTGTCGGATCAGCCGCCGAGAGGATCGCCCATCGGGGGCGAACGCGATTGAGGAAGGGATCGGAGCTGCTGGTCCGACTCCCGTGATGCGGGACCTTGAGGACATCGCTCCACAGGTCCCAGCCGGAGAAGAGCAAGGCCTCTTCGGCCGCGCGCTCGATGTCTCCCGGAAGCAGGATGGAGATGTCGCCGTACTGAAGTCGGAGGACGAGCGAGTCATCGTTTCCCCAGGTCTCCGGCTGTCGCGTCGTCGGTGGAGGCCAGAGAACGGTCATCGTGACCGGCGGGTCTCCGATCCTGAGGCGATCACCTTGTCCGAGGCTCAGAAGGGGAATACGCTTGCGCTCCGCCGCGCGCAGGAATGAGGCGAAGAGCGCATCTGACATCGGGCGTCGCGCCAAGAGCACGCCTCTGATCTCGAAGTTTCGGATGACGTCTGTGAATCCGCGCAGGTGATCGGCATGAGCGTGCGTCGGGACCAGATAGTCGACGCGCTTGAGTCCTCGCGACCAGAGGAAGTTGGAGACGACGGCCTCTCCGATCGGCGGGCGGTCTTCGAGGAATTCTGGTTCCCCATCATCGGACGACTCCCCGGCGGAGACGTCGGGAGAAGCGGGGCCGATCTCTCCACCGGCATCCACGAGCATCGTCGTCCCGTCGGGGAATTCGATGAGGGCCGCGTCTCCATGTCCGACGTCGAGGAAATGGATGAGGAGCCATCCCTTCGGGCGAGCGGGCTCCAGAGGGTGGAGGACCAAAAACGCGAGG
Organism: bacterium; assembly: GCA_041640655.1. Taxonomy (GTDB): domain Bacteria; phylum Acidobacteriota; class Blastocatellia; order HR10; family HR10; genus HR10. The sequence goes on from JBEPZV010000034.1 coordinate 6,040, forward strand.
CTCAGGAGGAAAACGAGCGCGCTGCCCCACGAACGTGCTCGCCGCAGTGGGAGCCCTGCTCGCTGCTGCGATGGCGCTGGTCGAGCGGCCGGACGCGGGCGATCAAGTGGATGCCATGCGTGCAGCCGATACGCGAGGTAAAGGACCGGAGCCCAGTAGGCGAGGTAGACAAAGGCGCCGACGCCCGAATAATCCGGGGTGCGAAAGCTCAGCGCAGGGAATCGGAGCGCCAGGTCGGAGCTGGCGATCGTCGCTTCGGTGAGCGCGTGAGTGAGTTTGGCCAGTCCTGCCCCCCATTCCGGATGCCACAGTGCGAGCGCGAGCGTTCCGATGGCCGTCAGCCCCAGGAGAGCGACGAGCGCGCTGACGATCACGTTCAACGCGATGCCGATGAGCGCGACCCGGTGAAAGTATTCGACCATGAGGGGCAGCATCGCCAGTTGGACCGTGAGCGAGACGAGCAGCGAAATCGCGAGCGCGCGCACCAGAGGTTGGACGCGGAATCGGTTGAGCGCGCGGGCGAGATCGGCCTTCTCCAGTCGGAAGCGAATGGGGGAGCGTTGCTGCTCGCGCTGAAATCGCCGTTCGTTCCAAAAGAGGCATTCGGCGAACGCGCGGATGATCTCAGGGGCGCGCGGCGGATAGGGGTGATCGGGTGTCGGCTGCCAGCTGCCGATCGCTTGGAGCCGCGCCAGGAGTGGGATGACGAGCAGAGCCAGGCTGCCTGCAGCGGCGAAGGAGAGCTGAAATGAGGGGGAGAAGAGTTGCCGGGGATTGACGGCGAGCAGCACCAGTGCGGCGACCCCCAGGCTGTTCGCCACCGGAGCGTGTCGAAACAAGAGCGAGGCCAGCACGAGGGCCGTCACCATCATAGTCGCGCGCCAGACGGGCGGTTGCCCCCCGACCATGAGCGCATAACCCCACAGCGGGATGAGCGTGCCCAGTGCCCGCCCCAGAGGGCGTCGCGTGTACCACGAGATGATGCCGAAGAGCACGCCCGCCAAAAAGCCAATGTGCAGCCCGGAGATGACCAGCAGGTGAAATGTCCCTGCGGCGCGAAACGCTTCCGCTGCGCGCGCATCGAGGAAATGCCGGTTTCCCAAGAGGAGGGCTTTCACGAGTCCCGCCGTTCGAGGCCCAGCGTCTTGAAAGACCCGGTCCACCTCCTGCTCCAGCATCTCCTTCGCATCAAAGAGCGGCGCCAGAAGGCGCGCGATGAGTCGTTCCGTGACCCCGGGCTGCCAGGTGTGCGCGCACGGCATCGCGTGCCGAAGGCCCTCCGGAGGTGGAGACACGTCGAGTGGCTCGATGAGGCGTGGGCTCTTGCTCACGGCCGGGAGGTCGTACCCCCGCAGTTCCAAATACTCATCGTGGGGTGGCGATCCAGGATTTTGGTATCGCTCGGGCCGCGCGATGCGCACGAGCGCTTGAAGGCGTTGGCCGTAGCGCAGCCCCAATCGTTCATATGCGGCTTGCGCGTCTGGATCCCCCGCGATGACCATGAGCCGGAGGCGACCGCTCGCGCACACGGTGCGTCCGAAGGTGGCGACGTGCTCGACGTCGAGATCAAGATAAACCCTTCCCGGCGCGCGCTCGGGCGGGGCTGCGAGTCGCCCGATCACGCGCGCGGGTTCGCCGGCGGCGAGAAGTCCTCGGTCGTAAAGCGCGCGCAGGCGATGCGGAGTGACGCGCCCCTCCACGACCTGAAGGTGGACGATTCCGGCCAGGCCGTAACCGACGAGGATCAAGGGAACGAATGCGCGGGAATCCCGCATGCGAATGCTGAGAAGCCAGATGCTCGCGGCAGTCGCCCCCCAGAGGATCGGGCGGGCCGGGAGCATTCGACCGAGGGCGATCCCCACGGCGAAAGCGGCGGCCAGAAAGAGCATGGGCTGGCATCGCGGATGCAGTGGGGCGAAGCGATGAGCTTCGACCGAGGGCGGAGCTGGCTCCGAACGCGAAGGGATCACGCCGATTCGATCACCCAGGTCTCGAAAAGCTCGGGCTCCACTTCGGTGATGAACCGGGAGGGGCGGAGCAGGATCGTGCGCGCGCCCTCGCGGGCGATGAGCGGATAGCAGATGTACAGCTCGTCCTTGGCGCGGGTGAGGGCGACGTAGAAGAGCCGGCGCTCTTCCTCCAGCGCCTCCTGGTCATGCAGTGAGCGGGCCGTGGGGAAGCGTCCGTCGGCGACCCAAATCAGGAAGACGACACGCCACTCCAGCCCCTTCGCTTGATGGATCGAGGAGAGAACAAGGTATTCGTCTTCGCCCTCAGCCCCGTCCACGATGTCTTCGCCGTAGAGTCCGTCGCGCATGGAGAAGCGCTCTTGTCCGAGGAGCGCGACATCGCTCAGGAAGTGGTCGGTCGAGGGGTATCGGGCGGCGAATTGCGCGAGCTGGCGCAGATCTTCCAGTCGCATCTCAGCATTGCTGTAGGTCGCGCGCACGTGATCCGCGTAACTGCTGGCGAGGACCGTCTCGATCTGCGCGGCGGGGCGATTCGCGATGGGCTCGCTGAGGAGCGCACCGATCAGCTCGCGCAGCTCGTGCCATCCCGAATGGGCGCGACGGGGAATGAGACCGCGCGTCTGCGCGTCTTCGAGCGCGCGCGCGAGATCGGCGCTCCCGGCCAGAATCGGCCAGACGCGTTCGATCGTGCGCTGACCGATGCCGGGCACCAGGCGCAGGATGCGCCGCCAGGCCAATTCATCGCGCGCGTTCACGACGACGCGCAGATAGGCGAGCACGTCTTTGACATGCGCCTGTTCGAAGAAGCGCAATCCGGAGCGAACGACGTAGGGGATGCGCCGCCGCATGAGTTCGATCTGCAGCTCCATCGAATGGTAATGCGACCGATAGAGCACGGCGATCTCCGAGAGCGGCACCCCGTCTTCGTACAACTCCAGAACGCGCGTGGCGACGAAGGCCGCTTGCTCGTAAACATCCTGCGCGGGCACAAGAGCGGGCTTCGGTCCATCCGGACGCCGCGCGCGCAACGCCTTCGGGAACTGCCGCTCGTTGTGGCGGATGGAGGCGTTGGCCAGGGCCAGGATCTGTGGCGTGCTGCGATAGTTCGTCTCCAGGCGGTAGATGCGCGCGTCCGGATAGCGCTCGGGAAACTCGTAGATGTTGCGGAAATCGGTCCCGCGCCAGCTGTAGATCGTCTGGCAGTCGTCGCCGACGACCATGACGTTGCGGTGCCGCCCGGCCAGCCGATCCACGATCTCCGCCTGCAGACGGTTCGTGTCCTGATATTCGTCCACGAGGATGTGCTGGAACTGCTCGGCGTAGAGGGCTTCGATCTCCGGGTGCTCACAGAGCAATCGCCACCAATTCACGAGCAGGTCATCGTAGTCCATCACATTCTCGCGCCGCTTGCGCTCGGCGTACTCCTGCGCGACGCGCTCGATCTCCGGCAGCAGCGGCTCGAAGTACGGGAAGCGCGTGAGGACGATCTCCTCCAGCGATCGCCCTGTGTTGCGGGAGAGGCTGAGGATGTCCTGTAGGACTTCCCCACGGGGGAACCGCCGCGCGCGGGTATCCAGGCCACAGGCGCGCACGCATGCCTCGAGCAGCTCGCGCGCATCCTCACTGTCGAGGATCGTGAAGTTCGGATGATAGCCGAGCGCCTCCGCGTGCCGGCGCAGGAAGCGATTGGCGATGTGATGGAATGTCCCGCCCCAAATTCGGCGGCACTCCGTCTGCAGAAGCGCCTCGACGCGCTGGAGCATGCTGCGCGCGGCCTTGTTGGTGAAGGTCATCAGCAGCACCCGCGATTGATCCACGCCCTGTTCCACGAGCCAGGCGACGCGATACGTGATCACGCGCGTCTTGCCCGAGCCAGCGCCCGCGATCACCAGCGCCGGCCCTTCACCCGAGGTGACCGCGGCGTATTGCTCCTCGTTCAGCTCGGCTCGGTAATTGATCAGCGTGCGCCGGATCACCGCGCGCTTGATGACGTATCGTCTCATCTCCGTGCCCTCGACTTCCGGAGGGTGCTCTCGCGAATGTCGTGAGCCGCGCGCGGTCGGGCCGTCATCCGAGGCGTCGAACATCAGACTTGGCGAGCGAGGGCGACGGCCAACTCCGCCGCCTCGCTCATGCTGTGGGCGACGGTGATCTTCAATCCCGATTGCGCCAGCAGCTCGCGCGCGCGCTCGACGTTGGTCCCTTCTAACCTCACGACGATGGGGACGGTGACGCCGACTTTCCGGGCCGCTTGGATGACGCCTTCGGCGACGATATCACACCGGACGATGCCGCCGAAGATGTTGATCAACACCGCCCGCACATTGGGGTCCGAGAGCAGGATGCGAAAGCCGTTCTCCACCCGCTCGGTCGTCGCACTGCCACCGACATCGAGGAAATTGGCGGGCTCTCCCCCCGCGAGCTTGATGATGTCCATCGTCGCCATGGCCAGGCCGGCGCCGTTGACCATACAGCCGATGGTCCCGTTGAGCTTGATGTAATTCAGGTCGTAGCGGGAGGCTTCCACCTCGAGCGGCTCCTCTTCGTTCACATCGCGCAGCTCGGCGTAATCCGGATGTCGGAAGAGCGCATTGTCATCGAAGGTGACCTTGGCATCGAGTGCGTACAACCGTCCATCTTCGGTCACCACGAAGGGATTCACTTCGACCAGCGATGCATCCAGCTCGACGAAAGCCCGATACAGACCCAGGATGAAGCGCACGGCCGGAGCGAGCTGTTCGCCCGTGAAGCCGAGCGCGAAGGCGAGCTTGCGCGCCTGATAGGATTGCAGGCCGAGCGCCGGATGCGCGTGCTCTTTGAGGATGAGGTCGGGCGAGCGCCGGGCGATCTCCTCGATGTCCATGCCGCCGGCCGGGCTCGCCATGATGACCGGGCGCTGCGCCGCACGATCCAGCAAGATGCCCAGGTACAGCTCTCGATGAATGGGCAGGGCTTCCTCGATGAGCAGTGTGCGAACCTCGCGCCCCTGCGGTCCCGTTTGCGGCGTCACCAGCTTCATCCCCAGCATCTCGCGGGCCAGCTCCTGCGCGCGCTGCGGGGAATCAGCCAGGCGAATGCCTCCGGCCTTGCCGCGCCCCCCGGCGTGAATCTGCGCCTTCACGACGACGCGCCCGCCGAGCTTCTCGGCCACAGCGCGCGCGGCCTCCGGCGTCGTGACAGCTTCCCCACGGGGGACCGCCACCCCGTAGCGTTTGAGTAGCTCCTTCGCTTGATACTCGTGTATCCTCATGAGGTTTCTCTCCATCGGAAGCCCTCGGCGATCCACCCCATCGCCCGAAGGCCTCCTTGCGACTCGCGGTTGGAGTTTAGGGAGAGCCTTCTGATGAAGTCAAGGCGGCCGCGCCCTCTCGTGAGCGGCTGCATCGCTCAGCGCAGGCCAGCTCGAGAGGCACACGCCCTCCCGAGCGTTGGCGATGTGGCCCGCTCGATGCTAAGATTAGGCCTTCATGCCGGTTGAGGGGGAAAGGGAGGCATCAGCATGAGCGGCGCGCGTTCAGAACGGGTGGGGATTTTGGTCGGAGGCGGTCCGGCGCCTGGGATCAACGGCGTCATCAGCGCAGTGACCCTCGAGGCGCGCAACCGCGGATATGAAGTCGTGGGGATCTATGACGGCTTCGCGTGGTTGATGAAGGGGGAGACCAGCCGCGTGCGGCTTTTGGATCACGACGAGGTCTCGCGCATCCATTTTCAAGGCGGCTCGATCCTGAACACGTCGCGGGCGAATCCGACGCGTCGGCCGGAGGATTTGGAGCGCGTCGTCGCGGCGCTCGAAGCTCTGGGCGTGCGACACCTGGTGACGATTGGGGGCGACGATACGATGTACGCCGCTCATTGCGTGGCGCGGCAGGCCGCGGGACGCATCCGCGTCTGTCATGTTCCCAAGACGATTGATAATGACCTGCCCTTGCCGGGGGACATGCCGACCTTCGGTTTCGAGACGGCGCGGCAGCTCATCTTCGAGCTGTTGCGGAATCTCATGGAGGATTCGCGGACGACGAACCGATGGTATTTCGTCGTCGTGATGGGGCGATCCGCCGGACATCTCGCTCTGCAGAGCGGGACGGCCGCCGGGGTGACGACGATCATCCTTCCGGAGGAGTTCCCGGGCGTTGTGCACCTGGAGACGCTGGCCGATGTGTTGGAGGGGGCGATCCTCAAGCGACGCGCGTTCTGGCAGCGGCGCGACGGCGTGGCTGTGATCGCCGAGGGCTTGCTGGAGCGCATCCCAGAGAGCGAGTTGAGCGGGATCGAAGGCGTGCGCCTCACGCGCGACGAATACGGCCACTTGCGGCTGGCCGAAATGGACCTGGCGCATATCCTCAAGACGATCGTCGAGCGCCGATTCGCCGCCCGTGGTGATGCGCTCACGATCGTCCATAAGACGATCGGCTACGAAGTGCGTTCAGCCCCTCCGATCGCCTTCGACTGCCACTATGTGAAGACGCTCGGCTACGGGGCCGTCGAATTCTTGCTCAACCCCGCGCCGGAGCACCGGGGATGGCCGGGAGCGTTGGTCTGCGTCGTGAGCGGGCAGCTTCGGTATCTGCCCTTTGAGGAATTGATGGACCCGGCAACAGGGCGCACGCGCATTCGCGTGGTGGATGTCACGGCGCCGATGTATCGGATCGCGCGCGAGTACATGATCCGACTCGAACGCGAGGATCTCGAGGATGAGCGCCGATTGGCCGAGCTGGCGCGCGCGGCCTCGACCAAGCAATATGCGATGACGCCGGAGGAGTTCCGGCGGCGGTTCCAGCATGTCGTCACAGACCTCGTCGGAGGCATGTGAACATGAGGGGGCGACTCGAGACGCGCGAAGTGACGACCGTTCGTCGCTACGAATCGGCCGTTCGAGAGTTCTTGGACATCGCGCTCGCCCAATTGCAAGCGCTGCGGCAACGACTCACCCCCGGGTATTTCGATCAAGCCGTGGAGCTGATCCGGCGAGCCGAACAGCGCGGCGGGCGCGTGCACGTCACGGGCGTGGGCAAGCCCGAACATGTGGCGACGTATATCGCTTCGCTGCTGAACAGCACGGGCACGCCCGCCTATTTCCTGCATGGGACGGAGGCCGTGCACGGAAGTGCCGGACAGGTCCTGCCCGGCGACGTCGTCATCGCTATCTCCAACAGCGGGGAGACGCAGGAGCTGAAAGAGACGGTCATGACCGTCAAGCGCATCGGCGCGCACATCATCGGCGTCAGTGGGCAGCCGCAGTCTTGGCTGGCGCGACATTCGGACGTCTTCCTCTACGCGGGGGTCACGCACGAAGGCGATCCCCTCAATCTCCCGCCCCGCGCGAGCGTCCTGGCTGAGATCTACGTGCTGGCCGCTCTCTCCGTCGCATTGCAGGTGGAGAAGGGCCTCACCCGACAGCAGTATCATCTCCTGCATCCGAAGGGACGGTTGGGGCAGCTCTCCTCAGAAGATGGTTCATCTCCGGCATAATCCGTCGCGTGGGGGAACAAAAGGGGGCCGTTCTTCCTAGGCCTCAATCGCGAGCATTACTCCTCTGGGAGACCCTCACTTGAGAAAGTCCACAATCCGGCCCAGGGTATCCAAGACCTTGGGATTGCTCAAAATGACGAGGGCGATCACAACGTAAAGGATCATCTTGACGCGGAAGAGCTCACCTCTCATCTCTTCGCGCACTTGCGCAATGTCTCGCTTCAACTCATCCCGGATCTGGTACATCTCGGCGCGGACGGCGGCGATGTCCCCCTTCAGCTCATCCCGAACGGCGGCGATGTCCCCCTTCAGCTCGTCCCGAATCTGATACATCTCGGTGCGGACGGCGGCGATGTCCCCCTTCAGCTCGTCCCGAATCTGATACATCTCGGTGCGGACGGCGGCGATGTCCCCCTTCAGCTCGTCCCGAATCTGATACATCTCGGCGCGGACGGCGGCGATGTCCCCCTTCAGCTCGTCCCGAATCTGATACATCTCGGTGCGGACGGCGGCGATGTCCCCCTTCAGCTCGTCCCGAATCTGATACATCTCGGTGCGGACGGCGGCGATGTCCCCCTTCAATTCGTCCCGAACGGCGGCGATGTCCCCTTTCAGCTCTTCGCGAACGGCAGCGATCTCTTCTCTGAGCTTATAGAACTCATCCTTGGTTTCCTCGCGGAGCTTATAGATGTCTTCCTTCGTCGCCGCGTGGGTTTGAGCCACCTCTTGGATGTACTGCAACAGTGCCGCCGTGGCCTCATCCCCTAGCTTCTCCCGCAGCAACCGATAAGCTTCGAAGGTGTGCGCGTTCGGCATAGTTCGTCGAAGACTATAGCACGATTCGCGTTTGGCGTCGAGAGAGGATAGACTGACCGCGTGGCAGGGGGCGATCTCACGTCTCCCCCTCGCCCTCACGGGGTGTGTGAGGGCGAAACCGATGAGGATGAAAGGGCGCGAGATCTCTGCTCGTCCGTCCGGAGGTGATCAGCTCCGCGATGAGGCGGGCTGTGATCGGGGCCAGCAATATCCCATTGCGGAAGTGGCCAGTGGCGATGAGGAGTCCGGGTTCGGCTTCCCCCAAGATGGGGAGATGATCAGGCGTATCGGGGCGAAATCCGGCCCATGCTTCCACGAATGTGCACTGTTCGATGGCCGGGAGGACTTGCCGGGCTGCGATGAGGAGACGAAGGAGCGCTTCGGCCGTCACGCGCCTCTCGTAACCGACATCTTCCATCGTGCTGCCGATGAGCAGGCGGCCATCGCGGCGGGGAACGATATAGCAGTGGGCCGAGTGCACGACGTGTTCAAGAAGTGGCGCGCGCGCTTGGAGGACGAGGATTTGCCCGCGAATGGGTTTAACCGGAGGCGAGGGGTACCGTTCCGGGTCCACCGTCGCCGCCCACGCGCCGGCGCAATTGATGGTGACGGCCGCTGCGTACCGCTCTCGATTCGTGCGCACGCCGACCACGCGGTCCCCCTCGCGCACGAGGCCGAGCACGGGCCAACCCGTCACCAGGTCCACGCCTTGGCGCTGTGCGGCGAGAACAAGGGCGTCTGTGAGCTTTCGATTATCCACTTGATGGTCCTCTGGCAGAAAGAGGCCCATTTGTATGGCCCCAGAGAGCGCCGGCTCCAGATGGCGCACATCCTCGGCCGTCAGATCCTCGACGGTCAAGCCCGCGGCCTTTTGCTTCTCATAGGCGGCGGCGAGAATCTCCCCCTCGGTGAAGTCGGCAGCCAGAAACACTGTTCCTTCGCGGCGATACTCAACGGAGAGGCCCGTCACCGCCTCGATCTCGGCGACGAAATCGGGATAGAGCTGCAAACTCGCTCGACAGAGCTCGAAGAAGGGGCCCTGTGGCTCGTGCAGCGCCTCGGATTGAGGGGCGAGCATACCGGCCGCCGCATGCGACGCCTCGCGTCCGGGCTCCCCTCGCTCAATGAGTCGGACGCGCAATCCCTCTTTCGCCACCGCATAGGCGATCGCGCATCCGATGATTCCTCCTCCAATGACGATGACGTCCGAGGTCTTCGTGCTCCTCATCGTCGGTGGAGGCGTCCCCCGGCGATCCGTTCCGCCAGAGCCTTCGCCTCCTCGTAATGTTTGAACCGCTTCTCGGCGGCGCGGAACGCGGCCGTGTGGTAGTAGCGCTTGCCGTTGATCGTGCGCGGCGGATACACGAGATGCAGCATCTCGTGGAAGAGGACGTACTCGAAGAAGAATTCAGGGATGCGTGGATCATCGAGCAGGCGACTGATGACGAGCGTCCGATGCGTGTGATCGAGGTGGCCGAGCACAGTCCGGCTCCGATAGGGACTCCAGGTCAAGATCGGCATCCGAAGCGCGCCGCCGAAGTAGAGTCGGTTCAGGCGCTGGAAGGCCTGTTCGAGATTCCGATACCGTCCTTGGGGGCCGAGGATGCGCTTGCGCCCGCGCTCGCGGCGCGCCTGCTCGGCCGCCCGGATGACGGCGGGGTCAGCCGTGTAGGCGCGGTAAATGCGTTCGAACTCCTCATCCACCTTTCGCCGGAAGAGCTTGGCCACCAGGATATGGGCGAGCGCGTAGTGGACGCGCCGCGGGGCATCGCGCAGGATGTCGGAGAGCTTCACGTACAGGCGGTGGCTGCGCAAGCGGATGTAGCTGTTGAGGCCCGCGAACGGATAGAACCCCACCTCGATCTCCGGCACTGATCGCCGACCCGTGATCTCGCGCACGGCCTCAGCGAAAATCCGTCTCAACTCGGCTTCCGTGACCGCCACAGCGCTCCTTCTCCTTGCGGAGAATCTCCGAGAAAGACAGTGTGTGATGTTAGCCAAAACCGCCCGAGGGCGTCAAACGCGCGCCCGGCGGCTCTTCCTCCAGCCGCGGGAGCCTCCCATCTGTGGAAAATTCGGTTCGAGATTGGTATCATGAGGGCCTGAACAGCGTGTCCTCATCTTCGGTGAATCCTCCTCTTGGGGGATTCCCTGGAGCGCGAGGAGGAGGCGTATGGGCGTGAGGACGAAGGACAGTTTCGGCGTTCGATCCCGACTCTCCGTGGGGGCCCTCTTGGTGGACTATTTCTCTCTGGCGGCTCTGGAGCGCGCGGGAGTGGAGGACGTCGCGCGGTTGCCGTTCTCCTTGAAGATCCTCGTGGAGAATCTTCTCCGCTTCGAGGATGGTCGGACGGTGACGGCCGAGGACATTCTGGCCATTTGTCGCAGCGTGAGTGGAGAGCGCCGGGAGCGGGAGATCGCCTTCCGTCCGGCGCGCGTCCTCATGCAGGATTTCACGGGCGTGCCGGCGATCGTGGACCTGGCGGCGATGCGCGAGTGGATGCGCGCGCATGGCGGCGATCCGCGGCGGATCAACCCGTTGACGCCGGTGGATCTGGTCATTGATCACTCCGTTCAGGTGGATCACTTCGGCACGCCGACGGCCTTCGCCGAAAATGTGGCGCGGGAGTTCGAGCGAAATCACGAGCGGTATCGCTTCCTGAAATGGGGGCAGCAGGCCTTTGCGAATTTTCGGGTCGTCCCGCCCGGTATGGGGATCGTGCATCAGATCAACCTCGAATATCTGGCGCGCGTCGTCTTCGTCGAAGATGGGGTCGCGTATCCGGATACGCTCGTGGGCACGGACTCGCACACGACAATGATCAACGGTTTGGGGGTGCTCGGCTGGGGCGTGGGGGGGATCGAAGCGGAAGCGGCGATGCTCGGCCAGCCCATCACGATGCTCATCCCCGAGGTCGTGGGCTTCAAGGTGACGGGCGAGCTGCCGCCGGGAGCGACGGCCACGGACCTCGTGCTCACGGTCACCGAGATGCTGCGGCGGAAAGGCGTCGTGGGGAAGTTCGTGGAATTCTACGGGCCGGGTCTCCGGAGCTTGAGTCTGGCCGACCGCGCCACGATCGCGAACATGGCTCCGGAGTATGGGGCGACGATCGGCTTCTTCCCCGTGGATGAAGAGACTCTCCACTATTTGCGTCTCACCGGGCGCGATGAAGAGGTGGTGGCGCTGGTGGAGGCCTACACGAAGGCCCAAGGGCTCTTCCGAAGCGAGGAGATGCCGGATCCGATCTTCGCTGATACGGTCGAGCTGGATCTCAGTACAGTTGAGCCGAGCGTAGCTGGACCTCGTCGTCCTCAGGATCGCGTCTCACTCCGGCAGTCCCGGCGCGCCTTCCGTCGCGCGCTCCTGGATATGGTCAATGGAGGGGTGTCGAAGCTCGATGCCGCGCAACTCGCTCGATGGGTAGAGGAGGGGGGACCTGAGCCGGCGCTCGCTCCGCTTCAGAAGCGCATCTCCGTGCGCGTGAACGATCACGAGGTGGAACTCGGGCATGGAGCGGTCGTCATCGCAGCCATCACCAGTTGCACGAATACCTCGAATCCGGCGGTGATGGTCGCGGCCGGGCTTCTGGCGAAGAAGGCCGTCGAGCGCGGGCTTCGCGTGAAGCCGTGGGTGAAGACGAGTCTGGCGCCGGGCTCGCGCGTTGTCGTCGAGTACTTGCGCGAGGCGGGATTGCTACCGTATTTGGAGGCCCTGCGCTTTCATGTGGTCGGTTACGGCTGCACGACGTGCATCGGCAATAGCGGCCCGTTGCCGGAGCCGATCGCCCGCGCGATTCAAGAGGGGGGACTTGTCGCGGCCGCCGTCTTGAGCGGGAATCGGAATTTCGAGGGACGCGTGCATCCTCTGGTGCGTGTGAACTATTTGGCCTCGCCGCCACTTGTGGTCGCCTATGCCCTTGTCGGCACAATGGATGTGGACCTGCTCGCGGAGCCGCTCGGTCGTGATCCCGAAGGACGGCCTGTGTTCCTGAAGGACATCTGGCCGACGCCTGACGAAGTGCGGGCGGTGATAGCCGGGGTCCTTCGAAGCGAGATGTTCCGCCGAACGTATACCGACGTCTTTCGCGGCGAGGAGCGGTGGCGCGCGCTCTCGGCCCCTGCCGGGGAACTGTTCGCCTGGGACGAAGCCTCCACCTATATTCGCCGACCTCCGTTCTTCGAAGAATTGCCAATCGAAGCGCCGCCGCTGGCGGATATTCGCGGGGCGCGCGTATTGCTCGTGCTCGGCGATTCGGTGACGACCGATCATATCTCGCCAGCCGGTTCGATTCCGGTCCAGAGTCCGGCCGGACAGTATCTGATCGCGCGCGGTGTCGCTCCGCAGGACTTCAATTCCTACGGCGCACGGCGTGGCAATCACGAGGTGATGGTGCGTGGCACGTTCGCCAATATTCGGTTGCGGAATCTGCTGGTGCCGGGGGTCGAGGGGGGATGGACCGTGCATCTGCCCGATGGAGAACGCTTGACGGTCTTCGAAGCGGCCGAGCGCTATCGAGCCGAGAACGTGCCGCTTCTGGTCATCGCCGGGAAGGAATACGGTTCGGGGTCCTCTCGAGATTGGGCCGCCAAAGGTCCGCGCTTGCTTGGCGTGCGCGCCGTGCTCGCCGAGAGCTTCGAGCGCATCCATCGGAGCAATCTCATCGGCATGGGCATTCTGCCTCTGCAATTTCGCGAGGGGGAGAATCGCGAGACGCTCGGCCTCACCGGACGCGAGGTCTACGACATCGAGGGATTAGCTGGCGGACTCGCGCCGCGTCAGATGGTCACCGTCCGCGCTCGTCGCGACGATGGTTCGGAGATCATCTTCTCAGCCATCGCGCGCGTGGATACGCCGATCGAAGTCGAGTACTATCGGCACGGCGGCATTCTCCCGTATGTCCTGCGTGGGTTGTTGAAAGGCGATTTCTGACGCGCGCGTCTCGCCGAGAGGATCGGAGGCCGCGCCTCGGCGGAAATCCCCATGATGGGGTCGCTGCATGTACCGACCACGCTATTGCGCCGAATGCGGCCATCGCATCGAGCGGGAGCGATGGCGCTTCTGGCATAGCCGACAGTTTTGCCAAACGTGCGCCCGCGTCCTGGAACGACGTCGTCGAATCTGGCTGAGCGCGCTCCTTGTCGTCAGCTTCGCTCTCGGCGTCGGTATCGGTCGCTTCTCGATGCGCGATCCCGCGCCGCCTCCTTCGCTGTGGATTGAGCGGCTCGCGTCTCCGATGGGGGTGACCCCTCTGCCGGCGGATGGGGGGGGCGTGTCCTCATCATCCGCGACGGACGCCCCTCGGATCACGATCTGCGGCGCTCCGACCAAACGCGGGACGCCGTGTCGGCGCCGCGTGCGTGAGGGGGAACGTTGCTGGCAACATCGCCAGGTGGCGACTGAGCGCGAGCTGAGGGGCGAACCCGCCGCCCCGTCCGGACGCCCCTGAGCGAAGCTCTGTCCGCTATGGTGAGGCCGATGGATCCATCCGTGGAATCCAGACCGCACCTCCTGATCACGGGACGACCGGGCGTCGGCAAGACGACGCTCATCCGACAGGTGGCCGAGCGCCTGGCTCCTCATGCGGCTGGCTTCTACACCCTCGAAGTGCGAGACGCCGCGGGTCATCGCGTCGGATTTGAGATCGTCACGCTGGACGGCGAGCGCCGTCTGCTCGCTCACGTGAATTTCCAAACCCCCTATCGCGTCTCTCGGTATGGCGTGGACGTTCGCGCGATGGATGCGGTCGCCGTCGCGGCGCTGGAGCGCGGATTGACCGAGCCGAGCGTCACCTTCCTCATCGTGGATGAGATCGCGCGTATGGAACTCTTCTCGCGCGCCTTCGTTCGTGCTCTGGAACGAGCGCTCCTGAGTCCGAAGCGCCTCATCGCCACGCTCCAGCAGAGCGCGCATCCGGTGATCGAGCGGATTCGCGCGCGGGACGATGTCGAGCTGTGGGAGCTGACGCCAGCCAATCGTTCGACAATGCTCGCGCGCGTGCTGGAGCGCGTGAATCCCTCACCGCGCTGAACAGGCTCGCGCGATCTCAGGATCCCCTCTTGCGCGAGGCCCGCCATTCGAGGATCACGCCCACCGCAGAACCGAAGAGACCGATCAGCCCTCCGAGGACGACCATGCCGATCCCAATCAGCGCGCCGATTCCCGTCAGGATGAACAGCAGACCGAAGAAGACAAACCCCGCGCCGATGATGAAGAAGAGCAGCTCGATGCCGAATCCCTTCTCGCGCGCCGCCTCCGGCGCCTGTTCCTCTTCCGGCTCCGGCATACTCCCCCTCCCTTCGATGTCGGCGATCGCGCGGATCGCCCCCTGCTCCCCATCTGCGGGGGTTGCAATTTGCGTTCCACACAGCGCGCGGCGCGAGCTCGGTAAGGGACGCGCAGACAATCATCTCGCAGGATGCTCCATCGGCGCTGCATGCTCCTCGTTCCGCGTGAGGAAGATGGCGCGTCGCGGGGCAGCCGTGTGGGGATTTTCGCGCAGAAGAGGGGCGTGACCTTCCCGGGATGAACCTCCAGAGGGCCATCTCCGGGAAGGCCTCGCGCCGCTGGAGATGCTCACCTCATCAAAGTGGGGAATAGACTGGCCAGAGACGTCCTGCGGCGCGGACGCTAGAGCTTCACCACGTTCTCCGCCTGCAGTCCCTTGGGGCCTTCCACCAGGTCGAACTCCACGAGCTGTCCTTCCTTCAACGACTTGTACCCCTCCTCCTGAATCGCCGAGTAGTGGACGAACACGTCGGGGCGGCCATCAGGTTGCTCGATGAAACCATACCCCTTCTGGTTGTTGAACCACTTCACTCTTCCTCGCATTCTCGGCATGACCTCCAACCTCCTGACCGAAGATCCTTCGGGAGCCCGTTCCGAGCGGGCAACCCAATATCACCCAGGGCGAGCGATGGCGGCCCCGGGGAAGGAGACCGCGAGCCCACGCCTCAAACCGGGGACGTCAGGTCGCGGCTCGCTCTTACCACTTCCACGCACAACCTCCAACATACCGACGCCGCGCATACTATAGCAAGAGGGCGAGTAAGTCAAGACTTTTTTCTCCGCTCGTGTGAAGAGGTGGCTGGAGAGGACAGCGGTGATGACCAGTCCATGATTCCGGCGATGGTGCAGTCGGTGGGGACTTCGCGCGGGAAGAAGGGGAAGCTCGTCTCATGTTCGCGACACCAGAAGTTGCATCGCCGGTCCTCAGCGCGGGTGTTCGTCAAGCGAAACGTTCGCGAGCTTGCGATGAGGCCTATTCCCGAGCCGCAGCGTCAAGAGGGTCCTGTGATCGGTCTTCCCTCAAAGCGTTCGCGCAGTGTTCGCAGGGACAGAGGGCGCGGAGTTGAGCGAAGGGATAGATACCCGTGCTGTGTCCATCGCTCCATTGGAAGTGCAAGGCGTACTGGCCGACCAGCTCCACGCTCAAGATCGTGAGATCCGCCGGGATCGTCTCGGGGACGAGTCTGGGACGACCGGTCAGCTCGTCCACACAGAGCGCACAGCGACAGTGCCGTCGGAGATAACTCGCTCGGTACGTGCTCAGATGCCCATCGCCCCAGAGGATTTGGATCTCCGCGGCGCCGATCTTCTTGATCGCGCTCGGACGAACGGAGGATTCCGTTCCCGGAGAGGTGATCACCTGGAGACCTCCTCGATTCGAAGAGGAGCTATCCGGTAGTTCACAATGCTGATTTGTGCGGCCAGTCGTTCGGCGATCTCGCGATAGGCCGTAGCCGCCGGGGAGCTTGGATCAGCGAGCACGATCGGCACGCCAGTGTCGGCCTGCTGGCGGATACGCGTGTCGATAGGGATCTCTCCCAGGAAGGGGACGCCCAGCGCTTCGCTCGCGTGGCGGGCTCCGCCATGGCCGAAGATCTCCTCGCGCGCGCCGCAGTGCGAACAGATGTAGTAGCTCATGTTCTCGATGATCCCCAGAATCGGGATGTTCGTCTGTTGGAACATGCGCAGCGTCTTCATCGAGATCACCAGACCCACGTCCTGGGGCGTGGAGACGATGACGGCCCCGGTGACGGGCACCGATTGCGCGAGCGTCAGATGGACATCGCCTGTGCCGGGAGGCAGATCCACGAGCAGATAATCCAGCTCTCCCCACTCCACGTCGAAGAGGCATTGTTGCAGGGCCTTATGCGCCATCGGGCCGCGCCAGATGAGCGGCTTATCCCCAGGGACGAAGAGCCCCATGGAGATGAACCGGAGGCCATGATGTTCGGCCGGGAGGATGCGGTTCTCGCGGATTTCCACCTGTTGTCGGTGGCCGAGCATCAAGGGGATCGCCGGGCCGTAAATGTCCGCATCGAGCAGGCCGATGCGGGCTCCGCTCATGCGCAAGGCCGCGGCCAGATTCACAGCGACGGTGGATTTCCCCACACCGCCCTTGCCGCTGCCAATGGCGACGATGTTTCGCACGCTCGCGAGCGCCGATCGGTCGAGCGCCGCGTGCGGTCGGACCTCGGCCGTCAGATTCACGCGCACTTCGCGCACGCCTTCAAGCTGAGCGACAGCGCGTCGTGCCTCTTCCCGCATCCGCTCTTTCACGGGGCAGGCCGGCGTCGTCAGATTGATGTCGAAACTGACGACCGAATCTTCGATCTTGAGGTTCTTGATGAAGCCCAGCGAGACGATGTCCTGATGCAGATCGGGATCAACGACCTGGCGCAACGCCCGCAGGACATCGCCCTCGCTGACCGTCTTCCCGAACATGGGGGCTTCCTTTTGGGAGGGGCTCGGCGAAACGTCGGGCGTCTCGTCGAAAGCTCCCTCAGACAGTGAAGCTACTGCCGCAGCCGCACGTCCCGCGCGCGTTCGGATTCCGGAAGGTGAACCCTGAGCCCATCACCGAGCGCACGTAGTCGATCTCCACGCCGTTCAAATACCGCTTGCTCAATGGGTCCACGAAGACCCGGATCCCATTGATCTCGAGGATCTCGTCGCCACTCTCGGGCGCCTCATCCAGAGCGAGATCGTATTGGAATCCCGAACAGCCTCCCGGGATGACCCGCACGCGCAGGCCGACTTGCTCGGGCGAGAGATTCTCGCTCTCGATGAACTTCTTGATCTCAGCCGCGGCGGCTTCGGTGATCGTGAGCGTCATACGTCGCTACCTCCTCCTGACTGGTTTCTCGCATCAAGGACCAATGTTATCAGCTCTCCCCGAAATAGGCAATATTTTGCCTGAATAATTTACGTTTGCCGGGGAGGCGAGCTGTGGTACAATACACGCGCATATGGAGCGGGGATTGAA
Source organism: bacterium (assembly GCA_041640655.1). Lineage (GTDB taxonomy): Bacteria > Acidobacteriota > Blastocatellia > HR10 > HR10 > HR10. The sequence goes on from JBEPZV010000034.1 coordinate 23,564, forward strand.
CGTCAATGAGTCCACCCGCATGCGCGTCGTCCATCGGCTCAAGCAGTGGGGGAGCGCGACGGTCGCCGATTTGGCGCGCGACTTGAACCTCTCCGGCGTCAGCCTCCGTCGGCATCTCGACATCCTGGAGCGGGATCATTTGGTCACCGCGCACGTTCAACCGCGGGGGCGAGGTCGGCCCGTGAAGGTCTATCGTCTCACGGAGGAGGCCGATCGTTTCTTCCCCGAACGCTACAGTGAGTTCGCTGTGGACTTGCTGCAAGGGGTGCGCGAGGTCTTTGGCGAACGCGCCCTTCGGCGGCTCTTGCAGCATTGGACGAGCAAACTGATCGAGCGCATCAAGGGGCGCTTGATGGGGAAATCGCTACGGGAGCGCGTCCAAGTGCTCACGGAGGCGATGACGGAGATGGGGTTCTTGGCCTCCTGGAGATGCGCGGGCGCAGGCCGATTCATCCTCACGCAAGCTCACTGTCCGCTGCGGCGCATCGTCTCCGTCTGCCCCGAACTCTGCGAGCAGGAGCTGCGCATGCACGAAGAGGTCTTGCAGGCATGCGTGACCCGCGAGTGCTTCATGCCGCATGGGGAGGCCGTCTGCCGGTATCAGATTCGCCGTTCCTCTTCGCGAGCGAAAGCCCTCCCTTCCCCTCGTTGAGATTCCTCACCCCCTCGGGACTGTGGTAGACTTGAAGCGGTCGGGCGCACGATGACGGCGGCGTCGGCGATCATCTACGGCTGGGCTCCCGTGCGCGAGGCCATTCGCGCTCGCGGACGCGCCGTGCGCAAGGTGCTGGTGGCGCGGGGAGAGCGGCGCCATCGTGTGAACGAGCTCCTGGCTGACGCGCGTGGCATGGGCATCCCCGTGCATCTGGTCTCGCGGGGTGTTCTGGACCGCCTGGTCCCGCATGCCGCTCATCAGGGAGTGGTCGCCTATCTGGCGGCAGGCGAATATGCCGATCCGGAGCAAGTCCTGACCGCGCTCACCCAGGAGGCGATGCTCGTGCTTCTGGATCATGTCGAAGATCCCCGAAACCTGGGCGCGATCGTGCGCACGGCGCATTGCGCTGGCGCGCAAGCTGTCGTGATCCCCAAGGACCGCGCCGCCGGTCTGACCGATGTCGTCGCTAAGACCTCGGCCGGGGCGTGGGCGTATACGCCGTTGGTGCGCGTGACCAATCTCGCGACTTTCTGCCGCGAGCTGCGCGAGCGTTCTGTCCGAATCGTCGGCGTCGAGGCTGATGGCCCTATCCCCTATACGGAGGCTGAGTACGGGGGCCCTGTGGCTTTCGTCTTCGGCAGTGAGGGGAGGGGCTTGCGCCGCCTCACCCGCGCTCAGTGCGATCTCCTCGTCTCCATCCCGATGAGAGGACGGATCAACTCGCTCAATGTCTCAGTCGCCGTGGGGATCGTCCTCTTCGAGGCGCTGCGGCAGCGCGCCAGGGGGAGCCAGTGAGGGCGAGGGGGGAGAGTTCTCGGAGGACTTCCGTTCGTGTGTAACCTCTTCCTTCTCGCCGGCGTCCTTAGCCTTCGGAGGTGGCCGAATCGAAAATCTCGCCAATCAGGAGGAATGAGCATGAAACGATGGGTCGCATGGGGCATTGCCTGCCTCGTTCTCGGGATCGGCGCGATGGCTCAGGAGAAACCGAATCTGAGTGGGACCTGGGTCTTGGATAAGGAGAAGAGCGATCCCCCCGGCATGGGGATGGGCGGACGCGGGGGATTCAACCCGGACGTCACCCTGATCATCGAGCATCAGGAGCCGGTGCTCAAGATCAAGCGGATCATCAAGACCGAACGCGGGGAGCAAGCGCAAGAGCTGGTCTACACGACCGATGGGAAGGAGAACAAAAATCCCGGCATGCGCGGTGGGGAACTTCGATCGAAGACGCGGTGGGAGAAGGGCAAGCTGGTGACCAAGGGCACGCAGACGATCGAATCGCCCATGGGGACGATGGAGCTCGAGATCACCGAGACGTACACGCTCTCGGAGGACGGCAAGGCGCTGATCCTCGAGACGACGACCGTGACGCCGCGGGGCGAGCGGACGCGCAAGCAGGTCTTCGTGAAGCAGGGATAAGGGTCATCGTCTGCGAGAGCGCGCCGTCGCATCGGAGGTGAGGCGCTTGAGGGCTTCGCGGGCGGTCGCGCTCAGATACGGGTCGGTGGAGCGCGAGAGCGTTCGAAGGGTCTCTGCGGCGTGCGGATTGCCGATCTCGCCCAGCGCCCAAGCGATCGCGCGCTTGACTTCCATGTCCTCCTCTCGGACCAGACATTCGAGGAGCGCGGCGAGCGCCGTCGGCGCGCGAAGTCGTCCGAGGGCGCGCGCCGCCTGACGTCGCACGAAGGGGTCTTTGTCGCGCAATCGCTCAAGGAGCGTGGTGAGCGCTGCTTGATCCCCCTGCTCGCCGAGCGCTTCGACGGCCGCCGCCCGTACGGCCGCGTCTCGATCCCGCGCCGCTTCCTGAAGTGCTCTCACCGCACGTGGGTCCCGCACGCGCCCGAGCGCTCCGGCAGCCGCTCGCCGCACAAGCGGATGCGAATCCTTCAGGGCGCGCAGCAACGTGGGGATCACCTCCTGGGCAGTTGAGGCGTTCTCGACGGGGCTCGCGTGTCCGAGCGCCGTGATCGCTGCCGCGCGAACACCGGGATCGGGGTCATCCATTGCTCTCTGAATGAGAGGGGACAGGGGGGCATCGTTGAAGGTCCCCAGCAGGAGAAGGGCATCTCGACGGCGCACTGCGTCTGGATCGTGAAGGCGCTTCAGGATCTCGTGTTTGGGATCCGCCCCGCCCTTCTGAGCCCCTGCGCTTCCGATGAGCGCCAGCACGAGTATCGCGAGCGCGCGCATTCGCTTCCGGACTCGAAGAAACGAGGGATCACGCGGCCTCGCACATCCCATCCTGCAGCGACGGCCCTCAACGGACCTCACTCCGCGCTCTTCCGACCCCGCGAGGCCGGCGCGCCCCCTCTCTCCGGCTGAGAGAGCAGCGAGAGCAGCTCCCGCTGAAACTGCTCCGGATGGCGTTCCTCCTCCTTCATCAGCCGCATAATGGAGATGTATTCGAGGACCTCCACAGCCTCCTCTTCACTCAGATTTTCGATCTCCTCGGCCAGACGCTGTCTGGCGCTCGATGACTCCGGCATGTCTCCTCCCTTCCTGC
>JBEPZV010000035.1:0-26578 GCA_041640655.1 bacterium
AGCCGAGCGCCACATGCCCGATGACAAAGAGCGACCCCACGGTGAGGATCAGGTATCGGATCATCCGATCAATCCCGGCCCCATGTTCGGACGCCAGCGGCGGCAACCACCGTCGCACGCCAAAGCCGATGCCCACAAGGGCGATAGTGAAGAGGGCAAAGGCGAAGAAGAATCCCTCGAGGGTTCTCCCCAATCGCTCGCGTCCCTCAGCCATGGCTTCCTCCCGTATGCTCATGGCCCCGACCTTCCAATCGGGGAAATGACCGAGCCCAGTCTACCCCGCCTCCCAGATCGAAGGCTGTGACGAAAGTCACACCGACCCCATCTCGTGCATGATCTCCTGCTTGCCCGGTTGCAAACTTCCCCGCCCATATCGTCAGCGAGTGAGACCATCGCGACCTCACCCAGTGCAGAGGCAATAGCAAACGCTATGCCGCGAAAGCGAGGGTCTGTCGGCCGAACATCCAGAACTCCCAAGCAGACAAGAACTTCTTTCATCTCGCGCATCATTTCCTGAATCCCATCCCTCTTCTCGCTCTGGGGGATAATCCCCAAAGCTGGGCGAAATCCCCACCGCGGAGTGAATCCTGACCGACCATGAGTCGAACGAGCGACGAGGCGCTCGCCACAGCCCCCCCAATCCGATCGCGTCTGCCTCTTGACGGGAATCTCAATTGAGGTCTCTCTTCCGCCACCATGACGGAGGCCTGCGGTGAGCGAGAAGGCCCGATCTGGGTGTAATCCCCCGATCGGTTCGGCTATACTTGTCCGGCTAACTCGGTCATCCAATGGACGATAGCCGCAAGCGGGGCACGGGCACCGCAGGCGGCACGCCGCTTGCCTACGACGTGTGAACGAATTGATGAAGAGCCAGACAGAGCGCAGGATCGAACGACAGGAAGGCGGAGGCGCGCTTGGAGTCTTCACTCTCGCCCTCATCCTCGCGCTCGGCCTTCCGACTCTGGCGCAGTCGTCGCGCCGCGCTTCGGCTCCGCGCCTCAGTTCGGCCGAATGCCTGGCGTGCCATAATGATCCGAATCTGAGCACGTCGGTGAACGGCCAGACCGTGAGCGTCCACGTGAGCGAGAGCGCGTTCAAGGCGTCCGTTCACGGAGCCTTCGACTGCGCGACGTGCCATGCGGATGTTCGAGACTATCCGCACGAGCCGCCGCCGCAGAAAGTCTCCTGCGCCACCTGCCATCCGGATGCGGAAGAGGCGTACGCGCAGAGTCTGCACGCGAAGGCGGTGCGCGAAGGACGCGCGCGCGCGGCCAGTTGCCTGGATTGCCACGGCGACGCGCACACGATTCTCCCCTCGAGCGATCCGCGCTCGAAGACCCATCACACCCGGATTCCGCACACGTGCGGTTCCTGCCACGGCGTGCAGTTCGTCGTCGAGCCGGCGGGCATCAGCGCGCAACCGTTCTTCTCCTATCAGCAGAGCGTTCACGGGCGCGCGGTCGCGGCCGGCTCGATGCGCGCGGCCGTCTGCACCGACTGCCATCGCAGCCACGACGTGCGATCGGCGGCGGATCCGCAATCGCCCATTTTCAAGTTCAACGTGCCCGCGACCTGCGGGCAGTGCCACACCGCGATCCGCGATGAATTCCTGGAGAGCATTCACGGCCAGGCCATCCGCCGCGGGAACTGGCAAGCCCCCGTCTGCACGGATTGCCATGGCATTCACTTGATCAAGCCGCATATTGATCCGACGTCTCCGGTCGCGCAGCAGGCGCTCGCCCGCACGACCTGCGGGCGATGTCACGAGGGCGTTCGTCTCACACAAGAGTTCGGCGTGCCGGGCGGGCGCGTGAGCACGTACCTCGATAGCTACCACGGGCGCGCATCGCAACTCGGTTCGACGGTCGTCGCCAACTGCGCCAGTTGTCACGGCGTCCACAACATCCTGCCTTCCTCCGATCCTCGCTCAATGGTGCACAAGGCCAATCTCGCGCGCACCTGCGGGCAATGCCATCCGGGCGCCGGCGAGAACTTCGCGCGCGTGAGGGTGCATGCCGAAGTCCCCGTCTCCGAAGATCTCGGGAGCATCCTCAAACACTGGGTGCGGCGCATCTACCTCTGGCTCATCGCCATCACCATCGGCCTGATGGCCCTCCACAACGGCGCGATCTGGCGCAGGAAAGCGCTGGCGCGACGCCGGACCGAAGAGCGCACGATTCTCCGCCTGACGCCGCAACAGCGATGGCAACATCTGCTGCTGCTCCTGAGCTTCTTCACCCTCGTGCTCACGGGCTTCGCCTTGAAATACCCGGACTCCTGGCTGGCGTGGCTGCTCGGCTCCAGCGAGAGCTTCCGCCGCATCGCCCATCGGGTGGCTGGTGCCGTCTTGCTCGGCATCGGCGCGTATCATCTCGTCTACATCATGGCGACGGCCGAGGGCCGACAGGTCTGGCGCGACATGCGACCGCGGCGCAAGGACATCGCCGATCTCATCCAGAATATGCGATACTACCTCGGTCGGAGCGCCCATCGCCCGCTCTTCGACCGCTGCAGCTACATCGAGAAGTTCGAATACTGGGCGCTTGTCTGGGGCACCCTCATCATGGGCGCGACGGGGCTCATGGTCTGGTTCAAGGCGCAGACGACGCGATGGCTGCCGGGTTGGGCCATTGATGTCGCCCTCACGATTCACTTCTACGAAGCCGTGCTGGCGACGCTGGCCATCTTCGTCTGGCATTTCTATCACGTCATCTTCGATCCGGACGTGTACCCGATGAACTGGGCCTGGCTGGATGGACGCGTCTCACTGCGCTGGTATCAGCACGAACATCCGCTCGATTATGCGCGCCTGGTGGCTGCCGAGAGCCCCGGAGCGGCTCGGTCAGAGCGTGTGGCCGAGGACGCGGCGGCGATGGCAGCATCAGAGCGAGATCCTCGAGAGTCGGCCGAAATCCGCGCCACCGCGTCGGCCGATGGCGCCGAGGATCCCCCATCGGACCCTGCAGGAGGAGCAGTCGGATGATCACACGCCTGAGCCTGTGGTTCTGGGACCTGATGCGCCTGGTGGGCCGAAATTGGATCACGGCTCTCGGAGGCGCCCTCACGACGGTCAGCGCCCTGCTCATCATCGCCCTCATGATCCTCGGCCTGCTTGGCCTCTACGATACACCCTACGTCGGGATCATGGCCTTCCTCGTCCTGCCGGGGGTGTTCGTCCTGGGCCTGCTGCTCATCCCCTTCGGCCTCTATTGGGAGCGAAAGCGAGCGCCCCGAGATGACGCCCCGGCGAATCCGACATCCCGCCCGTTGTACCCGCGCATTGATTTCAACCGCGCATCGGTGCGCCGCACGGCCGGGATCGTGAGCGTCCTGACCGTCATCAATCTCCTCCTCATCTCCCTGACGACCTACAAGGGCGTGACCTATATGGACTCGGTCGAGTTCTGCGGCACGGTGTGCCACTCTGTGATGGAACCGGAATACACGGCCTATCTCAATTCACCCCATTCGCGCGTGAAGTGCGTCGAGTGTCATATCGGTCCCGGGGCCCCGTGGTTTGTGCGCTCGAAGCTCTCGGGCGTGGGACAGGTCTTCGCCACCGCCTTCAACACCTACTCGCGTCCGATCCCCACACCGGTTGAGAACCTGCGCCCCTCGCGCGATACGTGCGAGCAATGCCATTGGCCGGAGAAATTCACCGGGGATCGCGTCAAGGTCATCACCCGCTTCGCCGAAGATGAGGCGAACACGCCGCTCAAGACCGTCCTCCTCATGCATATCGGCGGGGGCGCGGCCGGCCATGGCGGCATTCACAGCTGGCATATTGATCCGAACAAGCAAACGCTCTATATCGCCGCGGACAAACAGCGGCAGATCATCCCCTGGGTCCAAGTGCGCGAGGCCAATGGGCGCGTGACGGAATTCGTCGCCCAGGACGCGTCGCTCACGCCCGAGCAGCTCGCTCGCGCCGAACGTCGCGTCATGGATTGCATTGACTGCCACAATCGCCCGACACACATCTTCAAACTCCCGGACCAGGCGATGGACGAAGCGCTGGCGATGGGACGGATTGATCGCACGCTCCCGTACATCAAGAAGCTGGGCGTCGAAGTCCTGCGAGCCGCTGCCGAGACCTCGGGGGACGCGGCCCAAGAGATCGCCCGCCGCGTCCGCGCCTTCTATCAGGAGAAATATCCCGACCTCCTCCGTTCCCGCCGCGAGGCCATCGAAGCCGCGATCCGCGAACTGCACGCCCTCTACCGTCGGAACGTCTTCCCTTCGATGAGGGTGACCTGGGGGACGTATCCCGATAACATCGGGCACGCGCGGTTCCCCGGCTGCTTCCGCTGTCACGACGAACAACATGTGAGCAAGGACGGGCGGACGATCAGCCAGAGCTGCGATCTCTGCCATACCATCCTGGCGGTCGAAGAGCCGAATCCGCCGATCCTGCAGCAGCTCAATATCCGATAAGATTTCGCGAGCACGAGGTGGATGATGAATCACCGGATGCGCACTCTCCGATCCCGCAGACATCGCTTGTTCTCCGGGCCGAGCGCCCTCGGCCTTCTCGCTTGTGGGCTCGCGCTCGGCCTGATGCTTCGCGCGGCGCCGATCACGTCCTCGCCGTCGAACCGCATCGGCCCCCGCGCTCCATCCCAACAGCCCGAGAGCCCCTATGTGGGCTCCGAGACGTGCAAGTTGTGCCACGAGGACCTCTACGCGCACTTCGCGCGAACGGCTCACTTTCTGACCATCAGCAGCCCGAAATACAAAGAGTCGGAGAAGGGATGCGAGGCCTGTCACGGACCGGGCCGGGAACACGTCGAGAGCGGGGGGGACGTGACGAAGATCTTCCCCTTTCGGGGGCGCCCGGTCTCGGAGCAAAACGCGCGATGCCTCGCTTGCCACGAGCGACAAGAGGAGCGCCACAACTTCCGCCAATCCGCCCACGGCCTGAATCAGGTCGCGTGCGCCGATTGTCACTCCTCGCACTCGCCGGTCGTGATCGAAGATCTGCTGGTGAAACGCACGCCCGAGCTGTGCTATCAGTGCCACGGCGAGATTCGCCAGGACTTCGCCAAACCGTTCCGGCATCGCGTCCACGAAGGGGGGATGAGTTGCACGACGTGCCACGACGCGCACGGAGGGTTCAACGTGGCGCAAACGCGCGAGGTCCTCGGTGGGACCGACGCCATCTGCGTGAAATGCCACACGGACAAGCAAGGTCCCTTCGTCTTCGAGCACGTGCCGGTGAAGCTGGAGGGCTGCGCGAGCTGCCATGTCCCCCATGGGTCGAATAATCCCCGACTCCTCACGCGCCCCAGCGTGCACCTGCTCTGCCTCGAATGCCATACGGACACGCCGGGGATTCTCGGCACGGAGCCGCCCGCCTTCCACGATATTCGTCAACCGCGTTTTCAAAATTGCACGACGTGCCATGTGCGGATCCACGGCTCGAACGTCAACCGCTTCTTCTTCCAATAGGAGGGGGTATGCGCGCATTCATCCGCAACCGCTGCTTCCGCTTCGCTCCCGATCGGTTCGCGGGGGCGATGGTCGTCCTCCTGCTGCTCCTTGGGCCGATCGCTCCCGGCCCGCGCGCTCAAGAGAACGCGGCATCGTCCGCCCAAGAGGGCCTTCGCTGGGGGCGCATGACGGCACACAGCGAAGTGGAATTCGGATGGCGACAGCTCTTCCTGGGCGGGAATCGCGATCTCTATCGCAGCCACGTCAATCTCGATGAAGGACTGCGCCTGTTTGGTCTCTCCTTCATCTCGCGGTATCCGGAGAACACGGGTCCGCTCTTCGATGTGCTCACCTACAGCATGGCGAGCTGGGGCGGCGATCCGCACAATACGACGAGCCTGCGTGTGGAGAAGCGCGGCCTCTATCGCTTCGACTTCGGCTACAGCCGGATCGTGTACTACAACTTCCTCCCGACCTTCGCCAACCCGCTTCTCAGACGCGGGGAGCTGCTCGGTCAGCATAGCGTGGACGCCGCGCGTCGCCGATCGGAATACCGCCTGACGCTCTTTCCCGATGCCACGTTCCGCATCCACATCGGATACGAGCGCAACACGCAGTTCGGGCGCGCGTTCACGACCTTCCCCATCGGCCTGGACGAATTCGTGCTGCTGGATCCCCCGCGCACGACGACGGACGAGTATCGCGTCGGTGTGGACGTCCAGCTTGGGCGCCTGCACGTCACGGTGGAGCAAGGCTTCCGCGCCTTCAAAGACGACATCCACACGACTCAGCCGGAGGGGACGATCAACCTCGGCAACAGCCGGAATCCAGCGAATCCGACCTCGGCCAATCCGCAGCAGATTCTGCTGCAGACGTTCGCCCGCGACAGCGGGATTCGCGGCCTGGTGCCGACGACGCGCATGGGCCTACAAGGACATGTGCATCGAACGCTCATGTTGAGCGGGCGCTTCGCGTATAGCGACAGCAACGTGGACGTCACGCGTCAGGAGCGAGCGATCGGCAACCTCTTCGACCTCTCCGTCCTCCGATACGTCACGGCGCAGACATCCTCCAGCCTCGCGCAGGCGTCGCGTCCCACGGCCATCGCCGATGCGAGCGTGAATTACCGCCCGCACCGCCGGATCACCATCACCAATACGGCCCAGTTTCACCATTTCACGATCGCCGGGGATGTGCGCACGCGCACCGAACAGCAACTGGGCGCGGATTTGCGCGGAGCTCTCCCGCCCCCGCCCACGCGTCTGGTCGTGGAGTCGCTGGAAGCGCGCACCTCGGTCGACTCGTTCTTCAACCGCTTTGAGGGCGCGGTGGAACTCACCCCCCGCCTCGTCCTCCGCGCTGGCCATCGCTTCACGCATCGGCGCGTCACCCTCTGGCGTCCGGAGATGACCGAGCGCGAGGAATCGGAGCTGAACGCGCACGCCGTCCTGGGCGGACTCAGCCTCCGCTTGAGTCCCGCCTTCCGCCTCTTCTCCGAACTGGAGCGTGGCTCGAGCGATCGGGTCTTCACCCGCGTGACCCCTTCTCGCTTCACGCGTCTTCGTGCGCGCGCGCACTATCGCCCGACGCCCGCGCTCACCCTCGGCCTTCAGCTCCTGGTGACCGACTCCCGCAACCCGAACCCTCTGGTGGACAACGTGCGCCGAAATCGCGGCCTGACGTTCACGACGCTCTGGACCCCCGGCGAACGCATCGCCCTCTCGCTCAGCTACACGCGCACGGACATCACGTCCACGATCCTCTTCCTTCACCCGCGCCTTCGCACGATCGAGACCTCGCGCTACGTGGCCGACGATAATTTCGTGGATGGCGATCTCACGATCGCGCCCCTGCGGAACCTGCGCCTCGCCCTCGGCTACTCCCTCGTGAACGCGCAAGGGACACTGCCCCTCAACTTCCACCGGCCGCGCGGGATGATCGCCTACACCTTCCCGAAGCGCTTCACCTGGAGCGTCGGCTGGCATTGGTACGGATACAATCAGAAGGGGTCCGCCCTGGAGGATTACCGCGCGCACACTGTGACGAGCAGCCTGAAGATCGCGTTCTGAACAGGAGCCGGATCCTTCGCGCCTGGCCGCTGTGGCGTCGAGCTGGACGAGTCCGGAGATTCGCGCGCTCGCTCAAGCCGTTTTGGCGGTCACCGCGCTCAAACGCGCGAAGGGGGAGTGCGAAGAGCGCTGAGAGTTGCTTCGGAGGCGATCAGAGCAACTCATCTCGCGAGGGGGGTACGAAAAGACGCTCCTCACGCTCACGGAATACGGGCTTGAGCTTTTGATCCCAAAGATGCCCTGTCCGAAAGGTGGGGATCTTTCCCCAAGGGCCCGGACGTCCCTTCGAGAAGGGCATCTCGGCACGTTCGGAAATCGGGGCTTGACATTGAAAAAAAAGTGCTAAAAAGGGGCCGATGATTTCCGTGAGGAGGCCGCGTATGCGGAGTCATTGGAGCTGGCTGCTGTTCATCCTGCTTCCCCTCACTTCGCTCGGAAGGCCCGATGGGGGGATTTCTGCGGTCCACGCACCGGGGGCCCGGCGCGTCCAAAGCGAGGTGGGGGCGCGCCTGCGGCAACAATTGGAGTGGACATTGAAGCGCCGGACGTTCCAATCGGCTCGCCGGATGCTGCAGCACGCTCAAGTTCCCTTCGAACCCGAAGTTCTTTTGGAGCCCAACTGGCGGGAGGAGGTCGCACCGCGACTGTGGCTGATGCCCGAGATGCAGACGATCCGCTATGAGACCGAGCCGTTGGCGGGCGTGTACCTGGCCGACACGCTCTATTTGCCGGAGCGGGTGGAGCTGGCCGGAGAAACAATCCTGCTGGTGCGTCATCTGATCTTCGAGGGCACGCAGGCCGTGATCGAAGGGAATCATCAGATTTATCTCTTTCCGATCGAGACGATGGGGTTATTGGGAACCCCGCTGCGCAAGGCGACGGGTGAGGGCCGGACGTGGATACGACCGGTGAGTGTCGGAACAAGCGCGCTGCCGGTGATGCGAGGTGGGCAGATCATCATAGATACCAGCGGGCCCGGGCGAAAGGAATGGCTGGAGTGGAGACGGAGGGTAAGCGAAGGGGCGAATCGCCGCGTGGCGTGGGCTCAAGAGACGAGAGATACAAGTGGCCGCCCAGGCGCAGACGGAACCCCTGGGAACTCGGGAGAAGATGGCGGAGACGGACAACCGGGAACGAGAGGGGCTGATGGCGTCTGTGGAGCAAATGTTCATGGTGGGGATGGAGGGCGTGGTGGGAACGGCACTCCAGGGGGAGACGGCCAGCGTGGAGGAGATGGAAACCCGGGCGAAGACGCCAAGGACATTGTGCTTGATATTGCTCCAGGTACCACGGTCAGCTACACCTTGATCGCGCGTGGGGGCGATGGAGGGAATGGAGGCACCGGAGGAAATGGAGGTCGAGGGGGAAATGGCGGGGCGGGTGGAGATGGCGGCGATGGAGCCGATTGCCTCTGCAGTGAAGGAGGGGCCGGTAACGGGGGGCGGGGTGGTGACAACGGCTGGGGAGGAGACGGGGGCAATGGGGGGACGGGTGGCAACGGAGGAAATGGAGGCAATAGTGGAAACATCTATGTCTTCTATCCCCGCGGATATGACATCGGGAAAATTTCCGCTATAAAAAATAACGCAGGGATAGGCGGGCGCGGGGGCTACGGCGGTGCAGCCGGGCGACCGGGAATTGGTGGGGTCGGCGGAAAGGGAGGTAAAGGTGCCACCGGATTTCTCTGCCCCTCAAGTCGTGGTCGAGATGGCCAATTCGGGGATCCAGGCTCTGGTGGAGCCGGAGGAGACGGAGGTGCGGCCGGAAATCCAGGTGCTAACGGACAGAGTGGGATCGTCGCCTTCCTACTGCGTTCCGGCAGAGATGAGGACGGAGACGGGTGGACGACGGAAGAGAGGGACTGTAATGACGGGGATCCGGCGGTGAATCCGGGAGCAACTGAGGGAGGAGGCGCTTTGAACTGCGAGGAGTTTTTCTCCGGAGAGGGGGGTATGCTTCGATGGGGCGGACAACGATTGCGACGGGCTGGCAGATGGGGGGGATACCGGCTGTAGCGGCTGCGGGGGAATATCACCGATCGTCGTGGACACGCAGGGGGACGGGTTTCACCTGGTGGGGCTTGAGGCAGGCGTGCGGTTCGATCTGCTGGGAACCGGACGTCCTCTGCGCCTGAGATGGATTCAAGGGGATGAGGCCTTCCTCGTTTGGGATCGCAACGGCAACGGGCGCGTGGACGATGGGCAGGAGATGTTCGGGAACGTGACGCGACGGCGGTCGGGAGAACGGGCGCCTAACGGATACGAGGCGCTCAAGGAATACGACGACAACCGAGACGGTCTCTTGGATGCCCGCGATGCCCTCTTTGCGCAGCTTCACCTGTGGAGGGATGGCAACGGGGATGGCGAGACGGACAGCGGAGAATTGCTTCCGCTTCAGGCGGTGGAGATCCGCGCTCTGGAGCTGACGTATCGGGAGAGTCGGCGTCGGGATCGGCATGGGAACGAGCTGAGGTACCGCGCCCTGGTGCACGGGGACCGACCGACGGTGACCCGCTTCTCTTATGACGTCCTCTTCATCTGGCGAGGCCGATGAACGCAACGCGGTGTCTCTTCGCGCCTTTCGAAGAGGCTCCCAGACGCCGACAGCCGAGACGAGATATCTGCCCTCTCCCCACGCGAGGACGAGTTGGGCTTCTCAGAAGGCCAAAGGGGCGTTACTTCTTCTCCTCCTTCGGCTCGATGTAGCTGCGGCGATGCTGGACTTCCAGGCGATCGTTATCGGGCTTGCCGTCGCCGTCCACATCCACCAGAACCTGAATGCGACGCCGCTTCCCCTCGCGACGCGGATTCGTCGGCGTATAGCCGAGCGTGTATTGCGTGCGCAGCATCACGGAGATGGATTCGAGCACCGAGGGCAAGGCGCCCTGGAAGCGCACGCTGTAGAAGCGCCCGCCGGTCACCTCGGCGAAGGTCTTCAACGTGTTCTGCGCCTGCAGGAACGTCAGGCGCGATTCCGGCGGCAACCGATGTTCCAGCAGGATATAGGCCAATTCGCCGATGCCGATGGCGTAGATGGGGACGCCCGCGTTCTCCACGATCCGGCGCGCTTCATCGTAGTTGATCTTGCTGAACGTATCAATCCCGATGGCCACGAGCAGAATGGCCGTGCGCCCTTCGATCTGCTGCAAGCCCGTATATTCGACCCCGTCCAGCTCCCCTCCGCGGAGGACGAAGCTCAGGGCATCGAAGAGATTGCTCTCGCTGAAGGCCGGATAGTTCCGAATGAGCAGGTAGATGGCTTCGCGCAAGCGCGCCGGGCTGTCGGTGAAATCCGTCAGGACGGCGGGTCGGATGTCGAAGGCGACGATGGCGATGTAATCCCCCGGCTTCACGAAGCGCGTCACGAAGAGCCCGGCCGGATTGATCACCTCCTCGCGGAACCACTCGATCTGCCGGCTGTACTCCAAAAGCAGCACGAGCGTGATCGGCGATTCCTCCCCATTGAACGTGACGATCTCCTGCTTCACGCCGTCCTCCAGGACGGTGAAGTTTTGCTTCTTCAGCCCGGTGTACACCCGCCCCGTTTTCTTGTCGAAGACGACGACCGGAACGATGACCAGATCAGCCTTGAGGCGAATCGGCTCACCTTCAACCCGTACCTCTTGCTCCCGTTGGCGTGGCGGCTTCGATTCCTGTTCCGACATCGAGGTCACGCCGGTGGACTTTTGCTCCTCGGATTTCTCCGCCGAGGGCTTCTCTTCCGCGGGTGGAGCTTGCGGCCGCTCACGTCGGGGGGGCCGTCGTCCGGCTTGCCCGCCAAAGGCCGCGCCCTCACCGGGAGGATGAAGGGGGATGCTCGCCCCAATGAGTCCGCTCACGACGATGAGCGAGAGGATGCGGGAGAGCACCTCACGCGATCGTCGGAGCTTGCGAAAGCGCGCGCCGATTTCCCGTCGTATACTCGTCATGGGTTCCTCCGCCGCCATAATCCTACCAGCTCCCACAGGAGGCGACAAGCACCTGGAGCCTCCTTGACTTCCTCACTCGCTCCATGCCACTATCGGGTGCTTCACAAAGCGGTGAGGTTGCCTGCGGAGGAGGCGGATGAGAGTTCTCGTCATCGGCTCAGGGGGACGCGAGCACGCGTTGGTGTGGGCGCTGGCGCGCAGCTCCGGCGTCACGGAGGTCATCGGCGCGCCGGGCAATGGAGGCATCACTGAGCAGGCTCGCTGCGTGCGCGCCGACGTCGGGAATCCGCGCGAGCTGGCCGACGTGGCCGAAGCGGAAGGCGCCGCCCTCACCTTCGTCGGTCCGGAATTGCCTTTGGTCAATGGCGTCGCCGATGAATTCGCCCGACGCGGACTCCGGCTCGTCGGCCCCGATGCGCGCGCCGCGCGATTGGAGGGGAGCAAAGCCTTCGCGAAAGAGTTCATGGCGCGACACGGCATCCCGACGGCGCGCTTCGCGATCTGCGCCTCCGCAGCCGAAGCTCGACGCCTGATCGCCTCCGGGCGCTTCGGCTTCCCCCTCGTGATCAAAGCCGATGGATTGGCGGCCGGAAAAGGCGTGAGCATCGCGCACACGCCGAGAGACGCCGAGGAGATCATCGAGCGCTTCATGGTCCAGAGAGTGCTCGGCCCGGCGGGCGAGCGCGTCGTCTTGGAGGAGTGCTTGACCGGGCGCGAATGTAGCTTCTTCGCCTTCACTGATGGGGAGTTCGTGCTCCCCCTGCCTCCGGCGCAGGATTACAAGCGCGCGCACGATGGTGATCACGGCCCGAATACGGGCGGCATGGGGGCGATCTCCGCTCCGCATCTGCTCGATGCGGCGACGCGCGAGCGCATCTTGCGAGAGATCGTCGAGCCGACCATCCGAGCGGCCGCGCGCGAAGGTTTCCCGTATCGAGGCGTCCTCTACGTGGGCCTCATGCTCACGCCAGAAGGGCCGCGCGTGCTCGAATACAACGTGCGCCTGGGGGATCCCGAAGCGCAAGCGATCCTCCCCAGATTGGAGAGCGATCTGTTGGAGATCGGCGAAGCTCTCGTGATCGGCTCGCTCTCGCGCATCCGGCCGCGGTGGAGCGCGGACGCCACCGTGTGCGTGGTCCTCGCCTCGGGCGGCTATCCGGGAAGCTATCACACGGGCTACCCGATTCAGGGCCTCGAAGACGCGCGACGGTTGGCGGGGGTGCTGATCTTCCACGCCGGGACGACGCGCGCGCCTGATGGATCGTTCCAGACCGCCGGTGGTCGCGTCCTCAACGTCGTCGCGCGCGGTCGAACGCTCGCCGAAGCGCGCGCGCGCGCCTACCAGGCGGCCTCGCTCATCACCTTCGAACGCATGCACTATCGGCGCGACATCGGCGCTGAGTGGAGCGGATGAGGACTGACGACGAGCGCGAAGACCGAAGCGCTCGCCTCTTCACCGGCTCGCGGACCTTGGTTCGGAACGCCGTCGCATCGCGTGTTCGGAGATGAGGCGCGAGATCTCGGCGATGAGCCGCTGCGCGTCGCGCTCCTCGGCAATCCCGCGCGTGAGGACGACGAGCACATAAGGCGGCCCGACGGGGGGATAGATAATCCCCGCATCGTGCGCGATTCGGGTGATCGCCCCCGTCTTATGCGCCACGCGCACGCCGGGGGGCAAGCCAGCCGGGATCCCCTCGTTGAACTCCTGATCGAGCAGCAGGCGCACCATCTCCGCGCAGCTCTCCGGCGAGATGGCGCGTCCTTCGGCGAGCCGTCGAAACAGCAGCAGCAACGCGCGCGCCGTCGTCGTATTATTGAGCCCGCGCTCGAACGCCCGGCGATCCTCCACGCCTCGGAGGACGCGCATGCCCTCGATGCCCATCTCCCGCATCAACTGCTGCACGCGCGCGGCCGTGACGCGCTCGATGAGGAGATTCGTCGCCAGGTTACTGCTGCGCGTGATCATGGCGCGCACCAGCTCGCGAATCGTCACCGCCTCCCCGATCTTCTCGTAGAGCGCGGGATCGGAATCGCTCTCCGGCGCGAGGGAGAACGAACTGCCATCGGCGAGACTCCGAAATTCGTTCACCACCACGAGACGATCCTCCAGGGAGAGTCGCCCCTCATGCGCCTGCCGGAAGACCTCCAGCATCACCGCCACCTTCATCGTACTCGCCGCATGGAACGGCTCATCCGCCCGCAGGAGCAACTCCTCGCCGGTCGCCAGATCGGCATACGCCACAGCGACGGCCTCTGCGCCACTGGCGGCGATGGCGCGTTCAATGCGCGCCTTCACCCCCGAGAGGTCTGAAGCGATCGCAGGCGAGACGATGGCCAGTAGGAAGATGAAGATTCGCGCGCCATCCCGAACTCGAGTGCGGTGACCGGTTCGACCAAGCGTGTTCGCCATACCGAACGCTCCGTCTCCGTTCGCTCCGCAGAGCGTATCAACCTTCGGAGAGATTGTCAATGCCCCCCCCTTCCGCGGGGAGGCGCGCGAATTCCGCATAGTCCCAGCCTCCACCTTGTGATAAACTATGGCACGGAATCCGTCGTATAAGAACACGTGACCGAGGGGCTCGCGCGTCAGATCCCCTCGGCATTTGAGAGGAGGCCTGCGGACGATGTGGCAACGACTCAAGCGGCTCTTACGAGCCATCTTCGGGGGGCTCATCGAGCGCGCGGAGGACCCGGAGCTGATCCTGCAACAGGTCATCCGCGACATGCGCGACAAGCTCCCCCAGATGAACGAGAATGTCGCTCAGGTCATGGCCACGCAGAAGCTTCTGGAGAAAGAGGTCGCGACCCTGGAGCGAGAGATCACCGAATTCGACGCCAAGATTCGCGCGGCCATCAAGCAGGGACGGGATGATCTCGCCACGGCTTTCATCAGCGCCTTGCAGGAGAAACAGGTCGCCCTGGAGCGCTCCCGCCAGCAATTGGAGGCGGCTCGCCGGGCCTCGGAACAAGCGATTCGCTTCCGCGACAACTACATCTTGCAGCTGAAGAAGCGGCAGCAAGAGGCCATGCAACTCATCGCCGAACACCGTCGGGCCCGCATTCAGGAGCAATTGGCGCAGACGATGGCCAGCTTCCAACTCGGCGACGAGGCCGGGACGTTCGAGGAGATGCGAGAGAAAGTCGCGCGCCGCGTCGCGGCGGCCGAGGCGAAGATGGAGCTGGCGTCCACGGGCGTCGAGAGTCAGATCGCGGAGATCGAGAAGGAGGCCCTCTCGATGCAGGTCCAGGATATGCTGCTCGCCTACAAGCGACAGATGGGGCTGCTGCCGGAGACGCCAGCGGCGACGCTCCCAGCCGGAGAGACGACTGCCCTGCCGGAGAAGACGCTCGGACCGGCCGAAGAAGAACCCGCGCGTCCGGAACCGACGAGGGCGAGTGAGGGATGAAGCACGAACGCCGTCGCGCGAGGAATCAACCGGAGAGCCGAGGGCTCTCCGCACTCGAAGACAGCCCTCACGCTGTGTGAGGATGCGATTATGGCGTCACGCATGGCATACATCTGGGAAGCGCTCAAGGAACCCGTGAACCTCTGGGCCATCGTCGGCGTGCTCGCCGCCGCCCTCTACGCCGATCCGCCGCTGAACACGCTCATTCTGCTGGGGGGCGCTGCGGCTGAGGTCCTCTACCTGCTGACGGTACCGGCGACAGCGGCCTACCAACGCCTTGCCGAGCGTCGCTGGCGACAACGCGCGGCGGCGGAACGACAGCGCGCGCGCGAGGAGTTGATCAAATCCTTCGATCCGCGTGAGCGGGAGGCCGTCGAATACCTTCGCTGGCTGAAGAAGCAGATCTACGCGAACTACATGCGCTTCACCCGCTCCAAAGAGGTGCCCGCCGATATCCGCACGCTCGACGCCATGTGGGAGCGATTCGTGGATTTCCTCGATCTCTATCGCCGCTGCAAGACGCACCTGCGCGCGTTCAACCGCCAGGCCGTCCTGAATCAGATCGCGCAGGCGGAGCGCGCGCTTCACTCCGCCGATGAGAAGACCCGGCGGGTGATCGAGAACAACCTGAATATCCTGCGCGGGCGGCTGGCCGAATATGAGAGCATCGAGCGCGCCGTGAAGCTGCTCGAAGCTCAACTGCAGACGATCGAGAACTTCTTCGGCCTAGTCAACGACAAAGTCATGACGATGTCCTCCGTGGAGAGCATCGCGGCCCTCGATTTCGAATCGGTGCTCTCGAGCATCGAGATGACGCGCTCGGTCCTGGAGGAGACAGCGCCGATCATGAGCGCCCTGGAAGCGCTCGAGCGCGAGCAAGCGCCGCCGCTGACGCCCGAACGCCAATAGGTCCATGTCGCGCCCGAGACCCTTCCTCTCACTCGACGAGATCACGCGCCTCCCGCGATGGGCCGGCGAACTGGTGCGAAAGTACTACGCGGGCGAAGCGAGCCATTTCCTCCTGCATCACAACATCCACGATCTCGTCCCAGCCAACGGCCAATACGTGGGGTTGCTCGCGTTCTTGCAGCGGAAGCTGCTCGGCAACAAAAACATCGTCCTCTACAACCGCAGCGAGGGGATCACCTTCGGTTCCCCGGAAGCCGAACGCCAGTTCCTCGCGCAGGCGCGTGTGGCCGATCCGCTCCTCAGTCGCGAGGCCCTGCGCTCGCTCCCTCGCGAGCCGAGTCGCGCCCTCCCACTCATCGAGCGCTACCTCTTTCACGGGGACCAGGTCGCCGTCATCATCACCTTCCTGGAGACGCTCGTCCCGGCCGGGGAGATCGGATACTTGAGCGGCGAGGACCGCAACACGTTGGTCACCCTCCAGCGCTGGATCACCAGCTCGCGCCTGCTCCATTCGGACAACATCGTCATCCTCATCGCCGAGAGCCTGGCCGACGTCAACGCGCGCATCCGGCAGAATTCGCGCCTGGTGACGATCGAGATCCCCTATCCCGATGAGAACGAGCGACTGGCCTTCATCCGCCATTTCCGCGCGCTCAATCCCAACGTGCGGCTGGAGATGGATGACCGCCAATTGGCGCAGCTCACCTCGGGATTGAACTACGTCCACTTGAACGCCCTGCTGCGAAGCGCGCCGCTAGATCCGCGCGGCTTGACCTTCGAGGCCGTTCGGTTGAAGAAGAAGGAGATCATCGAGAGCGAGTGCTTCGGCCTCATCGAGTTCGTGACGCCCGAACACGGGTTGGAGAGCGTCGGTGGGATGACGAGCGCTAAAGAATTCCTCCGTCGCATCGCTGAGACGATCCGACAAGGGCGCTGGGAGGAAGCGCCGATGGGGATCCTCATCTCCGGTCCCGTCGGCACGGGGAAGACGTTCCTGGCCGAATGTTTCGCCAAAGATTGCGGATTGAACGTCGTCGAGTTCAAGAACTTCCGCGAGAAATGGGTGGGCTCGACCGAGGCCAATCTGGAGAAGATTCTCAATCTCTTGCAGACGCTGGCACCGATCGTCGTCCTCATTGACGAGGCCGATGCGGCGCTGGGGACGCGTCGCGTCGAGGGCGACAGCGGCGTGAGCGCGCGCGTCTTCTCTCGCATCGCGAGCGCCATGGGCGACACGCGAAACCGAGGGCGCATCCTCTGGATCCTCATGACGTGCCGCCCGGATCTGCTCCCCATCGATCTCAAACGGCAGGGCCGCTGCGAGGAGCACATCTCGCTCTTCTACCCGCAGAGCGAAGAGGAACGCCTGGAGATCATTCACGCCATGCTGCGGAAGAACAAGATTCGGCACGCCATTGAGGATTGGTCCCCGATCACCCGACATCCGCAGGAGCTGTCGGGCGCCGACATCGAATCCCTGCTCATTCGCGCGCGGCGTCTGGCGCGGCAGGCGCAGCGCGACCTGGTGCTGCCCGAAGACCTCGAACGGGTCGCCCAAGAATTCATCCCCGCGCGCGATGAGCTGGCCTTGGAATATCAAACGCTCGTGGCCATTCTGGAGGCGACCTCGCGCGAGATGATCCCGCCGAAATATCGGCACCTCTCCCCGGCCGAGATCAGCCGCCGCGTGGAGGAGCTGAAGCGCCTGCTCGGCGAGTGACCGGTCCACCGCGCACCCACGCGGGATTGCCCGCGCGAGCCCCTCGGTCTACAATCTGCGATGACCGGAGGGAACCGATGAAGAGTCTGTCAGGGACGATCACCGTGCTCTGGCTCGGCTTCCTCGCGCTGATGCCCCTTCTCGCGCTCGTGACGAGGCCATCGGGCGCGGCGGCGCAAGACCGATGGCAGGCGCGCTCGATGGTGATCTCGCAACATGGGATCGTGGCCAGCGAGCACCCGCTCGCCTCGCAGGTGGGCGCCCTGATCCTGGCGCGCGGCGGACACGCCGTGGACGCGGCGATCGCGGCCAACGCCGTCATGGGTGTGGTCGCGCCGATGAGCAACGGCATCGGCGGCGATCTGTTCGCACTCGTCTACGACGCGCGGACCGGTCGGCTTCACGGATTGAACGCCAGCGGATGGGCGCCTTCGGGGCTGACCATTGAATTCCTGAAGCGCCAGGGACATACGACGATGCCCCAACGCGGCGTTCACACGGTGACCGTTCCCGGGGCGGTGGACGGCTGGGCGAAGTTGCACGCGCGCTTCGGACGCGTGAAATGGGCCGATCTCTTCACCGCCGCCATCCAGTACGCCGAAGACGGTGTGCCCATCACGGAGCTGGTCGCCGACCTCTGGGCAGCCAACGAACGCCTGCTGCGTCAGAATCAGGAGGCGGCGCGCACGTATCTGCCTCAGGGTCGGGCGCCGCGCGTGGGCGAGATCTTTCGCAATCCCGATCTCGCGTGGAGCTATCGGCAAATCGCCGCACACGGCCCTGCGGCGTTCTACCAGGGCGAGATCGCCCGCCGCATCCTGAGCGCGCTCCGGCGAGAGGGCGGGACGATGACGGCGGCGGATCTCGCCGAATTCTCCAGCGAATGGGTCGCGCCCATCTCGACGACCTATCGCGGCTGGACCATTTACGAACTGCCCCCCAATGGGCAGGGGATCGCCGCGCTGATCATGTTGAACATCATGGAGCAGTTCCCCCTGGCCGAATTCGGACACAATTCCGCGCGCGCTCTCCACATCATGATCGAAGCGAAGAAGCTCGCCTACGCCGACCTGATCCGTTACGTCGCCGATCCGCGATGGGCGCGCGTTCCGGTGTCGGGCCTCCTCTCGAAAGAATATGCCCGTCAGCGCGCGCGCCGCATAGACTCGGCCAAAGCCCAGTGCGAGGTCGAGCCCGGAATCCCCCCGGACGCGGGCGATGAGACCATCTACCTGAGCGTCGTGGATCGCGAGGGGAACATGGTCTCGCTCATCCAGAGCAACTACGAGAGCTTCGGCTCAGGACTCGTCGCCGAAGGGACGGGCTTCGCCTTGCAGAATCGCGGCGCCCTCTTCAGTTTCGATCCCGCGCACCCGAATGCGCTCGCGCCACGAAAGCGCCCGCTGCATACGATCATCCCCGCCTTCATGGAGCGGGGGAACGTGCGCATCGCCTTCGGCATCATGGGGGGATGGAATCAAGCGCAAGCGCACGCGCAGTTCGTCTCCAACATTGTGGATCACGGCCTGAACCTTCAGGCCGCGCTCGAAGCCGCGCGCTTCACCAAGCGGACCTTCGGCGGCTGCGACGTGCAGATCGAAGCGCGCGTCCCCGAACGTGTGCGCGTGGAGCTGCAGGCCCTCGGCCATCAGCTCCAAGTGCGCGGCGCGTATTCCTCGCAGATGGGAGGCGGACAAGCCGTCGCCCGCGATTTCACGACGGGAGTGAACTTCGGCGCCTCCGATCCCCGCAAGGATGGGGCTGCCGTACCGGAGCCCTCGCCCGCGCTGCTCGCCTCGCCTCCACTGAATGAGCGGTGATCTCTTGCAGGGGCGACGCCGACATCGCCCCTACTCCAGCCGCCGCCGGAAGCGCCAGACGCTCAGGCCGAAGATGGCCACGCCGAAGATCAGCAGCGCCACCATCTGTGGCCAGAGCACTTCAATCCCCGTCCCCTTCAGGAAGACCCCGCGCACGATCTCCAGGAAATAGCGCACGGGATTCGCACGGGTGAGATATTGCACGGGCACGGGCATGTTCCGAATCGGGAAGGCGAACCCGCTCAACGTGAAGGCCGGCATGAAGAAGAAGAACGAAGCGAGCATGGCTTGCTGCTGCGTCCGAGAGATCGTCGAGAGGAAGACCCCCATGCCGAGCGTCGTCAGCACGAAGAGCACCGCACCGAGCAGGAGCACGAGCGCGCTTCCGCGAAACGGGACGCGGAAGATGAGAAGCGCTGCGCTCGTCACCAGGACGACGTCCACAAGGCCGATCAGCGCAAACGGCACGGTCTTGCCGAGAATGAATTCCACCGGGCGCAAGGGCGTCACCAGCAGTTGCTCCATCGTCCCCAACTCCCGCTCGCGCACGATGGCCATCGCCGTGAGGATCAGCGTGACGATCGCGATGATGTTGACCAGAACGCCCGGGACGAAATAGTTCCGACTGCGCAGATCGGGATTGAACCAGACGCGCGTCTGCACCTGAAGCTCCGGGACCGTGATCGGCGCTTCCCGCGCGATCGCCAACGCCCTCAACGTGCGCCGTTCCCGCTCGGCCATCACCTCATCCGCATAGCGCCGAAGGATGCGCATCGCATAGGCCATGAGGATGGAGGCCGTGTTCGAATTCGTCCCCTCGATGAGGATCTGCACGGCCGCCATCTCACCCCGCTGTACCCGCTCGGCGAATCCCGGCAGCACGCGCACGAGCATGAGCACGCGCCCGCGATCGAGCAGTTCGCGCCCCTCGTCCTCCCGCATGGGCGTCGCCACAACGCGAAAATGCGGCGACCCCTCGAAAGCGGCGCGCAATGCGCGACTGGCCGGCGTCCCATCCCCATCCATCCACGCGATGGGGGCTCGCTCGACATCCAAATTGACGGCGTAACCGAAGAGCGTGAGCTGAACCAGGGGCGGCAAAAACAGGAGGACACGCATGCGCGGCTCGCGCAGCGCCTGCCGCAGTTCCTTCCGCATCATCTCCCGAATCCGCTCCCACATCACCGTCAGGCCAACCGCCGCTGCACGCACCGCGTGGCGAGTCCGAAGACGACGGCGGCGTACGCGATCAGAAACGCCACCTCCCCCACCAGCAACTCCACCCCAACCCCCTTCAAGAAGAGCCCGCGCAGGATCACGATGAAATAGCGCGCCGGGACGAGATAAGTCACCGCCTGTACGACCGGCGGCATGTTCTCGATGGCGAAGATGAAGCCCGAGAGCAAGAAGGCCGGGAGGAATGACGTGAGCACTCCCAATTGATACGCGAGCACCTGCGAACGCACGAGCGCGGAGATGAGCACGCCCCAACCGAGCGCGCCGAACAGAAACAGCCCCCCCATCAGGAGGACCAGCAGCGGATCCCCCCGCAGCGGCACGCGAAAGAAGATGACGCCCACAAGGAGCGCGATGAGCATATCGAGCAGACCGATGGCGAAGAACGCGAGCATCTTCCCGAGGACGATCTCCGAAGGCCGCACCGGCGTCGAGAGCAGCTGCTCCATCGTCCCCATCTCCCACTCGCGCGCGAGGGTGAGCGACGCCAACAACGCAGCGATGATCATCAGGATGATGGCGATCAAGCCGGGGACGATGTAGTTGCGCGACCGCAGCTCGCTGTTGTACCAGACACGCACGCGCCCGTCCACGGGTGGGTTCACCCTCACGCCCGTCGCGCGCCGAAGGACCGACATCTGCCACGACCCGACATGCTCGCGCAACAGCGCCTCCGCGTAGCCGAGAGCGATCGAGGCCGTGTTCGAGTCGCTGCCGTCGAGGATGAGTTGGATCGAAGCGCCCTCGCCCCGCAGCCAGCGACGGGAATAATCGGGCGGGATCACCAGCGCCAGCAGACATCGCTGACGATCCATCTCGCGCCGGATGCGCGCGGGGTCTTCGACCATCCCGACCACATCGAAGAAGCGCGAGCCGGCGAATCGCGCGATCAGGTCCCGACTCTGGGGGCTCCCATCGACATCGGATACGAGCACGGGGATGCGATCCACATCGAGCCGCAAGGCGTAACCGAACAACAGCAGCAGGACGATGGGCACAGCGAGCGCCAGCAGCAGACTCCTCGGATCGCGCCGGATGTGGAGGAACTCCTTTCGCGCCATCGCCCATGTGCGCCGCCACGTCATCGCTCGTTCCGCTCCCCCCCTTCGATCACGGCCACGAAGACGTCCTCCATCGAGGGCGCGACGACGTCGAGCCGAGAGATCGTGATCCCCCGCGCGTGCAAGGCGCGCTGAATGCGCTCGCGCGCTCGCTCGGGATCGCGCACGCGCAGGTGCATGCCCGCGCCAAAGAGCGTGATGCGCTCGACCGATGCCTCGCGCTCGAGCGCCTTCAAGCTCTCCCAGAGGTCCGACGACTCCAGATGCAGGAACGCCACCGACGCGAGCGACCGCGCGAGCGCCGCCGGCGCATCCAGCGCCACAATGCGCCCGCGATCCATGAGCGCCAGACGATGGCAATACGCCGCCTCATCCATGTAGTGCGTCGTCACCAGGATCGTCCGCCCGGCCTCCGAGAGTCGAACGATCATGTCCCAGAATTGACGGCGCGCGATCGGATCCACGCCCGACGTCGGCTCATCCAGGAAGAGGATCGGCGGCTCGTGCACGAGCGCGCAGCCGAGCGCCAGGCGTTGCTTCCACCCTCCGGGAAGCGCGCGCACCAGCCTTCGCCGCCAGGCCGTCAACCCCGCCATCTCCAGCACCTCCTGCTGGCGCTGACGTCGGCGCTCGCGCGGCACCCCATAGAGACCGCTGAACAGCTCCACATTCTCCTCGACCGTCAAATCCTCATAGAGCGAGAAGCGCTGCGACATGTACCCGATGCGCCGTTTGACCTGCTCCGCCTGGGCCACCACGTCCAGACCATCCACGCGCGCGCGCCCGCTCGTGGGGGCGAGCAAGCCGCAGAGAATGCGAATCGTCGTGGATTTGCCCGCGCCGTTCGGCCCGAGGAGCCCGAAGATCTCCCCCCGCCGCACGCGGAAGGAGATGCGATCCACGGCGACGAATTCACCGAATCGCTTGACCACGTCCTCGACCTCAATGGCCCACGCCGTCATCGCTTCCCTTCCTCCGATCCGCGCGTTCGTGCTGGCGAATCAGCGTGATGAAAACGTCCTCCAGGGACGGAGCGAGGGGCCGAACCGTCACTTCGAGAATGCCCTCCGTCTCAAGCGCGCGCCGAAGGACCTCCGGCGACGTGAGCGCGGGATCAAAGAAGACGCGCAACGCCGCGCCGAAGGGCTCCACACCCACGACGCCCGCGGTCTGTCGAAGCACGCCGCGCGCCCGCGCGCGCTCGGGCGTGAGGACCTCGCACCCCTGCCCGGAAAATCCGCGCCGCAAGACATCGGCCGAAGCGCATCGGAGCAACCGTCCGCGATACATCAGACCGAGGCGCGTCGCTCGCTCCGCCTCGTCCAGATACGCCGTCGCGAAGATGATCGTCACCCCCTCCTTCCGCAGCTCCGCCACAAGCGCCCAGAAATCCTGCCGAGAGATCGGATCAATGCCCGTCGTCGGCTCATCCAGAAGCAGGATCTGCGGACGATGCACGAGCGCGCACACGAGCGCCAGCTTCTGCCGCATGCCCCCGGAGAGTTGGTGCGCCCGATGCCGACGAAACGGCTCCAGACGCGTCAGGCGCAAGAGATCGGACATGCGCTCCTCGCGCGCGCGAGCGGGGACGCCATAGAGGTCCGCCGAGAAGCGCACGTTCTCCTCGACCGTGAGATCATCGTAGATCCCGCCGCGCTGCGCCATGTATCCGAGAGCCTCGCGAACGCGCTCCCTCTGCCGACGCGCGTCGCACCCGGCCACTTCGATCTCCCCCTCATCCGGACTCAACAATCCGCAGAGCATGCGCAGCGTCGTCGTCTTCCCCGCCCCATCCGGTCCCACCAACCCGAAGACCTCCCCGCGCCGGACCTCCAGATCGAGACCCTCGACGGCCACGATCTCGCCAAACCGTCGCGTCACCCCCCGCGCCCGAACGACAATGTCAGCAGAAGAAGCGTCCATTTCCCCCCTCCACGATATTGAAATGGCCATCCGATGCGTCCTCGACCATTCCGCGACGCCTCCGACTTCTCCAGAACGCCGGCGATCACTTGAGTCAAATCGAACAGTGTATCCTCCGAGGTGTACTCCGCCTTACCCGCCCATTGGAGTTGCGGATCCAAATGCGGGTCGTAGGCGTAGCGGGTCGCCTGTTGCTCCCGCACTTCATAATGTGGGCGCGATGCCGGCGGGTGGAGTGTTCTTCCGCCGGGCTTCCTCGTGGCGGAAGTCCGCTACCTGCTCGCTGCTTGTCCGCCTCTTCCCTCTGGGCATATCCATCCCCCCTTCCTACCTTGTGCCCGAAGCTCCCGGCATGACGACGGCCCGTGCCGATTGGCTTCGCTCTCGCCGGCATGGGCTTGCGGACCTCCCTTCCGAATCGAAAATTCTCCCTCGACGCTCCTCTTCGCCCCCCTATTATATCACCATGTCGAGGCCGATCGTTCTGACCGAGAGAGGCATTGGTGCTCGCGCGCTTCACCGAGGTTCCTCAAAGCGAGCGGCTTCGGGCTATGCGATCCGGCCTCGAGCCTCACCGACGATCGAGGAGGATCTCGGCGGTGACCGGCATATTCACCTTCAGCTCCAGGTGGGGATTCTCCACCTCGATCTTGATGCGGTAGACGTAGCGGACGCGCTCCTCGGGCGTTTGAATCTGCTTGGGGGTGAACTCGGCCTCCGAGGCGATGAAGGCGACGCGCCCCCGGTAGACTTTGCCGGGGAAGGAATCGGTCATCACGCGGACGGGCGCGCCGAGTCGGACACGTCCGAGATCACGCTCGCTGATATAGGCGCGCACCCACGGACGGTGGAGATCGCCGAGGGTGAGCACGGTCGCGCCGGCGGCCAGGACTTCCCCCACCTCGGCGGCCTTCACGAGCACGATGCCGTCGCAGGGAGCCGTGACGACCGTCTCGCGCAATTGCGTCTCGATCAACGCCAGTTCGGCCTGCGCGCGATCGCGCTCGGCCTCTCGCATGGCCAGCTCTTGCTCACGGCGACGCAGCTCCAGGCGCTGGGCTTCGGCCTGACGCACGGCCGCGCGCGCTCGCGCCACCTGCGCCTGTGCGGCCTCGATCTGCTCCCGGCGCGCCCCTTCCTGCAACAGGATCAAGGACTGCTCCGCCTGTTGCAGCTGAGCGCGCGCGCTCTCGTAGCGCGCCCTCGCCTGATCGTAGTGCGCCGTCGAGATCTCCTCCCGCTCATAGAGCGCGTGCGCGCGCTCCCAATCCCGTCGAGCGCGCTCGTATTCGGCGTGGGCCGCCTGCACGGCGGCGCGCGCGCGTTCGATCTCCGGCGTGCGCGATCCAGCGAGCAACTCTCGCACTTGCGCTTCGGCTTGCTCCAGCGCCGCCCGTCGCTCGGCGATCTGCGCCTCGATCGTCTCGCGCAAATACGCGAGTGCTGTCCGCAACTGCGCCACCTGCGATTCGGCGGCGCGCAGGGCGGCGTGCGCCCGCTCCCGTTGCCGTTCGAGCGGCTCGCGATCAAGTCGCGCCAGGACAGTCCCTCGCACCACTGAATCCCCCTCTCGCACGGGAAGCTCCACGAGCCGCCCCGAGACCTTGAAGGCGATCTCCACCTCGGTCACCTCAATGTTCCCGAAGACGATGATCCGATCTTCCGGCCGGCGTCCCCACCATCGGGTCGCCAACCCAATGACCACCCCTCCCACGCCGATCCCCACAAGGAGCAGAATGAGCGACCGTCTGCTCATACGGGCGATGCGTCCTCACGATCGCGCATATGGCTCGGCCCCTGATGTCCCACGCGCGGAAGTGTCACTCGCCGCCCTGCACTAGGAGTCCCCGGCGACGGGCCAGCCCGCGATCTGGCGATACTGCAAGCGATAGAGTCGAGCATAGAGGCCATCACGCCGGAGCAATTCCGCATGCGTGCCGACCTCGCGAACGCGCCCTTTGTGAAGGACGATGATCCGATCGGCGCGCTGAATCGTCGCGAGCCGATGGGCGATGATCACGCTCGTGCGCCCGACCAGAAGCGTCTCCAGCGCTTCGCGAATGAGCCCTTCCGTGTGAGGATCAATATGGGCCGTCGCCTCGTCCAGGATGAGGATGGGGGGATCGAAACAGAGGGCGCGCGCGAAGGCGATCAGTTGTTTTTGCCCGGTGGAGAGCCGCGCCCCGCGTTCGCCCACCTCCGTCTGATACCCGCGCGGCAACCGCTCGATGACCTCATGCGCGTGGACGCGGCGCGCGGCCTCGCGCACGCGCTCGTCGGAGATAGACGTCTCGCCCAAGCGGATATTCGTCAGGATGTCGCCCGAGAAGAGGAAGACATCCTGGGGCACCAACGCGACGGCGCGCCGCAGGGCGCGAAGATCCCACTCGCGGATATCCACCCCATCGAGCAGGATCTGCCCCTGCTGCACATCGTAGAACCGGAGCAGCAGATGCGCGAGCGTCGTCTTGCCCGATCCCGTCGGCCCCACGAGGGCGACCGTCTCGCCAGGTTGCACTCGGAACGAGACGTCGCGCAAGACCCACTCCTGACCCTCATAGGCGAACCAGACGTGGCGGAACTCGATCTCGCCGCGCACGCGCTCGGGCCGATACCCCCCTCGCGAGGCGATCGTGACCGGTGTATCCAGGAGCGCGAAGATACGCTCGGAAGCCGCCATGGCCGATTGCAGGATGTTGTACTTCTCGCTCAGATCGGAGATGGGCTGAAAGAAGCGCTGCGACAACTGCACGAACCCGATCAGGGCGCCGAGCGTCACCTCCCCCTCCAGGACCTGATGCCCCCCGCGCCAGATGATGAGGGCGATCCCGAGGGCGCTCACCAGCTCCACGGCCGGGAAGAAGACGGCATAGTAGAAGATCGTCTCCAGATTGGCCTGCCGATGCTCGGCATTAAGGCGATCGAAGCGCTCGAAGCTCCGCCGCTCTGCATTGAAGAGCTGGACGATCGCCATGCCCGTGATGTGCTCTTGCAGGAAGGCATTGATGCGCGCGATGCGCGTGCGCACCTCGCGATAGGCGCGACGCGCATTCGTCTTGAACCACACGGTCAGGG
>JBEPZV010000036.1:0-26488 GCA_041640655.1 bacterium
CGTTATGGGCGAACCTGCGTAACACATACAGCGTGGAGTCGTAGGCTTCCGTCAGTAAGGAGATGTTCAGGTTCGCAGATACTGCAGCGATCTCTCGAATGGCTGAATCGCCAACCGTCCCGTGAACTGCTGGAGCATCTTCCAAAGGAGGAATAGCACTCCGCTCCTCACGTGCGAATAGAGCTGCGAGGAGATGTTCACTCCAGGAGGTCCTCACGTTCACCTCGGGAACAGACGAGGATACACTGAATATCGTAAGGATGGGGGAATTCAAGACAAACATCGAAATCAGTGCCACATGAGCTCTCATGGCTCTCCTCCTCACCTGAATTTTCCCATCACAAGCGGCCAGCAGTATACTGTCTGTCTGTCTGTCTGTCTGTCTGTCTGTCAAGCCTGCGAATGATCCGAGCGATCTCCACACCGCTTCACGGCGTCTCGCGAGGGGGGAATTGACCCGCGCGCGGATCTCGGGTATTCTGGCGAAGGGTGAGCTATGCGGATCGGAAGCGATGCGCGAAGACGACGTCGTCTCTCGATTCTCGTGCTGGGGCATCTCGCCCTCGGGCTCGCGCTCGGCCTCCCCTATCCCGAAGGGGACGCGAGAACGCGCGCGCTCGGCCTGGTGGAAGCGGCGGGCCAAAGCCGAAATCCGTACGACAAGTATCGTCGGGCGAGCTACAGCAATGAGGGCCTGTACTCGGAACAGGAGGAGATCCGCCTCGGAGAGGAGCTGCATAAGCAGTTGCAGAAGGAGCAACGGCTCGTGCGCGACCCGGAGTTGGTCGGCTATGTGCAGCGTCTCGGGGAACGGCTGGCGCGCGTCTCCAAACGTCCGGAGCTCGACTATCACTTCTCCATCATCGAGGACCCGACGGTGAACGCATTCGCGCTGCCGGGTGGCTATCTCTACGTGCATACGGGCTTGTTGGCGACGGTCGAGAGTGAGAGCGAACTCGCCTCGGTGCTCGGGCACGAGATCGGGCACGTCGTCGCGCGGCATGGGCTCAAGAACTTCAAGCGAGCGCAGAAGTATCAATTCATCGTCGGCTTGGTCAACCTGGGCATTGGAGCGATCGGAGGCGAGGGCGCGTCGGCGCGCGTGGGGCAGACGATCTCGCAGCTTCTGGCGGCGGGCGTCTTCACCAAGCATTCGCGGGATGCCGAGCGCGAGGCGGATTTTCTCGGCCTGCACACCATGTACGCCGCCGGATATGATCCGCGCGGCATGATCTCGATGTTCGAGAAACTGGAGCGCCTCTCACGGCAGAATCCCGACCTGCTCGGCTTCGTCTTCCGCACGCATCCGCCGGCGTCCGAGCGCATTCGGAACACGCAGGCGGAGATCACGGACCATCTGGCGCTCGATCCGCGACTGGTGCGCGACACGCCAGCCTTCTCCCTGATGAAGCGTCGGTTGAGAGAATTGGGGTTCGCCCGGAATGCAGAATCCTCCGCTTGGCGGAGACAACGGCTCCGATAAAGGGCGCTCGACGCACAGCTCGCCTGAGAGCGGGCGATGCTTGCTCGCGCGATCGAAGACTTCTTCGCTGCGCTGCTTATTGTGAATCGCGGATGGAGCGATGCTCTCCACCGTTGCGAATCGGCTCCCTGAGCCCCGGCGAGTGAGCGTGATGAGCGAGCCTCACGGCTTCGGCTTGGGTTTTGGTCGCTTCTTCTCCAGCATCTTCACGTGATTACGCGCGACGGCGGCATACGGCCCATCCGTGCACTGCTGAAAGGCCTCGCGCGCGGCCTCATACTCGCCCCGGCGCTCATGGACGAGACCGATCAGGTAGTAGATGTCGGGGTTCGAAGGGTCAAGCTTCTGGGCCGCGCGATATTCGCGAAGGGCATCATCATAACGCCCGGCTGTGAAATGTTCGTTCCCGCGGCGCACGTGTTCGGCGATGGCCAATGGCGAGGCGCTTGTCGTCTCCTCGATGCGAGAAGAGGGCTCTTTCACCGGCGCCGCCTCGGCGGGTGATCCGGCCTGTGGGGGGGATGTCAGGGATGGTATGGCAGACGAAGGACGGCGGATGGGGGTGGCAGATGGTGCCTCACTCCGGCGCGATGGCTCCGGCGGTGGAGGAGACGGGGGGGATACCGTTTCGGCGGAGGTCGCCTCCTGCCGGACTTCAAGAGCGGGCGATGGCACATCTTCCGATCCTCTCCAGAGCCAAAGAGCGAGGCCGAATCCCGCGAGGCCGAGGCCCACGATTCCTCCCGCAAGGGCGCGCCGAGAGCGCCACCATCCGGCTGTCGTCCGAGGACGCGCGTTCTCCGCTGTCGGCGCCGCAGGCGCGATCCGTTGCGTCGCGGTATCGGCGAGCGTGTCGAAGCTGGCAGAAGAGGGTGAGAGCTTCTCCTCCGTCGCCGTGGCACGCGCCGTCACTCCCTCCTTCTCCCTCCAGTGGGCGAGCCGCGCGAAAATATGCCCTCGACGGGGGCGAAGCGTGAGCACGAGGGGGAGCATCTCCCCTTCGACGACGTCGCACTCGATGTGGGCCGGAGCATACCGTGGATGTCGCACCGTGATGCGATGCCGACCGGCACGGATGTGGTCCAACACGCACGATCCGCGCTCATCCGTCACGCCCACGCGCACCCCGTCCAGGAAGACCTCCGCGTGTGCGACGGCGCACTGCAGAAGTATGCTCCCAAGGGGCAACGGATTCAGCTCCACAAGGAGCACGGACTCCCCCCCGCGCTCTGAACCCACGGTCTCCCGCCATAGGTGGTGGCGAGGTGAGGCCACCTCGACGATGTGCGGGCGCGCGGCGAGCCCCAGGACCGTCCACTTCCCTTCGGCATCGGTCTGTCCCGCATATCGGCCATCCAGGTAGACGAGAGCCGCCGCCACCGGGGCGCGTGTCCTGGCATCCCGACACTCCAGGCGCAGCTCCCCCCCTCCCCGCCCGATCGCGTGCCGAAATGCTCGCGCCAACTCCAGGGCCGAGGAGAACCGCGCTTCAGGATCCTTGGCCAGAGCGCGTTCGAGCACATCCTCAACGGCCGGGGGGAGATCCGGGCGAAAGCCTCGGGGCGAAGGCGGCGGCACATGCAGATGCTCATAGATCACCCGCTCGACGGAGGCCGCGTCAAAGGGCACGCGCCCGGTGAGCATCTGATAGGCCACGATCCCCAAGCTGTAGATGTCCGACCGATGATCAATGGCCGCTCCCGCCCGAAACTGTTCGGGCGAGGCATAATGCACCGTTCCCATGGCGCGACTGACGCGCGCGCTCGCCGTCGAATGGAGCACCTTCGCGATCCCGAAGTCGAGGATCTTCGGGATCAGCTCGCCCTTGTAATCGGTGACGAGCATGAAGTTGGCGGGCTTCAAATCCCGATGCACGATGCCCCGCGCGTGGGCATGAGCGAGCGCTTCGCCGATCTGCTCCAAGAATGTCGCCACCTGTTCCGGCGGCAGAGGTCCCCGTCGTCGGATCTCCTCCTCCAGCGTGCGCCCGGAGAGCCACTCCATGACGAGGAAGGGAAGCCCGTCGTCCGTCATGGCGGCATCGGTGACCCGGACGATGTACGGATGGTCCAGTCCCACGGTCGCTTTCGCCTCTTTGAAGAAGGCTTCGACCAACTCGGGATCGGCGAGCGCCAGATCCGGCTTGAGGACCTTCACCGCCACCGTCGCCGTCGTCACCAGATGGCGTGCGCGATAGACGATGCCCATCCCGCCGATTCCCACCAACTCCTCCAGATGGTACCGATGGGCCAGGGCGGTGCCCACCAGGCCGTAGGGGTCGCGCGTGAGTTTCGGTCTCTTCATCAGCTCCTCCGCCCCTCGGGAGAAGAAACAAGCCTAATCGGCGACCGTCAGTTTGATGACCGAATCCATCTTCTCCACTCCCGCCGCATCTTCGGCGAGAGTGTATCACCCGACCGCAGGAGGAGACAAGGAGCGAGGGATCATCGCCCGGAGATCGGCCCGCGCAGAGCGCTCGCGATTCACCGCGTCGAAGAGGTCGGGTCCTCCTCCACGCCCGTGATGCGAATGCCGGCCCGCCGCGAGCCGTAGCGCCGATTGAGCGAGAGCAAGAGCGGCGTGATCGCTTCGACGGCGCGCGCCATCTCCAGGGGGCCGGCGTCAAATGCCCGCATGCCCAACCGACGGATGAGCCCAATCACCAGGGCCTTCGCCGCAGGATCATCGCCGCAGACCAAGATGTCGCAGTCAACGGCGTGCTGCAGATTCTGCAAAGCCACGGCCGAGACGTTCTGAAAGGCGGCGACGACTGAAGCGGCATCGTTCAAAAGCGCGCGCGCCTCCTCAGCCGCCGAACGTTCCGACCGTCGCTTCAACCGCAGGGGGTTTTGCGGATCAAGCGGCACCGTCGTGTCCACGAGGATCTTCCCCCGAAGCTCCGGCGCGATCGCCCGCAGCGTCTCCTCGTGCGCGACATAAGGCACGCAGAGGAACACGAGATCAGCCGCGCGCGCCGCCTCGCGATTCTCCAATCCCGTGACCGCCGCTCGACCCAATCGGCGATTCATCTCCTCGGCCGTCGCTCGCGCCTTCTCCGCCTGGCGCGAACCGATGAGCACTTCATCTTCGCCCAACGCGGCCAATCGCAACACGAGCCCGCGTCCTTCTTTTCCCGTTCCTCCGATGACGGCGATTCTCACCGATCTCTCCTCTCAGCGAAAGAGATCGCGCTCGGGCGGACGCACGAGCGCGGCGGCGGTCCCCTCTTGCGGCTCATACACATAGCCACGGATGATCGCCGCGGGAATCCCCGCCAGCTTCTCCATCACCAGACCGGCCGCACACGCCAGCTCATCGGCGACGGCCACGAGCGTGGCGTGAAGTGGCAACCCGAAGCGATCGCGATGCCCGCGATAATCCTTGAGCGGCGCCAGCCCGGCCACCCCGATGGCGACTTCGGTCAAGCCCTCGCGCCAGGGCCGACCGAACGTATCCGTGATGAGGACGGCGACCTCGACGCCCACACGCCGTTTGATCTCCTCTCGAATGGCGCGCGCCGAGGCATCGGGATCTTGCGGCAAGAGCGCCACGCGCCCCTCGCCCACATTCGATCGGTCCACGCCGGCGTTGGCGCAGACCAAACCCTGTCGCGTCTCCACCACAAGCACCTGCCGATCCATGCGCACGATGCGCCGCGCTTCACGCAGGATCACCTCGGTGAGTCGCGGATCTCTCCCGGTCTGCTCGGCGACCGTGCGCGCGAATGCCGAGGGCTCGACCTCCGCGAGCGCGATCAGCCGCCCCTCGGCCTTGGAGACAATCTTCTGCGTGAGGACCACGATGTCTCCCTCCTCGAGAGCGAGCCCTTCGGCGGCCAGCGCGTCAAGCAGCAACGCCACCAGGTCATCGCCCGGCCGCACTTCGGGTAATCCCTCGATGCCGATCACCTGAATCGCACGCGCCATGACAGACCCTCCAACAGCCGGGCCGTGTGCGAATGCGCCAGATGTTCCCCTTCCTCAGCATATCGGCGCGCGAGTTCGCTGAGGTCCTCGGGGGCATCCACATCCAGGGCGATGCGGGGCAGGTCGAGGACAGCCGCGCGCAACTTCCGTTCCTCGGCCGCGCGCCGGTGGAAGCGGAAGCTCTCCTCCCCAAAGCGCAAGGGAAGCCTCGCGGGCAGACGCAGCCACAGGGCGTTCGTCCCTCGACGATCGCGCGAGGGCACGAGCACGACGTCCGCGCGCTCGCCGGCCCGAAGGATCGCCTCCACATCTGCCGGAGTGATGAGCGGCACATCGCCGGGCAGCGCGAGCACGGCTCGCACGCCGCGCCGGTGCGCTTCGTCGAGCGCGCGCTCGACGGCCACCGTCTGACCGCGATTCTCGGGCTCCGAGAGGATCAGGGCCTCGAAGCGTCGGGCAAGTGCTATGGCATCCGGCTCGCGTGTGACGAGGACGAGCTCATCCAGCGCGCGGACGCGCGCGAGCGCGGCGAGTACATCCACGAGCATCGCGCGAGCGAGCGCCCGACGCTCATGCGGGGCGAGCGTCGCGCGCAGCCGCTGCTTCGCCGCGTCGAAGTCTTTGACCGGAACGACTGCCCAGATCAAGCCTCAGAGTGTAGGCAGGCGAGCGCCACTTGCGCAAGCCGCACTGCCGCCTCCCGATCGCTCATCAGCAGCGGCGCCGTGAAGACGCGCAGGCCCAGGTGTTCGATCGCTTCGCGCCAGCCAACGTCTCGCTCATCAATGAGGAGCCGATCGGCGATCCCCGCGTAAAAGCGCGCGACCCCAAGCGGCGAGACCTCATACCCGCAGGCGCGCATCAGCTTTCCCGCCGGACCGCTCACGGCCTCCGTCCCGATGATCGGACTGATCGCCAGCACCGGAGCGCTCGCCCGCTTGAGCGCTTCCCGCAGGCCGGGGACGGCGAGGATGGGGCCGATGCTCGTGATGGGATTGCTCGGCGCGATGAGGATCCCTTGAGCGTCGCAGATCGCCTCGATCACCCCCGGCGCCGGGCGCGCGCGCTCATGCCCCCAATACTCGACACCGGTGACCTCGGGCTGCCACCGCTCGCGCACGAAGAATTCTTGAAAGGCGAGTACGCCCACCGACGTCCGGATGCGCGTGCGGACGGGATCATCGGACATCGGCAGCACGCGCGCGCGCACATCCAGGCATCGGCACAACGTCGCCGTCACCTCCGTGAGCGAGCGCCCTTCTCGCAGGAGCTGAGTCCGAACCAGATGCGTCGCCACATCTCGATCGCCGAGCTTGAACCATGTGGGCTCTCCGTAAAGCCCCATCATCGCCAAGCACGCAAACGTATCGGCGCGAACGCCCCAACCGCGCGCTTCATCGAGAAGACCCGCCAGTTGATACATGAGCGTATCCAGGTCCGGCGAGATGTGCAGGCCCCACACTTCGGTATCGTCCCCGGTGTTGACGATGAGGGTGAGGTCCTGCTGAGGGATCACCGCGAGCAGCCCGCGCAAGAATCGGGCCGCTCCGGTTCCACCCGCGAGCATCGCGATCATCTTCTCCTCCTCACGCGCGAGCCCCCATGGCGGGAGCGTGACGAGCGATGATTCTACGGCGCGCGCGCCGCCTTGCGAAAGGCGGGCCCGTGTGGTAAGTATGTACTTACTTTCGAGGAGCCGTCGGTCATGGGCGCAGGGACGACAGCGGCGATCGAATCTCGACGTCTCTCGGCCGAGGATCGGCGTCAGCAGATCATCCGGGCCGCCATCGCGTTGTTCGCGCAGAAGGGGTTCGAGGGAACGACGACCCGAGAGATCGCCCTGGCGGCCGGTGTGAGCGAAGCCCTCATCTTCCGCCACTTCCCGACGAAGCAGGACCTCTACGCGGCCATCATTGATTCCAAGATGAAGGAATGCCACCGCTCCTTTCACCAAGAGCTTCAGGAGGCGATGGCTCATCGGGACGATCGAGCGTTCTTCACTCGCCTGGCTGAGGAGATCCTGCGGATGTACCACGAGGACCCGAGCTTCGTCCGCCTGATGCTCTTCAGCGCGCTCGAAGGGCACGAGCTGAGCCGCATGGTCTATGAGACGCACGTCGCGGAGATGTTCGAGGAGCTGGCCGCCTATATCGGCCATCGCGTTCGCGAAGGCGCGTTCCGTCGGGTGGACCCGCGCGTGGCCGCCCGCGCATTCCTGGGGATGATCGCCCATCACGCGCTGGTGCGCGAGCTGTTCGATCCCACCGGGCGCTTGC
This sequence comes from bacterium, assembly GCA_041640655.1. Classification (GTDB taxonomy): domain Bacteria; phylum Acidobacteriota; class Blastocatellia; order HR10; family HR10; genus HR10. Next base: position 7,686 of record JBEPZV010000036.1, read on the forward strand.
TGAATCTCGATGACCGCACGGCGGCGCGCGCTTTCGCCACGCTCTTTCTGGAGGGCGTCGCGCGCGGATCGCGCCGAAATCCCTCATCTTCTCGGAGGATACGCGCTCGATGAATCGGCATCTGTGGCCCTTGACCCTGTTCGCCTTCCTGCTCTCGGTCATCGCCTGTCGAGATCGGGGCGATCGCGCGCAGCCGCGCTCGACGCCCGCAGATCAAGCCGTCGAGGTGGAAGTCGTCCCGGTCGCCGAGCGCACGTTCGATCGCCAGATCGAGATCGTCGGGACGCTCGCGGCGGATGAGGAAGTCGTCGTCTCCACGGAGGTGGAGGGTCGGGTCGTCGAACTGCGCGTGGATATGGGGAGCGTCGTCCGGCGCGGAGAGGTCCTGGCCCGATTGGAGAGCCGCGATTTCGAGCTGCGGCTGGCCGAGGCCGAAGCCACCGTGCGACAAGTGCGCGCCCGCCTGGGGATGCCTCCGGATCGCGATCGGATTGATCCGGAGGAGACGGCGATCGTGCGCCAGGCGCGAGCCGCCTACGATGATGCCCGTTTGCGGTTCCAGCGAATTCGGCAGTTGCGGGATCGGGGTGTCGTCTCGCAGCAAGAGTTCGATCAAGCGGAGGCCGCCTTGCGCATCGCCGAAGCGCGCTACGAATCGGCGCTGGAGGAGGTGCGCGGCCTGCTCGCCCAATTAGAACAACTGCACGCGCGCGTGGCCCTGGCGCGACGCGAACTGGAGAAGACGGTGATCCGCGCGCCCATCTCCGGGGCCGTCGTCGCCCGCCATACAGCGCTCGGCGAACTGCTCCGCCGCAACGATCGCGTGGTGACGCTGGTGAAGATTGATCCCTTGCGCTTGCGCGCCGACGTCCCGGAACGGTATGCCGGAAGCGTCGGCCTCGGCCGTCGCCTCACGTTTAGGGTGGACGCCGTCCCCGGCGAGACGTTCCAGGGGACGATCGTGCGCGTGAGCCCCTCGGCGCGCAGCGAGACGCGCTCGATCACGCTCGAGGCCGAGGTGAGAAATCCAGGTGGCCGACTGCGACCCGGATACTTCGCGCGCGCTCAGGTCGTGGTCGAACCCGGAGTGAAAGCCATTCTGATCCCCGCTCGCGCCATCATCACCTCGATGGGATTGGCGAAGGTCTTCGTGCTGGAGGGGGATCGCGCCCGCGAACGGCTGATCAAAACGGGCGCCCGCGTGAACACCGATGTCGAAGTCCTCGAAGGCCTGCGCCCGGGCGAGCGCCTGATCCTCTCGAACCTGGACCGGCTCGGCGAGGGCACGCGCGTGCGCGTCGCGCGCTCCGGATGAAGGAGGAGTTGTCATGAAGCTCTCGGACACAGCCATCCAACGCCCCGTCCTCACCACGATGTTCATCGCCGCGTTCCTCATCTTCGGCATCGTGGGGTATCAGCGGATCGGCGTGGATCTCTATCCGGAGGTCGAGTTCCCCGTCGTCACGGTCACCACGATCCTGCGCGGCGCGAGTCCCGAAGTCATCGAGAGCGAAGTCACCGACGTCATCGAGGAGGAGATCAGCACGATCGAGGGCGTGGACGAGATTCGCTCGCAGAGCTTCGAGGGTCTGTCGCAGGTCATCGTGACCTTCGTCCTCGAAAAGGACATTGACGTCGCCGCTCAAGAGGTGCGGGAGAAGGTCGCCGTCGCCACCGCGCGCCTGCCGCGAGACATCGAGCCCCCTGTCGTGCAAAAGCTCGACATCACGGCCAACCCCATCATGTGGATCGCCGTCACCGGCGATCGGTCGTATCGCGAGCTCTCCTACTACGCGGATAAGGTGATCAAAGAGCGCCTGCAGATGGTGCGCGGCGTGGGTTCGATCCTGTTGGGCGGATTCCGGGATCGAGAGATCCACGTGTGGCTGGATCAGGATCGGCTGGAGGCCTACGGGCTCTCGCCTCTGGACGTCGTGCGCGCCATTCAGACCAAACACGTGGAATTGCCCGCCGGACGCATCGAGAATCGCGAGCAGGAACTCACCATCAAGGTCATGGGCGAATACACCTCGGTCGAGGAGCTGAGCGGTCTGGTCGTCACCTATCGGCAGGGCGTTCCCGTGCGCTTGCGCGATCTCGGGCGTGTGGAGGATGGGGAGGAAGACACCCGCACCATCGGCCGATTCAATCGGAAACCCGCCATCGGCCTGGGCGTGCGCAAACAATCGGGGACCAACACGGTCGAGGTCGCCGATCGCGTGAAAGCGGCCCTGGCTGAGATCCAACGGGAGCTGCCGCCCGGACTGGACGTGAAGATCGCCTTCGATGCCTCGGAGTTCATCAAGAAGTCCATGGGCGACGTGCAGTTCGACATCCTCTTCGGCGCCCTCTTGACCTCGCTCGTCATCCTGCTCTTTCTGCGTAACACGCGCACGACCCTGATCAGCGTCGTCGCCATCCCGACGTCGCTCATCGGGACGTTCGCCTTCATGAATGCCCTCGGCTTCACGATCAACAACATGACGATGCTGGCGCTCTCGCTGGCCGTGGGCATCGTCATTGATGACGCCATCGTGGTTTTGGAGAACATCTTCCGCCATATGGAGCAATTGCGCCAGCCGCGCCTGGTGGCCGCGCGCGAGGGGACGCGGGAGATCGCCTTCGCCGTGATCGCCGCCACTTTCAGCATCGCCGCCGTCTTCCTGCCGGTCGCCTTCATGAAGGGGATCATCGGACGCTTCTTCATCCAGATGGGGCTGACAGTGGTGATCGCCATCCTTATCTCGCTCGTGGTCTCGCTGACGCTCACGCCGATGCTCTGCTCGCGCTTCATGCGCCTGGAGGAGCGTCACGGTCCGATCTACATGGCCCTGGAACAGGGCTTCCGCGCCGTGGAGCGCGCGTACCGATCGGCCCTGGCTTTCGCGCTCCGTCGGCGCGCCCTTGTCGTCCTGAGCGCGCTGCTGCTGTTCGTTCTCTCGCTCGGCCTCTCTCGCTTCATCGGGCGGGAGTTCTTCACGCAAGCGGATGAGAGCCGCTTCATCGTGCGCTTCGAGACGCCGCTCGGATGGTCCATCGAGCGGATAGACGCCGTCACCCGCCAGGCGGAGCGAATCCTCTTCTCCCATCCCGAGGTGCGCGGCGCCTTCGTGGGGACGGGCTTCTTCGGCAGCACGAATCAAGGCATCATGTTCGTGAGTCTCGTCCCGAAGAGCGAACGCCGGGTCTCCCAGCAGCAGCTCATGAATACTCTCCGACAGGAACTCAGTGCGATTCCCGATCTCACCGTGTCTGTCGAGCCCGTCACGCCGATCGGAGGCGGCCAGCGCAGCACCGATGTGCAATACATTGTGGAGGGCCCTTCTCTGGAGGACCTCGCGACCCGGGTGAACCATATCGTGCAGCGGCTCAAGCAAAGCCCGGGCTTTGTGGACATTGATACGGATCTCGAGCTGACGAAGCCGGAGGCGAAGGTCTACATCAATCGGGAGAAGGCCGAGGATCTCGGCCTGGATGTCGTCACGATCACGCAAGCGATCAACGTCATCATGGGCGGGGTGGACATCGCCAAGTTCAAGGAGGGGGGCGAACGATACGACATTCACGTTCGCGCGCTCCCCGGCGACCGCGACCTGCCGAGTGACCTGGACCGCATCTTCGTTCTCTCTCGTGATGGGCGCCGGGTGAAACTCTCCAACATCGTCGAGGTCGTCGAGGGCGCCGGCCCCAATGTGATCAACCGTTATAATCGGCAACGCGCCGCTACGCTCTATGCGAACGTGCAAGGGAAGGCGCAAGGGGAGGCGCTCGCTGAAGTCGGACAGCTCATTGCCGAGACGCTGCCGAATGCGCCCGGATATCGGGCGGAATTGGCCGGTCGGAGCCGCGAGTTCCAACGCTCGTTTCAATACCTCGGCACGGCGCTCGCGCTCTCGATCCTCATCATCTACATGGTCCTGGCCGCGCAATTTGAGAGCTTCATTCACCCGTTCACGATCATGCTCTCGCTGCCGCTGGCCACGGTGGGCGTCTTCGGTCTGCTGTTGCTGACGGGGAAGACGCTCAACATCTTCAGTTACCTGGGGATCATCATGCTCGTGGGCATTGTGACGAAGAACGCCATTCTGCTTGTGGACTTCACGAATCAATTGCGCGCGCGCGGCCTGGAGCGTACGGCGGCGTTGCTGCAGGCGGGGCCGATTCGCCTGCGCCCCATCCTGATGACGGCCATCACGACGATCGCCGGCATGGTGCCCGTCTCGTTAGCCTTCAGCGAAGGCGGGGAGACGCGAGCCCCACTGGCTGTGGCCGTCATCGGCGGCATGCTGACCTCGACGGCCTTGACGCTGTTGGTCATCCCCGTCGTCTACAGCCTCTTCGATGACCTCGGCCAGTGGCTGGGCCGCGTGCTGCTCCGACGACCCGCGCGCGTCCCCGAGGCCGTGATGGAACCGGCTCCGCTGTTGCATCAACAGACGGCGAGCGAGAGTGCCGACTGAGCCCCGCCGTCATGGTCTCCTGCTTCTGTCCGGCCCATCCGGGGGATGGGCGATTTCTCCCCCGGGATGGGAATTTCCTCGCAGTTCCCAGAGGCGCCTCCATCACCCGGAGAGGCGCGAGGGCGTCAAGCCTCTACTCCTCAACAGATTGAGAGCACCCCGCGATCTCCATCCTCGGCATAGCGCTTGCCTCGTCCTTACGGTGAACGGGGAGAGGAGTCATGGAGCGGGCTCTGTGGGGGAGCAGAGAGCGCTCATCTGTCCTCACGCGCTGTCCGCGCGCGCTGCGCTCGTCGGGATTCCGGTATCTGCTCGGCGGGGGATGCGCGCTCGCGCTGCTTCTGATGCCCGCGCGCGGAGCTGTCTCGGCTCCCGCCGAGAGCGGAGTTTTCGTCCGAACGGGCATCTTCAATAGCTCGGACGGCGCCCGCCGCCTCAGCCGGGAGAAGCTCGATCTGATCAGCGCCAGCCTCGAACGCGTGACCGGATGGCGGGGCATTCACTTCGAAGAGGACACCGTGCTCTGCCTGCGAGAAATACGCGAGAGCGGCACAGGCTCAGCAACGGCGCGCACCCTCGTGCTCAAGGCCGTGCGCACGACGGCGATCGTGCTCGAAGATCACAGCCGTTCATTCAGCGTCGCGTTCGCCGCGATTCGACGCGACGCTCTGTATCACCTGACCTCGGGCGAGGTCATCCCCAGGTTCACTCTCCTGCTGGACTTCGACGACTTTCAATACCTGGCCGGGCATCCCGAAGCCCTGGCGGCCTTCGATCTCGGCTTCGTCCTCCTGCACGAGCTGGTGCACGCTGTCGAAGACCGGCGCGATCCGATCGGCCAGCAGGGGGCCTCCGAACCGGGCGACTGCGAGACCATCGTGAATGAGGTGAGGCGCGAGCTGGGTCTTCCCGTTCGAGCGCATTATCACTCGGAGCAGGTGATCCCTTCGCTCTTGTCCGACTTCTCGCTCGGGCGCCTGCGCTTCGAGCGCGTCGTCGAGCGCGCGGGAAAGCCCCGAATTGAGGTCTACTTCGTACAGTGGCCGAAGAACTTCGTCGTCCGATGACGGTCATCCCGCCCCAGGTGCCGGCCCCTCCACCGACGGGCGATGCCGGACGAGGACGTACAGGACGGCGCCGGGCAAGCTCGCCAACAGCGTCACGACGAACCACAGCAGCGCCAGCAGCAGGCTCGCCTCGCGCGCGAGTCCGAGCGTGGAGAAGAGCGCGACGAAGGCGTACTCGCGCACCCCCAGACCATACATCGTGATCGGGAACATGCTGAACAGCGAGATGATCGGAATGAAGACGCAGAAGGGGAGCAGATCGAGCCTCAGGCCGAGTGCCCGCGCATTCGCATAGTTGAGCCCGATCAGAAGCAGGTGAAAGGCGAGCGAGAGGGCGAGGGCCTTTCCGACCGATGCCGGAGACGAACGATAGGTGCGAAGCGCCGCATGGGCTCGATCCGCCAGCGCGGCTCCCGACGGAAGCCGCAGCGCGGTGAAGCATCGCACGAGCGCGCGATACGGGGCTTCGATGAAGAGCAGAAGGTTGACGCCGAGATAGAGAAGAAATGCGCCCGCCAGTGGGACGGCGAGCGCGCGATCGGAGAACGCGACGCGCCCGGCAATGGCGGCCACCAGAGCGATGAGCAGCAGGGCGCACAACCCCGTGTTGCGATCCATGAACACCGACGCGAGCGCACGCACGGAGTCACGCGTCTGGCGCGCCAGATAGTACGCCTTCACCGCGTCGCCGCCGATGACCGTCGGGAGGAAGAAGTTGAAGAACATGCCCAGGAAGTAGAGCGCCGCCAATCGCCCGTAGGGGATCGAAAGGCCCAAGGGCACAGTGAGGACCTTCCATCGAAGGGCGCTCAGCAACTGGCCGCCGATATAGAGCGCCAGCGCCAGAAGGAAGAATTCCAGGCGAATTCCGGCGAGGGTGCGGATCATCTCTCCCAAATCCGCTCGCCGGAACAACACCCACAGCAAGAGGAGGCTGAGAGCTCCCTTCCCCACGATGAGGAGCCCTCGCTGCTCTCGACGGCGAGCCGCCTCTTGCGCCATACCACTCCACACCTCGGCGAACCGATTATTGTGCCCGATGCCGCGTCGGCGGCAAAGCACCGAGCGCGATCTCCCACGTGGCGAAGGACCACGCCGCCGCTCGATGAGAGGGGACATCCTTCGTTACACTTCCCGCCTGGGGACTGACGCGCGCAGCCACCCGTGGTCCTGACGCGGGCCGCAGATATGAGTTCGGTATTTCACGCGCTCTTTTGGATCAGCCTCGGAGCGTGCGGGGTGGCGGAGATCGTCCTGGGACGCCTGCCCCTGGGGCCGAAGGATCGGCGGGACCGCCACTCCCTGCTGGAGCTGGGGATCGTGCAGGCCATCGGGATACTGTCCGTAGCGCTCACGACGGCGAGCGCGCCGGAGACCTTCTGCCACCTGCTGTGGAATGGGATAGGGAATGTCCTCGGCGGTCTCCTGGCGGCCATCGGAATCTTCATCCGCTGGCAGGCGAAGCGCACCCTCGGTCGCTTCTTCACGGCGCGCGTGACGATCCTCCCCGATCACCAACTCATTCAACGCGGCCTCTATCGCTACATCCGGCATCCGGGGTATTTGGGCATTCTGCTCTTCTTCCTCGGATGGCCGCTTCTGGTCGGACATCGGGTGGGGATACTCATGCTCTGGGTCCCCGCACTCATCGCTTACCTCTACCGGATCAGGATCGAAGAGGCGGCGCTCAGCGAAGCGTTCGGCGCGCACTATCAGGAGTATCAACGGCGGACGGCCCGACTCCTCCCCTTCCTCTGGTGATTCAGAACGTGCGCCCGATGCTGAAGCGAAAGACGGATTTCTCCTCGAAGAAGATTTGGTTCGGCCCAGGCGTCGTCTTCGCGTTCGGGTTATAGGCCCAGATGAAGCGGAAGGGGATGTTGATCACCGGCATCTGGAATCGGAATTCGATGCCGAGTGAGGCGCGATAATCGCGCAATCCGCGCAATCCGCGGACACCCTCCGAGAGCAGGATCTCGCTCCGGGTGTGCCCGAGCGCGCGGATCTTCACCTGCGTGAACCCATCGGGCACTTCGCTCGGCAGCTTCCCCTGGGCGCGTTGAGCGATCCGCACCTCCTCGGGCGTCGCCAAGAATCCATTCGGATTGAGGAGGATCTGCTCGAAAGACGCCAACTCCGTGAGCAACTGATGACCCAAGGGGATCACCCGACGGCTCGCGACAAACAGCGGGCTGATGAACTGCGGCAGTGGCGTGCTGACGATCTGCTGATCGCGATAGCCCTTCAGATTGAAGGCCGAGCCGATGTCGAAGAACGCGGCGACCGAGAGCGGCCCGGCCAACGGAATGCGATACTCGAAGTTATAGAGGAGCTGCGTATCCCCCCCCACGGGGACGAGCGTGCGCGTCAGCAGTTCGTCGGTGAAGACGAACTTCTCCAGGACGCTCTGCCGAATGAAGGGGCGCTGCGACGGCGCCGGAGCCGTGTCCGGCACAACGGGCAGCGTCCGCGTCGTCTTGAAGGGATCAGGATCATCGGCGAAGATCGCCTCCACATTCTGCGACGTGAAGCGCTGCAGGACCGGGACGACGGGCGAGACCGAGCGAATGCCGAAGCCGCGAATGGAATCTTCGCCGCCGAGGAAGAAGCGACTGAAGATGGGGACTCCGCCGACGAAGGCGAGCGAATTGGAATCGAAGGGCCGACCATAGTTGGTGATGTGCGAGGCCAGGACGCGCATGCCGATGACCGTGTCTTTGCCGAGGAACTTGATCCCCGCCGGACGGAAGTATTTGAACTCGACCGTCGGCTGAATGAGGCGCACGTTCCCACCCAGCAAGCCTCCGCTCACGCCGACCGAGATGAGGAGGCTCTTGCCCGAGGTCGGATCCAGGAAGCTGTTGAGCGTGTTGTAGGTGAAGGAGGGGACGAGCATGCTCGTGCGGATATTCGGCTGACGGAACGTGACCGGGATGTCGTTGTTCGGATCGGCATCGCGGTTGACCGGCGGATCCTCGATCGAATTGGCGCTGTAGGAGTAGGAGAGCCCGACGCGGGAGAACTGCCCCAGCCGCCACCACCGCTTGGTGAGCGTCGCCAAGGGAGTGCTCATGAAGATGCTGAAGCCAGCCGTCTTGTCCTTGAAGAGCGACTCCCCCCGTAAGCCGAAGAGGCCAGGGCTCAAGAATCCCCCGCTCAAGATGCCGAGACCGCCGCCGAAGAAATCGTAGCTGCGGGCGAAGACGCTGAATCCGAGCGAAACGTTCCGATCCAGGACATACGGTTCGGTGAAGGAGAAGAGGAAGTAGCGCTGCAGATTCCCCTGCGCGAAGCTGAAGGTGAGCGATTCGCCATAGCCGAAGAGGTTATTCGTCGAATAATCAATGCCCACGTAGCTGCCGCCGATGCCGCTCGCTCCGCCGGTGAACTGAATCTGATTCCGCCCTTTCTCCTTCACGTTCAGCTCGATGTCGAGCAAGCCCTCGCGATCGTTGGTGCGGAAGGTGGCGTGCTCCTCCTTGATCTCCTCGAAATAGCCGAGTTGGTTGAGCCGCAGCAGGCTCTGTTTCCAGAGATACTGATTGAAGACCTCCCCCTCGGCGACGAGCATCTCGCGGCGCAGGACCTTATCGCGCGTATTCGTATTGCCGGTGAACTCCAGCCGATTGAGGACGAATTGTCGCCCCTCTTCGATCTCGATGGTGAAATCGGCGATCCCCCGTTTGGGATCATCCGGGTCATCGCGCAGCTCATGCCGGGGACTGGCCGTCATCTGGATGTACCCGTTGGCCCCATAGAGGTCTTTGAGCGTCTCGAAGACGCCCTTTTGAATCACCGTCGAACGCACGACGTCCCCGGTCTTCAAGCCGATGAGGCGCAGGATCTGCTCATCCGTGTAGAGCGTGTTCCCCTCGACCTCGATTTTGCCGAAGCGATACTGTTTGCCCTCGTGGATGGGGATGGTGATCTTCAGCCCCCGTTTGGGCTTGCGGAAGAGGGGCAAGGGGATCCCCCCACCCTGCTGAATCATCTCGACCTTCGGCTCGCCGATCTGCGCATCAATGTAGCCGTTGTCGGCGAGGACGAAGAAGCGGACGCGCTCGAGGCTCCGCTTGAGGGCTTCGGGATGATAGATATCGCGCGAGGTGAAGCGGGTGAGGAAGCCCGCCTGCCGCACCTCTTTCATCGCCTTGCGCAGCTTCTTGTCGGAGAAGACCTGATTCCCCTCGAACTCGATCTTGACGACGCGCACGCGCGGTCCTTCATTGATCCGGAAGGTCACGGCCACGGCGGCCGTCGAGAGCTCCTCGACCTCGATGTCCACGGTGGCCTCGGGCTTCCCCTTCTCCGCGAGCAGATCCTTCAGGACGCGCTTGGCGACCTGCCCCTTGGCCGGATCCCACATCGCCTCCTTACTCACCCCCACGCGCCGCTCGCGGAAGCGCTGGAGCACGTCGCTCTCCTGCACGGACTTGAGGCCGACGAACTTCAGGTCGCGGATGATCGGATTCTCCTCGACCTCGAAGGTGACGATCTTCCCCCCCTCGGGCCCATCCTGCACGTAGACGCGAATATTGCGGAAGAGATTCTGCGCCCACAGGGCTTGAATGTCGCGCTCGATCTGCGCCGGATTATAGGGGTCGCCCCGACGGGTCTGAATGTAGTAGCGGATCGAATCGGCCGTCAGCCGGCGATTCCCTCGGATCAAGACGTCCTCGACCGTCACCTGCGAACGGGCCAGACGTGACGGGCCTGAAGCGAGGACGAGCGACCATGCGGCGAGCACGGTGATGACGACTCGTCTCATACGTCTTCCCCCTGGCCGCATCCCGCGCCGCGCGCGGGCGTCAGAAGACGAAAAGAACCGGACGCGAGTTCGTTCCCACTGCTCACGCGACTCACGTCCGGCTTCAGAAGACACCGCTCCTGCTCACGCCTCATCGAACGAGCACGGCATCGTCCGGATTCTCAACAGGCACCGGACGATACGCCAGCGCGTCACCCTCAAGATAAACCTCGACGACCGAGCCGGGGCCGAAGCGCTTCTGGATGATGGCCTCCGAGAGCGGATCCTCCACGTACTTCTGCAAGGCGCGCCGCAGCGGTCGCGCGCCGAAGTTCCGGTCCGAACAGGTCTTCCGCACGATCCACTGCTTGGCCTCCTCGGTCAGGCGCACCTCGATGCCCGCGTTCGCCATCGTGCGATTCAGTTGCGAGACGAGCAGATCCACGATCTTCAAGAGATCCTCATCCGTCAGCGGATCGAAGATGATGATCTCATCGAGCCGATTGAGGAATTCGGGATTGAACGTCTGTCGGACCGCGTGCATGACCTCCTCTTCGATCTTCGCCTGCGCTTGCTCGGGCGTCGCTTGGAATCCCACGTGGCCACGCTTCTGGATGAAGCGCGCGCCGATGTTGGAGGTCATGATGATGATGGCGTTTTTGAAGTCCACCGTGTTGCCGAGGCTATCGGTCAGATGCCCATCCTCCAGGACTTGCAGCAGGATATTGAAGATGTCCGGATGCGCCTTCTCGATCTCATCCAGCAGGATCACGCAGTAGGGATTGCGCTTGACGCGCTCGGTGAGCTGTCCGCCCTCCTCATGACCGACATATCCGGGAGGCGAGCCGATGAGCTTGGAGACCGAGTGCTTCTCCATGAACTCGGACATATCGAATCGGATCAGGGCGCGCTCGCTGCCGAAGAGGAATTCGGCCAGAGTGCGCGCCACCTCCGTCTTCCCCACGCCCGTCGGTCCGAGGAAGAGGAAACTCCCGACCGGACGATTCGGATTCTTCAACCCGGCGCGCGAGCGTCGAATGGCGCGCGCCACGGCCGAGATGGCCTTGTCCTGACTGACGACCCGCTTGTGCAGCTCCTCTTCGATCCGCAGCAGCTTCTGCTGCTCTTCCTCCTTGATCGAGGTCACGGGGATCCCCGTCCAGCGGGAGATGACCTCCTCGATGTCCTCACGCCCGACATCCACAACGGGCTCATCTTCGAAGAAGTCGGGCTCCCATTCGTCCGTATACAGCCGCGAGCGCGAGCGGAAGAGGAAATGGCTGATGTCTGAGGAGGAGCTGCGCGGCCGTCGATTCATGAGCGCCGCCGCCTGCCGCAGTTTCACGCGCGCCCCCGCCTCGTCGAGCACGTCAATCGCCTTGTCGGGCAGGAAGCGATCCGTGATGTACCGATTCGAGTAGTACACGGCCGCGCGAATGGCCTCCTCCGTGTACCGAACATGATGATAGGCCTCGTAGCGATCCTTGATGCCCATCAGGATGCGGATCGTCTCCTCCTCGCTTGGCGGCGCCACCTTCACGGCTTGGAAGCGACGCTCTAACGACCGATCCTTCTCGATCGTTCGACGGAATTCGGCGGGCGTCGTCGCGCCGATGCATTGGATCTCGCCGCGTGAGAGCGCCGGCTTGAGGATGTTGGCGGCATCGAGAGATCCTTCGGCGCTGCCGGCCCCCACGAGCGTGTGCAGCTCATCGATGAAGACGATGTACTGCGGATTCTCGATCAACTCTCGCATGATGGCCTTGAGGCGCTCCTCGAACTGCCCGCGATATTTCGTCCCGGCGACGATGAGGCTCAGATCGAGGGCGACGATGCGCTTGTTCCTGAGGAACGGCGGCACATCCCCGGCCACGATCCGCTGCGCGAGCCCCTCGACGATGGCCGTCTTGCCGACGCCCGGCTCCCCGATCAGGCAGGGATTGTTCTTGGTCCGGCGACAGAGGATCTGAATGACGCGCTCCAACTCCGCCTCGCGCCCGATCAAGGGATCGAGCTTATCGGCCAAGGCCATCTCCGTCAGATCGCGGCTGAACTCGGCCAGATGGGGCGTCTCCTTCTTCGCCTGCTGAAAGCGCTCGACGCTGCTGCGCATCAACTCCTCGCGCACGTGCTGCAGCCGCAATCCCCGCTCGTAGAGCAGCTCGGCGGCCAGGCTGTTCTCCTCTCGCAAGATCCCCAGCAACAGATGCTCCGTCCCCACGTACCGATGGCCCAGGCGCTCGGACTCCTCATCGGCGTACTTCAAGACGCGCCGGGCCTCCTGACTGAGCGGCAGATCCACCGATGAGGTCGAGACCTTCTCCCGGATCACGGATCGGCTCTCGATCTCCTTCCGGATCACATCCACGGCCGACGGCGATCGAAGGAATCGCGCCGCCAGCGTCTTATCCTCCCGCAGCAACCCCAGAAGGATATGCTCGGCCTCGATGGCCGAGGCCCCCATCTGACTCGCTTCGTAACGGGCGAAGAAGATGACGCGTCGCGCTTTCTCCGTATATCGTTCAAACATCGCCCCCTCGCTTCCCCTCAAGATTCCTCGCGCACCATTCCGTCATGTAAGTGTAGCACGCGATCGCAGCGGCGCGCGATCAGTTCGTTATGGGTCGCGATGATCGAGGTCAGATGCCGGGTCCGATGCAGCTCCTGAAGGAGGGCGAACACCAGGGCGCCGGTTCGGGCATCCAGATTCCCCGTGGGTTCATCCGCCAGCAGCAGGCGCGGTCCATGCACGAGCGCGCGCGCCAGGGCGACCCGCTGTTGCTCCCCCCCGGAGAGTTGTGCGGGTTTATGCGCGAGCCGATGCCCCAATCCCACCTGCTCCAGCATCGCCGCCGCCCTCCGCGCGGCCTCCGCCCGATCCATGCCGCCGATCAGAAGCGGCATCATCACATTCTCAAGCGCCGTGAATTCCGGCAACAGCCCGTGAAACTGAAAGACGAATCCGATCGTCTGCTGCCGAAACCGAGCTAAGTCTACTTCACCGCCGGAAAAGATGTCAAACTCCTCGAAGAGGACGCGTCCGGACGTCGGGCGATCCAGACCGCCCAGCAGATGCAGCAGCGTGGACTTCCCCGAGCCGGACGCTCCGACGATGGCCACCATCTCGCCCTCGGCGATGCTCAGCTCCAAGTCCCGGAGGACCTCCACGGGTTCGGGGCCATCCGTGTAGACCTTGGTGAGCCGCTCGGCGCGCAGCAGGATGCGCGTCTGGGTCGCGCCCGGCTCGCGCCGGACCGATGACGCACGCGCCTCACTCATAGCGCAGGCCCTCGACGGGATTGAGCCGCGCCGCCTGCCGCGCGGGATAGATCGTGGCCAGGAAGCTGATCAGCAGGGCGATCCCGGCCACCAGCGCCACATCCACCAAGCGCGGGCGAAACGGCGCATACGTGATCGAGAAGACCGTCTCCGGCAGCCGAATCCACTGATACTGATCCGCCAACCGCGAGAGCGTCACGCCCAGACCGAGCCCGAGCACCGTGCCGATGGCGCCGACCAGGACCCCCTGCCACATGAAGATGCGCATGATCGAGGAAGCGCGCGCGCCCATCGCTCGAAGGATCGAGATGTCCCGCGTCTTCTCGACGACCATCATCACGAGCGACGTGATGATGTTCAGCGCGGCGATGAAGATCATCAGCGTGAGGACGACGACGACGACGACCCGTTGAATCTGCAGGGCGGCGAAGACCGGCTGGTTCAGCTCCTGCCAATCCGTCGTCGTATAGTCCGGTCCGGCGAGTTCTCGAATGCGGCGCGCGATCTCCTTCACCGCATAGATGTCCTCGACCGTCATCTGCAAGACGGTGACTGTTTGTTCGGTCCCCAAGAGCCGCCCCAGGGCCTCCAGGGAGATGTATCCCCAGGAGGAATCGTATTCGTAGAGCCCGGACGCGAAGATGCCGACGACCCGAAGCCGCCCCAGGCGCGGCACCACGCCCAGAGGCGTCAGGCGCCCGTGGGGGGGGATGACCGTCAGGACGTCGCCGACCTTCACCCCCAGCTCCTCCGCCACGACGCGCCCCAGCAGGATGCCGGGTACCTCTGCGGACTCCTCAGCCAACCGCTCGACCGAGCCGCGACCGGCGATGCGCCACACCTCATTGGCTTCGCGCGGCGCGCGCACATCCACGCCCTTCAGGATGAGCCCCACCCCATGTCCGGCATAGGAGACGAAGACCTGCTCATAATGCGTCGGCGCCACGGCGCGCACGCCCGGCACCCGCGCGATCCGCTCCCGAAGAGCCCGCTCATCGGGGATCGGACGTCCATCCCTGCGCAGAAGATTCACATGCGCCGTGCCTGAGAGCAGCTTCCCCTGAATATCCTGGTTGAATCCATTCACCAGCGCCAGCGCGATCACCAGCACCGCCACACCGGCCGCGATCCCCAGGATCGCGATCAGACTGATGACGGCGATCACCGCTTGCTTCCGCTTCGCCGTGAGATACCGCAGGGCGATGAGCAGCTCGAATGAACGCGCGCGGAAGACCTCTCGCACCGTTTCGATCACCGATCTCATGCGCGTCCCTCCGGAGGATATTCCCGACCGCACGCGCGGGGCCTCGGCGCACGCTCAGATGACCGTCCCATCCGGGATGACAGCATGACGAGGGATGACGACGATCCCATCTCGAATATACCAGTTCTCGCCATCGGCATGGTGTCGTCCCTCAGCGTTCAGGATCCGAACGTTCGCCCCGATGCGCGCGTTCTTATCAATGATCGCCCCCACGATCTCCGTGTTCTCCCCGATGCCCACAGGAGGAAGACCACGAGCGCGATCGGCTTCGATCTCTTCGAGCGTTTGATAGAAATCGGCCCCCATGACGATCGTGCGCACAAGCCGCGCCCCGCGCCCGATGCGCGACCGAATGCCGATGACACAGTGCACCAATTCCGCCCCGTCGAGGATGGAACCGTCGGCGATGAGACAGTCGTGGATGCGGCATTCCCGAATCTTGGCCGGGGGGAGATAACGCGGATGCGTGTAGATCGGCGCATCCGGATCGTAGAGGTTGAATTTCGGCAGGGGGAGCGTCAGGCCAATATTCGCCTCATAAAACGCGCGGATCGTCCCGATGTCCTCCCAATAGCCGTCGAAGAGATAGGCGTGGACGCGATAGCGTCGGATCGCTTCGGGGATGATCTCGCGCCCGAAATCCACATGCTGCGGATGCGCATCGAGCAACGCTCTGAGTACCGACTTGCGGAAGACATAGATGCCCATCGAGGCCAGATACGGCCGCCGCGCCGCCTCCTCGGAAGAGAGCCCGACTCGCGTCGTATCCACGCGCATCTGCTGCAGCGCCGCTCCCGTGGGCTTCTCGCGGAATTCGACGACGCGCCCCTCGGCATCGATCTTCAAAAGGCCGAAGTCGGAGGCCCGCTCCTCCTCGACGGCGACGGCCGAGAGCGTGACATCCGCCCCCCGGCGCTCATGATGCGCGATGAAATCACGATAGTCCATCCGGTAGAGGTGATCACCGGCCAGGATCAGATACGTCTCCGCACGCCACTGCTCGAAATGGCGCCACCCGCGACGCACGGCATCCGCCGTCCCCTGAAACCAGTGGCGATTCTCCAAGGTCTGCTCGGCCGCCAGGATGTCCACGAAGCCTTCGGTGAACGGCCCGAACTGATAGGTGCGCGAGATGTGGCGATTGAGCGAAGCGGAGTTGAACTGCGTGAGGACGTAGATCCGAGTGATCCCCGAGTTGATGCAGTTGCTCACGGCGATGTCCACCAGGCGATATTTCCCGGCCAGCGGGACAGCCGGCTTGGCCCGATCCTTCGTGAGGGGGAAAAGCCGCGTTCCCTGTCCCCCGCCGAGAATGATCGCCAGGACATCGTCTCGACGCGCCATCGGTCCTTCCCCCCGCGCGAGAGCGCTCAACGCCGGACGTTTAGTGTATCGCAGTCGCGCGCGAATTCCAAGCAGCGAGCCCGCGCGCCCTCCCCTCATCTCCTTGACCGAGCGCGCGCGCATCGGTTACCTTACGCAGGCACTCACATCATCGAGAAAGGAGATCACGCATGGACCGAGAGAAGATGCTGGAAGCCCTCAACAAAGCGCTCGCTCAGGAACACGCGTGCTTCATCCGCTATAAGACGCATGCCGCCATCATCACCGGCCCCTACGCCAAGCCGATCCGCGAGCAGTTGGACGAGATCGCTGAGGACGAAGAGAGCCATGCGCGCCATCTGCGCGATCGGATCACCGGGCTCGG
Source organism: bacterium (assembly GCA_041640655.1). Classification (GTDB taxonomy): domain Bacteria; phylum Acidobacteriota; class Blastocatellia; order HR10; family HR10; genus HR10. Next base: position 24,211 of record JBEPZV010000036.1, read on the forward strand.
AGGGACGCCGACGATGGACGTCACGGCGGAGGACCTGATCCCGGCGACGACGCTCGAGGAGATCCTCCGCGTCAACATTGAGGAGGAGAAGAAAGCCATCGCGCTCTATCAAGAGATCCTCGAGCGGATCCCGCGCGAGCAGCGCTTGCTCTATGAGACGATCGAGCATATCCTCCAGGACGAGCAGGAACATCTGGAGGAGCTCGAGCGGCTGCGGCCATAGGGGTCTCGGGTGCGCGGGAGGCCACGCTCACAGCCGCCGCCTGAACCACGAGGTAGGAGCAGATGACGATGTCGGGAAACGCTACGCGTCTGGTCGTCATCGGCGGGGTCGCCGGCGGCATGTCGGCGGCCGCGCGCGCCAAGCGCGTCAATCCCGCTCTGGAGGTGATCGTTCTCGAGCGCGATCCGCACGTCTCCTATGGGGCGTGTGGGATCCCCTATTTTCTGGCCGGCCTGGTGCCTGATCCCGAGCGACTGATCGTCTACACGCCCGAATACTTCCGCCGGGAGCGCGGCATTGACGTGCGCACGAACACGGAGGCGATAGAGATCCGAACGGCCGAGCGCATCGTCCTGGCGCGCGATCGCATAAGCGGGGCGACCGAGCCGATCACCTACGATCGGCTCATCATCGCTACCGGTGCCGTTCCCATTCGCCCGTCCCTCCCTGGCGTTGATTTCAAGAACATCTTCGTCCTGCGCAGCCTGAACGATGGGTTGCAGCTTCATCGAGCACTCACCGAAGATCGTCCGCAGCGCGCCGTCATCCTCGGTGCCGGATACATCGGGCTCGAAATGGCCGAAGCGCTTGTGGCGCGCCGCCTCCAGGTGACGGTCATCGAAGCCCTCGATCACGTCCTCGGGCAAACGGAGCCGGAGATCAGTCGAATCGTCGAGCAGGAGCTGGCGGCGCACGGCGTGCGCCTGCTCCTGAAGACCCGAGCCGCCGGCTTTGAGGGCGACGCCCACAGAACGGTCCGCGAGGTCATCACCGATTCCGGCGAACGTGTGACTGCGGATCTGGTTCTGATCGGCATCGGTATTCGTCCCAACGTGCGCCTGGCTGAAGCGGCGGGGATCGCCCTGGGACCCACTGGGGCTATCGCCGTGGACGAGCGGCAAGAGACGAGCGTGCCGGGGGTCTTCGCCGCCGGAGATTGCTGCGAGGTGAAACATCTCGTCACGGGACGTCCGGCTTGGATCCCCTTGGGGCCAGCGGCGAACAAGCAGGGGCGGGTTGCAGGCGATAATGCCGCCGGGCGACACGCCACCTTCGCGGGCGTCGTCGGAACGGCTGTGGTCAAAGTCTTTGACCTCGAAGTCGCCCGCACGGGCCTCTCCTTGCAGGAAGCGCTCGCCGCGGGCTTCAAGGCGAAGCGGGTCGTGGTCACCGCGGCCTCGCGCGCCGGATACTATCCGGGCGCGCAGCCGATCACCGTCGTCCTCATCTTCGACGAAGCGACGCATCGGTTGCTCGGCGCTCAGATGGCGGGACGCGAGGGCGTGGCGAAACGCATAGATGTATTCGCAACGGCCCTGCACGCGCGGATGACGCTGCCGGAGATGAGCCAGCTGGATCTCAGCTACGCGCCGCCTTTCGCGCCCGTCTGGGATCCCATTCTGGTCGCCATCAACGCGGCGTTGAGATCGTGAACCGATCAGGCGCTCGAGAACCGGAGGCCCACTACCCATGAAGCGCGCGCGTGTGAACGACCGCGTCGTCCTCATCACAGGCGCCTCCTCAGGGATCGGCGAGGCGACGGCCCGACGCCTGGCGCGCCAGGGGGCTATCGTGGTCCTCGCCGCACGGCGCCGAGAGCGGCTGGAGCGCATCGCCGAGGAGATCGCGGCTTCCGGCGGGCGCGCGCTCGCCGTCCCAACGGACATCACGGTGGAGAGGGACCGATGCCACCTCCTGGAGCGCACGCTGCAGGCGTATGGGCGGCTGGATGCCCTCGTCAACAACGCGGGCTACGGACAGCGCGGCCCGATCGAATGCACCCCCATCGAAGCCATCCGGCGGAATTTTGAGACGAATCTCTTCGCCCTCATCGCCCTCACGCAGCGAGTGATCCCGATCCTGCGCGCGCAGGGCGGCGGACGCATCGTCAACGTCAGCTCGGTCGCCGGGCGCATCGCCCGCCCCTTCTCCGCCGTGTACGATGCGACCAAGCACGCCGTGGAAGCCATCTCCGACGGGCTGCGAGGCGAACTGGCGCCCTTCGGCATCCACGTCATTGTGGTCCAACCGGGATTCATCCACACGGAATTCCTG
>JBEPZV010000037.1:0-22655 GCA_041640655.1 bacterium
TCCCCCCCAAGCGCATGCCCTATTTCAAGCCGGGGAAGGAGCTGAAGGAGCTGATCAATCAGTAGCATGGATTTCCTCTGGAGTCCATGGCGGTTCCGGTACGTCTCGAGCGCCGAGGAGCAGCAGGCGTGTGTCTTTTGCGAGGCTCCTCGGCTGGATGATGAGCGGGCGTTAATCCTCTATCGCGGGCGGGAGAACTTCATCATCCTGAACCTCTACCCTTACACGACGGGCCATCTGATGATCGCTCCCTATGCGCATTTGGCCTCCTTTGCGGAAGCCCCCAAGAGCATCACTGATGAGATGACCGATCTGGCCAAGTACTGCTGCAAGGTGCTCATGGAGGTCTACCGCCCGCATGGGTTGAATCTCGGGATGAACCTGGGGCGAGCTGCGGGAGCGGGCATCGCCGACCATTTTCACCTGCACGTGCTGCCCCGATGGTTCGGCGATACGAACTTCACGACCGTCATCGCGGAGACGCGCGTTCTCCCTGAGGATCTGGAGACGACGTATCGCAAGCTGAAAGGGCACTTTGTGGATGTCCCGTTCCGATGAGGCGCGCCTCGATAGCGTTCCTCCCGGGGGAGGAGGCGTGGTGTATGATCCGCATCCTTCATGCGATCTTCGCGATCCTCATGCTCGGCGGGGGGGCGTGGGCTCAGCAGGGAGAGTCAGGGCGTCCGGCACCCGGCAGCGCGCTTCATCAGGTGCGAGGTCGGGTTTATCTCCCCACAGGGGCTCCCGTGGAGGAGCGGATGCGCGTGACCCTGCGCACGTTCGCGCAGAACGTCGTGAGCGAGACCTTCACGGATTCGCTGGGGAACTTCGAGTTCCGCGCCGTCCCCAACGGGACCTATGAGATTGTCGTCTGGGGGAACGACCGATACGAGACCGAAGTCGAGCGCATCGAGGTCTTCGGTCGAATCGCACGCGTCTTCACGCAGAACGTCTTCCTGCGGGAGAAGGAGCGGGAGGGCGTCACGCCGCGCGCCGGTGGGACGATCTCCCTCGCGCGGTTGAGCGAGGCGATCCCGAAAGAGGCGCGAAAGGAATATGAGAAGGGGGCGAAGGCGTCGCGCAAGGGAAATCCGCAGAAGGCGATCTCGCACTTTCAGCGGGCGCTCGCGCTGCACCCGCGCTATGTCCAGGCGCTCAACGATCTCGGCGTCCAATATCTCCGCCTGAACCAGCTCGCGGAAGCGCGCGCTGCTTTCCAGAGGGCGATCGAGGTGGATCCGCAGACCCCGCATCCGCATGTGAACCTGGGATTTCTGCATTTGCTCCAGAGGGAGCCGGAGGCCGCGCTGACGTCGCTGCGGCAGGCCGTGACGCTCGATCCGACCAATTGGTCCGCGCGCATGCTCCACGGGATCGCGCTCATGCAGACGGGGGACCTGGAGCGCGCGCAGGCGGAGTTGGAGCGAGCCATCTCTCTGGGCCCGCCTCCGACATCTTCGATCGCGCGCCTGCACCTGGCGAACCTCTTCCTGCGACGGGGAGAATACGCGCGCGCGTTGGAGCAATCGGAGAAATATCTCGAGGAAGTCCCGAACGCGACTAATGCGGCTGAGGTTCGCGAGCGGGTGAGGAGATTGCGCGAGCTCATTCGCGCGCAGGAGCGCCCGCCCCATCCCTGAGCGCCGCGGAGCGTCGCGAAGATCGGCGGCGAGCTTCCGACCTAGGAGAGGTGCCTTCGACGACGGGAGGTCTCCGCCTGCTGGCGGAGGATGTGACGGATGCGCTCGCGCATCTCCGAGACGAAGGGATCATCCGGCGCGAGGCGTCGCAGTTGATTGAGGTAATAGAGCGCATTCGCATTCTCCGGGGCGACGTAGTCTCCGCGTCGAAGCGCTTCCTCCACAAGGCGCTTGAGTTGCCGGATGCGCTCCTGCCGATCGCCGGAGGCCTCCGGGGGGATCGCGGGCTCCAGGGCGAAATCGTAGTTGGCCTCTGGTTCTGAAGGATCGGCGAAGATCTCGCGCTCGATCGGCCGATACCCCTCCTTGCGGATGACCACGTGATGTGTCCCGGCCGTCAGTTCGACCACCAGCGGCGTCTGTCCGATCCGTCGGCCATCAATGAAGACGGTCGCCTTCGGGGGATCGGTCGCGATGTTGATGAGGCCCGAAGCGCGCTCGCGCGTCACCAACAGCGTGGCCGTCGCGCCGAGAAATACGGCCACACTGCCGATGAGCGCGGCGCGCCATCGCACTCCCGCGAGCACTCTCCACGTCGTTCGGTCACCGCTCATAACCCTCTATCGAGCGGAGAAAATATACCCAAACCCCTCGTCCGCGGACAAGCCCGGTGCTGAACTGCAGGACGCGATCCGGTGGCAGGGATCGTCACCTCGCGTGGGCGAGCGCCTCAGGGAGGCTGCGCTCTCGCCTCCGTTCACTCCGCTAACAGCCGAGCGATCGTGCGCCGCAGCCGCCGGGCGTCACTCACCGGATCGTATCCCACCAGATGATCGCGCAGCTTCCCCTCGCGGTCGAAGACGAAGGTCTGCGGGATCGGGTGATCGCCCGGTCCGACGAAGGCTTCGAACATGCCCTCGGGGGCGAAGCTGATGGGATAGTTGACGCCGAATTCTCGGACGAATTGCCGGACGGCATCGGCATCGCGCTCCGGGTCTTCGATGGTGAGTCCCAAAATCTCCAGTCCCCGATCGCCATGCTCGTTCTTCAAGTCCACGAGCACCGGGATCTCGTCACGACAAGGGGGACACCACGTCGCCCAGAAATCAATGATGAGGACTCGACCGCGAAGGTCCGAGAGGGCGATCTCGCGACCATCGAGTGTGCGGATGCGGAAATCAGAAGCGCGCCGATGACCCTCCGGTGCCCAAGGGAGGCCATCAATGGCGGCCGTCGAAGGGCGGGCTCCGCCTCGGAAGAAGATCGCGTAGACGGCCCATGCCGCCACCATCCCCGCGATCACCAGCAGCGCCGTCAGACGCGCCGAGGCGGATCGAACCGAACGATCAGGCGTTCGCTTCGCCGTCACCATGTTCGTCCTCGTCGGTGGTGGACTCGGCATCCGAGCGGTTCTTCAAGGAGAGCGCGACTGAAGGACCGGCGATCCGGTAGGCTTCCGAAGCCCACATCCCCAGATCAATGAGCTTGCACCGTTCCGAGCAAAACGGGCGGTACGGATTCGATTCCCATGGGACGCGCTTCCCACATCGCGGGCATTTGACCATCATACGGGGAATGATACACAAAATCGCGCCAGCGTCAACGCGGTTGGGAGGCGCAAATGCACATTTGCTAATCTCGGACGTGTTCGATATACTGATTCGCTTCGCCGTCGAAGCTCGAGGTCAGGAGGATGACGGAGATGTCGGAGACGATCCCGAGCGCGTATCTCGACCTCTTCGAGAAGCGAGCGTTCGCGGTCTTGGCGACGCTCATGCCTGACGGTTCCCCGCAGGTGACGCCCGTGTGGTGCGACTTCGATGGGGCGCACGTGCTCGTGAACTCGGCGCGCGGGCGCGTGAAGGATCGCAACATGCGGCGCGATCCGCGCGTCGCGCTTGTGATCCTGGACCCCGACAATCCGTATCGCTACCTGGAGGTTCGGGGGCGCGTCGTTGAGATCACCGAGGATGGGGCGGAGGCGCACATTGATCGGCTCGCGCAGAAGTATTTGGGCGTGGAGAGGTATCCGTATCGCCAGCCGGGAGAGGTCCGCGTCCTCTATAAGATCCGGCCGGAGCGGGTCTCCGGATTGAGCTGAGAACGTCCCGATCGGCTGGCGCGCCGTCTCCGCTGCGCCCAGATGTGGGCGTGAAGAATTGTCAGGACGCGCGCGTCGGTCTATAATGGAGCCTGGTGTTGTTCTCGGTGTCCGGTCGAAGGACTGGACGTCCCTGAGTTCAATATCCCGAGAAGAGGCGTGAGGAGTGAGTATGAGCGAAAGGCAGAAGCGTCTGGAGGATGAGTGGCTGCACGCCGTTCGACGCTCGCGGGACTTCCCGAAGCCGAACCTGCTGACCGTTCGCGAAGTCTTCCGATGCGCGATCTGCGGCGCCGTTGTCCCGGTGGAGATTGGCATCCCTGTTGACAGTGAGTGCCCGAAGTGTCATGCGGATCTGCACACGTGCAAGAATTGCCTCCACTTTGATCCGCGGAGTCGGTTCGAATGCACCGAGCCGATCCCGGCGCGCATCCCGCGGAAGGATGTTCGGAACGCGTGCGAGTTCTTCGAGCCGCGAAGAGTCGTGGAGCGGGAGACGACCACCTCGCCCATGCAGATTCAGGACCCGCGTGCGGCCTTCGATCGGTTGTTCAAGAAGTGAACGTGAGCACCCGATCTCCGGGAGGCGGGGGAGCGCCTCCCATTTCCGGCGGAGTGAAGGGAGCTGCTCCGTCCCGGGCATTCCTCAGGCGTGCTCTTCCCATGCGGTTGAGGGAGACCGGTGCGCGTCTTGATCGTGGAAGATGAGCCGAAGATGGCCGAGGCCCTCCGGCGTGGTTTGGAGGAGGAGGGGTATCTCGTGGAGATCGCGTCCGATGGAGAGGTGGGCCTCCGTCTGGGAAGCGAACGGCGGTACGATCTCCTCATCCTCGATATTCGTCTCCCCAAGCGAGATGGAATCTGGGTGTGTCGGGAGTTGCGCCGACGCGGCGTGCCGACGCCGATTCTCATGCTGACGGTTCGGGACGATGTGAGGGCGAAGGTCGAAGCCTTCGAGAGTGGGGCCGATGATTATCTCACCAAGCCCTTCGCCTTCGCTGAACTGTTGGCGCGTCTGCGGGCGCTCCTGCGCCGTCGGGAGCATGTGGATTTGCGGCTGCAGGTCGGCGATCTCATCTTGGATCCGGTGACGCGGCGCGTCACGCGCGCCGGTCGGGAGATCGCCCTGACGCCCAAGGAATTCGCCCTGCTCGAATGCCTCATGCGCCATCCGAATCAGGTCCTCACGCGCGCCATGTTGGCACAGGAGGCGTGGGGGGAGACCTTCGACGCGCTGACCAACGTCGTGGACGTGTACATCAACGCCCTGCGCAACAAACTCGATCGCCCGTTCGCGCGTCGGCTCATTCACACCGTCCGCGGCGTTGGATATGTGCTGCGCGAATAGCGTCAGAGGAGCGTCAGGATGGGCACGATCTCCGTCTGGATTGGGCGCGCCGTCACGATCACATCCTCATCCCCCACGTAGACATCCACCTCGCTGCGCACGCCGAATTCGCCTTCGAGATACACGCCCGGCTCGATGGAGAAGCACGTGTGCGGGAGGATGCGGCGATTGTCGCGCGTCTCCAGGTTATCAATGTTGGCGCCGTTGCCGTGCACGTCCTCCCCGATGGAGTGGCCGGTTCGATGAATGAAGAAGTCGCCCAATCCGGCGCGCCGGATCACCTCGCGCGCGACGTCATCCACCTCCCATCCGTGAATGGGGCGCTGCGTCCGCACGGCCTCGCGCACGAACGCGATGGCGCGATCGCGGGCCTCGCGCACGACGTGGAAGACGCGCGCGTAGCGATCGGGCACGACATCGCCGACGAATCCCGTCCAAGTGATGTCCACGTAGACGGCGCGGGGGACATCGCGCAACTTCGCCCAGAGGTCAATGAGGACGAACGTCCCTTCGCGGATCGGCCAAGCCGAATCCGGCGTCGGGCTGTAGTGCGGGTTCGCCGAATGTGCGTCTGCGGCGACGATGGGCGGATGGTCGGTCACGAGCCCCTCGCGCTCGAAGCACTGGAGGATGAATTGCTGGAGGCGATACTCATCGGTCTGGCGCCCAGAGGCGACACATCGGGCGATCTCGGTGAAGGTCTCGTCCACGATCCGGCGCATCTTCGGTTCCGCCTCAAGGTGCGTCTGCAATTGCTCCGGACTCCAGACGGCCTCGAAGTGCTGCACGAGATCGGCCGAGGAGACGATCTCGACGCCGAAGCGGCGGAGCAGCTCAATGGTCCCGGCGTCCACACGCGAGATGTACGGGATGTCGTTGTTCGGGGAGTACTGCATGGCGATGCGCCGGCGCCCGCGCAGCACGCGCTGCAGGTGTTCGTGCAGCTGCGACCACGGGAGGTAGATGAGCTTTGCTCCCGGAAGGGCGTCCAACTGCTCCGACTCAATGATGTGAACGATCTTCACGGGTTCGCCGTCGGCTGGGATGAAGTAGAACCATCGGCGCGTCCCCAGGCGCCGCTCGTCGAGTTTCAGGATGCGATACGCTATGGGATCCGAGTGGCGGAAATCGTAGAAGAGCCATCCGTCCACATCGGCTTCTCGCAGAGCGGTTTGAATGCGAGCGATCGTCTCGTTCATAGGCGTCCTCCCAGCGCTCTGAACAGGGAAGCTTAGCAGAGCACGCGTCCACAGGCGAGCGGGCATCTCGGGTCAGGCCTTCCCCCTCTCGCGTGCGTAGGCGCAATCGGGAGCAAGGCAGCAGGCCTCGCAGCGCGGGTTTCGCGGACGGCAGACGTCGCGACCGAGGCGGATCAGGTTGATGTGAACAGCGTAGCAATGGCGGGCGGGGATGAGGCGGCCGAGCTGCTCGTGCGCGCGTTCATCGGAACATCTCCGAGGGATCAGGCCGAGCCGCCCCGCCACGCGCCGGATGTGCGTGTCCACGGGGAAGACCGGTCGTCCGCAGGCGAAGAGCAAGACGCACGCGGCCGTCTTCGGGCCGACGCCGTCGAGCGAGCGGAGGAAGCGCAGCGCTTCGGCCATCGGCGCGCGCGTGAGGAAGGAGAGGTCGAGCGCACCCGTGCGCCGCTTGATCTCCTGCAGGACGTGCTTGATGCGCGCGGATTTGATCCGCGCCAGTCCTCCGACTCGAATCGTGGCCGCGATCTGCTGCGGCGAAGCGCGCCGAACAGCCTCCCACGTGGGGAAGCGCGCCTTCAGCTGTGCGAACGCGCGGTCGCGATTCCGATCGTTCGTGGATTGCGAGAGGATGGTCTCGATCAGCGTGTCCAGAGGATCGCGATCTCGGCGACGTCGAGGCCGGCCATATGTCGCCTCCAGGCGCTCGATGATCCGTCGGATCACGTCCTCGGTCTCAGCCGGAGAGCGGTCGCCAAAGTCCGTCGAACGCGCGCTCATCTCTTCTCCTCCGAAGCGCGGGCGAGGACTTCGCGGTAATAGGCCTCGTACATGGGGATGATCTGTTCGCTCGAGAAGCGGGCCAGCGCGCGCTCCCGCGCCCGTCGGCCCATCTCGCGGCGGCGCTCGTCGTCCTGCAGCAGGGCGATGGCGGCCTGGGCCATCGCCTCGATGTCGCCGCAGGGGAGGAGCAATCCGGTCACGCCATCCTCGACAACTTCGGGCACGCCGCCGGTGCGACTCGCGATCACGGGGACTTCGCATGCCATCGCCTCGAGCGCCACCAGCCCAAACGCTTCCATCTCGCTCGGCAGAAGCAGCAGATCGGCGATCGAGAGGAACTCCGCGATATTGGGTTGCTTCCCCACGCAATGGACGCGTCCGGTGAGTCCATGGCGTTCGACGAGCCATTCGACGCGCGCGCGGTCTGGCCCATCACCGATCATGAGGAGTCGAGAGGGAACGTGCTCCACCACGCGCGCGAAGATCTCCACGCAATCGGGAGCCCGCTTGATCGGGCGGAAGTTGGAGACGTGCGCGAGGATCTTCTCCCCGGAGGGGGCGAAGCGTTCGCGCAGCTCCGGGCGCGGGCGGCGCGCGTAGTCCTCGCCATTGATGAAGTTCGGGATGACCCGAATGTCGCAGAGTCCGAAGATCTCGCAGGTCGCTCGACGCAGATACTGAGAGACAGCCGTGACCCCGTCGCTCTGCGCGATGCCGAAGCGCGTGATCGGCAAATACGAGCGGTCGCGCCCGACGAGCGTGATGTCGGTCCCGTGCAGCGTCGTGATCACGGGCAGATACCGATAGGGGCGGAGCATCTCGCGCGCCAGATACGCGCTGATGGCGTGGGGGATGGCGTAATGGACGTGCAACAGGTCCAACCCGTATTCGCAGGCGACGCGGAACTGCTTGGTCGCCAGCGCCAGGTCGTACGGGAGATGCTCAAAGAGCGGGTACTCGAGCATCTCGACTTCGTGAAAGAAGAGGCGGTCCGAGAGCTCCGTGAGCCGCATCGGCAAGGAGGCTGCGATGAAATGGACCGTGTGTCCCCGCCGCGCCAGCTCCTTCCCCAATTCGGCGGCGACGATGCCGCTGCCCCCATAAGTCGGATAGCACGTGATCCCGATCCTCAATGGGCGCGTCGTGAATTCCCTCGCCATCGTGGGCGGAGCATCCGAGCATCAGCTCATGTAGGCCTCGAACTCCTCCAGCAACATGAGCCCGTTCTCCTGTGGGTCATCCACGACCCCATGGGTCAAGCGCGCGAGCGTCGCGATGACCTTCAGGTGGAAGTCGGTCGGTTGACCGTACTCGTCGGCTTCGGCCTCGATCTTGAACTTGCGCGCCGCTTTCTTGACCTGCAGGGGAAGGGACTCGTATGTCTGCCGCAGCTCCTCGATCTCCTCGGCCGAAGGGTGGGTGACGGTGATCGTGCAGACCTCCACGCCGCGATCCGTCTGGGCTTCCACGTCGAGCGCGGTCCAGTAGGTGGCGTTCGACGTCTCCTCACCGTGTGACCGAACGCGACACGCGTAACCGCTCTCTGTGAGCTTGGCGATCACGTCGGCGACCGAAGGGAGACGAGTCCGATCCGTCCAGACGAAGTATTCACACTTCATGGTTCGCTCGCCTCTTCTCCATCGTCTTGGTCTTGTTCACCGCGCCTGTGCGGATGCATTGTAGGGGAGCGCGCGCGGTTTGGCAACCCGATCCACCGTTCAGGCGGAGGCGGTCGCCGCCGGGGCGACGGGATTGTAAAGCGAATCGCGTTCGACGGGGACGCGGCCCGCTTGTCGGATCAGGTGCTCAATCTCCGCGCGGGTGAGCCCTTGCGGCGTCTGTCCGCCCGCCATGTGGTAGATCTTCTCCTCGATCACCGTCCCGTCCAGATCGTCTGCCCCGAATCGCAGCGCGACCTGCGCCAGCTTCGGCCCCATCATGATCCAGTACGCCTTGATGTGATCGAAGTTGTCCAGCAGCAGTCGCGCGACGGCGATGTTCTTCAGATCGTCCACGCCCGTCGTCCACGGCAGGTGGCTCAGTCGTGTGTTCTCAGGATGAAACGCCAGCGGGATGAAGGCCGTGAATCCACCCGTCTCATCCTGAAGGGCGCGCAGCCGCAGCAAGTGATCCACGCGCTCCTCGTAGGTCTCGACGTGGCCATAGAGCATCGTCGCCGTGGATTTCAAGCCGCACTCGTGGACGGCGCGGGCGACCTCCAGCCAGCGTTCGCCGCTGATCTTATGCGTGCAGATGATGTCGCGCACGCGACGGGCGAAGATCTCGGCGCCACCGCCGGGGACCGAATCCAATCCCGCGTCTTTCAGGATCTCGATCGTCTCATGCAGAGATCTCCCCGCCAGTTTCGCCAGATAGTCCAGTTCCACGCAGGTGAAGGCCTTCAGGTGCACGTTCGGGAAGTGGTATTTCAGCGCGCGCAGCAGATCCACGTAGTACTGGAACGGGAGATACGGGTGCAGGCCGCCGACGATGTGAAATTCCCGCACGGACTCGGTGTAGCCGCGCGCGGCCGTCTGGACGACCTCCTCGATGCTCATCGTCCATCCGCCTTCCTCTCCGACCTTGCGGGCGAAGGCGCAGAGCTGACAGTCCACAAAGCAGATATTGGTCGGATTGATGTGGCGATTGATGATGTAGTAGGCGACATTGCCGTTCTTCTTCTCCCTCACATAGTTGGCGAGGGCGCCGAGCGTCAGCAGATCGTTCGACCGGTAGAGCGCGACCCCATCTTCGAACGTGAGGCGCTCTCCGGCGAAGATCTTCTCGGCGATCGGCGCCAGTTCCGAACGCGCGATATAGGTCTCCATTGCTCCCTCCACCGGCGACGATGATTCATCGCAGCAACACCTCTCCCCCCATCGTGAGCAGGAGGATGAGGCTCACATAGGCGTTGGTCGTGAAGAAGGCTTCGTTGACCCGCGACAGGTCGTCGGGCCGGATCAACCGATGCTGCCGGATGAGTAGCCCGAGCGTCGCCGCGAGTCCCAGACCGCCCAACCCGCGCAACTCAGCCAGGCGAAAGGCCGCCACCAGGCTCGCGAAGGCGAGGGCGTGAAATCCCCGCGCGATCCACAGCGCCCGCCGGATGCCGAATCGCGCCGGAAGCGAGCGCAAGCCCACGCGCCGATCGAACTCCACGTCCTGGCAGGCGTAGATCACGTCGAATCCCGCCACCCACATCATGACGGCGAGGCTCACCGCGAGCGGCAGCGGCTCGTCCAGAGCGCCGCGCACGGCGATCCATGCGCCCGTCGGCGCCATGGCGAGGCACCAGCCGAGCACCAGATGCGAATATTCGGTGAACCGCTTCGTGTAGGAGTACAGGAGGATCGAGGCCAGCGCCACTGGCGCCAGCAGCAGCGTGAGCCGGTTCAGCATGGCGGCCGCGAGTATGAACACGGCTGCGGAGACGAAGACGAACGCGCGAACGTAGCCCGGACTCACCCGCCCGGCCGGCAGCGCGCGATCGCGCGTGCGCGGATTCTGACGGTCGAACTCGCAATCCACGAGCCGGTTGAAGGCCATCGCGGCGCTGCGCGCGCCCACCATGGCGACGAGGATCCACAAGAGCGTGCGTCCATTGGGAAGCCCACGGGCAGCGAGGATCGCTCCCAGCAACGCGAAGGGCAGGGCGAAGAGCGTGTGTTCGATCTTGATCATCTCCAGCGTCAGGCGCGTGTTCCGCCAAAGCGCCGTTCCGAGAGAGCGGGGCGCAGACAGCTCCGACGTCGCTCTCACGTCCATGTGCGACCTCCTCGCCACATCGTCTCCTGCGGGTGTTCAATCCCCAGATGATCCAGGATGCGATAGACGAAGTGCTTCACCAGATCCTCAATCGTGCGCGGACGGTGATAGAACGCGGGCATGGCCGGCAGAATCACCGCTCCGAGTTGCCGCAGCGTCAGCATGTTCTGCAAGTGGATGGCATTGAGCGGCGTCTCGCGCACGACGAGGACAAGACGCCGCCCCTCTTTCAACATCACATCGGCGGCCCGATGGATCAGATTGGTCGTCGCGCCCGTGGCGATCGCTCCCAGCGTCCCGACGCTGCACGGGACGATGACCATGCCATCCACCGGATAGGAACCGCTGGAGATCGGTGCTGCCAGATCGTTCACTTGGAAACACACGAGCTTATGCTGAGAGAGCCCCAGCCGGTCCGCCACCTCCAGATTCAGCGGATGCGGGATGTCCACATCCAGCTCCTCGGCGAAGACGCGGCGTCCGTTCTCGCTGATGAGCAGATTGATCTGTCGGACGCGCGGGCTCGCATCCAAAAGCTGCAGCAGGCGCTGCGCGTAGCAGGCGCCGCTGGCTCCCGTGATGGCGACCGTGATGGAGCGCTCCTCGCCCATAGGCCGATCGTCGGAGGACAAGCGTACCGATCTTCGAGAAAATCTGTCAAGAAACGCGACTCCGTGAGCGAGGGCGCGCTCCGCAGAGGCGGTCGGTCGCATGAGCTTGACAGCTCCGAAGTCCTCGATTCATCATCCTTGAGTTGTAAGGCGTGGCGATGCTCGAGACCTACCGAGAGGAGCTGGCCCGCTTCCACGAAGCGCTCGCGCGCGAGGAGTACGAGCATTATTCCGGGCGAAAGGACGCGCTCGATCTGGAGCCGATCTACGATCAGTATGGGCATCTCTTCACTCCCGAGGCCGTTGAAGCCCTGCGGCGCGAGCGCGAGGCGATCCCGGAAGCCTTCGGGACGGCGCGGCGCGCGCTCGATCTGCTGATCGCCGATGCCACCGAGCGCGGGCTGGAGATGGCCGTGCGCCCGCTGACGGAGCAGATCGCGCGCGCGGAAGCGGAGGCGGAGATCGCCTGGGATGAGGAAGTGCTCACGTTCGCTCAAGCGCAGCAACGGTTGGCGATGGAGTCCAGTCCGGCTCGACGTCGCGAGCTGCACGCCGCGTGTCTGGACATCATCCGGCGGACGAATGAGCTTCGCGCGGAGCGGTGGCGCCAGATGCACCGCGCGGCGCGCCGATTCGGTCACCCGGACTATCGGTCGGTGTATCGCGTCCTGCGAGCGCTCGATTTCGAGGCGCTCGGTCGCCAGTGGGCGCAGTTCCTGGAGGAGACGGAGGAGCTCTATCAGGCGCATCTGCAGGAGGCTCTGTGGAGCGAATTGGGCTTGCGCCCGCAGGAGGCGCATCGCGCCGACATCCCGGCGTTCCTTCGCTTGGAGCGATACGCCGATGTCTTCCCCCGGAATGGGTTGCGGGCGATCTATGAAGACGTGCTGCAGGGATTGGGCATCGAGGTGGACCGGCAGAAGAATATCGAGATTGATGACGAGGAACGGCCGCGGAAGCATCCGCGCGCCTTCTGCGCGCCCATTCGGATCCCCGAGGAGATCAAGCTCGTCATCGCCCCGAATGGCGGCGCGCCGGACTATCAGGCGCTGCTTCACGAGGCCGGGCACGCGCAGCATTACGCGTGGACCTCGGCCGCGCTCCTTCCGGAATTCCGCTATGCCGGTGATCGCGCCCTGAGTGAGATGTACGCCTTCCTCCTCGAATCGTTGCTTCGGGAGCCCCGATGGCTCGAGGACGCGCTTCACTTCCCGGCGAGCGAGCACTTCCTGAAGCTCATGGCGGGGCAGCGGCTCTTCCTCCTTCGCCGATATGCGGCCAAGTGCGAATATGAGCAGCTCCTGCACGCGATGGATGAGCCGGAGGAGGTCGCGGCCGTATACGCCGAACGGCTCACGCGCGCGACGGGCTTTCAGTATCCGCCCGAGGAGTTCCTGAGCGACGTGGATGATGGGTTTTACGCGGCCGATTATTGGCGGGCCTGGATCGCCGAAGTGTGGCTGCGCGATTACGTGAAGACGAGATTCGGACACCGATGGTGGCGCCATCCGCGTGCCGGGCGATTCTTGATCGAGCTATGGGAGACCGGCGAGCGCTATACGGCCGAGGAGATCGTGCGACAGATCGGAACAAGCGCGCCCACGATCGAGCCGCTTCTGGACGAGGTGAAAATTGTGTTGGGACGACGCCGGAGGAGGAAATGAGCCACCTGGCGCGCGTCCGTGTGTCGCTCGGCGAGCGCAGCTATGACATCGTGATCGGGGAGGAGGTGCTCTCGCGCGCTGGGGAGTCGGTGCGTGCGGTGCTGGGAGAGGTGCCGCGGCTCGCGCTCATCTCCAACGCGCGGGTGTTCGGCCTCTATGGGGCGGAACTTCGCTCCGGTCTCCGGCGGGCGGGTTTCTCCGTCTCCGTGCACCTCATCGGCGATGGCGAGCGCTACAAGACGGTGCGCACGGTCGAGCGGTTGTACGGGGAGTTGGCCGATCGGCATCTGGATCGCGCGAGCGCCATCGTCGCCTTGGGGGGAGGCATCGTGGGCGATGTCGCCGGATTCGTGGCCGCCACGTTCCTGCGGGGGATCGCCTATGTGCAAATCCCGACGACGCTGTTGGCCGCCATTGACAGTTCGGTTGGGGGGAAGACCGGGGTGAACTTGCCGCAGGGGAAGAATCTCGTCGGCGCTTTCCATCAACCGCGACTCGTACTGGCCGATGTCTCGACTCTGCGCACATTGCCGCGGCGGGAGCTGGCGGCGGGCTTATGTGAGGCGCTCAAGTACGGGGTGATCCGAGACGCTGCGCTTTTCGACTGGATCGTCGAGCGCATGGAGGCGTTGAAGGCGGGCGAGGCGGCGGCCCTCGTGCCGATGATCCGGCGCTGCTGCGAGATCAAGGCCGATGTCGTGCGCCGCGATGAGCGCGAATCGGGGCTTCGCCGAATCCTCAATTTCGGGCACACCTTCGGGCATGCCTTGGAGGCCGTCACGGGCTACCGCCGATTGAAGCACGGAGAGGCCGTGGGCTACGGGATGATCATGGCCGCGCGTCTGGCGGTGCGTTTGGGCCTCTTGCCCTTGGAAGAAGCGGAGCGTCTTCGTCGCGCGGTCCTCGCCTGCGGTCGCTTCCCTTCGATCGCCGATCTCGATCCCGAAGCGGTCCTGGCCGCGATGCGCCACGATAAGAAAGCGCGCGCGGGTCGGTTGACCTTCGTGCTCCCGGTGCGGATCGGTCGGGTCATCGTGCGCGAGGATGTCCCCGTGTCGCTCGTCCGCACCGTGCTTCGCGAGAGTCTGCGCGATCTCTCGCCGTGAGGCTCGAGGGATGATCCGCCTCACGAGAAACTCCCGATGGCTGCTGCTTCATCATCGAAGGACTCGAAGACGGTGGCCAATTTCGTGATCGTCAGGACCTCGCGAATGCGCGGGGGGACATGGAGCAACTTCACGCGGCCGCCGAGATTGCTCATGGTCGTATAGGCGCTCACCAGCTCGCCGATGCCCGAGCTGTCCATGTGCGTGACACCCGCGAGATTGAGCACGAGCCGTCGCCCGCCGAGCTGAATCACGCGATGAATCGCCTCGCGAAAGCCCGCCGTTCCCTCGCCGATCGTGAGGCGCCCCTCGATGTCGAGAAGATGGACGTCGCCGATAGTGCGGTGCTCGATGCGGATCATCTACGCGCTCCTCGGACGGATCTTCTTCCTCAGGCGAACGGTGGTTCCCTCGCCGGGAGCGGACCGGATGTCCACTTCGTCCATGAAGGCCTTCATGTAGAAGATCCCGCGCCCGGTGGGCTTCAACAGATTCTCCGGATCCAGCGGGTTCGGCACCCGGGAGAGATCGAATCCGCTCCCTTGATCGGTCACGCGGACGCTGAGGCCATCGTGGTTGAAGGCGTATTGGATCTCGACCCGTTTCTGCCGATCCTCTCTGTTCCCGTGCTTGATGGCGTTGATGACGGCTTCGCGCACGGCCATGCTGATCCACATGGCCGTCTCCTCATCGAAGCCGGCGAGGCGGGCCAAGGTCGCGGTCACCGTCTCCGCGAGTTCCACGAATTCGAGTCCGCTCGCCACGCTCAAGCTGATGCTGTAAGTCTCCGGGGCGGCGCGTTCCGTCATCCCCCCTCCTGCGCGCGCCAAGAGCAGCGGGGCCAAGCGAAGCGTTCGGGAGAGACATCGCTCGAGCGCGCGCCTGTTCTGTTCGCGGAGCTGATTGTGTGCATCTTCGGAGGGAATGATGTAACATAGCAGGGGTTCTATGTCAAGCTACGTGATCGGCAGGGCGAAGCGCATCGCCGGAGAGGTGCGCCTGCCGGGCGATAAATCGCTCTCTCACCGGGCGGCGTTGTGCGCCGCGCTCAGCGAGGGCGTCTCCCGGTTGCACAACTTCTCTCCGAGTCTCGACTGCGAGCGTACGTTGGCCTGTCTCCGTGCCCTGGGTGTTCCGATCGAGATCGAGGCGGGGATGACGGTCACCGTCGACGGCGTGGGACTGGAGGGGTTCGCGCCGTCGGCGCACCCGCTCGATGCCGGGAATTCCGGCTCCACCATTCGCATGATGGCGGGGATTCTGGCGGGGCAGCCCTTCGAGAGCACGATCACGGGCGATGCCTCCCTGCGGCGTCGGCCGATGGATCGGATCGTGCACCCGCTGCGCCTCATGGGGGCGACAGTTCACGCCCGCGAGGATCGGTACGCGCCGCTGACGATCCGTGGAGGGACGCTGCGTCCGATCCGATACCGACTTCCCGTCGCGAGCGCGCAGGTGAAGTCCTGTGTCCTCTTCGCGGGGCTTTTCGCCTCGGGGACGACGACCGTGGAGGAGCCCGTGCCGACGCGGGATCACACGGAGATCATGCTCGCTGAGTTCGGCGCTCAGGTGAGCGCGGTCGGCGGAGCCATCTCCATCTGCGGACGCCCGCGACTTCGTGCCCGCGAGTATCGGATCGCCGGAGATATTTCTTCGGCAGCCTTCTTCATCGCGGGCGCGCTCGCGCTTCCGGGCTCGCAGCTTCTTGTTCGCGATGTTCTGCTCAATCCGACGCGCACGGGCTTCCTCGATGTGCTCCGTCGGTGGGGGGCGGATGTGGCGATCGAGAATCCACGCCGATGGCATGGAGAGGCGGTGGGAGATGTTCGGGTGACCTCAAGGCCCACAGCTCAGACATCGCGCGCGGAGCCGCTCGTGCTCGAGGGGGCGCTCATCCCGGCGGTGATTGATGAGATCCCCCTTCTGGCTGTCCTGGCGACGCGCATGCCGGGAGGGATCATCGTGCGCGATGCGGGCGAGCTGCGCGTGAAAGAGAGCGATCGCATTCGCGCGACCGTGGAGAATCTGCGGCGCATGGGCGCGCAGGTGGTCGAGCGCGCGGATGGGCTGGCCGTCGCGGGACCCCAAGCGCTTCGTGGAGCGGAGATCGAGCCCGAAGGCGATCATCGCATCGCAATGGCCTTCGCCATCGCCGGTCTGTGGGCCGACGGGGAGACGAGCATTCGGGATTCCGAAGTCGTGGCCGTCTCCTTCCCCGCCTTCTTCTCCATGCTGGAGCAGATCGTCGAACGATGACGCGCATTTTCCTGGTCGGGTTCATGGGCGCGGGGAAGACGACGATCGGACGCCTCCTGGCCGAACGGCTCGGATACGCGTTCCTGGACCTCGATGAGTGGATCCAGCAGCAGGTGGGCCTTTCGATCCGCGAGATCTTTGAGCGCATGGGCGAGGCCGCCTTCCGCGAGATGGAACGTCGCGCCTTACGCGGGCTTGAAGCGTGGGACGAGGTGGTCATCGCGCTCGGTGGGGGAGCGTTCGTGAGCGAGGAGAATCGCCGTCAGGTGCGGCGATTGGGCATCTCGATCTGGCTCGATTGTCCGCTGGAGGTCATTCTGGAACGGCTGGTGGGGACGACGGATCGTCCCCTTTATCGTTCGGCCGAACAGCTGCGGGAGCTCTGGCGCGCGCGCCGTCCGGCCTATGAGCAAGCCGATCTGCGGGTGGAGACCGGACGACTGACGCCGGAGGCAATCGTTGAGGAGATCCTTCGCCGCTTGCCCCTTCGCCCGCGACGCTCATGAGACCGCGCCGAGTGGGTCATGGACACGAGGGTGCGGGTCGCGCCGTGGCAGAGAGGACCTCTTCGTAAAGCCCCAGGACGGCGCGCGCCATCTGCTGACGGGTGAAGCGCGCGCGCACATATTGGTGGGCCGCCTCTCCCATGCGCCGGCGAAGTGCTTCATCTTCGAGCACGCGATTCACGGCTTCGGCCAGGGCGTCGGCGCTCGAGGGGGGGACGAGCAATCCGGTCACGCCGTGCTGATTCACCCAAGAGACGCCGGTCGGAAGCTGCGTGCTGATGACGGGCTTCCCCGAGGCCATTGCTTCCAATTGGACGATCCCGAAGGTCTCGCTCGCGTGGATGGATGGAAGAACCAGCACATCGCACGCGTGATAATAGGCCACGAGCTGGTCCTGCGCGACCTCACCGAGGAAGACGACCCGTCCCTCCAATCCGAGAGCGCGGACGCGCCGTCGCAAGGCGCGCTCGCGCGGGCCGCGTCCGATGATGAGCAGACGCGCCGGAATGCGCGGCATGGCGTCAATCAGATGTTCGACGCCCTTGTAGTACACGAGCCGGCCGACGAAGAGGACGATCCGCGGTCCCCATTTGGCGCGCAACGCTTCGACCTGAGGGCGCAGCGCCTGGTCGAGCTGAAAGCGCGCCACATCAATCCCGAAGGGGATGACGATGCATTTCCCTCGATAGGGGCGAAGCGTCGGGAAGTCCAGATGCTGGGGCGCGGCGACGATGATCCGATCCGCGCGCCGCAGAAGGCGCTCGCGGAGCGGGCTGTAGACATGCCGCAGCACGCGTTGTCGAATGACTTCGCTGTGGAAGGAGACGATCACGCGCGCCGGCGGATTCGCGACGAGCACGGCGAACGTGGCTATGGGATTGGGTTCGTGCACGTGCAGGATGTCGGCGCGGGAGTCGGCCAGCAGGCGCGGGAGTGAGGGACAGATGGGCGCGGAGGCGATCTGCCCCCATCGGGCGACGCGCGTCACGCGCACGCCGTTGATGACGTCGGTCACCGTCTTCGGTCGCGTGTTGGCGACCAGGACCTGCAGATCAACGTGCCGGCAGAGCTCCTCGCACAGATGCTGCAGGACCGCCTCCATGCCGCCGGGGACGGGGGCGTAGAATTTTCCAACTTGCACGACCCGCACCGCCTCAATCCTTTAGCCGCGCGGCGATCACGCGCGCGTCGCCGGCCCTTTCGGCGGGAGCAGGTCTTCCAACTCCTCGGGGCGCGTCACCGGTCGGTGGCAGATGAAGTGCTCGCACACATACGCCGTGCAGGGGGCCGGACGTCCTTCGGGATCACGCAGCGGTTCGCGATCGCGGAGTAGCGGGATGACGCGCGGCGCTTCGTCATCGTCCAGAGGACGAAAGGCCACGACGGCGTGAGGCATGTACCGCTCGGCGAGAAGACGTCGCATGGCGCGCGTCTCGGGCGCCTGCCAATCCCCCACGAGCGCGATCTCCAACGCAGGGGCGAGCATGACGTCCAGGGCGCCGAGCATGCGCCCGAAGCCGTAGGGATGGCGCTGCATCGCCTCGGCGAAGAGGCGAAGGATCGCGTGCGCTCGCTCCCAATACGCGGCCTCCCCGGTGAGATGATACAGTCGCAGGAGGACCTCGGCCGCCACCGAATTCCCCGAGGGCGTCGCGTTGTCGAAGGCTTCCTTCACGCGCACGATCACATCCGCGTGTTCGGCGCTCGTGTAGAAGAAACCGCCCTGTTCCGCATCCCAGAAGCGTTCGAGCATCGCATCGGTCAGCGCCCGCGCTTCCTGAAACCATCGCGGATCGAAATCGGCCTCATAGAGCGCGAGCAGTCCATCGATCACGCAAGCGTAATCATCCTGATAGGCCGGGATCTTCGCTACACCTTCGGCGAACGTGTGCCAGAGCGCGCCATCGCGGCGAAGCGCTGTGAGGAGGAACTCGGCATTTCGACGCGCGACCTGATAATAGTCATCCCGCTCCAGGACGACGGCCGCGCGCGCGAAGCTGCGCAGCATGAGGCCATTCCACGCGGCGAGGACCTTCTCGTCGCGATGCGGCTTCACGCGCTGTTGCCGCCGCTCGTAGAGCACGCGTCGAGCGCGCCGGACGATCGCCATCAGTTCCGATACGGTGAGCCCCTCCAGCCGCGCGATCACCTCGGGATCGCGCGGGACGCTGAGGACGTTCTTCCCCTCGAAATTCCCCCACTCGGTGACGCCGAAGTAGCGGCAGACGATCTCTCCCTCGCGCTCGCCGAGCGCGGCGCGAATCTCCGCGGGCGTCCAGATGTAGAATCTCCCCTCCTCGCCCTCGCTGTCGGCATCTTGCGCCGCGTAGAATCCGCCGTGCGGGCCGGTCATCTCCCGCCGCACGTAGTCGAGCGTCTCCTCGGCGATCTCCCGATAGAACGCGTTCCCCGTGAGCTGATGCGCGATCACATACACGTGCGCCAGAAGCGCATTGTCGTAGAGCATCTTCTCGAAATGCGGGATCAGCCATTGCGCGTCCACGGCATACCGATGGAACCCACCGCCCAGTTGATCGTAGATCCCCCCGCGCGCCATGCGCACGAGCGTCTGTTCGACCATCTGCAGCGCGTACGCGTCCCCGGTTCGCCGGTACACGCGCAACAGGAATTCGAGCACCATTGGGGCCGGGAACTTCGGCGCGCGCCCGAATCCGCCGTGAATCGGATCGAACTGCTCGATCAGCGCGCGGTAAGCCGTGTCGAGCACCTGAGGCGTCAGCTCGCGCTCCGATGGCCGCCAGGCGTTCATCGCTTGCACATGGGCGAGCAGCTCGCGTCCGGCTTTCTCGATCTCCCCGCGACGCGTGCGATAGGCATCGGCGACGGCGCGCAATACGCGCGGGAAGGCCGGCAGTCCATGCCGATCCACCGGAGGGAAGTACGTCCCCCCGTAAAAGGGGACCCCCTCGGGCGTGAGGAAGACCGTCAGCGGCCATCCCCCATGCCCCGTCATCGCCTGCACCGCGCTCATGTAGATCGCATCCAGATCGGGCCGCTCCTCTCGGTCTACCTTGATGTTGATGAAATGCTCGTTCATCAGGCGCGCGATCTCCTCATTCTCGAACGACTCGCGCTCCATGACGTGGCACCAATGGCAAGCCGAGTAGCCGATGCTGAGGAGGATCGGCTTATCTTCCCGCCGCGCCCGCTCGAACGCTTCCTCACCCCACGGGTACCAATCCACGGGGTTATGCGCGTGCTGGCGCAGATAGGGGCTCGTCTCGTGGATCAAGCGATTCGTGTGACGCTTCTCGCTCATGAAGGCCTCCTCGTTCTCGCCCAGCGTTGAGGCGGCGCCCACGTTCACACCTTCTCCGCGAGGGCGGGCACGATGACCTCCTCGAACGCCCGCTGCAACGCCGGGAAGCGTCCGAGCCGGGAGAGGACGCGCGCAGCCCGCTGCAGCGCTCGGGGAATATACGGGATGTACACGGGGTTGCCGAGAACGGCCGTTTGATACGCGTACGTACCCGTCGCCTTCAAGAGCCGCTGCAGCAGCATCAGGTCCAGCTCACCTCGAAAGGCCCGGCAGCGCGCGGAGGACCACGCCGCATCCGCCCGCGCTTTCTCCTCGAGGAAGAATGCGATCATCTCCTCGATGAGCGCGTCCTCCAGCTCCACGTACGGATCGCCGAGCAGTGAGGCCACGTCGTAGCTCGGCGGTCCCAGGCGCGCATCCTGATGGTCAATGATGTAGAGTCGGCCCCGATGCCACATCAGGTTGCGCGAGTGAAAATCCCGATGCGTCAGTACGCGCGGGATCGCCGCCAATGCCGCCGCGATCTCCCGAAATTCCTCGTGAAGGCGCTCCCGGTGCTCCGCCTCGAGCGAGAGGCCGAGATACTTCTCGAAGAAGTTCGTGAAGAAGAAGCGCAGCTCTCCGTCGAGCTTCTCCACGTCGAAGGCCAGGCGCGCCGCTACGGATCCGCACTCCTGAGCCAGACGCGTGGCGTCTTGAATCCGGAGGATCAATCGGACGGCCTCTCGATAGGCGGATCGTCGCGCTTCGGGTTCCGCCGTGGCGAGCCAATCTTGAAGTCGAACGTCGCCGAGGTCTTCCAGAAGCATCAACGCTTGCTCGCCGTCGGCATCGAAGATGCTGGGCACGGGCAATCCGGCTTTGAGAAAGAGCGCCGTCACGTCGCAATAAGGATGCGTGGCCGGATCGAACGGCTCGGGATAGCGCGCGACGACATACCGGCGCTCGTCCGGGAGGACGATGCGGAAGTATTGTCGCATCGAGGCATCGCCCGCCAGCCTCCTGGCGCGAACGGCGCTCGCCGGCAGGCCGAAGACGCGCGCGGCATACGCGCGTACGACGTCCTCGATATGATCAACGGTCGGCTCGCCTTCCCTGCGCTCGTTCTGATCGGACATGATCGCATGGCAGTATACCGGATCGCGGTGCGCCGCGCAAAGACATCTCCGGTCGAGGGCCAATATGCGCTCGACGAGCAGTTGCCGCGCCCTCGGAAGAGAGCTAGCCTTAGAGAGGCTCGCGAAGGAGATGTCCGTTCGCAGCGCGCCGGGAGGGGAGAAGCGATGCGTGAACAGGGAGCGCCCAGGTCTCGACCGCTGTTCCTTCATTCCGCGGCTCAAGTGGTGACGCTCGCCGGGCCGCCCCGACCGCGCATCGGTCGGGAACTCGAGGAGTTGGGAGTGATCGAAAACGGCGCCGTGTTCATCGAAGACGGCGTCATCACCGCCGTCGGACCGACGGAGGAGGTCACCGCCAGGCTCCCGGACGACGTGCAGCGATGGGACGCGCGCGGTATGGTCGTGCTGCCGGGATTCGTGGATGCGCATACGCACCTGGTCTTCGCCGGCGATCGCGTGCAGGAGTTCGAGTGGAGAACGCGCGGCCTGAGCTATGCGGAGATCGCGCGCCGAGGGGGAGGAATCCGAACGACCGTACGCCAGACGCGCGCCGCCTCGGAGGACGAACTGGTGACCGTGGCGCGCCGCCACCTGCGCTGGTTCCTCAAACACGGGACGACGACGCTCGAGGCCAAGAGCGGATACGGATTGAGCCGGGATGAGGAGTTGAAAATCCTGCGCGTGATCCGACGCCTTCGTGAGGAGGGTCCGGTGGAGATCGTCCCCACCCTGCTGGCCGCTCATGTCGTCCCTGATGAGTACGCCGCGGATCGGTCAGCCTATGTTCGAATGATCGTCGAAGAGCTTCTGCCGGAGGTCGCGCGCGAGGGCCTGGCGGAGTATCACGACGTGTTTTGCGACGAGGGCGCCTTCACCGTGGAGGAGGCGCGGGCGCTGATGAGAGCCGCTCGCGCTCACGGGTTGAAGCTGCGCGTGCACGCGGAGCAATGGACCCGCTCGGGCGCCGCGCGATTGGCGGCCGAACTGCGCGCGCAGACGGTGGACCATCTGGAGAAGATCGCGGAGGAAGACATCGCGGCGCTCGCCGAGGCAGGGGTGATGGCCGTCCTGCTTCCCGGCGCATGTTTTCATCTCGGTCGCCGGGAGTATCCGCCGGCGCGAAAGCTCATCGAAGCGGGCGTCCCCGTGGCCCTGGCCACCGACTTCAATCCCGGCACCTCACCCACGCCGAGCATGCCCATGATCCTCGCGCTCGCCTGCACGCAGATGCAGATGACGCCCGCCGAAGCCATCACGGCCGCGACGATCAATGCCGCC
>JBEPZV010000038.1:0-22458 GCA_041640655.1 bacterium
GTCCGCGCGCGATCGCGCGACGCATCACGTCGGCGGGGCTTGTGCTCATCGGCCCGCATTCCCCGGCGAGCGCGAGCGATTACGTGCTCGGCACGAATCACGTCTTGCCGACCGGAGGGACGGCGGCCGCCTATTCCGGCCTCTCGGTGCTCGATTTCCTGAGGCGGGCGACCTACGTCGAATGTGCGCGCCGAAGCCTCCCGCGATTCGTGGGGCCGGTGCGCGCGCTCGCTCTCGCCGAGGGCTTGCCGAATCATTATCGCGCGCTGGAGGAGCGCGTGCGGGGTGATCTGCATCGAGCGATGAGATGAGTGCCTGGTGGCAGCGAAGACTCGACGAGTTGGAATCCCTGGAGGGGTATCCGGTCCCCGAGGTCGAGGAGCTCTCCGAAGGGAAGCTCGATGCCAATGAGAACATCTTGCTGCCGAGATCGCTGCTGATGGCGTTGGCACGTCGCGCGGTGGAGGCGCTTGATCCCCGCTTCTATGCGGTCGCGGAGGCGCGGGCGCTCGTGCAGGATCTCGGTCGTCATCTCGGCGTGGAGACCGAACGCATCGTCTTGGGGAGTGGAGGGGATCAGCTCATTGATCTCGTGGCGCGCATGTTCCTGGATGCAGGAACGACGGCGGTCACGATCGCGCCCACGTACTCGTTCTATCGCATCCGCAGCGCGCTAACGGGAGCGCGCGTGATCGAGGTGCCGCTGCGCGAGGATTTCTCTCTCGATCTCGAGGCCCTGCTTCGAGCGGCGCGGGACGCGCGCCTCCTCTTCCTCTGTTCGCCGAACAATCCGACGGGGAATCAGTTCCCCCTGGAGGAGCTCGAGCAGGTGGCGCGCGAGTTCTCGGGCATCCTCGTCGTGGACGAGGCGTACGTCGAGTTCGCGGACGCCACAGCGCTGCCGCTGCTGGAGCGTTCGGCCAATGTGATTCTTCTCCGGACGTTCTCGAAAGCCTTCGGATTGGCGGGAATGCGGCTCGGTTACCTTCTGGCGCATCCGCGTCTGAGCCGCATCTTCGCCGAGAAGGTGCAATACCCTTATCCGGTGAACGCCTTCGCGGTGCGGTTGGCGCGCCTGCTCCTGGAGGCGTACGCGGAGGTGCGCGCCGCTGTTGAGATCGCCAAGCGAGAGCGGGAATGGATGCGAGCGGAGTTGTGCGCTTTGGGCGCGCGCGCCTTTCCCTCGCAGGCGAATTTCATCCTCTTCGTGGTGGGCGATCGCGCGTCGGCCGTGTGGCGGCATTTGGCCGCGCATCGCCTGCGGGTGAAATATATCGGCGAGGTGCTCGGTCTTGGGGCCTGCCTGCGGGTGACGGTCGGCGCGCCGGAGACGAATCGCGCGGTGATCGCGCGGCTTCGGGAGGTCCTCGGATGAGCTATCGCGAGCGGCGCACGGAGGCGGGCATCGTGTACATCCGGGACGATTGGGCGTCCGGCGGATCCCGAGCGGACCTCATCCTCTTCGATTGCGATGGCGTTCTGATTGACGTGCGACCGTCGTATGACGCGGCCATTCGAGAGGCCGTCTCCTACATCGTGAGTAAGCTCGCCGGGCGTCCGGTCACGCGCCCGGTCTCGCGGCGGCTCATCTATCGGTTTCGGCACAGCGGGGGGTTCAACAACGATTGGGATACGGTGTGCGCCATCCTATGGGGGATCGCCGTCCAGTTGCCGGAGCGATGGGCAGAGGATTTCCTTCGCGCGGATGAGGATCTCGCGGGTCAGGGGCTTCGCGATGCCGCCGAGCGATTCATGGCCTACGTCAGAGGCTTGCGCCGCCCGAAGACGCTGGAGGAAGTGCTCGAGCTGCGGCATCCCTTCCCCTCGGCGCCCATGCGGCGTCGGCTTCTGGAGCTGGCCGAGCGCGCCGATAGCTCCGGCCTCCGTTCGGTCGAGCGCACGATCCTCGAGCAGTGGGGGGTATCGGGCCTGCGGCGCGAGGCGTTTCGCGCATTCCAGAGGTTCCTCGGCTATCCGGGTGAGCCCGAACAAAGCATAGTCATTCGGGTGTTCAACGAGTTCTTCTACGGTGCCGCCTATTGTCGCGAGCGATTCGGATGGGAGCCGAGGTTCCATCTGGGACCGGGGGGCATGGAGCAAGAGCGACCGATCATCACCGAAGCCACGCTCCGGTGGCTGGAGCGGACGTTCGGGCGTGCGCGTCTGGGGATCGTCTCGGGGCGATCGCGCGAATCGGCGCGTCGGACGCTGGGGGAGCGGCTCGAGGCGTTCAATCCTGAGGCGCTCGTCTTTTTAGAGGACGAATGGAGCGGGGTTCCCGAGGGCGTGGCGATCGGCAAGCCCGAGCCGTACGGCTTGTGGCGTGCGGTTCGCGCGATGGGAGAATTCCGACGCGCGCTCTATGTCGGGGATTCCGCCGAGGACGCGCTCATGGTCGAGCGCGCGCGCGATGCGCGGTTCGAGTTCATCGGGGTCTACGGCACGGGATATGGAGCGCGTGAGAAGATCGCCTGGTTTCGTGCTCGACGCGCCGCGGCCATTCTCCCGACGGTGAATGAGCTGCCGGAGCTGTTCGACAGACATATCGGGTGAGGGCTGGGAGGCGGAGCTATGGAGAGATGCGCTCGCGTGCAGCGCACGACGCGCGAGACGAACATTCTGGTCGAGGTTCGCCTCGATGGGCAGGGGCGCGCCGTCGTGGAGATGCGTGTGGCGTTCCTCAAACATCTGATCGAGGTGCTCAGCCACCACAGCTTGATGGACGTGACAATCAGGGCTGAGGGAGACTTGATCCACCATCTGGTGGAGGATACGGCGCTCGCGCTCGGCGCGGCCATGAATCAGGCGCTCGGAGAGCGGACGGGCATCATGCGTTTCGGATCGGCGCTCGTCCCCCTGGATGAGGCGCTGGCGTGGGCGAGCGTGGATCTGGCGCGTCGTCCGTTCAGCGTCACCGATCTCAAGCTCCAGCGGGAGATGATCGAGGATCTGCCGCGTGAGGACATCGCACATTTCCTGCGCTCTCTGGCGACGGCGATGGAGGCGTGCGTGCACATCGTCGTGCAGTACGGGGAGAACGATCATCACAAGATCGAGGCGGGCGTGAAGGCGCTTGCGCTCGCGCTGCGCACGGCCATGAGCCCGGATCCCCGACGATCAGGCGTGCCGAGTTCCAAGGGGGTGATCTGACCGTGCGCGTTCTCATCCTCGATTACGGCGTCGGGAATCTGTTCAGCCTGCGGGCGGCTTTGGAGCGCGAGGGGGTGGACCCGATCGTATCGGCCGACCTGCCCTCGACCGAGGACGTGGCGGCCCTCATCCTCCCCGGGGTGGGACACTTCACGCCGGTGGCCGATCGGCTCCGAGGACTTCGAGAGCGCTTGCAACGGATGATCGAAAGGGGGACGCCGATTCTCGGCATTTGTCTGGGGATGCAGGTGCTCTTTGAGGAGAGCGAGGAAGGCGCGGGGCAGGGCCTCGGTTTCTTCAGCGGGCGGGTCGTGCGCTTGCCGGACTCGGTGAAGGTTCCCCATATCGGGTGGAACGCGCTGCGCCTGCGGCAGCGCCATCGCGTGCTCGAGGGGATCGAGGACGGGGCGTGGGTGTACTTCGTGCATTCGTATCATCCGCAGCCGATGGATCCGGGGATCGTCCTCGCGGAGGCAGAATACGGTCGGCCGTTTCCGGCGATCGTGGCGCGCGGCGCGCTCTTTGGGACGCAGTTTCACCCGGAGAAATCGGGATCGGTCGGACGGCGCGTGTTGCGCAACTTCCTGGCTCTGGTGAGAGAGCGATGGACATCTTAGCGGCCGTGGATCTCTTCACGGGGAAAGTCGTGCGCTTGACGCGCGGGCAGATCGCCACGGCGAAGGTCTACAGCACCGATCCGATGGCCGTGGCCCGGCAGTGGCAAGATCAAGGGGCCGACGCGCTGCATCTGGTGGATCTGGATGCGGCCTTGGGCGTGGGGTCCAATTTCCCCACGATCCTCCGCCTCGTGAAGGAAGCGACGATTCCTGTTCAACTCGGAGGGGGGATTCGCAGCGAGCGCGCGGCGCGAGAGTGGTTGGAGCGGGGCGTCGCGCGCATCGTCCTGGGGACGCTGGCCCTGCGAGATCCCTCTTGCATCGAGCGATTGGTCGAGGCGTTCGGGCCGGAGCGGATCGTCGTCGCGCTCGATTTCTCGCAGAAGAGCGTCGTGATGGAAGGATGGACGCAACCGACTGCGCTCACGGTCGAGGAGGCGTTCACGCGATTTCGGGACCTCGGTGTCCGGCAATTCCTGGTGACGGCCGTCGAGCGCGATGGAACCTTGAGTGGCCCGGACGTCCGCATCTACGCGCATCTGTGTGCCACCACGGGCGTCCGCGTCTTCGCCAGCGGGGGCATCAGCACTGTGGCCGATGTCCTCGAGCTGGAGCGCGCGGGTGTCTCTGGCGTGGTGATCGGCAAGGCGCTCTATGAGGGGCGGATGACGCTCGCCGAGATTCGTCGGGCGCTCATCGAGGCGAGCCGGGGCGATGCTTTGACGTCAGATGCCGCTCCCTTCTCGACACAGTGAGGGGGGGTACGCATGGGACTGACCAAGCGGATCATCCCGTGCTTGGATGTCGATCAAGGACGGGTTCGAAAAGGAACCCACTTTCTCTCCCTGCGCGATGCCGGGGATCCGGTGGCGCTCGCCGCTCGCTACCGAGATGAGGGCGCCGATGAATTGGTCTTCCTGGACATCACGGCATCGGTCGAAGGGCGGCGGACCGTGCGCAGTTGGGTGGAGCGCGTGGCGCGCACGCTCGATATCCCCTTCACCGTCGGCGGGGGGATTCGCACCGTGGAGGAAGCGCGCGCCATTCTCTGCAGCGGTGCGGATAAGATCTCCGTGAACACGGCGGCGGTGGAGCGTCCCGAGCTCATTCGCGAGTTGAGCGAGATGTTCGGACGGCAATGCGTCGTCGTCGCCATTGACGCGCGGCGACGCGCGGATGGCGAGCGCCTCTGGTTCGAGGTCTATTCGCATGGAGGAAGACGGCCGACGGGACGCGATGCGATCGCCTGGGCGCAGGAGGCGGAAGCGCTCGGGGCTGGGGAGATCCTGCTGACCTCCATTGACCGAGATGGGACCGAAGCCGGGTACGATCTGGACCTGACACGCGCCGTCGCCGAGCGCGTGCGCATCCCCGTGATCGCCAGCGGCGGATGCGGACGTCCCGAGCATATTCTCGACGTCCTGACCCTCGGCGGGGCCGACGCCGCGCTCGCGGCCTCCATCTTCCACTATGACAAGTATCCCCTTCCACAAGTGAAGCGGTTCCTCCGCGAGCGGGGGATCGAGGTGAGGTTATGAGTGGAGTCGCGCTCGAGGAGCTGGATTTTCGGAGATCCGGCGGGCTCGTGCCCGTCGTTGTGCAAGACGCCGTGACGCGCGAGGTGCTCATGGTGGCTTTCGCCAACCGCGAGGCCATCCTCGAGACGCTGCGCACCGGGTACGCGCATTACTTCAGTCGTTCTCGCGGCCAACTGTGGAAGAAGGGGGAGACCTCCGGCCACGTCCAACGCGTCCGCGAGATCCTCGTGGATTGCGATCGGGATACGGTGCTCTACCTTGTGGAGCAAGAGGGCGTGGCGTGTCATCGGGGAACGCGCTCCTGTTTCACCGAACCGCTCATTGGTGACGCTCCGCGCGACGCCACTCCTCCTTGACACCCGACCGGTGGCGAGGCACAATCATCCCCAGGTGTGGGCCCTTAGCTCAACCGGCAGAGCAGCGGACTCATAATCCGTCGGTTCCAGGTTCGAGTCCTGGAGGGCCCAGGCGCTTTCGCTTCAGCTCCGATCTGGCGCGCGTCATTTCGGGGAAGACGGTCCCGAGGCGGCGGGCGACCGATACGGGGGGTACAGAATGATCTCGGCCGTGCGTCGGGCTTCGTCGAGCCAGGCGATCATCTCCGACTTCACCTTCTCATTGCGGAGGATCTGCTCGATGAGCGAGCGGACCTGTTCGAGCGGGGGAGGTGCTGTCCCGCGACGTCGCGCCTCCGGGACCACGCGATTCTCGTAGTACCATTGAACTTCCGGCTCGCTCACGAAGACGAAGGCGCGGAATCGGAAGTCAATGAAACGCAGGACCTCCACCCGATGGCGCGCGATCGCGCGCAGCGTCGTCTCATCCAGCCCGGCGGCCGTCAGGCGCCGCGCGAACGCGCGCTCGGACGGGAAGCGCGCGCGCAGCTCGGTCAGATACCGCTCGATCTCCTCCTCGGTGATGGCGATGCTCGGCAGTTTCTCGGCCTCTTGATGCAGGAGCATCTGATCGATGAGCTGCTGAAGCGCGCGGGATTTCACCTCTTCGGCATATTCACCTTCGGGCGTCTCCGGGTCCAGGGCGAGAGACCAGCGAATGTCGCTCTCGGTGATCACCCGACCGTTGACGACGGCAGCGATGCGATCCAGCAGGATCGCTTGGGCGAAGACGGACGACACGAGGGCGCCCATGCCCACCCACACGATGTATCGGAGGGCGGACCCGATCCATCCCGTGCTTCCATAGGATGGGGCATGCGGACCGAAACGACGTGAGCCTCTCATCGCCTGCCGCTTCAGAAGGGATTCCCGAACGTGATGTGGAGCTGCGTGCGCGGGACGCCCGCGACGCGCTTGACCAGGGCCCCGAAGTCGAGGCGAAGGGGGCCAAGCGGCGTCCTGATGCGAAGCCCGAAGCCGAGCGTATGCGTGAGATCGCGCGGGCGGATGTCGGAGATGCGCGCGAAGACGTTACCACCATCGTAGAAGATCGCGCCGCCCAGGCGCAGACGGCGGAGCAGCGGAAAGCGAAGCTCCGCGTTCGCGATGAGCAGGGCATTTCCCCCGAGAGGACGCGTCCGACCCGGGCGATGGGGATCGGCCGCGCGTGGCCCCGCCTGCTCGAATCCGAAGCCGCGGAGCGTCGTCGAGCCACCGGCGAAGAACCGTTCGCTGATGGGGATCGTCGCCGAGCGTCCATAGGGGTGCGCCAGTCCCAGGCGCACGTTCGAGGCGAAGATGACATCCGTTCCCGGGACGATCCGATACATGCGTTGATGTTCGCCGAAGAAGCGGATGAAGTTCTCACTCCCGCCCAGGAAGCGAGAGATGAAGGAGAGATCGAGCGTCGTGAACGTCCCGTGCGTGGGGTCGAAGGGGTTGTCGCGCGCATCGCGCACGAAAGAGGCGGAGAGCCGACCGAGCTGCACGGTGGTGTCCTCCCGGCGCAGCTCCTCGGGCTCGGTCACGTTGGAGATGATCACGTTGCTGAACGTGTAGCGGAAGAGCAGGGAGCTTCTGGGCCCAAGAGGTCGCTCCACCTGAGCGAGCACGGTGAGGCGACTGGCGTCGAACGCGACCTCCTCCTGCCGTTGGAAGAGGAGGGAGGCGAGCCCGGAGAGTTCCGTGCCGAAGAGCTTCGGATCGGTGAACGAAAGCTGTCCGGTCTGTTCGCGACGGCTCGCGCGAAGGCGAAAGGCTGCTGTGCGCAGCTGGCCGAGGAAGTTCGCGTTCGAGAGTTCGACGAGTCCGCGCGGCCCATCGTCGGTGCGAAAGCCGAAGCCATACGTCAATTGAGAGCGCGGCGCCTCATCCACCTCGACGCGCACGTCCCGAACGGTCTCCGACTCGGGATTGGCCTCGACGGGCTCGGCAGTGATGGAGACGCGGCGAAAGGCGCCGGTGCCGTAGAGCCGTTCCTCACTGCGCGCGAGCTCGGCGGGACGCAGGACGTCCCCCTCACGAAAGCTCAGGTATCGCGCGATCGCCCGATCGCGGGTGAGCCGGTTCCCGCGAATGCGGATGGTGCCGATCCGAAACTGCTTTCCCTCCTGAATGCGGAACGTCACGGTGACGCGATGCGCCTCATCCTCTTGGACGAGGGGGGTGATCGTCGCCTCGACATAACCGCGATCGGCATACAGCTCGGCCAGTCGCGAGACGGCTTCCCGCACGTGCGCTTCGACGAAGGGAGTGCCTGGCTGCAGTCCGCTGGCGCGCACGAGGTCCTCCGGGGGAAGCGCGCGCGCGCCCTCCATATGTACTCGGGAGAGCATCAACCGCGGCCCTTCTTCGACGACGTAGATGATGATGAGGTCATCCTTCTTCAGGCCGATGGCCAGGCGCGCAGCGACCACGCGAGCGTGCGCATATCCTCGCTCGCGCAAGGCCTCGACGATCGCGCGTTGATCGCGTTGCATGAGCTGGCGGCTGGTGAGGCCGCGCCCCCATCTCCCACCGAGGAGCGACCCCAGGCGCGGTCGGATCTGTTCGAGCGTGAGCGCGGAGGTCCCCTCCAGGCGAATCGCTCGAAGGGCGTATCGCCGACCGCGCTCGACCGTATAGCGGAGGTGGACGCGGCCGTTCTCTTCCGTGCGCGTCACTTTCGCTTCGGCGAAGAAATATCCTTGGCGCTGGACGTGATCGAGCACATTCAACCGTCCCTCTTCCACCGTCGCGTCATCGAGCCCACCCTGGCGGAGGATCGGCAAAAGTTGCCGTCGCTCCTCCATCGAGAGAGAGACGCCTTCGACTTCGACATCAACCAAAGGGCCGGACTCGACCGCGATCTCCACGATCACGGCGTTCTCCTCCTCAGCGCGCTCCAGGCGCGGCGGCGCGATGCGCGGCGCCAAGTATCCGTGCCGAAGATGCAGCTCGCGAATACGCTGCAAATCCCCCTGCAGGCGCAGGGCATCGAAGGGCGCGCCCGGCTTGCTCTCCAGGCGAGCGAGCAGCTCCTTTCGGTCCAGCTTCACATCGCCGGTGAGGCGCACCTCGGCTAAGCGCGCAGGGGGGCCGGGGACGACGCGGAACAGCAGATGTGCCGTCCGTCCATCGTCCGTGAGCGTCACCTGTGGCGTGACCTCGCACGCGAAGAAGCCGAGGCCGTGATAGAATTCGACGATCTCATCAGCCGCGCGGGCGAGCACGGCTTCGGTGAAGCGCGCGCCCGGCGTCAGGGCGCCGAGGCGCAGTGAGAGGCGCGATTGCGTTTCGGGATCCACGCCTTGAAAGCTCACGCGCCCGATGCGCGGCTGTGGGGTGAGGCGAAACCTCAGGCGAACGCCCGTCGGTGCCTCCTCCGCTTCGACGAGGACATTCGAGGCCAACGCCGATTCGTAAAGCGCGAGGATCGCGCGCCGCACATCCGCGAGGCGAAGCGGATCGCCCACTCGCAATGGGATCGCCCGCGCGAATTCATCCTGAGGATCAACGATGGGTTTCTCGTTCACGAGGATCTCGATGTGGGCGATGGGCTTCCCGTGTACCGAGGCGAATGTCAGGCGTTCGCCTTGAGCGCGAAGGCCGCCGGGCCACAGCAGCGCGAGCGTGAAGCCGAGAAGGAGTGAGCGCGCGCGAAGCGGCCGGAGATACGCCCTGCCTATCCCATCAGCGGCCGATCGCTTCATGAGACCCACCTTTGCTCAGAAGCGCTTGCGGATTCGCAGATCGAAGCTGAAGTTCCCATCCTGATCGCGCGCCCCCACCAGCGAGAACCGATCGCTCAGGCGATATTCGACGATGATGACCTGCTCTTGCGGACCGGAGAGATTCGTCGCGTAGAGGATGGAGAGATTGCGGTTGATCTGCCGCCCGACGGTGAGCCGCGCCGTGGGATCCGAGCCTCGGCCGACGATCAGCGGATCAATTTGAAAGCGGTTGATGCCGAAGACCTTCCCCGTGAACTCCTCGGCGCGATGCGTCAGCTCCCCGATGAGCAAATTGGCCGCCGTCCCCAATCCGGTTTGGGGCGTCGTCAACGCCGCGCGCTGCGAGATCTCGCCCGTCGCGATCAGCGCGAGGATCTGCTCCGGAGGCAGGGCCGGCTCGGAGCGAAGCGTCGTTTGGAACCGATCGAGCGTGCCCGTGAATCCGACGATCACACGATATCCGGCGATGTCGCTCTCCGCCTCGAGGTGAATGCGCGGCTCGCTCTGAGCCGCCTCCTCGCGGGGGAGATCAAGGCGCCCTCGCGTGATCTGATACTCGCGGTTGCGAAAGCGCACGACGCCGCGGGTGACGATGAGATTGCCGGAGAGGCGAGGGGCGGCGAGGGTCCCCCCGATGTGGAGCGAGGCGCTGCCCACGGCATCGGCGAGGTTGTTGCGAACGATGAGCGTGTCGAGCGCATTCACGCGAATGTCGAGCGAGATCGGCGGATGAATGGAGATTTCCGGGAGCGAGGGACGCGGTCGCTCTCCCGCCTGAGCGAAGATGAGTTGAGCCAAATCCACGTCCTGTGTGTATTCCGAACGACGCACGGTGAGCGTGCCCGAGAGGACCTGCACCTGACGGTTCCCCTGTAACGTGAGCATCCCATCCACAATGGAACGAAGTCCCGGGGGGTACGTGAGGACGACGGCGTCGCTACGAATCAGGATCCGCCACTGGTCGGCGCGAAGACGGCGCAGCAGGAGGCCGCCGCTGATGGTCACGTCGCCCTCATTGGCCCGAGCTCGCAAATGCTCGATCAATGCTTGCGAGGCGGTGAAACGAATGCGCCCTTGTCCATGCGCGAGGGCGATCGGCCAATCGAGCACGCGGAGTGAGAGGTCCTCGATCTCCATGAGGCCGCTCAAACGCGGCTCCTCGAAATATCCGCGCAGAGAGGCGCGAATCGTCGCGCGTCCTGCCGCGAAGAGGCCGGGATACAGACCGCGCAACAGACGCAGATCCACCGACCCGTTCACATTCAGGTCATGTCCGCTGCCAAAGCGCTCGCCGAGGGATTCGCTCAAGTCCACCGTACCGCTCAGGTCGAGACTCGTGTTCTCGCCGACCAGCGCGGCGGATTCGATCGTGAGCATCCGACCATGCAGACGCAGCGTGAACGGCCGGCGCGCGTGAAGCGCGTACTCGCTGAACGCCAGGCGGAGGTTCGAGATGGCGAGCGTCGCGCGCACGCCTGTGGCGACATCCTCGCGACGTCGGGGGGCTGTCGGGTCGAGACGCGCGCCGATCGGCCATTCGAGCTGCAACTCCCCGCTCATCGTGCCGCTCCACTCCGAGAGCCGGCGGATGAGACGAAGATATGGAGTCAGCGAGAGGTCTTCAAAGCGCGCGCGCACGCGCACCGTGGGCGCAGGATCCGTGAGGTCGAGCGTGCCGAGCAGCGCGTGCGTCTGCCCAAAGAGCGCAGCCGTGATGGGGATCAGAAGGCGGCCTTCGTTCGTCCTCAACTCGGCCGCGATCTCTCCGGCTGGACGCCCGCCGATCGAGAGTCGAGAGATGCGTATCTCGCCAAAGAGACGAGGGTCTGAGAGTGTGCCCTGACCCGAGAGCGAGAGCGAGAGACGCCCCCGCACGTTCATCGTTCGCCACATCGCCGCGCGCAGTAGGGAATCCAGCTCGATGTCCTCCGCGCGCATTCGAAGCGCATACGTGTCCTCATCGGTTCGGAAAAATCCGGACAGCGCGATCGTCCCGAACGGAAGATCGAGTCGAGCGTCTTGGACCTCATACCGAGGAGGGTCGAGGTGAAAAGTCCCCGCGAGGCGACGAAAGCGCGCCGGCCGCTCAAGCAAGAGAACCTCGCCCTCCTCCAGCGCGATCCGCGCCGTCCCCGTCGGTGCCTTGGGGAGACCGGAGAGCGCGACCTCGCCTGAGAGCATCCCCGAGAAGGGCAGCTCAAGACCGAGAGCTTTCGACCATCGGTCGAGATTCACGCGATGCAATCGGCCGCGCAGGGCGAGGCCATTCTCCTGACCCGAGAGCGCCGTCAGGCGAACTTCGGCGCGCGCGCCCGTCTCCCAGAGGACATGAGCGTCCTCGATCTCCCATCGCCCGTGCGCGTAGGCGAAGCGCGCCCGTAGCAAGCGAGCCGGTTCCCCGGCCACGAGGAGCCCCCTCAGCTCGCCCTCTCCGGAGATCGCGTGCATTCCATCCCGCGTGATGAGACGAAGGCGGTAATCGGCCGTCCCGGTGAGCTGCGAGATGAAGTCGTGCGTCAGCGTCCGCAGCCGATAGCCGTAAGCTTCGAGCAGCCGCTGTTGTTCGGACAGGTCGTCCGAGCGCACGTCGAAAGCCAAATCGAGATCCCCACGCCAGCTCACACTTCCGGAGAGCATCACCTTCGAGCGTCCGATGGTGAGCGAAGACGCCGTCACAGACAGTCCGCGCGGGGACAGGGTCGCGTCCAATGTGCCCCGTACCGGAAGCGCCTCCGCCATCGGGACGGAGCGTGGCGTGATCCTCAGCGCGAGGACACCGGAAGCTCGCGTGACGGTCAGTCCCGGCCATCGCGCGGTGAGAGAGCCCTGGGCCGCCCCTTCAAGAGGCAGGGGACGGTGAAGGAAGCGCGTCGCCATGTCGCGCACGTCCACATCCTCGAACCGCAGGTGAGCCTCTGAGAGCGGCTCGTGGCGGTTCTCCTCTCGGGATCCCCAGGCGAAGCGAACGCGCGCATATCCGCGCACGCGCCCCCCGAGCGCGCGCAGGTCGAGGTCTTCGATGAACGCGTGTTCCGGCTCCACGCGCAGGCGCGCGCGAATCCCCTCAAGCGGAAGCGGACCGAGAAGCGCCGCGCGCCCGCCGATCATCCCGTCGAACACAAGATCAGGAGAAGCAGGCAACGTTCCCGTCACCGCGATCCCACGCGCGCGAAAGAAGGCAGCCGCCAGCGCCTCCGCCGTCATTCGAAACGCGAAGCGCGTGCCGGAGGAATCCCGCGCGGGTATAGCCTCCGGCGTGCGGATGTTCCAGGACGCGTTCGTCACCCGAATCCCCCACATCGTAGCGCGCGCTGCCGTCGCCGTCGCCTCGAGCTGATAGACGCGCCCCCGGCCGCGCACCCGCCCGCGCAGAGCCACATCTCCCGAGAAGGCAAATGGAGACGGTCCGTTCGCCACCACACGATCCAAGTGCACGAGCGCCGTCAACACGAGGTCATACTGCGGCTCCGTCCATCCCCGGATCGTCCCGGTCAGAAGTGCCTCGCCGACATCGCTCGTCACCCGAGCGCGTTCCAGTCGCACCTGATCGTCCGTGATCGCGGCGCGCCATTCCAGTCGCGCTCGCGCGATCACCCGCTCGTCCCACGTGAGATCGAGCCGCTCGATCTCCCCCAGCGCGCGCGGCTCCGAAGGCGTTGGCACGAGCGAGAAGGTCACTCCATCGGCCTCAAGGTGGAACCGATAATTCTGAGCGTTCGCGAGGATGCGCCCATCGGTGATCGTCACGCGCTCCACGCGGAGCGTATAGGGCCTCGGCTCCTTCGGGCGGCGAAGAGCCGACCAGTCTATGTCGGCGAAGTTAGGACGCCCACTTGCATCCACGGTGATGAGGATCTGCGGACGGTCAAGGCGGAGATCGGCGATGGAGAACGCGCGGGCGAGGAGGTCCTCGATGCCGAAGCGCGCGCTCAGATGCAGGACGCGAAGCAGTGGATCAGCATGCGAACCCGGGAAGAGGCGCAGGTCGGTGAACTCCACCGTCCCTCTCCAGAGCGAAACGTTCGCATCTTGGAATTCGACTCGAACGTGGAGCGGTCCCAGCCGAGCATTGAGCGTCCGTTCGAGGAATCGGTCGAAATGCTCACTCCTCGCCCAGAGGGCGAGACCGAGGATGATCGCGAGCGCCATCCCACAGGCAAGAGCAGCGATGACGGCAATCCGTGAGCGTCTCATGTGCGATGACCCGGTGGAATCTCCGAACTCCTTTTTAGAAGCGACCTTCGGAGAGCCGCGTTGCTCGTCTCTCACATCAGCTTTCGCCACGCCGCTTCCCCGTGCCTTCGATACCCAGGGCGCACCCCTCCGGAAGGGGCTCGCTCACGCGCGCGTCCTCCTCCCCTTCCGGAAAGAGCTGACATCGGCACTGGAGTCCGAGAGCGGGACCGTCTCGACGATCTCCAAGCCGAATCCTGAGAGCGCGGCGAGCTTCTTCGGATGGTTCGTGAGCAGCCTCATGCGTCGGACCCCGAGATCATAGAGGATTTGCGCCCCGATCCCGTAATCCCGCATGTCCCAGGAGAGGCTCCCAGGCACCCGACCGCTCTCCGACTCCGGCACCACGCGAGTCGTCTCGGTCATCTGCGGGGCATCGCCCGCGTGATGGCGCAGTAGCGAAGCCAGGAGCTGTTCGCTCAAATGTTCTCGCCGGATGAGATAGAGCAAAACGCCGCGCCCCTCTCGGGCGATCAGCTCGAACGCGCGATGCAATTCGGCTCCTGCTTCCTCCTCTCGGCATCGGAAGACATCGCCGAGGATCGAGAGCGTATGGACGCGGACCAGAATCGGCTTGTCCGGGGCAATCACTCCCTTCACCAGGGCCAGATGAATTTCCCCATTGATGGGATTCTCGTACGCCGAGACGCGAAACTCGCCATAAGGGGTCGTGAGCGACGCTTCCGCCCGCTTCCGCACCACGCGCTCGTGCTGCAAGCGATAACGGATGAGGTCGGCCACAGTGACGATCTTCAACCCGAAGCGGCGAGCGAACGTGATAAGTTGCGGCAACCGCGCCATCGTCCCATCGCCGTTCATGATCTCGCAGATGACGCCCGCCGGCGTCAATCCCGCCAGTCGGGCCAGATCAACAGAGGCTTCCGTCTGCCCGGCGCGCACAAGAACCCCACCCTCGCGCGCGCGCAGGGGGAAGATGTGTCCCGGACGCACCAAGTCCGAAGGCCGCGTGCGCGGATCAATGGCCGTCCGAATCGTGCGCGCGCGATCGGCGGCGGAGATGCCCGTGGTGATCCCCTCGCGCGCGTCAATCGAGACGCAGAAGGCCGTCTCGAACCGAGAGGTATTCTCCGGCGCTTGAAGCGGCAGGTTCAGCTCTTCACACCGCTCGGGCGTGAGCGAGAGGCAGATGAGCCCGCGCCCGTACTTGGCCATGAAGTTGATGATCTCCGGCGTCACCTTCTCCGCCGCGCAGCAGAGATCACCTTCGTTCTCCCGATCCTCGTCATCCACGAGGATGACCATGCGCCCTTGCCGGATCTCCTCGATGGCCTCCGGGATGGAGGCGAAGGGCGGCCCCTCGCGTCGTCGGCGTGCCCTCATCCCCCACGCTCCTGATCCGTGAAGTGTTCGAACGCCACG
This sequence comes from bacterium, assembly GCA_041640655.1. Taxonomy (GTDB): domain Bacteria; phylum Acidobacteriota; class Blastocatellia; order HR10; family HR10; genus HR10. Next base: position 15,027 of record JBEPZV010000038.1, read on the forward strand.
TTGGACGCCTTCGATCGGACGTGCGCCAGAAGCGGCTCCATCATGCGCTCGACGTACTTGGCCAGCACATCCACTTCCAGGTTGACGCCATCGCCAGGGCGCAGCTCCCGAAGATTCGTCATCCGAAACGTATGAGGGATAATGGCGACCTCGAACCACGCATCGCTCAATCCGGCGATCGTCAGGCTGATCCCGTCCACGGCGATCGAGCCCTTCGGGACGAGATACCGACGCAGCTCCGAGGGGAAGGCGAAGCGGAAGATCCAGGAATCCCCCTCCGGGCGGCGTTCGAGGAAGCGGCCGACGCCGTCCACATGACCCTGCACAATGTGCCCGCCGAGCCGATCCCCAGGCCTGAGCGCGCGCTCGAGATTCACCGCGCGCCCCGCGCGGAGCCGACCGAACGTCGTCCGACGAAGCGTCTCCGCCGAGAGCTGCGTGCGAAAGCCATCGCGCTCAACCCCAGTCACCGTCACACAGACGCCGTTGACGGCGATGCTCGCGCCCACCCGCAAATCCTCCAGGACCGCGCGCGCTTCCACGCGCACCTCCCCCCCAGCACTCGTGAGCGCGAGCTGACGAATCCGCCCGACCTCCTCGATCAACCCCGTGAACATATTCCGAAGGTGGAAGCATACCGAATCCCTTCGGAATCGAGCAAGGCATCGGCCGGGAGCAGAAATCCTTCGCGCGGCATGGGGCCCCGCTGCTGCTCACGAAGGCGTTGATCCTCACGCCCTCTCGGATCTCCGTGACGGAGATCACGATCGCGCATGACCGCGATCATTGATCCGACGTCGCGACCGGGATTCAATGCCCACCGGGACGCCGAAAGGTGTCCGAAACACACACGGGGAGGAAACTTGTGCGCAGGCAATGACTTTCGATGCAGCGAAGAGGGTCTGATCTCCAAACGCAGCGAGGGAGATGGGGGATCCTCACGACAGCGCTCATTGTAGGGGGGCTTGTTGTTGACTTCGTCTCCTTTCTCGCGGGCATCGGTCGGAGGGTGTATCTCATCGGCTTCGCCTGGGTACCCGTCCGATCACCTGCGCGCGCACATCTTCTCTGAGGCGCAGACGATCTATATCCCACTCGCCTATGAATGGGGATCCGCTCGAGCCGAACAACAACAGTTCCCACACGATGCTCGTGACCCCGATCTTTTCCACAATGGAAGGGAAGGCACGCCCATTCCCGGGCGCAGGGTGACGCTCGCTCCTGCGGAAGTGCGATACATGGCGTTAGCCGACTTGCTCGAGGAGGCCTCTCAGGGCCACAATATGAGCGGTCTGGCGCTTCACTACTCCGGTCGGATGTTAGAAGCGGGCGCGCAGATCATCCTGAAACTCGGCGAGGTCGGAAGCGTGGATGTTCCTTTCACCAGCCGTAGTGATTACCGCTCGACGGTTCAGGAAGCTGTGTGGTGGATGCCCTGCCGCGCGCAAGCGATCATAGTGCTCGGAAATGCGTCCGAAGCGCCTATTCGCGTGCGGGTGCAGGATACCGAAGGTGAGGAGGGGGTTCGCCTCAATCCCTATACTTCGCGGATCCTCCATCGTTCGGGACATTGCCCCCCACGTCCGCGGCAGGCGCAGTCGGGGCCCTTCGGCTCGAGACAACGGGTCCGGTGGGGAGCTTGCGTGCTTGGGGCGTCATCACCTCCAAAGAGGATCTTTTCGCAAGTCCGATTCGATTCTACGACCTGGGAGGGATTCGTCAGCCGCACCTTTTCGCCATGGGCCTTCGGGTGAAGGAAGCGACCCCTCACCTTGTAATGAAGAATACGACGGGCGTGCCGATCTCCGCCCGACTGCGATTCCTTCCCCTCTCGCCTGCGGTGGATGACGTGCTGGAGGGGATGCCGGTCATCATCGGGCCGCATGAAGTACGGGAGATGGATCTCACACCCTTCTCCAGGAAACTGCGACAAGATCACATCTTGACGTCGTCAGCGTCCACGTCATCAATGAGAGCCGACCTCGCCGGTTCCCCCGGCGATGCCGGGGATTCTTGGGGATGCAGGCCAGGATGCCCCGGCGGCGGAGCACCGTCCGCACGGGACGGCTGTCATAAGCCCCATCGCCGGCGACTTCCTTCGCCCCACCCGCACCGTCCCCAGGACTTCGGAAAAGACCGTCGCCTCGTGCTTCCGGGCCGACGTCACCTCGACCCCCACAGGCACCCCCTGGGCGGTCACGACCGCATGGACCTTCGTCCCCTTCCGCCGACGGTGGCCGTCGAAGCCCACCTCTTCCCCCCTTTTTGCCTCCACCGTCGTCCCCTCCAGCGACAGCCGACCGACCCGGTATCCCCAATCCAGACGGCGCCTCCACAGCTTCTCCCACACTCCCCGGGCCTCCCACTCCCTCCGCCGCCAGGCCGTCTCGGCCTATCCATCCACCGGCATCCCGTCAAGAATCCCGTTCAGCGTCTTGCGGTCGTCGGCTCGGGGCCTCCCCGTCCGGGCCTTCCGAGGTCGCAGGGGCCCGATGAAAGCCCACGGCTCATCCCTCAGCTCCCGGCATTCCATCCTTCACCTCCGTCCCAGCCAGGGAATTCCGGGGTTATCTTAACACCTCAGGAGTTTTGAGACGAGTTCTTGGAGAAAGTCCCTCTGGAGGCCGACAAAGAGGACGTGAGGTTCTCCGTGAGTTTGCGGGACGCCTCCGTTCGGCAGATACTCGACGCTTTAGTGAAAGCGGACAAGCGGTACACCTGGAGGCGGTATAAAGGGTACCTGCCGAATGTCCCTACGCGAACCGACCTGATCAATGTGCTCCCCCTTGATGCCGACAAAGATCAGGAAGGACGGTCACCACTGTCTCCCGCGAGGATCATTTCGCCTGTCGTCGCATGGGGGGCACGATGGGCGCCGGACTTTCTTGACAGAACCGAGGCGAAATTGGTATAAGCTTCCCCTGTGTGATGCGTGAGAATCTTCGAGAAGGGAGAGGATCGAGTGGCGTTGATCATCGTCAATGAGGGAGAGTCCATTGAGAGCGCACTTCGGCGCTTCAAGCGCAAGGTGCAGCAGGAAGACATCATCAAGGAGATCAAGAAGCATTCTTTCTACCTCAAGCCGGGCGAGAAGCGGCGGCTGAAGGAGGCGCTGGCTCGAAAGCGGCTTCGTCGTCGGATGAAACGTGAGATGGGGGAGTGAGGTCTCCTGAAGTGAGTCTGAGCTTCCACGAACGCCGACTTCCCAGGTGGAATTCTCTGCAGAGACGATCCCCGACACCAACCTGAGGCGGACCTGCGGGTCCCGTCAAATCTCTCCTCGGAGGTTCCGCGAGGAGGCACCGGACGTCAGCAGAGAAAGTATTCGCGCTTTCAGAGCGGGCATCTTTCGCGCGGAGGGCGACTCAGAGTTTCCTTGGGGCGCTGGCTCCTGCCAGTTCCTGATCAGGTGGGGAGTCATGGCTCCTTCGTGATCTTGAGGAGCTTCCGGCAGCGCCGTACAGGAGAGATGCATTGTGCTCTCGCGGTCTCCGGCGTGTTCGCATTGCCTCCGCGGCGGTGTTTTATTGCTCCGCGCTGGGGACGATGAGCACGGGACAAGGGGCGTGGCGAGTGACGCGCACGGTCGTCGTGCCGATCACCGTGGCATCGAAGAAGCGTTTGTGCTGAGCCCCGAGGACGATGAGGTCGCTCTCCAGCTCGCGGGCCGCTTCGATGATCTGCTCAGCGGCGTCCCCGCGTCGGATCATTTCTTTCACCTGACAGTGGAGGCGCACGTCCTCCGGCACCCATTCGCACAGATGAGCGAGCGCCTCGCGCTCGGTGGTCTTCCGAACTTCGGCTTCCAGGACATGTACGACCACGAGTTCGGCTTCGAAGCACTGGGCGACGGCGACCGCATGCCGCAGGGCTTTCATGGCGATCGGGGTATAATTCACCGGGCAGAGCAAGCGTCGGATCGAGACGTGCGGCTCTGGCGCACCGTCGGGCTTGTATCGGATGGTCAAGACGGGGCGATCGCTCTCCCGAAGGACGCGTTCGGTGACGGAACCGAGCATCATACGGCTCAACCCGCTGCGTCCGTGCGTGCCCATGACGATGAGGTCAGCCCGGCGCTCTCTCGCTGTGGTGAGGATGGCTCGCGCGGGCGTGTCTTCCACGAGCTGCGTCTCGGTGGGGACCGATTCGCCGACGATGTTCTGAACGTACTCAGCCAGATGGCGCCGCGTCGCCGCTTTGGCGCGCTCCAGGGCCTGGAGCAGCTCCTCGACTTGCCCCAAAGTGAAATGCGGAGGGGGGAGGAATGGATCGGCGTACATCACGAGGAGCCGCGCGTTCGAACAGCGCGCCAGCTCCGCCGCGTATCGCAGGGCGACTGTCGCCAGCTCGCTGAAATCCGTAGGGCAAAGGATAAGCTGTGGGGGGAACGTGATCTTGGATTCTTCGGCCGCCATAGGTCGTCTCCTTTCTTATTCTCGTTCTCCCGACCATGCGGGCTCTCGCGCCGGTGTGCGCCATTCGCTCAGGTAATAGAGGACGGGCACGGCCATGCGCGAGAGCAGGAGCGAGGCCACTTCGCCCGCCATGAGCGAGAGGGCGAGCCCTTGAAAGATCGGGTCGAAGAGGATCACGGCCGAGCCGACGATGACGGCTGCCGCCGTCAGCATCATCGGGCGGAAGCGCACGGCGCCCGCTTCAATGACGGCTTCGGCCAAGGGGATCCCCTGTCGTCGTCGCAGCTCGATGAAGTCCACCAGGATGATCGAATTCCGCACGACGATGCCCGCACCCGCGATGAAGCCGATCATGGACGTCGCCGTGAAGAAGGCTCCCAAGAGGGCGTGCGCGGGCAGGATGCCCACGAGCGAGAAGGGGATGGCGGCCATGATCGTGATCGGCGTCTTGAACGATTGGAACCATCCGACCACGAGGATATAGATGAGCACGAGCACGGCGGCGAAGGCCAGGCCGAGATCGCGGAAGACCTCGTAGGTGATGTGCCATTCTCCGTCCCACTTCATGGCGTAGCGATCGGCGAGAAATGGCTGGCGCGCGACATAGCGTTCCAGCTGATACCCCTCGGGCAGGCGCAGCGCATCGAGCGCGCGATTGAGTTTCAGGATGGCATAGACCGGACTCTCCTCCTCGCCGGCCACGTCGGCCATCACATAGACGACAGGCATCAGATTCTTGTGATGGATGCTCTTATCGGCCGTGACCTCCTCAACGCGCGCGATCTCGCCCAGCGGGACGAGCCGTCCGGCCGCGCCCATGAGTTTCAGCGAGAGGAGATCGGTGAGGCTCGAGCGTTCCTCACGGGGGAGTCGGAGCACGATGGGGACGTCTTCTTTCTCCTCAGCCCGATGGAGCAGTCCGATGGGCATCCCTGCCACCGCTAATCGCACCGCGCGCGTGACCTGTTCGGTCGAGATCCCGTTGAGCTCGGCCTTCGCCTTCTCCACCGTGATGCGATACTTCGGCTGATCATCTTCTACGGACCAATCCACGTCCACGACGCCCGGGGTGCGCTCGAAGAGGTCGCGGATCTCTCGGGCGATCTCGATCTGACGCGCGTAATCAGGCCCGTAGACCTCGGCGACGAGCGTTTGCATGACGGGGGGGCCCGGAGGGACCTCGGCGATCTTCACGCGCGCCCCGTATCGCGCGGCGATCGCCTGAACGGGCGGGCGCACGCGCCGCGCGATATCGTGGCTTTGCGCCTGGCGCTCGCCTTTCGGCATGAGGTTCACTTGGATGTCGGCGACATTCGGTCCCCGCCGGAGGAAGTAGTGGCGCACGAGTCCGTTGAAGTTGTGTGGAGCCGCCGTCCCGATATACATCTGCAGATCGGTCACCTCGGGCACCGTGCGCAGGTATTCGCCGATCTCGCGCGTGACGCGCGCCGTCTGTTCCAGCGTCGTCCCTTCGGGCATGTCAATGATGACCTGGAACTCGCTCTTGTTGTCGAAGGGGAGCATCTTCACGCGCACGACCTTCGCCGGCAGCAGCGCGAGCGCGGCCAGCAGCAGCAGCGATACGCCGAGGAGGAATCCCGCGCGCCATCGTCGGTCATGGATGAGCGGTCTCATCGCCCGGCGATAGAGGCGTGTCGTCCATCCCTCCTCGTGGGTCGCCCGCTCGGCCTCGCGCGGGAGGATGCGCAGGCTCGCCCACGGGGTGACGATGAACGCCACGAGCAAGGAGAAGAGCATGGCGGCTGATGCCCCTATCGGGATGGGACGCATGTACGGCCCCATCAATCCGCGCACGAAGGCCATCGGGAGGATCGCAGCGATCACCGTGAGCGTCGCCAGGATCGTCGGATTCCCCACCTCATCCACCGCGCGCACGATGATCTCTCGAAGCGAGCGCCCGCGATTCTCCGGCAACCGATAATGGCGGATGATGTTCTCGACGACGACGATGGCATCGTCCACCAGAATACCGATCGAGAAGATGAGGGCGAAGAGCGTCACGCGATTGAGTGTGTATCCGGACAGGTAGAACACGGCGAGCGTGAGCGCGAGCGTCACCGGGATGGCGATGGCGACGATGCCGGCTTCACGCAAGCCGAGCGCCAGCCCGATGAGCAGGGAGACCGAGACGACGGCGATCATCATGTGGAAGAGCAGTTCGTTCGATTTTTCAGTCGCCGTCTCGCCGTAGTTGCGCGTGACGGTGATACGCACGTCCTCCGGGATGAGCGTGCCGCGCAGTGCCGCGACTTTCGCGAGGACGCGGTCTGCGATCTCGATGGCGTTCGTGCCTTTCCGCTTAGCGACGGAGATGGTGACAGCCGGCCAGATCCCTTCGCTCCTCTCGCCTTCGGTCGCCGCATCGAGCCGATGGCTGAATCGGGCCGCCGGACCCTGTGCGAAGAGCACGTAGTCGGCCGGCTCCTCCGGCCCGTCCACAATCTGTGCGACGTCGCGCAAGTACACTGGGCGTTCCTCGAAGACGCCGACGACCACGCGACCCACGTCCTCGGCGCCCTGCAGAAAGCCACCGGTCTCCACGAGCATCTCGCGGTTTCCCGTGGCGAAGCTCCCAGCGAGCCATTGCCGATTCGCGTGCTCCAGGCGCGCGGCGACGAGCGTGGGGTCCAGGTGATAGGCCGCCAGACGCGCCGGATCGAGCAGCACGCGCACCTGGCGGCGCTGCCCGCCGATGATCTTCACCTCCGAGACGTCTTCGATCTCCTTGATCTGATCGTGAAGCTGAGCGGCCAGTCGCCGGAGCGTGAAGTGATCATACCGGTCGCTCCAGAGCGTGAGCGCGAGAATCGGCACATCATCAATTGAGCGCGGCTTGATGAGTGGCAGGCTCGCCCCCGGGGGGATGAGATCGAAATTGGCGAACATCTTCTGATTGAGCCGCACGATGCTGCGCTCTTCGTCTTCGCCCACGCGGAACCGAACGATGGCCATGGCGAAGCCGGGGGAGGACGTCGAGTAGATGTACTCGACGCCGG
>JBEPZV010000039.1:0-19448 GCA_041640655.1 bacterium
CGATCACCGCGCGCGGAGTCGCGACGATGTTGCATGAGTAGGAGGCGAGCATGAACAAAAAGGCCCTCATCGTCTTGAGTCTCGCCGCGATCTTCGGTCTGCTGACGGCCGTGCTCGTGCATCGCACACTGAAGGGGAACGCGTCGGCTCATGCGGGGCAGAAGACGAAGAAGGTGGTTGTGGCGGCCGTGAAGCTCGGCCTGGGGACGCCGATCAAGGCCGAGCAAGTGAGTCTCGCGGAATGGCCGGAATCCTTGCTTCCCCGGGGCGCCTTCTCTGAGGTGGAGAAGCTCATCGGTCGGGTCACCATCGCCGAGATCTTCCCTGGTGAACCCATCCTCGAAGCCCGTTTAGCCCCCGAAGGCTCCGCGGCAGGGCTTCCGGCCATCATCCCACCGGGCATGCGCGCGATGACCGTGAAGGTGGACGAGGTCATCGGCGTGGCCGGATTCGTCGCTCCGGGCACCTATGTGGACGTCGTCGCGACGGTCGTCGAGGGGACGGGGCAGAATGCGGTCTCGCGCGTGATCTTGCAGAACGTGAAAGTCCTCGCCAGCGGTCAGCGCATGGAGACGCAGAAGGATGGTCAGGCGATCGAAGTGAAGACGGTCACGCTCCAAGTGACGCCGGAGGAGGCGGAGATCCTCGCTCTGGCGAGCAATGCGGGGAAGCTGCAGTTGGTCATGCGCAATACGGTGGATCGAGAGACGGTGCGGACCAGCGGTGTGGACGAATCGGCGCTCTTTCGCGGCAAGGCCGCGCGCGCGGAAGCGACGGCGACAGGTGGCACTCCGGCGGCCGCGCGATCGGCCAGGAGGAAGACGGAGACCGCGCCGAGTCCGGAGACGCTCAGCAAGAGCGCGGTCGTCGAGCTGATTCGCGGGAGCGAGCGCACGACGATCACGTTCCAGTGAGGGGCTTCTCTTTGCTCGAAGCGAACGCCTCGCCGCTTCAGCCGTTTCGCGGCGAGGGCGTCCGGGCCGCAAAGGGGGAGGGGGGATCATGAGGAAGAGCTTCTGTAGCCTCTGGCGCCGAGGATTCGGCGGGGAGCGCCGCCGCGCGCCCTGGCTACTTGTCGGGGCGCTCACGATCGCTGCCGGACTTCTCGATCGAGGGTCGGCGCTGGCGCAAGCGCCGGGGATGCGCGTGCGCTTCGCCGATATTCGGCAGCAGGCGGCTGAGCTGCTGCTTCACACGAATCGCTCCATGCTCCTGCAGTTCGATGAGACGCTGCAGCGCGTGGCGATCTCCGAGCCGAAGATCGCGGAGGCGGTGATCGTGACCCCGACGCAGGTGCTCCTCAATGCCAAGAGCACGGGCCGGTGCACGCTCGTTGTTTGGAGCGCGGTGGATCCCGATCGGCCCGGATTTTTCCAGATCGCCGTCGGCGCGGACCTGGAGCCGGTGATCCAGCGCGTGCGCGCGCTCTTCCCTTCGGAGAAGATCGCGATCGAGCTGGTGGAGGATCGGCTGATTCTCTCCGGCACGGTCTCGTCGGAGAAGATCGCCGAGCGCGTGGCGCAGTTCTTCGAAGGAATGGGCGTGAAGGTCGTGAATCTGCTCACACCGGCTCCCGCTTCGACCAAGCAGGTCCTCTTGCAAGTGCGTGTCGCCGAAGTGAACCGGCGGGCGCTTCAGGAATTGGGGGCCAATTACACGATCGCGCAGCAGGCAGTGCCCGCCTTCATCGGGACGAACATGTTCCACACGCCGCTCGGCAGTCTGGTCGGCGGGGTGGCCAACATGACCTTCAGCGATATGGTCAACCTCGCGCTCTTTCAGCGGAGCAGCGGCGCCGGGGCCTTCATTCGAGCGCTGCAATCGCGCAATGCCATTCGCACGTTAGCCGAGCCGAACATCATCGCCCTGAACGGGCAGAAGGCGAGCTTCCTGGCCGGCGGGGAATTTCCGTATCCGGTCGTGCAGGGGACCGGCAGCAGCATCGCCATCACCATCCAATTCCGCGAATTCGGCGTGCGCTTGAACTTCACGCCGACGATCGTCGAGGGGGATCGGATTCGCCTGGAGTTGGAGCCGGAGGTGAGCGCCCTGGATTTCACCAGCGGCGTCACGATCGCGGGGACGCGCATTCCCGGTTTGGTGAATCGGAAGGCGAAGACGACCGTCGAGTTGGAGGATGGGCAGAGCTTCGCTCTGGCCGGACTGCTCTCGAACGAGGTCACGCGCATCGCGACGCCGATCCCGGGGCTGTCGTTCCTTCCGATCCTCGGCTATCTGTTTCGCAGCCAGCGGTACGTGAACAACGAGACGGAGTTGGTCTTCATCTGCACGGCGCATGTGGTCAAGCCCGTGAGTCCGGAGCAGTTGCCACCGCTTCCGGGGCAGCAGGGTGTGGAGCTTCAGGGACTTGAGGGGTTCTTCGGGCATCGCGCGCCGGCCGTGCGCAAAGAGGAGAAGCGAGAGAAGTAGGGGAGAGGAATGGTGGTTCCGATGTCCGTCATCGTGATCGGGAAGGATTCGCAGTTGCGCGCGGAGACGCGCGCGCACCTGGCGGCGACAGGGCGCGTGCACGTCATCGCCGAGAGTTCGGACTATCACCGCGCGGTGGAGCTGATCGGGCAGTTGCACCCGCAAGGGGCGGTCATCCTCGTGAACGGCGATGAGGACACCGCGCTCGACCTGGTCCGGCAGATCGGCCGCGAGCATCCGCGCACGGCGATCATCTGCACGGGGAAGCATTGCGCGAGCGAGACCATCGTGCGGGCGTATCGCGCCGGCGCGCATGAATTCCTCATGCAGCCGCCCGATCCTCGGGAGTTGCGCGAGGTGCTGGAGCGGCTGGAGGCATTCCTCGGCGAAGGAGAGGCGAAACGGGTCGGGCGCATCATCGCCGTCTACAGCAGCCGCGGGGGGAGTGGGACGACGACGATCGCCGTCAATGTGGCGGCGGCCTTGGCTCGCTGCACGCGTCAGGAGACGGTCATCGTGGACCTCAATCTCCAGCACGGATGCCTCCCGGTCTTTTTCGGGATCGAACCGACGTACTCGCTGGCCGACATCGCGCGCAACGAACAACGGCTGGACGTTCAGCTCCTGCGCAGCTTCCTGACGAAGGTCACCGAAGAGCTCTATTGCCTGGCCGCTCCGCTCAAGCCGGAGGAGGCTGATGATATTTTCCCGGCGCATCTGGAAATGGCGCTGGGGCTCCTGCGCACGCAGTTCGCCCATATCGTCGTGGACACGCCGCATGTTTTGGATCCGAACACGATCGCGGCGCTGGATCATGCGGATGTGATCTTCGTCGTGACCGTCGGGGAGCTCGCGTCACTCTACACGACCAAACGCGTGCTGGAGACCTTCCGACGCATGGGCTACGACGCTGAGAAAGTCCGGCTCGTCTTGAATCGGTACGTCAAGAACAGGGAGGTGCCGGTGGAGAAGCTCGAGGACGTTCTGGGACAGAAGGTCGCCTTCACGCTCGCCGAAGATGCGCGCGCGGCGCTGGAGGCGATTAACATGGGGAAACCGCTCGCCCTCTCGGAATCGAAGTCGCCGCTTGCGCGACAGGTCCTCGAATTGGCGAAGTTGGTGGCGCCGGTGGGAGAGGCGTCGGCCTCGCGGATGGCGTCGGGGCGGGGGATGTTGAGTCGGCTCTTTGGAGGAGGTCAGCGATGAGTGTATTGAAGAGCCGTCTGAAGCGCTTCTCTCCGGCACCGGAGTCCGGCGGGAACGGTGCTGATGGGCACGTGCCTGACAACGGACACGCGTCGGAGATGGGGCGGGTCGTCACCGTTGAGCCGCCGAGGCATACGGTGGCGGGTGCGCGCGAGCGCATCCCCTCTGTGGGCGAAGAACCTCGATATGTCCAGGCGGGAGGACGACGACCAACGCCCGCGCGTCTGGAGGAGTACCAGGCGCTGAAGACGAAGATTCATCGCGACCTGATCAATAAACTGGACCTGACGCGGCTGGAGAAGATCGAGCCGAGCGTGTTGCAGGCGCAGATCGCGCAGATTGTCGAGCGGATGCTGGAGGCCGAGGCCACGCCGCTCAGCATGGCCGAGCGCGAGCGGCTGGTCGCCGAGATCCGGGATGAGCTGTTCGGATTGGGGCCGCTGGAGCCGCTCTTGAACGATCCGACGATCTCGGACATCCTGGTCAACACGTATCGGCAGGTGTACGTGGAGCGCTTCGGCAAGCTCTATCTGACCGATGTGCAGTTCAAGGACAACGACCATCTCATGCAGATCATTGATCGGATCGTCTCGCGCGTCGGTCGGCGCATTGATGAAGCGTCGCCCATGGTGGATGCCCGGCTGCCGGACGGCTCGCGCGTGAACGCCATCATCCCCCCTCTGGCGATTGATGGGCCGATCCTCTCGATCCGCCGCTTCGGGACGATTCGCCCGACCATTGATGAGCTGATCCGGCGGGGGACGCTGACGCCGGAGATCGCCTATCTGCTCGAAGGGTGCGTGAGATGTCGTCTGAACATCATCATCTCCGGCGGCACGGGCGCGGGGAAGACGACGCTTCTGAACGTCCTCTCCTCCTTCATCCCGAACGATGAGCGCATCATCACGATCGAGGACTCGGCCGAGTTGCAGTTGCAACAGGAGCACGTCGTGCGTCTGGAGACGCGGCCGCCGAACATCGAGGGCAAGGGCGAGGTGACGCAGCGCGATCTGGTCCGCAACAGCTTGCGCATGCGCCCGGATCGCATCGTCGTCGGCGAGGTACGCGGGGCCGAGGCCATTGATATGCTTCAGGCGATGAACACGGGGCATGATGGGAGCTTGACGACGATTCACGCCAACTCGCCGCGCGATGCGCTCTCGCGCCTGGAGACGATGGTCTCGATGGCCGGGTTGAACCTCTCGGATCGCGCCATCCGGCAGCAGATCGCTTCGGCGATCAATCTGATCATTCAGGCGGCGCGCTTGAGCGACGGCTCGCGCAAGATCGTCTCCATCTGCGAGATCACGGGGATGGAGGGGGATGTGGTCGCCATGCAGGAGATCTTCTTCTTCGAGCGATTGGGCGTGGCCGAGGACGGCCGCGTGATCGGTCGGTTCCGCGCCACGGGCATTCGTCCGAAGTTCGCCGATAAGCTCGAACGTTCGGGATTCCACCTCCCCAGCTCCCTCTTCGACGACGCGGTCGAGCTGGGGGCGAGCGAATCTGCATGGTTCGAGCGTTACGGCGTCCGGTGAGCGTGAGGAGACGTCTATGCTCGTCCTCTTCATCTTGGTGACGTTCAGCCTCTTCGCCTTCGGGCTCTATCTGCTGCTGATGCGCGGGGAGGAGGAGCAGCAGCGCGCGCTCCACAAACGGTTGGAGAGCTTGCTCCGCTCGGAGACGGCGGAGGCGGCGACCGACGAGGCGATCCGCATCCTGCGGGAGGAGATCGAGGCCCCATTGCCGTGGCTGCAGCGACTCGCCCTGCGCTTTCGATTGGGCAACGAGTTGTTCCGCCTGATCGAACAGGCGGACGTCAATATCCGTCCGCATCAACTGCTGTTGCTCATCTTCGGTTTGGCCGTGGGCGTGGGCGCCTTCATGTGGGTCGTTCGCGGATCGCTCCTGATCACGGCCGTCATGGGCGTGCTCGCTGGAGCGGCGCCGATCCTCTATCTCGTGCGGATGCGGAAGCGTCGGTTGCAACACTTCCTCGAGCAGTTGCCCGATGCTCTCGATCTCATGACGCGCGCCCTGCGCGCCGGTCACGCCTTCAGCAGTGCGCTCAATACGGTGGCCACTGAAATGCCCGATCCGATCGCCAAGGAGTTCCGTCGCACGTTCGAAGAGCAGAATCTGGGGATGAGCCTGAAAGTGGCGTTGGATCACCTCATCGAGCGCGTGCCGCTGCTCGATCTTCGGCTCTGCGTGACGGCTATCCTCATCCAGCGGGAGACGGGGGGGAACCTGGCCGAGATCCTAGAGAACATCGCCACGGTCATCCGCGATCGGTTTCGCATCCTCGGTCAGGTTCGCGTCTACACGGCGCAAGGGCGCATGACGGGGTGGATCATCGGCGTGATCCCCTTTGCGCTGGCTTTTTACATCTACCTCGTCAGCCCCGACTACATCGAATTGCTCTTCACGCATCCAGTGGGGAGGGCCATGGCCCTGATGGCGCTCGTGTTCGAAGGATTGGGCATTCTCATGATTCGCCGGATCATCAACATCTCCGTGTGAGGGACGCGCGATGGTGACGGCGGTCGCAGTCTTGGCCTGCGTGACGGTCATGTTCTTGGTGCTCGCGGTCTATTATGCGCTCGCGCCGCAAGCGCCGCCGGTCGTGGAGCGGCTCGAGCAGTTGAAGGAGCGGCGGACGATCCGCCTCGTCCCGGCAGCGGAGGAGCGACAGACGCCGTTCGCCGACTGGGCGCGTCGTCTCCTTCAATCGGTCGGCCAGCGGTTCAGCTCGGCGAATCGAACCCCTGAGGCCCTGCGCCGGCGGCTGATGCGGGCCGGATTCTATGGGGAGATGGCCGTCGCCAATTACAACGGGATTCGTCTGGCGCTGGCCGTCGGCCTGCCTCTGGTGTTCACCGTCCTCCTGACGCTCCTGAACATTCCGATCGTCGGGATGATGTTCGCCCTGCCCCTGCTCGCGCTGGTGGGGCTCTTCATCCCTTCGCTCGTTTTGGATTCCATGATCACGCGGCGGCGGGAGCGCATTCAGCGCAGTTTGGCCGATGCTGTGGATCTGATGGTCGCCTGCGTCGAGGCCGGATTGAGCATCAACGCGGCGATCCTGCGGGTCGCGCAGGAGCTGAGGACAGCGCATCCGGATATCGCACAGGAGCTGCAGTTGTGCGCTTTGGAGATTCGGGCCGGGAAGCCGCGCGATGAAGCGTTCCGCGCCTTGGGGGAACGCACGGGGGTCAGGGACATGAAGGCGCTCGTCGCGATGCTCATCCAAACGGAGCGCTTCGGCACGAGCATCGCGCGCGCTTTGCGTGTGTTCGCCGATTCGCTGCGGACGAAGCGGCGGCAGCGCGCCGAAGAAGCCGCCGCGAAGACGACGATCAAACTGATTTTCCCCTTGGTCTTTTTCATCTTCCCTGCTATTCTAGTCGTGCTGTTAGGTCCCGGCTTGATCCGGATCATGGAGACGTTGGGGGCGTTGAAGAAGTGAGCGAGGGTCTGACCGGGATGGATCAAACTCAGGAGGGGGGACGATGCTCAACCTGGCGATCTGGCTTCAGGAGGAGGCGGAGCGGGGAGTCCCAACGACGAATCTGATCGTCCTCGCGGTGTTGATCGTCATTGCGGCGATTCTCTTGGTTGTGGTCGTGAGGAAGCGGAGGGCGCGAGAGTAGCGCCGCGGTCAGTCGGATGCTCTCGCGCTCGGTCCGCGTGAGGGGGACCAGGGGGGAGAGATCACGAGTTGGGCGGAATGAGGGTTTGGAACGCGACGCGAGAGGTCTGGCTGGCCTCGAAAGTTGAAGTCGCCGATCGGTTCCTCCGGCGGCTTGTGGGGCTGCTGGGGCGAGCCTCACTGTCGTGGGGGCACGGCCTTCTGATCACCCGGTGTGATTCGATTCACACCATTGGGATGCGTTTTCCCATTGATGTCGTCTTCGTGGGTCGAGACCTGCGCGTCGTCAAAACGATCGAGACGCTCAAGCCGTTTCGCGTCATCTTCCCGGTCCGACGCGCCGTCGCCGTCCTTGAACTCCCGGTGGGAACGATTCGGCAGACGCGCACGCACGTGGGGGATCAATTGCGCTTCCTCGATTGAGGAGGCGCGTTCAACGGATGAGAGGGGGGAGAGAGATGAACAGCGATCGCGCCTGGCGTCGTCTCGTGAGACTCGGTGTCCTGCTCCTTCTCGTCGGGCTCGGATCGGGATGTGCGGGTCTGCGCGGGGGATTGCGGAAGCTTCTGGTCGTGGAGGTGAGGCCGAGGGAGGAGCGGGCACGCGGCTTCGTCGCCGAACAGATTCGTCCTCGCGTGGATGTGATCGGCGGTGCGTCCGCAGTGTCCGGGGAGGAGGGGACCGAGGACGATGAATTGTCGGTGTATCAAAGATTGGCTTTGCTTCGGCCTGAGGACCCGGTGGCGCGCTTCCACTTGGGGCGGGTTTATCTGGAGCGGGGATTGCTCGATCAGGCGATCTTCGAGCTGGACATGGCGACGTCTCTGGATCCCGGACGCGTCGAGGGGTTGCTGTTGCTCGGCCGAGCCCTTCGGCTGAAAGGTCAATATGACCTCGCGATCGCGAAGTTGCGAGCGGCGACGCTGCTGGATCCGACATATGTGGAGGCATTCATCGAGCTGGGCATTTGTTGGGATCAGCGGGGATTCCCCGAGCGAGCGCGTCACGCCTATCACCACGCGCTGCGGTTGCGCCCGAAGGATCCGGACATCTACAACAATCTCGGCGTCTCCTATCTCTACGAGGGCGATGACGAGAACGCGCTGAAGTATTTGAAGAAGGCCTGGCAGTTGGATCCGAATCATCCGCAGACGAACAACAATCTGGCGCTCATCGCTGCTCGGCGCCGGCAGTACGATCTGGCGTTCGAGTACTTCGCGCGCGCGCACGGTCCGGCCGTGGCGCACAGCAACGTGGGGTATCTCCTGTTGCGCGACGGCGAGGTGGAGAAGGCGATCGTTCATCTGCGCGAGGCCGTTCGGCTGCGGCCGAATTCGCTGCGAGCGCTCGCGCATTTGGAGTCGGCCTTGCGCTTGAGCGGGCGCGTGGCGGAAGCCGAGCAGGTGCATGCGCAGTATCTGAAAGCCCAATCGGCCGAGGTGCTCTCGTCTGCTCCTCCGCGTCGGTGAGCGCCCACTGAACGCTGGGCTCGCTTGAGGCCTTGCGGCGTTCTCAAGAGGGATTGACTCAAGGTGAGCCGAGGCCTCGTTTTTCGTCTCCGGCGAGCCCTCTCCTCCTTCTCGAGAGGACGGCAGGGGCGGAGTTGTTGGCAGTCAGCCTGATGCCGAGGGGAGGGCGAGGAAGGTGACGATGGTCCTCAGCGCGCGGTGAGCATCGGGCCGCGTTGAGGGCGGGCGACACGCATCCCCCATTCTCAGAGGCGGATTGTCGAGCGGATCCCCTTTTTGGTATGTTTGGGAACTCATGCGCGCGTGTTTGGTGGTGAATCCGCAGGCGGGGCGAGGGCGGGCGGGCCGATTCGCCGCGCGCGTGTGGGCGCTCTTGCGGGGCACGTTTCGCGATCTGGAGATGGCCGTGAGCCGGAGCGCACGACATCTGACGGAGTTGGCGTCGGAGGCCGTGAGCGCTGGATATGACGTGGTGGTCGGATGTGGGGGAGATGGCACGGTGCATCATCTGCTGGCGCCGATTCTCGGCAGTTCCGCCAGGCTGGGCATCATCCCGTTGGGGAGCGGGAATGATGTGGCGCGGAGCCTCGGCATCCCGCGCGATTACGCGGCCGCGTGTGAGATCGTCGCGCGGGGGAAAATCCGGCGCTTCGATCTCGCGCGCGTCGGAGACCGGCTCTTCGCGTCTGTCGCCGGTGTGGGACTGAGTGCCGACGTCAACCACGTGGCGAACGCTCGGGCGACGGCGTGGCCGGGGGGCCGATGGCGATATGTGAGGGCGCTTCTGGAGGTGATGCGAGCGTATGCGCCGCGTCGGCTGCGTCTGCTTGTGGACGAGCGCGAATTGGAGCGCGAGGTCGTGCTCGTCGCCGTCGGCAATGGAGCGTTCTTCGGAGGAGGATTCCGCATTCTTCCCGATGCCCAGGTGGATGACGGGTGGCTGGATGTATGCGTGGTGAATCGCCTCGGGCGATTCCAGATGCTGCGGGCGATCCCCTCTGTGTATCGCGGGGGCCATCGTCATCATCCGGCCGCTGAATTCTATCGCGCGCGGTGCATTCGGATTCTCTCGGCGGAGCCGCTGAAGCTCTTCGCCGATGGGGAATATGTGCAGGAGACGCCCGTGACGGTCGAGATCGTGCCGCGCGCTCTTCGTGTCATCGCTCCGTGAAGGAGAGAGGATCATGCGCACGCCGTTCTCCGCGTGGGAAGAAGCGCTCGGGGCGCAATTTCAGGAGGAGGCCGGGTGGCTCATCCCCTCTGTGTACTCGACGCTCGAAGAGGAGCATCGCGCTGTTCGCGAAGCCGTGGGGGTGCTGGACCTCACGGCGCGAGGGCGCATCGTCGTGCGCGGCCGGGAGAGCGCGCGCTTTTTGCAAAGCATGCTCTCGAACGACATCGCCAATCTCCCGGTTGGCGCCGGCGTCCCCGCCACGCTCTTGACGAATAAGGGGCGGGTGATCGGCCTCCTGCGCGTGTACAATCTGGGCCATGAGTACCTGCTGGATGTCGAGCCGCGCGCGGCGGAGAAGACCCTGCGAACGCTGCAGGCGTACAAGATGGCCTTGCGCGTGGAGATCGTGGATGTGCGAGATACGCTCCTCGCGCTCTCGCTTCAAGGGCCGCGGGCGCGCCCGTTGCTCGTCGCGGTTCTCGGCGGGGACGTCACCGTCCAGCGCGAGGGGGAGATCGCCGCGCATGCGATCGAGCGCGTCCTCGCTCAGGAGGAGATCGCCGAGGCGACGACCCCTTCGAGCGTGTGGATCGCGTGCGCGAGCCATACGGGGGAGGAGGGATACGACATCTTCATGAATCGCGCCATGGGTCCGGCGATCTGGCGCGCCCTTTGGCGCGTGGGGGAGGCGTTTGGTCTGCGCGCCGTAGGGTTCCGCGCCCTCTCGGTGTTGCGGTTAGAGGCGGGGATTCCGTGGTATGGCTTCGATGTGGATGAGACGACGATCCCGCTGGAAGCGGGATTGGAATCGGCGATCAGCTTCACAAAAGGTTGCTACATCGGCCAGGAGACGATCGCCATGATTCGGTATCGGGGGCATCTCAACCGGAAGCTCGTGGGGCTTCGGCTTGAGGGTGATCGGCTTCCCGAGCCGGGGGATCGTCTTCTTGCCGAAGGCATCGAAGTGGGGCGCATCACGAGCGCGGTGTTCTCCTTCTCGCTTCGAGCGAATATCGCGCTCGGGTATGCCAAATGCGCGTGGGCGGATCCGGGGGCGCGCTTGGTCGTGAGGACGAAGGAGGCGGACGTCGAGGCCGAGGTCTGCGCACTGCCTTTCGTCCCGAGGCGCGCGGGATCGGTCAGCTCCTGAGATCACGTGGGGGATCCATTCGCGCGATGCGTGAGGGCCTGAGCCGATGAGTGAGACGGCGGGGTCGGTTCTCTCAGCGCGACGAGGAGAGTTGCCGGCTTGGAGCGAGCGGCCTCTGCCATCCTTCCCGGGATGGAGGGCGATGCTCGGTCCAGGGGTCATCTGGATGGCGCTCGCGCAGGGGAGTGGAGAATTGATCTGGTGGCCGCGCTTGGTCGCCAAATATGGGGGAGGCTTCCTCTTCCTGCTCCTGCCGGCCTGTCTGTTGCAATTTCCCCTCAACTATGCCATCGGTCGCTATACGTTGCTGACGGGCGAGAGCATCTGGCAAGGGTTCATCCGCCTGAACCGATGGTTCGCCCTGGGACTCTGGCTGCTGATGACGGTGCATTTTTTGTGGTTCGGCGCTTTCGTCACGGCGGGGAGCACGGGGCTGGCGGCGTTGTGGGATTTCCCCGCCGGGTGGAGCCAGGCGGAGAAGACGTTGCTCTGGTCCTGGCTCACGGTTCTCATTCTCTTCCCAGCTTTGCTCGTGAGCCCCACGGCCTATCGGTTGATCGAGCGCGTTATGCTGGGGATCGCCGTGATCACCGTCGTCGGCCTGGTCATCGCGTGCGCGCAACCAGTCGTCCGAGCGGCCGTGCCCGAGTTCGTGAGAGGGCTCCTGCATCCGCAATTCCCCCCGTTTGCGGAGTTGCCGCGTCCGTGGGAGGCGCGCGATGCGACGCCGCTGTTGACGGCGATCACCTTCGCCGGTTTGGGGGGATTTTGGACGCTCTTCTACTCCTACTGGCTTCGGGAGAAGGGAGCGGGAATGGCGGCCTATCTCGGTCGCATCACCAGCCCGCTGACGGGGAAGCCGGAAGTGATCCCACTCGCCGGATGCGTGCCCGAAGCGACATTGGGATTGCGCGAGCGGTGGCGGCGGTGGCGACTCTATGTGTGCGCGGACAGTCTCATCGGGATCATCGGGAACGCGCTGACGACGATGTTGACGTGCCTTCTGGCCTTCGCCCTCCTGTATCCGCAGGGATTGGTCCCGGACGAGTGGGAGCTGGTCGTTCATCAGATGCGCTTTTTCGAAGTCAGTTGGGGGCAGGCCGGGAAGGTCCTCTTCGCGCTCATCGCGATCGCCTTTCTGGGCGATACCTGGATGACGACGCTCGATGCGACGAGCCGCGTGCATACGGATTTCGTGCTCTCCTATTTCCCGAAGGCCCGGCGGTATCACCCGCGCACGTGGTACTATGGGATCGCGACGGGATTGACGGTGATCACGATTCTCACTATGCATGCGGCGAGTCCAGCCGCCCTGATCCTTCTGACGGCCTTGCTGGGATTTCTCGGAACGGTCATCTTCACCGGTGCTCTTCTGGTGCTCACCTACCGATGGCTCCCCACGCGACTGCCTGAATCGGTTCGCCCCGGTCGCGTCGGCGCGATCCTTCTCGCCGGTGCGTGGATGGTCTATCTGATCTTGGCGAGCATTTACATTTGGCTCCAGTGGTTTCGATGATGGATGAGGCGCGATCTTCTCCAGCCCCCTGCTCCACGGCGCTCGCCTACCTTGATCGGGGGATCATCGCGAGCGTGACGCTCTTCGCGCTCATGGCACCGCATTCGATCGCGGCGACACAGGGGGCGTTTCTGCTCGGCGTGATGCTGTGGATAGTCCGGATAGTGATCCGACGTTCCCTCGACTATCAGCCGATGGCGCTCGATCTCCCGATCCTCGTCTTCGTGTGGTGGAGTCTGCTGGCGGCGATCTTCTCCTATGAACCGGCGTTGAGCTTCGTGAAAGTGCGGAGCGTCGGACTCTTCCTCATCGTCTTCCTCGTTGCCCAGAACCTTCCGAATCGGGAGTGGGGAAAGCGATGGGCGCTCATCCTCGTCCTCTCGAGTTTCGTCAGCGTGGGCTATGTCTTCTGGCAAAAATCCGTGGGGCGAGGTCTGCACCTTGTGGAGATTGATGAGGCGAGTCCGCTCCATCATGCGGGGATCGGGCCCGGTGACGTTCTCTTGAGTGTGGATGGACGGACGATTCGTTCGCGTGAAGAGCTGGCGGCCATAGCCGCTGCGAAACGTGGGGAGCGGCTGCGACTCTTCGTCTTTCGGCCGGAGATCTATCTGCATCGCGAGATCGTCGTCCCTCGGGAGGCGTCGCCGGAGAATCCGCTGCTCATTCGCCGCGCCGAGCCCTGGAAGAATTTTCGCGCGTCCGGGTTTTACGGATGGAATTACTTCACCTATGCCGAGGTCATGCAATTGCTCGCCTCGCTGTTACTCGGGCTGTTCCTCATGTTGCCGGAGAAGCGCAGCCTGCGGGGAATCCTGGCGTTGCTCGGGATCGGCGCCATGACCGGCGTGATCGTGCTCACGGTCACGCGCGCCGTGTGGGGGGCCTTCGCGCTCTCCGCGTGCGTCATGCTGGTCCATCGGTGGGGGAAGAAGGCCCTGTTGATCACGGTCCTCGCCGTGGTGCTCGCCGCGCCCGTGGGCGCGCGGTTCTTGCAGCGGGCGCGGTCCATCCCTCTGCTCTCGGCTCGGGAGCCGAGCACGGCCTATCGCCTCACGGTGTGGCGAGAGGGCGTGCAGGTGCTGCTCCGTCACCCGAAGCATTGGTTCCTCGGCATCGGGATGGACAGCCTCAAGGCGCGCTGGCGGGAGTGGGGGATGTTTCAGGGGGGGCGGCTGCCTCTCGGGCATATGCATTCGAGCCCGCTGCAGATCGCTCTGGAGCGCGGCCTTCCGGCGCTTCTGTGTTGGTGCTGGTGGTTCGCGCGCTATCTGCGACTCCTCTGGCGCGGATTGCGGTCCGAGGCCGTGAATCGGGATCCGACGATCGCAGGGATCTACTTGGGAACGTTCGGGGGGACGCTCGGGTTCTTGGCCAGTTCACTCGTGCACTATAACTTCGGGGATTCGGAGGTGATCATGATCGTCTACTTCCAGATGGGACTCATCGAGGGGATTCATCGTCTGATGCGCGATGAGGTGAGGGGATGAATTGACGGCGCGAGCGGGTCGAGGGGAGTCGTCTCTCGATCTGCTTTGGCCTTTGCGCTGGCGGGAAGCTTTGATAGAATGTGCGCGACATCACGGGGATTGATGACTTGATGAAGGGAGGAAGCTATGTCGGGCATGAGACAATGGGAGAGAAGTGTTTTTCTTTTTCTTCTGACCATCGCGGTGGGGCGTGGACCCATGGTGAGCGCCTCGCAGGAGGCGACGACGGCCGAGCAGGATTTGCAGCGCGGTCGTGTCCTCTTCTATCAGCAAAACTACCAGGGGGCCATTGAGGCGCTCCAGCAGGCGATCGCGAAGAAGCCGGATTTGGCCGAGGCCCACTATTTCCTGGGCATGAGTTACTATCGCCTCGCCGATTATGCGCAGGCGGAAGCGTCATTGCGCACCGCCCTTAAGCTCAAGAATGAGGCGTATCCCGAGGCCCATTTCGGGTTGGGGATGCTCTACTTCCGCAAGCGCGAGGCGGATTCGGCCGTACGGGAGTTGCAGACGGCCATCGAGCAGCGAGGGGGGAATTATCCCGACGCCTTCAATGTCCTGGGCGTCATCTTCTATGGGCAGCGGCGATTCGCGGATGCGATTCATCATTTTCGAAAAGCCATCGAGCAGCGACCCGAGGGACCGGAGGTCTATTTCAATCTCGGCATGGCCATCGAGCAAGCTGTGGTCGAGGGAGGAGGTGCTGCGGCTTCCGGCGTGACCTGGAACGATGCGATCTCGGCTTATCGAAAGGCCATCGAGCAACGCGGCACGTATCCGCTCGCCCAGAAGGCCTTGGGGCTCGCTCTGATCGGGGTGGACAATGAAGCGGCCATCACGGAGCTGGGCGTGTATCTGCAGCAAGCGCCGCAAGCTCAGGATCGCGTGCAGATCGAAGAGATCATTGATCTGCTCAAGAAATCGGACGATCCGGCGGCGCCGGTCGAGGACTTGGGGAAGGTCCCGCGCGTCAGTAAGGTAGCGCCCGTCCGTCCGACCGAGGACGCGGTGAGGAATAAAGTGCACGGGAGTGTGATCCTCTCCGTGCTCTTCTGTTATGACAAGCGCGCGCGTGTCGTGAAAGTCGTCAAAGGGCTCGGGCATGGGCTGGATGAGGCAGCGATCGAGGCGGTGCGCCGCGTCCAATTCGAGCCCGCCACCGTCGGAGGTCGCCAGGCGTCCGAGCGCCGCTTGGTGAAAGTGGACTTCAAGATTTGACCGCTCGAGCGGACGCCCCTCTCCTCCGTGAGTGAGGGGAGGGGCTATGGGGCGGCCGTCGGACATCGCGTCTTCTCATGGGCCGAGCGGTGTATCCCCCCGGATCTGTTCCCTGAGGACATCCCGCAGCCGTCTGGCGTGATCGGATGTGCTCTGGTCGCGTCCGGCTTCGGCTGGGTATAATAGTCGCCGAGGCGATGATCGCTATGATGGGGCAGCGGAGCGCGTCCGGTGCCGTTTTCCTCGTCATCCGGGAGGAACGAGAAGAACGGGTCATCGAGCTTGGCGACCGAGTTGTGCATATTGGTGTGGTGGACGGCGGTCGTTTGGAGATCGGGCCCAGTGGGGCCTTCCCTTCGGATTCGGCACTTGTGGCGATCGCCCGAACCGAGCGGGGCTATGTCCTTACGCCGCTGCGTCGCCCCGCTGCGGTCACGGTGAACCATCATCCGGTGGAGGACGAGGCGCTTCTTCAGGACGGAGATCAGATCGTCTTCGAGGGCATCCCCGCGCGGCTCGAATTCCGCACCCGCCGCGAGCGGTGGTCGCACTTGAGGAGAGCGTTACATCTGGAGCAAGCGGAGCGGGAATTACGCCGATGGCTCTCGCGCGAGCGCGATCGGGTCATGCGGAAGAAGGCGGTGATCGTCGCGGCTGGTCTCCTCGGGCTCGTGCTCCTGATCTGGTTTGTGGTCAACGAGTACTCTTTGCGCGTGGGGGTGGGGGAGGTGACCGAGCGGCTGCAGCAGCAGGAGCGCACGCTCTCGGCGTTGACCGAACAGATGGGGGAGATCAAGCGGAAGGTGGATTGGCTCGCTTCGAACGTGGAGGGGGAGCTGACTATGGCCGGGCGCATCTCCAACACGTATGGCCCGAGCGTGAGCTTGATCGAGGCGACTTACGGATTCGTCGAGCAGGGGACGGGAAAGATCCTGCGTTATGCCGAGGCGACCGAAGGGGGGATCGCGATCACGCACGGGGAGGAGCGGTTCCAGGTGACGACGGAAGGGAATGGCCCGCCGGTGGAGGAGACGGTCATCGGGACGGGGTTCCTCGTGGCTCGTGGTTATCTCCTGACGAATTTGCACGTGGCGCGCCCCTGGTGGCAGAACGAGGCGGCGGAGCAGATCATCGGTATGGGGTTTCGGCCCCGACTACTGGCTCTGAATGCCTACTTCCCGACGATTTCAGCTCCGGTGCCGTTGGAAGTCGCGCGCATCTCTGAGGAATATGATCTGGCGCTGTGTCGGCTGGGACGCATCGATGTGAACTTGCCGATTCCGCCACTGGCCACCGAGGACGTGAAAGTGGAGGTCGGGCAGTCGGTCATTTTGCTCGGGTATCCGGCCGGCATCGAGGCTTTGCTGGCCCGGTTGGACGAGAGCGTGGCGCGCCAGATCATCACGGCGACGGCCATGCGCATCCCTGAAGTGACGCGTGAACTGGCGGCGCGCGGCCTGATCCGGCCCATGGTGACCCAAGGGCATGTGAGTGCGCGCCTGCCAGGGCGCATCGTTCACGATGCGGCGACGGCGACCGGTGGCTCCGGCGGCCCCCTCTTCAATCGGCATGGTGTTGTCATCGGCATCAACTATGCCGTGCTGCGGGAATTCTCGGCCTCCAATCTGGCCGTTCCCGTCACGCTGGCACGTCAATTGCTGCGCGAGCAGGGGATCGTGCCGTGAACGTCCTGTGGGGTGAATGCAAATGCGGACTGCCGAAAGCCGCGCCTTTTCACCCGGAGAGAGGGGTGATGGCTCGCCCCGCATGCATCGGCCATCTTCCTCAAAGGCTCCCGCATCCGCTTCTTCGAGCGTGCCTTTCATCAAGGGGTCCTGTATTGGCACGGAAATTGCTTTTGAGAACCTGCTGCCCTCTGACGAAGGGCGAAGATCTTGAGCTGGAGGGATAGGGTCATGCGGGTCCTGAAAATCGGAGCGACGATCATCATCAGCGCTCTCCTTGGCCTCCTCATGGTGGCCTCCGAGCCCATTGCCAAGCAGGAGTACTCGAAGAAGGAGAAGAAAGCGTGCACCTACTGCCACACGTCGAAGAACCCGAAGGACTATTCGGACAAGGACCTGAATGAGGCGGGCAAGTACTACAAGGAGAAGAAGACGCTCGAGGGGTACAAGGAGAAGAAGTGACGAGCGCCGGCGTTGTTCGGACGTGAGCAGCGCGCATAAGAAGTGTCCGCTCGCCCTGGACGCTTGAGCGGGGAGGCTGCGGGGGGGAGACGGGGATGGGAGCTGAACATTTGTCGAATCGTGCGGAGGCAGCGAGTCGGGGCTCGGCGAACGGTTGGCCGCGCGGGCTTCTCCTGTATCTGTTGGTGCCAATAGGGGCGGCCGGAGCGTTCGTGTCGCTTCAGTGGCGCGGGGTGATCGCGTCGCCCGAGAGCGAGACGCCGCTTGTCGTGCTCGCGCTCATTCATTACCTCGGGGCGGCTGTCTTTCATCTGACCTCCCTCTATCAGCGCGATGTACTGCTTGAGCGGTTGGGGCTCTGGGCGACCGCTCTGGGCCTCGGACTGAATGCGGCGGCGTGGGGAACACGGGGGCTCATCGTCGGCTATTATCCGCTCAGCAATCTCTACGACACGGCGCTCTTTTTCGCCTTAGCGACAGCGGCAGCGAGCCTCATCGCGACGTTCTCTTCCGGCCAGCATCTGGTCGGCGCGCTGGCCATGCCGGTAGCCGTGCTCCTGGTCGTTCTCGGACTCCTCTATGGGAATGAAGCGCAGGACCTTCCTCCAGTGCTCGTCAGCTACTGGCGACCGATCCATGTGACCCTAGCCATGGCGGGCTATGGCGCGTGCACGGTGAGTTTCGTCACGGCCCTGCTCTATCTGCTGAAAGATCGCGTCCGATTGGAAATGATCGCCGTCTTCGCCCTGGTGATCCCGATGCTCACGTCCGCGTTCATCTCCGGCGGTTCGGTCCTCAGTCATGGGGTCTTCTTCGTGAAGCTCCTCATGGAGGGGGAGCGGATTCCGATGGACCCGGAAGGCCAGGAGTTCTTGCGCGCGAGCATTCCGCATGTGGGAGCGATCTTGCGCGTGGCGTTCATCGCATCGGCGTTCGCCGTGATCGCTTTCGCGATCTATCTGATCACGGCGCATCCCGTCCTGCGAGCGGTGGGGCATTGGGCGGCTCGCTTCCTTCTGGTGCTGCAAGGCGCGGGCATCTTCGTGCTTTTCCTGCAGCTTCAGCGCGCGCGCGATGTGGTGGCGCTCATTGATCCCGCG
Organism: bacterium; assembly: GCA_041640655.1. GTDB lineage: Bacteria > Acidobacteriota > Blastocatellia > HR10 > HR10 > HR10. The sequence goes on from JBEPZV010000039.1 coordinate 18,553, forward strand.
CAGCGGGGGGTGATCCCCGAGCCGTGGCTGCAGCAGTTCGGGAGTCGGCTGGAGCTGAGGGCGCAGGGGAGCGCGCTGGAGATCGCCGCGCTCTTCGCCGCTTTCGCCCTCACGGGCCTCATCGTCGTCTTCGGGTGGAAGATGGAGCGGCTCCTGGACGCCATCCCTTCGCTCGAGACCTTGGATCAGCTCACCTATCGGGCGGTGATGCTCGCTTTCCCCCTGCTGACGCTCATGGTGATCACCGGAGCCGTGTGGGCGAACGAATCCTGGGGCCGGTATTGGGGATGGGACCCCAAGGAGACGTGGGCCCTCATCACCTGGCTCTTTTACGCCACGTTTCTGCACACGCGGATCACGCACGGATGGAGGGGGCGTCGCAGTGCTCTGCTGGCCGTGCTCGGATTCGTCGCCGTCATGTTCACCTATCTCGGCGTGAGCTTTCTCCTCCCCGGACTGCACTCCTATGCCGGAGGGCCTGGCGTGAGCCCACCGGTGGCGTGAACGGCGCCCGGTCGTTCAGAAGCGAGGGTAAATGACGACGCGGCGGAAGGGGTCTTGCCCCTTGCTCTCAGAGATGAGGCCGTACCGCTGCACCAGCTCGTGTTGCAACCGACGAATGTACGCGTTCTGGGGAGAGAGTTCGACCGGCCGCCGATGGGCGAGGACCTCGGCGATGGCTTCCTCAACCTCCTCGAGCGCGCGCTGTTCGTCGGCGGATAACTCCTCTTTCGGCGCCTGCAGGCCGAATTCTTGCAGGAGGAAATTCTTCACTTGCGTGGTCGTGTGATTCTTGAGGATGACGATGGGGATGTTCCATTGCGCGGCCTCGCGCAGGCGTTGCGCCTCTCCGCGCGCATGCGACTTGAGCGTGAGGACGACATCGGCCTGTTTCA
>JBEPZV010000040.1:0-19279 GCA_041640655.1 bacterium
CGCGATCTTCTCCCCTTCGACGAAGACATCGAAGACGCGCGGAGGCCCTTCGCTCCCGCGATAGGTGCACACCAGGAGCACGGGCCGATCCGGAGTGACTTTCAACGCGTAGCTGAACCATCCGTTGCGTGCGGCGCGCCACCGCCGTCCCTCGAAATATCCCTCGTTCGCATTCTCTCCCCGGAAGTCGTGGGCCTGTTCGCTCTGCGGATCGTTGAGATTCACGGCGTCAATGGTCAGGCGTTCGATCTCACGACGTCGCGCCTCGCGCGCGGCGATCTCCGCCTTCCGCTTCTCCCACTCGGCCGGCGTATACACCTTCCAATAGACGGTGTACCGCCGGTCGTGCAGCTTGTAGAAGGGCGCGAGCGTCACGTCGCGCGGCTGGCCCAGCCCCTCGGTTCGGAACGTCAGCGGCGTTCCCGCTACCGGCTTCACCTTCGCCAGGACGTCTTTCACATCTGCGGTGACGAACGCGGGCACCTCCACGGGCCGGAGGCGACCGATGCGCGGAGCGCTCGGACCATAGCGCTCGGACTCGGTCAAGCCTTCTGTGCCGAGGTCTCCGGCCAAGACGATCGGACCATAGAGCAGAGCGATCATCGTGGGATCATCCGGCATGGCTTCCATGCGAAGGCTCATGGGGAACTGCACCTCCACCGTATCTCCCGCTCTCCACTCCCGCTCGATCGTGATGTACGATCCCGGTGTCGTCGTGACCGATTCGCGCCGACCGTTCACGAGGACTTGAGCGCCCGATACCGCCCATCCCGGGTACCGGATCTTCAACGCCAGACGAACGGGGCGCTCCGCGTGAAGGATCAAACGCGTCCGATCCTCTTCCGGAAATCGCGTCCGCTGCTCCAGGCGTATGCCCTTCTCGCTCCAGCGCACTTCCGAAGCGAGAAAGAGGTTCACATAGAGTGAGCGGTCGTCGCGGAAATAGATCGCCTCCCCATATCGCGCGTGGTTCTCCATCCCCGTCCCCACGCAGCACCAGAAGGAGTTCTCCGGCGTCGAGTATGTCCGGAACGCTCCCGGTCGCAGCGGCACATAGTAACACATCATTCCCGTCGCCGGGTCCTGTGAGGCCAGGATGTGATTGAACAGCGCGCGCTCGTAAAAGTCCATGTACTCGCCCTTCGGCTCCCAACTGAACAGGTGGCGCGTGAGCTTCAGCATGTTGTACGTGTTGCAGGTCTCCGCCGTCGCCGGTCCCAATCGCCGCGAGAACTGCGCGATGGGGAAGAAGCGCTCGCCATCGCTATGCCCCCCGATGACGTATGAGCGATGCAGGGCGACGCGTCGCCAGAAGAACGTGGCGATGTCCGCATACCACTTCTCGCCAGTCAACTCGTATTCCCGTGCGGCTCCGATGATCTTCGGGATCTGCGTGTTCGCATGAAGCCCATCCAGTGGGTCCTCCCCCCGGGACAGTGGCTCGAAGAGCCGGTGATGATCGAAGAGCCGCGCCAGCCGTAGATGCTCCGGGTTCCCCGTGACGGCATAGAGGTTCGCTAGAACCTCATTCATCCCCCCGTACTCGGTCTCCAGCATGTTCTGCTGTTGCTCGCGCGTCAGGCGATCCATCCGGAACTTCACCCAATCCGCCATCTTGACGAGCACGTCGAGGGCCTGCGCGTTATCGCAATACACGTACACGTCGAGCAATCCCGCCATGATCTTATGGAGCGTGTAGTATGGCGCCCACACGCGCTGCCGCGCTTCCACGCGATCAATGAACTCTTCCGGGAACGCCGACAAATACCCGCGATGGAATCCGCGCCGCTCGAGCGCCTCCTGAATACGCGCCAGCTCCGCCACGAGCTGATTCGCCCGCGCCTTGAATCGCTCATCCCCGGTCCCGGCGTACATGAGCGCGCAAGCCGTGAGATAATGTCCGACCGTATGCCCTCGCAGCTCGACATCCGGCGCTTCCCATCCCCCATAGGGTCGAGCGGGAGACGGAAGCCCGGCGTTCACCCGAAAGTTATGAAGCAGCCGATCCACATCCAGGCTCAGGATATACCGCGCATCTCGCTCCATCGCATCGCGAAACGGCCCCTCTAAAAGACGAACCTCGGTCACGTCGAAGGGAATGGCCTTCAGTGGGACCTTATTCGGCACCGTGACCTTTCGCCCCTGCAGGGACATCCCCGTTCCCCGCGGAGCGCTCAAACCACAGAGCGCGAGAAGCACGAGTCCGAAACCGATCCATCTTGGTTTCATATGCTCTCCCTCCACAAGGGATCTCCCGCCCGGCGTCATCCCATCTTAACCCATTGCATGACATCGGGGGGGATCAGACGATGAGGAGATTGGGCGATGTTGGAAGCACGTACACACATGGGCGGCTCTCATCCTCTCCCCCCCGACGCCGGTCAACCTCAGAAACTCAACTTGAGCCGGATCTGAATCTCCCGAGGCCCTGTGGCCGTCGCCGTCGTCTGCCCGAACGTCGTCGACATGATGCTGACGGAGCCGGCCACGCTGCCGACCTCGAAGCTCGGATGGTTGAAGGCATTGAGCGCCGTGATCCAGAGGTCGAACCTCACGCGTTCGGTCAGCGGGATCTCCTTCGAGAGCGCCAGATCTGGGAGAAAGAGGGAAGGTCCATACACATAAATGAACTGCCCGAAAACGCCGGGCGTCGTCGGAGGCGCCAAGATCTCTGGATTCGCCCGCCCGTCCGGACCGATGAGCTTCGGATCCACGAAGAACACAGTGGCATTCGGCCCCGGCCTCACCGCGAGCATCTTCTGCAGGTCCTTCGTCGTGAGCCCGTTCAAGATGACACCGGAATCGTTCTGATTCACGGTGAAGCGATCGCTGGAGAGCCGGAACACGCGCCCCGACTGCCAGCGAACGATCCCCGACAGCGTCCAGCCCCCGATGATCTTGTCCACGACCGAACTCCCTGTCGCCCATCGCCTCCCGGTCCCGAAGGGCAGCTCCCAACTCCAGTACGCTTGAAAGACGTGACGCAGGTCGAACGGCGATGGCCCCTTATCGAGCCGCCGGTTTCGAAGCGTCGTGTAGTTGCGAGTCATGGTGGGCGAATCGGCGAAGAGATCGCTCAGAGACTTGCTGAAGGTGTAGTTGGCCGTGAAGCTCAAGCCCCGGCTGTAGGTGCGACGCACCTGCACCTGGAGCCCGTGATAGCTGGAGTAGGAGTAATCCGTCATGAGATTGATCGCTGCGCCGGCCGCGAAGGGGTTCGCCTGGAAGAAATTGATGGGGAAAGGACCCGGACTATCGAACCCAAGCCGCGCGCATGCCGGGAGCTGGTTCCCGACCATCCGGCAGAGGTAGATCGAAGATCCCGCCAGCGCATTGGCAAACGCTCCGACCTGTCCCTGACGAAGATAGTTCAGGAACGTGCCATTGCTGAAGCCCGAAGCGGCGGGCAGAGCGGGCTGCGATCCGCGCGCGCCAAATGCCGCTTCGAAAATGGGCAGCGGGACCTGTCCGGGAAGCCCTCGATACTGGAAGCTGTTCACTCCGGCCGCCTGATTGAGCGCGAGATTCCGCTGGGCGTTCAAGAACTCCGCCAGGAACCCGTTCTCGAACACATTGACCTCATTCACATTGAAGCCGTGCCAGATATGCGTCCCCTTGTTGCCCACGTATCGGACTTCGACCACCGTATGACGGACGATCTCGCGCTGCAGACCGAACGTCCAGGTCTGGATGTAGGGCGTCCGAAGCTGCGGCAACATGCTGCTGAAGCCGCGCGCGAACGTGTACTCCGCCTGTCGGAAGGGCGGCGAGAACCTCTCCGGGAACATGGCCAGCGGCGGCGTCGGATCGCTCAATCGCAATTGCCCAATGGGAAATCCCGGCATCCCCGGATTCAGGAAGAGCGATTGCATAAGCCCGGGATTCCCACCCGCATAGTTGATGAACGTCAGCAGCCCTTCATCGTAATAGGTCAGCGAATAGCTCGCCCGCAGGACGGTCTTCTGCTCCTCCCCGAAAAGCCGTCGCTGCCATCCCGCTCTCGCCATCGGCGACCACGCGAAGCCGAAATTCGGCCCCGGATTGACGAAATCGCCTCGATAGGCTCGCGGACGGAGGAAGACCTGCGGGTCCATCACCCCATCGAGAACACCGGGCTTGAAGAGCTGACGCGAGGGGCCCATCAGGTGCTCCACCGTCGGGCTCGTGTAGATACCGTGCGCATCATGAGTCGCACCCGAGAACTGCCATCGGAATCCATAGTTGAGCGTGAGCGTCGGCCGATACCGCCACGAGTCCTGGAAGTAGAAGCCTCCAACTCGCTGCCGATCGAGCCGCACGAGCATCGTCAAGTCTTTGTACTGCTTCGTTCGATAGTCCACGCCTCGCGTCGCGCTGATGCTGGCCACGCGCCCGGTGAGCAACGCGTAGAGGTTCCACGCATTCGTCAGATCGGTGCTGGAGATGGCCGGAAGGGTCGAGGGATTCAACACACTCGTCACCGGATCACCCGTGGCAATCCCCACAGTGTATTGCGGGATCCCCGCTCCGATGAAATCGGCGTCGTACCATCCGACGTGACGGAACGATCCCCCAATGGTCATCGAGTGCGCGCCTCGAATGAGCGTGAGGTTGTTGTAGAGATTGTGCGTGCCGTTGGCGCGCGAGATGTTCATCTGATTGCGAATCAACGGGGGAACGAAAGGATAAGCGATGCGCATGAGCCGACCGTTCACGTCGAATTGATCTGGCCCCTCGCCCACATTGTATTGATCCACATTGTGCTGCAGCCCATACTTGAACTCGTTGAGCGTGCGCGGGGAGATCGTCCAGTTCACCGCTGTCGAAGCGATGTACCAACTGTTGGTGAACTTGCTCTGCGCCTTGAACTCAGGCCCCGGCCATGGCCTGGTCCCGTCAATGACCCGATTGAAGAGATGCCATGTCCCCGTCCAGGTGAGGTTCGGCGTGATGTGATAATCCAAGCGAGCCGTCGGATAGTGCTGAATCGTATTCGTTCGATTGAGCCAGCTCAGCGTGTTCCGGAACAGATCCACGCGCGTGATCACGCCGTTGCGCCACGTCTCATTCGTCCGCCGGAAATATTCGGCCACGATGGGATCGAGCTGACTCGGGTATCCCTGAGCACCCGCGATCTGTAGGAGATTGACTGCGCGCTCCACCCCGTCCGTCCCGCGATACCGGAAGATCCCCTGTTGCGCCTCCGGCGTGAGGATCGTGTTCGACGCCGTGGACTGACTCGGGATCCGCGCCTGCTCGTAATTCACGAAGAAGAAGAGCTTGTTCCGCCACAGCGGCCCGCCCAGATTCCCACCGAATTCGTTGAACCGCACGCGAGGCCGGGGCAACCGGCGCGCGTTGTTGAAATAGCTGTTCGCATTCAGCGCATCGTTGCGCAGTTGGTGGAAGAGGCCGCCGTGGAATTCGTTCGATCCGCGCCGCGTGACGAAGCGAATCTGCATCGCCCCCTCGGCTCCGGCATCGGCCGTCAATCCGGCCGTCGAGATCGTCACCTCTTCAATCGCATCGAGCCGAGGCGGAACCGTGGCGAAGAAGCTCGTGCCACCGCTCTTGAACCCTTGAGAGTTGTTGTTGATGCCATCCACCATGATATTGATCGTCGCCCCCGGCATCCCATTGTAAGCGCTGAAGCGACCTCCCCCTCCCACCGTCTGAGCTCCCGGCACCAGAAGCGCGAAGTTCAAGATGTTGCGCCCACTGAGCGGCAGTTTCTGAATCGCCTCGTTCCGAACCGTGTTGGAGACCGTGTTCGAGGTGACCTCCAGAGCCGGCATTGCCCCCTCAATTTGAACCGTCTCGACGACCTCCCCGATCTTCAGGTGAACGACCACATCCGTCGTCCGCGCCGATTCCACGACCACTCGACTGAGAACGGCCGTCTGGAAGCCAGGCATCGTCACCGTCACCTCGTAGGTCCCAAAGGGGAGATTCGGGAAGAGAAATACCCCGACTTCGTTGGTGACCGTCTCCCGGAGGGCTCCCGTGAGTTGATCTCTGAGCTGGACCTTCGCCCCCGCCACGACAGCTCCCGCCGGATCGAAGACCGTCCCGGAGATGGCCCCCGTCGTCTTCCCCTGCCCGAAGATGACGCCCCCGATCAGAAGCGAGAGGACGACGGTCCAGGATGCAACTCGACTCATGCGCGGTTTCACCAACATGGCGGAGCCTCCTTGATCTGTTTTCAAGACCCTCCGTCTCCTGCGGAACGTCCCAGTGTAGGCTCCGCGCGCTTCGCTGTCTTGAATGATCTAAAGGCAAAATTGAACGGGATTAGGGTTCAGGGGCATTCCGAGAACGCCCCCGCGCGCTGTGGAGAATCCATCCATTCGGGAGTTCAATGGGGACGCGCTCCCCACTGAGGGATGCCGATGAGGGAGAATCGCGCCTCACGCGCGCGGAGGGTGGGAGGAGGCAGACGGGAGATTCTCCTCCAGCCGGGGGAAAAGGACCCGTTCCTCTCGATGGACGTGCTCGATGATGACCTCGATGATGCCTTCGCCGATGGCGATCACCCGCCGGATGGTCTCGCGCTCATCCGTCTCGCGCTTGAGCCGCTGCAAGGCGCGCTTGAGCTGACGACATTCCTTCTCCACGCCATCATCCCCGGCGATGATCGTCCGAATCTCGCGCTCGCGCGAGAGGCCACTTCGCCTGAGCAACGGGCGCAAGGTCCGGCGCTCCCGCAGCATGTGCGGATGAATGCGATCCACAAGCAGCGCATGGAGAGACTCCAGGACGGGGATCACCGCCGTCGCCTCAGCCCGCTCGAGCGACAGACGCGCGAGCGATTTGTCCAAGCGCCGTAATTCCTTCAACAGGACCCGATGTTCTTCGCGTAAAGCCTCGATCTCCGCCCGCGATCCTTCGGCAAGCCCCCGATCACCGGAGACACTCGAGCGCCTGCGCCTTTTCTCCACCATGCCCTCCTCCTCGCGCAACCTCAGTGTGTCACGCGCTGATTATAGCCCACTCGGGATGAGAGAAGAAAACCAGACTCGCCTGCTTCTCCAAAATAAAGAGGAGCCGGGAACTTCATATCCCGGCCCCTCGCTCTCGGAGGGTCGTACGAATCGCTTCACGGTCCTAAGCGGCCCGTGAGCATCGGTCGGGCTTCACAACGTCCGTGATAAACATCTTCACAAACACCCCAGCGAAGCGAACAACTCGCTTCACCAAGATCAAAAACCATCGCGTGACGAGAGGCTCATCCCAAGTAAAGACCTGCTACTTGGTAATGGCCAAAGTGGTACACATGAACCGCTACTGCTACATCTCATCCACCATGAGAAACGCCCGCATCGAGCACGTTCACGAACTGGACGAAGAATCGGTAGAAGGCAAAGAGGATCAGCAGCCACAGTTCCATAGAGACCCCCTCCTCCTTTCATTGTTCTCCGGCGCGTCCACCCACCCGGCGACGGGCCGGCGGCCCGCGCGAAAACCCGAAAACCGTCGGGTTTTCAGGCTCTATTATATGCAAACGGAGATTTCAGGCAAGTAGATTTTTTCCTCTCCGCCCGATCAAGTCTTTGGGGCAGTCCCGTGAGGTGGAAGATAGGACTTCAGAGGCCGTACTGTTTCTTCTTCTTCTGGATGTGCACCCGCGTGGTGCCGAGCAGCTCTCCGGCCCGGGTCAGGTTATTCCCGGTCTGTTCGAGCGCCTTTCGGATGAGGAAGATCTCCAGCGCCTCCTTGGCCTCATACCACTTGGGCAGGCGCGTCCCATCCACGATGAACTGTTCTCCTTCGATGCGAATCCGGCCGGCCTCCAGTTTCTGCCGGATGCGCTCGAACTCGGCGCGAAACCATGCGTGCGGATATTCGGTCAGAAGCCGCTCCGCCCGCGCGAGCCACTCGCGCGCCTTCATGGGTTGAACTGAGAGCATCAGTTCGGCGAGATAGAGACAGGCTGGCACCTCAACCTCTCGGCTCTGCAATCGTTCACCGATCTCCAACGCCTGTCGCAGTGCCTTCTCACTCTCATAGTATCGGCCCTTCAAAAGAGCGACGCGCCCGAGCTGCACCAGGGCACATCCCTTTTCGAATTCGCCTCCAGCCAGTTCCGCATATTCCAGCGCTTGCCGACCATACACATATGCCTTTTCTAGTGCTCCTTGGCCAATGTACAGCTCAGCAAAAGAGGAAAAAATCCTACTGGCAGTGCCAATATCTCCAATCCTGTGAGCCAATTCGGAACTCTCTCGCAAAAGTAACTCGGCTTCCTCATGTTGTCCAAGCCAAATCAAGGCTACAGCCATATCGTTACTTGCATGCTCAAGATCGTGAAAACTACCAAGCCCTTCAAAGATACTTCTCGCTTCCCGGAATGTTCTTACTGCCTTCGAATACCGCCCCAGATATAAGTGAAGACAACCTAGGCTATTTAAAGCCAAACCGTAATAGCGCTTTTCCTCACAAGCATTCAAGGTCTCTACAGCTCTTTCAAACAAGGCCTCAGCTTCCCCTAAATGTCCCTGCTCGAAGCGACACACCCCGAGATTGAACCACACGAGCCCGCGAAGGAACCCAGCACGATGGGCGTCATCGTTTTTGATTTGCTCAAGGGTACAATTGAGCAGCTTCTCGGCCTCTTGGAAATTCGCGCGTCGGCGTTCCAGGCGGCCGAGGTTATAGAGGGCGACGGCCTGTCGGAAGGTGTTACCGAGGAACTTGTAGAAGTGGAGGGCGATCTGAAAATGCTCCTCGGCCTCTTCGTAGCGATAGAGCCAATAACTCAACTCCCCGCGAGCCATCGCATATCGGGCAGCTACCTCCACGTCCTTCGCCTCGGCGGCGACCTCATCGAGCACGCGCTCGGCCTCGCGGAGGCGCGAGAAGTAGATCTCGATTTCCGCCTGGAGCACCTGGGCGAGCGGCGTCTTCTCGCGGATGTCCCTCAGAGCCTTTTCGGCCGTCACGAACTGGCCGGCGTCAATGAGATCGGCGATAGTGGATGCCGTGACCTGAAGCTCGCGGACTCGAGGCATGGCTTCGGCTCCTCCTCTGCCACAGAGTAATCCACTCAAACATCACACTGCGCCGCTATATGTAGGCGATCGGGCGCAGCGCGTCAAGGGGGGAGGCGGAAAATACGGCGTTTGCCGGAGGAAAATCCGGCGATCGCCGGAGGCGCCGAGGGCGCACAGGCGAAGGAGCAGTCGAGCCGACTTCGGATCAGGGGGCTACCGGAGAGGCCTCGGGCGCCGAGATCAGATCAATCGCCGATACTCGCTCAGGTCGAGCCGCCAGACCGGGACGCCGCAGAAGCGTTCGCCCTCCGGGCAGGTCGGGCGAGTATTGGCCAGCTTTCGGAGCGCGCAGGGTGGAAGTAAGTACCTCCCGATTGTCGGGTTCACCTCGCGGATTTGCCGCGCTTCATCCACGGAAGCTCGCCAGATCTCTTCCTGCGCGAGATAACAGAGCCGCATGGCATGCTTGTGTCGGAGATTGAGCAGATCGGCCGATTCCGTATAGCGAATGGCGACGGCGTTCGGCAGCAGGTACATCGCATACTCATCGCGAACGCCGCGCGCTCTCAATCGGGTGATGGCCGACCAGATGCGCTCCATGGTTTCGACGTAGAAGCGCTCGACCTCCGCCTCACATCGGATCAGCTCGGGGATGATGAAATCCGGCTCCACGCTGAACTGGGTCGTCAGGCAGGGGCGCGAGGCAGGCGTCAGGCGATGCCGCTGATCCTGGGAATCGGCCGCGTGGCTGAGCTTCTTGCGGAATGTGTAGCTCGGATGATGGAGTGCGCGGGAGAGTTTGGAGAGCGTCGTCAGGTTCAACGACTCGCCAAGCAACCGATTCCGCGCCGGATTCAGGACCAACTCGATGGCCGCCCGGTCATCGAGCGCTGCCCGCGGGACTCCGAGGACTTGCCGCACGGCATCGGCCAGGGTCGCCTCATTGTGGAGCTTGTAATCCACGAGCTTGGAGACATGCCCGTCGAGGCTGCGATCGAACTCCTCGCGGAACGTGTGCCTCGCCTCCCATCCCAGCGTCTCGAAATGCGCGGTGAAGAAGGCGAATTCGGGCGTCTCCTCAAGCGGGATCGGCTCCTCGAGGATGCGCGCATAGAGCGGATCCCAGCGCAACACTTCCTGGACCATCTTCTCGACGACGAGGCGCTGCTCATGCGGGGCGTCCCACTGCTGACAGAGCCGGTAGTAGCGGAGCAGGGTGATCGCGCTGATCGTGTGGTAGAGATAGGCGAACGTCGCCACGGGCAGCACGTATCGGGCGACCTCCAGGCATCGCTTCTCGATTGCCGCGCGATATTTCTTCTCGGTCGTCCGACGATGGGGGAAGAGGCGGCGATATTCGCGCTCGACGATGGGGAAGAGCCTCTCGGCCAAACGACGGTACGCCGCCATTTGGAATTCGATGGTCTCCAGATAGAGCGTCAGACTCTCTCCGTTGAGTGGCGGGATGACGACGTTCCCTGGCGCGACCTCGACGTAGCGCTGACTCACCTGCTCGGAGTTGTAGAAGGGATGCGCGTGCAAGAAGGACCAGATGAATTGCCGGGAGACGTTCGCCAGGGAGAATTGAAAATGCGCGTGCTCGATGGTCGTATGATGCCCGGCGCGGTAAAGCCTCTCGGCGAGCGCCTCGGCGCCGTCCTTGAGGTCCTCCTCGCGCACGATCCCTCGGCTCGAAGAGCACGTCCGCGCGGCCGTGAGGATCGTCTTGAAGGGGTTCACGAACGCCTTCTCCAACCTCACGATGGGCTCCGGCGAGAGGAATCGCTCCATAGGGTCTTCTGCTCCCGAATCACATAGGCTGCTCACGCGAGAAGGGAGTATACGGCCTCCCCGCTTCAAGGGCAAGCACGCCCTCTGCCCGAGCCGACCTGATGCGGCCCTCGGGTTTTGTCGCACTCCTCTTTGAGCAGAGGACGACCCGTAGTATACTTGTGTCGAAGGTTCGGGGGCGAATTGGCGATTCCGCCCTGATCCTTCAGGAGAGTTTGAGGCGATGGAGGGAGGACGATGAGGAAAACTGCCGCAATGCGTTCCGCTGTATTCGTCCTCGGCTTGCTCGTAGCTTTCGGCGGATGGGTCAGGGCGAAGGCTCAGTACGTCGTCTCGGCGCGCGCCGGTTTGGTCAATTACACGCAAGGCGAGGTTTGGGTGCAGACGTCCTCGGACACGCTCGTCCGAAGGCTCGCCCCACATCACCAATTGGACGATGGAGACGCGGTGCTCACAAAGAGCGGCCGAGCCGAGATCCTCCTGAATCCGGGATCGGTCCTGCGACTCGATCGAAACACGGAGGTTCTCTTCTCTCGAACGGACCTCCCGCTGGTGGAATTCGGGGTCGCCACGGGCGCGGTGCTCCTTGAAGCGGCGGATTTGAATCGCGAGGTCATCCTTCGGGGGCAAACGCCTCATGCGAGCTTTCGGATCAAAAAGAGCGGGCTTTATCGAGTAGATGTGCGCACGGACGCGACGCGCTTTCTGGTCCGAAGTGGAGAGCTGGAACTATGGGCTGAGGGGCGGATTCAGAAGCTGAAGAAGGGTCAACAGGCGACGGTGACTCCTGCTCACGTCGAGGTGGTGAAGCTGCCGAAGCTGGGACCGCTTGATGAGTTCGAGCTGTGGGCGAAAGACCGCGCGGAGGTTTTGGTCGCGGCGAATCGGTCGTTGACGCGTCGTCGAGGTTTCGGCTATAGCCTCATGGCGAGCCTGTGGGTGTTTGATCCCCTTCTGGGCGTCTATACCTTTGTGCCGTTCGGATTCGACTTCGCGTCCCCGTGGGGTCGGCGCCTCGTCTATCGGTGCCCGTATCCGACCACGTGGTATTGGGGACCATATAGAGGAGGGCCCGATCATGGAGGTTCACCGGGAGCCATACCTTCACCGACGACGCCCTCTGAACGTTCGCGACCGAGCTTCCGCGTAGGAGACGGCCGCTTGGAACGCGGGGACGTGCTCGCGCCCGGCCCGGCTCTTGGCGGACGAGGCGAAGGGCCAGGCCTGCATCGGATGCCGGCGCCTTCGGCCCCGGTCGGAGGAGAAGTGCGATCGGCTCCGGGTCCGGTGAAGGCTCCGCACCATCAATAGCGCGCGATATTCCTGCACCCGAGCGCGAAGGAAGGGGGGAACAGGGTCGAGGCCGTCACTTGTTTTGCCTTCTGCGGCTCGCGCGCGCTCGCTCGGGCTCACGCTGCTAAACGGACGTTGAGGTGACCCGTCCTTCTCATTTTCGCGGCGGCTTTGAGGGGCGAATCTCCACGCAGCTCGGGAGGCTCGCCGGATCGTGCTCGAGCAGATGGAGGACGACACGGGCGACGTCCGAGGGCTTCAACTTCCATGCGGATTCCGCCGTCGGCTCGCGTCCGCTGAACTCTGTGGCGACACTGCCGGGCATGATGTAACTCACGCGGATGTTATCGTAGCGCAGGTCCTGCATGATCGCTTCGCTGAATCCATTCAAACCGAACTTCGAGGCATTGTAGGCGGCGCCCCCGGCGAATGCATTCTTCCCCGCGAGCGAGCTGATGTTGATGATGTATCCGCCGCCGCGCTGCCGCATGTATCCGATGACCTCGCGGCAGCAATAGAAGACGCCCGTGAGATTGGTCTCGATGACCTCGTGCCACTCTTCGGGCGTCAGCTCGTAGATGCTGCGGAAGACGCCCACACCGGCATTATTGACCAAGATGTCCACGCCGCCGAAGGTCCGAACCGCGTATTGGACCAGCTCGCGCACCTGCGTGAGATCGCGCACATCGCACGGGAGGGCCGCGACGCGCCCCGGCGCCTTCGGCTCCAGTTCAGCGAGTGCATGTCGCACGGCCTCCGCTCGACGTGAGCAGAAGACCACTGACGCGCCCGCATCGAGCAAAGCCTCGACGATCGCGCGACCGATCCCGCGCGTGCCTCCGGTCACGATGGCGATTTTCCCCCCGAGCGTCCCCATAGGTTCCTCCGAACGAAGATGTCCTCACTTGAGAATCCGCATTGGCGCCCCCGTCGGGAGACGCTTTCGCGAGCGCGTCGGCTGCCGCCCTATTCAGAGATTAAACTGCCGACGCAAGTTATGGACGTGCACCTTCGTGATCCCCAGCAATTCCCCTGCCTTCGTGAGATTCCCCCCCGCTTGCCGGAGCGCGTTCTTCAGCAGAAACCGCTCCAGCGTCTCTCGCGCCACGTACCAATTCGGAAGGAAGTTCCCGTCGAAGATGAGCTTATTGTCGGGCGTGAGCCTGATGCGCTCGCTTGTCGCGCGCTGTGAGACGCGCTCGATCTCCCGCTCGATCTGCGGATCGGCCAGCGGACGGAGCAGCTCTCGCGCGCAGGCGATCAGCTCCTGAGCCTTCATGGGCGAGGTCGCGTAACAGGCTTCGCCGAGATAGAGGCAGGCGAGTCCCTCCAACTTCCGATCGCCGAGACCTCGGGCGATCTCACGGGCGACCGAAAGTGCCGCCTCCGCCGCCTCGTGATCGCGCCGTCGCGCTGCCGCGCGACCGAGAAGGAGCTGCGCCTCCGCCCGCAAGCGATCATCCCGAAGGGCCTCCGCATGCTCCAGAGCGAAGCGAGCGGACTGCTCCGCGCGCGAGACGTCATTCCGCTCAAGGTAGACGTCGGCGAGCGCCTTGAACGTCCGTCCCAATCCGCGTTCATGCCCGAGGTGTTGGAGTACGCCGAGGCTCTCCGAGAGCGCCTGCTCGGCCTCGGCGAATCGCTCCAGGCGAACGAGCGCCAGAGCGAGCGTGCCGGTGATGTCGGCGAGGTGATCGCCAAGGGCATACCGGGCCAGAATGCGTTGCGCTTCCCGCAACGGCTCGATGGCCTCAGCGCACTGTCCGCAGGCTACGAGCACGGCGCCGAGCGCGCCCAGGGCGGAGGCGTAATAGCGGCCATGCTCCTCGTCCAACAGTCTCAACGAGGACTGGAGCGAGGCCCGAGCCTCCTCGACCCGCCCCGTATGGGCCCGCCATGCGCCCAAGGCGTACTCGATCACACCGCGCATGAAATCGCCCTGCGCTGTCTCTTCATCGGCCAGGAGCGCCTTCGCCCGCTCCCACAGCGCTTCCGCGTCTTCCCCCCTTCCCTGTTTGAGCTTCGCCTCACCGAGATGATAGAGCCCGCGCGCCAGATGGCAGCGCGCCTCCAGCAGCTTGCAGATACAACAGGCGCCGTCCAAGACCTCCTCCGCCAAGTCCCACTGCTCCTGTTCCACATACAACTGGCCGAGAACGGTGAGATAGCGCGGGAGCGACTGCACATTCAATCTCCAGGGATTGACCTGCGAGAGGCATTCTCGGGCGCGCTCAGGGCGACAGAAGTAGAGATGCACCTGGGCCTCTAGGATGGCCGCCAGTGGATCTTCATCAGCCGTGAGATTCGGGAGCATCCGTTCGGCCTCCTCGAATCTCCCCGCATCAATCGAATCCATGAGCTTCGCGATCCACGCCGATCCCTCTCTGGTCGCCCGCATATCTCCCTCCCCCGGTGGGAGTCTCCGTGCGCTTCACGCTTGACGCCCTCCCTGTACGACTTCCTCCAACGACCACGTCCCTTGGCTCGCGGCCTCTTTTCGGGTACCGATTTTATCACGACTTCTTGCAAACTCAAGCAGATTTTGGCGCGAGGGGGGTGAGACCAAGGAGCGAGGGGGGACTACATCCGCTCGCAGGCTAAAAGGCGCGACGCCGCTCCGGAATGACCTTCAGAAGGAGCCGTTCGCCCCGACGCGAGACCAAAATCTCCACCTCTTCTCCCGCTTTCAACTCCTGGAGGGCATAGGTGTAGTCGTAGACGTTCCGAATCTCTCGCGATCCGACGCGGAGGATCACGTCGCCGACCTGCAGTCCCGCCTTTTCGGCTGGGCTCCCGGGTCGAACACCGGCGATCTTCACCCCATCGGTGGATTCAGCGTAGTCGGGGATCGTCCCAATGTACACGCGGAATCCCGAAGCCACGGCTTCTCGTGTCTCCTCCCTCACGCGCACGAAGGCCGGACGCGTCGGTTGACGATCCAGCTCCTGCACGAGCGCATAGGCGAGCGAGATGATGCGCTCGGTCCCCTCGGCAGTGATCTTCTCCGCGTCGTCTGAGGGCTTGTGATAATCCTCGTGAACGCCGGTGAAGAAGTGCAGCACGGGGATGCCTCTCAGGTAGAACGACGTGTGATCGCTCGGACCGACCCCGTCATCGCGAATCCTCAGGTTCAACCGAATGGCTTCATTCGCGCGTTGGAGCGCACTCGCCCAAAAGGGAGAAGTTCCGACGCCAGAAACGATGACGCCACTCTCGCGCAGTCGCCCGATCATATCGAAGTTGAGCATGGCGACCGTACGCTCCAGCGGAAGGATCGGATGTTTCACATAATGATTGGAACCGAGGAGCCCCAACTCTTCGGCCGAGAAGGCAATGAAAAGGATGCTGCGCCGAAGGGACGAGCGAACGGCCGCCAGCGCTTGAGCCAATTCGAGTAAACCGGCCACACCCGAAGCATTATCGTCAGCGCCGTTATGCACCTCCCCGATCTTATCGGGAGCCAGCGAGTGCTCCCCACCAAGCCCGAGATGATCGTAGTGAGCCCCGATGACGATGACTTCGTCTTTGAGGACGGGATCATTCCCCTCGAGCAATCCCACGACATTGGCCGTCTGACGCGTCTCCTTTCTCACATCCGCATATCCGACGAGGCGAACCCCGGAGAGCGTGAACGCGCGCGATGTTTGTGTTGAAGCCAGCGCGCGCTCTCGCTCGGCGAGGTCCTCTCCAGCAGCCCGCATGAGCTCAGCCGCTGCAGCGCGCCCGAGAAGGAGAACGGGAAGGCCGGCATCTCCGAACATATGATCGTAACCGAGAGCTGCGAGCCGATCGTCCTCAGCCTTCTCTTCGGTGGCGATGAAGATGACGCCGCGTGCGCCCTTCTCCCGAGCCGTGGCGATCTTCCGCTGAGGCGCCCGATGCGCGTGGAATCGCCCGTGCGGATCGTGACCGTCCGGCCCTCCTTGAAGGATGAGGAGGATCTTCCCGCTGACTTCGAGGTTCGCATAATCGTCATATCCCAGCTCGGGAGCTGAGATGCCATATCCCACAAAGACCACCTCTCCTTCGACGGTCCCGCTACTGGAGAAGGCGAGCGGCAGGAAGTCTCGTCCGAGGGCGAAGTCTCGCTCTCCTTCTCTCGCCCTCATCCGAAGCCGATTCATCGGTCCCGGCATGATGCGAGCGACGAACGTGAAGCGTTGCTCGAACGTCCCGCCGTCGCCCACGGGTTTCAACCCGTACGTGCGGAACGCCTCGGCGATATACCGGGCCGCTCGATCAGCGCCTTCGGTCCCCGCTGCTCGCCCCCGCAGGTCATCCGATGCGAGAAATCGGACATGGGCGCGAATCTCTTCGGCCGTGATGGCGGCCTCTCCCCGAGGCCGAGGGTCTTCACCGAGAATCGCGTTACTGCCCAGCGCAGCCAAGAGGATCGCCCAGAGGACCCACACTATTGGAGACCTTCTCCCCATCAGGTGCGTCAGCTCCATCTCTTCCTCCTTTCGTTTCGCCGGTGAACGCTTTTTAAGCGTACGGCGAAGATGTTGCGAGGCGCAAGGTTTTCTGCTATCACACCGTGCTATGGGACTCATGCTGCCATCGTCAGTCGGACCGCTGGAAGCGATCCTCGAAGAGGGATCATCGTCCGATCCGAAGGCCGTCGCCATCCTGTGCCATCCCCATCCTCAATACGGGGGGACGATGCACAACAAGGTCGTCGTGCGCGCGGCGCAGGCCTTTCAAGAGGCGGGCATGGCGACGCTGCGCTTCAACTTTCGCGGCGTCGGCCGCAGCGCCGGGACCTTCGACTTCGGCGAGGGCGAGCAAGAGGACGTCGCCGCTGCTATCGCCTTCATGGCCGAACGGTATCCGAAGACGCCGATCTGGCTCACTGGATACTCCTTCGGCGCGTGGGTGGGATTGAAGGTCGGCGCGCGCGATGAGCGCGTGACGACGTTGGTGGCCATTGGAGCGGCCGTCGCGCTCGCCGATTTTCGCTTTCTGGAAGAGTGCACTAAACCGAAGCTCTTCATCCACGGGACCAAGGATGAGTTCGCTCCCCTGGAGCATCTTCAGGCCCTGATGCTGACGCTGCCGGAGCCGAAGGACCTGATCCTGATTGAAGGAGCCGACCATTTCTTCACGGGCAAGCTGGAAGAATTGAAGAGCGAGCTGCTCCGCTACATCAGGACTCACTCGCCGCTGTGACCCCGCTGCTCTTCGCGCTCGCTCTCCGTTCTCGGGGCTCGCAACGCTTCCCGCACGCGTGGGATCGCCAGCAAGCGCTTGAGTTCGCCCGGACTGAGCGGCTGCGGGCGATCGCGCACGGCATCCACAATGCAGAAGAACCCGAAGGGCTCATCCCCCGCGTTGAGCAACTGATGCGGCGTCAGCGGAGCGATATAGACCGTATCGAGAAAGCCCACGTGCCAACATTCGGAACCGGCGATGACCGTCCCCTTTCCCCGGACGACGATCACGACGTGCGCGTGCTCATGTTTCTCCAGGCTGGTGAATCCGCCGGGCTCCAGCTCGAAATATCGGAGCTGGAAATCAAGGGGTTCGGCCGACTGCCCGACGAGGACCATACGGAGCGCCGCTGCCCAATCCTCGGACGGCGCTTTATAGGGTTCCGGCTGCACCCCCTCCCACCGATAGTCCCCGCGATGGCGATAGAGTCGAGAGCTTCGCCCGTCCCCGATCGGTGCCCGATCGGAAGCTCCCAACCACTCGCAATGAATCGGTTCGTCCACTCGTCCTTCCTCGATTGCCGCCATGTGCTCGCGCCTCGCACGCGTATTCTACGCCTTTGGCTCCTCGCTTTCAATCGCGCGCGCTCGGAGCGGGCGGCCCATGCGGAGGCAGAACGTGATGTCGTCCGCACGAACATGGCGTGTGACCGCACGAATGGGTCGCCCCCTTCGGGTCCCAGGGCTCGCCCGCGGCTCGCCCCGAGCCACATTCGCATGCCCGCTCACGTGGGCTCTATAGCGCGCTCCTCCTACGTCGGGGGAGTCAAATCGGGGCCGTTGATTGGCAGATCGCAGAGCGTGGGCTAGAATTAAGCCTTTGGCTTATGGAACGGAAGCGAAACGGCATGCTGGCGAATGTCCTCGTCCAACCGGGCTTGCTGGAATTGCGAGAGGTCGAACGACCGACGCCGGGGCCGGGCGAAGTCGTCGTCAAGATTCGCGCGGCTCTGACCTGTGGGACGGATCTGAAGGCATATCTGCGCGGGCATCCGAAGATGCCGATGCCGACGCTCTTCGGGCATGAATTCGCCGGCGAAGTGGCAGAGGTCGGCCACGGTGTCCGTCAGTTCCGCGAAGGGGATGCCATCATGGCCGTGCATTCGGCACCGTGCGGATATTGCTACTATTGCCGACGCGGCCAGGACAACCTCTGCGAGCTGACGATGAAGGCGAAAGTCCTCGGCGCTTACGCCGAGTACATTAAGATCCCGGCGCACATCGTGCAGAAGAACATGTTCCCCAAACCGGCGACGCTCCCGTTCAATGAAGCGGCCATCTTGGAACCGCTCTCATGCGTCGTCCATGGGTTGGAGGGGCTGGACTTCGATCCTGAGGACACGGTCCTGATCATCGGTGCGGGGGCGATCGGGCTGATGCACCTGTTGCTGCTGCGCGCATTGGGGTTGGAGCGCATTCTTGTCGCCGGACGGCGCGCCTTCCGACTACGGGCAGCGCGGGAGCTGGGCGCCGCTCGCGTCATTGACGCAGAGGGCGAAGATGTGCGCCAGGTCGTTCTCGATCTCACGCAGGGGCGTGGTGCCGATACCGTCATCGAATGCACGGGACGTCCGGACGTCTGGCAACAGGCGATCGCCCTCGTTCGTCGCGGAGGAAGGGTCGTCCTCTTCGGCGGATGTCCGTCCGGCTCCACGATCGAGCTGGACACCGGGCGCATCCATTACGATCAGATCACGCTGATCAGTCCCTTTCACTACACGCGGCGGGCCGTGCGCAAAGCCTATGAGCTGCTGTGCGAACGACGGATCGAAGTCGGACGGCTCATCACCGGCGAATACCCCCTCACGCGTCTTCTGGAGGTCTTCACGCTGCTGCAGCAAGGCAATTGCATCAAATACGCGGTGATCCCGTGAGGCCAGCGGAGGCGACATCCGATATGTCCCCCCCCGCCTCGACGATGCGCGTCGCGCGTCTCTATGACGTTGACGACATCCGCGTGGAGGAGATGGACGTCCCTTCGGTGGGCGAACGCGAGATCTTGGTGAAGACCGTCGC
>JBEPZV010000041.1:0-19259 GCA_041640655.1 bacterium
GGCGCGCGGCTCGGCATGAGCGCCTCCATGACCTGCCGCGCGATGCGCAGCTCGCTCTCCAGACGCCGCTTCTCCAGCATCTCCTGATGCAGATGGGCCTTCTCGATGGCGATGGCGACCAGACTGGCGAAGAGCGTGAGCAGCTCCAAATCCGCCTCGGTGTACGCATTCGGCGTGTCGGATTCCAGATTGATCACGCCGATGGTCTTCCCCCCGCTGCCGATCAAGGGAGCCGCCAGTTCCGAGCGCGTCTCCTCCCGCGCCCGGACGTAGTAAGGGTCCACGGTGACATCGGGGACGACACGCCCTCGGCTCGTCTGCAGGACATGCCCCACGATCCCCTCACAGCAGTGGAGCGGACTGGCCTGCGCCAGATCCTGTGGATATCCCACCGTCTCGTACCCGTGCAATAGCCCGGTCGCCGGATCGAAGATGAAGACCCCAGCCGCATCGTAGGGGATGAGCTGCTTCACCGCGCGCAGAATCCCCTGCAGGATCTCGCCCAGGTCGAGCGAGATGCTCACGAGCCGAAAGGTGCGGATCAAGGTATGCCACCGCTCTTCGACGAGCGAAGGCTGTGCCGCGATGCGCTCTCGTTCTCCCATAGCTCCTCACATCTTCTCTCGCCCCGACGGCGAACGCATCCCTCGCCGCTTCACCACCACGCGCGACGCCACCGAACGTACTCGCGCCGCTTGAAGAGATGCACCAGGATGGCGCCGGCGACGAACCCCCCGATATGCGCCCACCAGGCGACGCCCCCCGTCTGCGCCGATTCGACGCCGAGACTCAAGGTCCCATAGAAGAATTGCTGCACGAACCAGAAGCCGAGGAAGAAGACGGCCGGAATCTCCACAAAGTGGAGGAAGATCCAGATCGGGACGAGCGTCACCACGCGCGCCCCGGGATAGAGCATGAAATAGGCGCCGAGCACGCCGCTGATCGCCCCACTGGCCCCTAAGCTCGGGACATGCGAATGGGCATTGGTCACCACATGCGCCATCGTCGCCAGCACACCGCACAGGAGATAGAAGATCAAGAACCGGAGATGGCCCATTCGATCCTCGACGTTATCCCCGAAGATCCAGAGATAGAGCATATTCCCGCCCAGATGCAGCCACCCGCCGTGCAGGAACATCGCCGTGAAGATCGGGAGGATCAGCTCCGTGGTCTCGTACTCGCGAAAGGTCCCCCACGGATCAATATACCCCTCCGCGAAATACCGGACCGGAACCACGGCATAGGCATAAAAAAATCGCTGCAGCTCCGCCGGCCCCAGGAGCAATTCGTACAGGAACGCGAGGACATTGAGGACGATGAGCGTGACGGTGACGATGGGATAACTCCGAGACGGAATGTCATCGCGAATGGGAATCATCGTTCTGCCCGCCTCACGCCGGCCTGTGCCGCGCGCGGAGAAAGAGACGTTCGCATGTATCGCTGCGCCTGATGCTCACGGCCTCCTCGATCCAGGGAGAGATCATAACGGCCTGCGCCCGCGGGCGCAAGCCGAGGGAGACCCCGCGACGCGCCGCGCTATGAGACCTCACCGCAGAGCTGGAGGAAGTTCCGCAACAGAAGCTTTCCGACGTGTCCCGTCATGATGGACTCCGGGTGGAACTGCACACCCTCGCACACGAACTCCCGATGGCGCACCCCCATGATCAACCCATCCGAGGATGTAGCCGAGACCTCCAGGCACGCGGGCACGGAGTCCCGTTCCACGACCAGTGAATGATAACGCGTGGCCGGGAAAGGATTCGGCAGATCGCGAAAGATCGTGCGGCCATCGTGCACGATCATGCTCGTCTTCCCGTGCATGAGCACGGGCGCGCGCACGATGCGTCCGCCGAAGGCTTGCCCGATCGCCTGATGGCCCAGACAGACACCGAGGATCGGGATGCGCCCGGCGAAGGTCCGGATCGCCTCCAGCGTGATCCCCGCATCGTCGGGCGTGCCCGGCCCCGGCGAGATCACGATCGCCCGAGGGGATCGCGCGGCGATCTCCTCCACCTGAATCCGATCGTTCCGATAGACCTCGACCGCCGCCCCCAACTCGGCCAGATATTGCACGAGATTGAAAGTGAACGAGTCGTAATTGTCAATGACGAGGATCATCGCCCTCCTCCACGCCCCCGATGCGAAAGCGGATCGGGATCGTCGTCACCGGCGCCTTGTGGGCATCGGTCTCCAGCGTCCCGATCCCGGCGGCGCATCTTGCGCGGAGACCGCCCGACGATGGCCTGCGCGCCCTTGAGCGTCCGGACGGCGAACAGCTCCGGCAGAAGCGGCGCACCGGATACCGCCTGAGACGCTGCGAGAATCCCCACCGCCCTCACAGCTCGCTCCTCGCCAGCTCGATGGCGCGAATCACCGAACGGGCTTTGCTCACCGTCTCCTGATACTCCCGTTCGGGAACGGAATCAGCGACGATCCCAGCCCCGGCCTGAATGTACGCCCGCCCATCCCGGACCAACGCCGTGCGAATGACGATGCACGAATCGAGATTCCCCGAATAATCGGCGTAGAGGATAGCCCCGGCGTAGAGGCCGCGCCGCGTCGGTTCCAACTCATCAATGATCTCCATGGCGCGGATCTTGGGCGCGCCCGTCACCGTGCCGGCCGGGAAGCAAGCGGCCAGCACATCGAACCGATCCTTATCCGGCCGACGTCGCCCGCGAATGGTCGAGACCAGATGCATGACGTGCGAATAGCGCTCGACGACCATCAGATCGGTGACCTCCACCGATCCGTACGCGGCCACGCGGCCGACGTCGTTGCGCCCCAGATCCACGAGCATGACATGCTCGGCCCTCTCCTTCTCATCCGCAAGCAGATCGGCCTCGAGCGCGCGATCCTCGGCTTCGGTCGTACCGCGCGGGCGCGTCCCCGCGATCGGGCGATAGGTGATCTCATCCCCCACGAGCCGCACGAGCATCTCCGGCGACGCGCCCACCACCTGCATCCCCTCCAGCTCCATGTAGAACATGTACGGCGAGGGGTTGATCATCCGCAGCGCGCGATACACCTGAAACGGATCGAGATCGCCTATCTCGACCTCGAAGCGTTGCGAGAGGACGATCTGAAACGCATCCCCTCGGGCGATATACTCCTTCGCCTCTCGCACGCGCTCCTCGAACTCCTCCGGCGTCATGTTCGAGCGCACCGGGAGTGGAGCCGCGAGGGTTCGCGACCGCGGCATCTCCAGTGGGCGCTCCAGCAGCGCCTCCATCGCTTCGATCTCCCCCACGGCGTGCTCGTATTTCTCCCGCAACCGATGCTCGCGCCCGCCGGTGAAGATGTTCGCGATGAGGTGAATCTGATGGCGCGCGTGATCGAAGGCCACCAGCGTCGCATAGAACATCATCTGCGCGAGATCCAGGGGCAGATCATCTCGCGCGCGCGCCGGAATGCGCTCGAACCACCGGACGGCATCATAGGCGAGGTACCCGACGGCTCCCGCCGTGAAGGGGGGAAGCCCGGGCCGCGAGACCGGATGATACGAAGCCGTCAGCTCGCGCAGCAACTCGAAGAACGCCTCCCCGCGTTCGACGCGTTCTCCGGCCGTCTCGATCAGACATCGCCCCTCTTGCGCGCGGACGACCGTATGGGGATTCGCCCCGATGAAGGAGTAGCGGGCGATCTTCTCCCCCCCTTCGACGGATTCGAGCAGGAAGGGGAAGCGCGCGTGCGTCCGCAGGCGCAGGAACGCGGAGACCGGCGTGAGCCAATCGGCGGGGATGACCTTCGTCACGGGGATGATATTCCCCCTGCGCGCCAGCTCGCGCACCTCGGCGAACGTCGGCCGAATCGTCCCCATCGCTTCACCTGGAGGGCAAGACGCGACTCTCGCTCGCGCGCCCCGTGCGATTCCGCAGCTCGACGAGAATATCCCGTGGATTCAACTCCCGATCGGCCATGAGCACCAGCAGATGGTAGAAGAGATCGGCGATCTTGCTGCCCAACTCCTTCTTCGATCCCGCCTTGGCCGCGATGGCCATATCCATGAGCTGCTCGCCCAAGCGCCGCAGGATCACATCCACGCCACCGCTGAGCAGCAGAGCTGTGTAGGACTTCTCCGGACGCTCCCGATTTCGCTCCTGGATGAACTCGAACAGCTCGCCGAGCAGAATCCCCATCTCCAGCGAAGCGAGCCCCACGACCGAGACCCCCTCCCGCTTCTCCTCCAGCTCCCCGATCTCCCGAAAGAAGCACGTCTCCTCGCCCGTCTGGCACGCCGGCCCGCGCGGGTCCACCTTCACGATCAAGGCGTCGCCATCGCAATCCACGATGATGTCCACGACGCGCTGCGTGTTCCCCCCGGCCCCCACCTCGCGCTGGATGCGCCGCGCGCGCGCGTTCCACGTGTGCGTCTCCCCGGTTCGGAGCGTGAGCGCCAAGGCCTCGGCATTCATGTGCGCGAGCATGAGGATGCGTCCCGTCTCGTGGTCCTGAATGATCGCAGGGATCAAGCCGCGCTCATCGAACCGCAATCCCTGGATCACCATAGCCCTCACCGCCTCGATCGTGTCCTCGCTCGCGAAATCCTTGGGAAATCTACGCCAGAGGGGCGGGAGCTGTCAACGAAGCACCACCTCGACCTCGTGCGGAGAGACGGATCCCGCCTTCAGGGCCCTCCCGCGCTCGAGGTCCATCCGGATGGTTCCGGCACCCAATCTCGCGTGAAAATATCGGCCGCCGTCAGCCCGACCAGAAGAAGGAACCAGAAGAGCGCCGCGCCGACAAAGCCCCAGATCAACCGCGAGCTGTACTTCAGGTGCATGAAATAGAGGACGACGAGCACGGCCTTGGTCGTCGCGATGGCGAGGGCCAGATAGATGTTCAACCATCCGAGGTCATAAAAGGCCACATCCACGGTGACCAGCGTCAGCAGTAGCAGCGTGATGAAGACGAGCCAATAAATCCGTTGCGGGACGATGGACTGGGCCATACCTCTCTCCTCACGCTCGACTGATCAGATACAGCAGGGGGAAGAGATAAATCCAGACGACGTCCACGAAGTGCCAGTAGAGCCCGGCGACTTCCACAGGCGTGTAATACTGCGGGGAGAAGCGCCCGCGCCACGCCATGATCCACAGCACGGCGAGCACGCCGATGCCGACCACCATGTGGAGCGCATGCAGGCCCGTCATCGCGAAGTAGAAGGAGAAGAAGAGCTCAGCGGCGCGCGCCTCCGGCCCCTCGAAGCGAAATGAGGGCCCGGGCACCAGGTGCTCGTGGAATTTATGCGAATACTCGACGACCTTCACTCCCAGGAAGACCAGGCCTAAGGCCATCGTCAGTCCCAGAAAGAGCCGCAGCGCGCGACCCTGCCCCAGTTGCGCGCTGCGCACGGCGAGCGCCATGGTCAAACTGCTGCAGATGAGCACGGCCGTGTTGAACGCCCCGAGCAGATAGTCGAGGCGGCGGCTCGCCACGGCGAATCCTTCCGGATGGAGCGACCGGTAGATGGCGTAGCTGGCGAACAATCCGCCGAAGAACATGACCTCCGTGATGAGGAACACCCACATGCCGAGCGTGGACGCCTCAAACTGTTGCTCCAGATCATCGAAATGATGCGCCAGCGGCGAACGCGCCGACGAGGCCGATGAGACCTCAGCCCACATGCGCCTCCTCCGATCTCGGCGTGTACTCGTATGGCTCGCCCGTGACCACCGGCGTCACATCGAAATTGTGCGGCGGCGGCGGCGACGGCACCAGCCATTCCAGACCTTTCGCCCCCCATGGATTCTCCGGCGCCCTCGGTCCATACCGCAGCGACCAGATGAAGTAGATCATCGGGATGAGATACCCCACCCCCAGAATCGAAGCCCCCGCCGAGGACATGACGTTGAGCACCTGAAACTCCTCGGGATAGACGTGATACCGACGCGGCATGCCGAGATACCCGAGGACGAACTGCGGGAAGAACGTCAGATTGAACCCCACGAAGATGACCAGGGCGGCGAATCGCGCCCATCCCTCCGGATAGATCTTCCCCGTCATCTTCGGCCACCAGTAATGCAGGCCGCCCAAATAGGCCATGATCGTCCCGCCCACCATGATGTAATGGAAATGCGCGACGACGAAATACGTGTCGTGCACGTGCACATCCACGGCGAGCGTCGCCAGGAAGATCCCCGTCAGTCCGCCGATCGTGAAGAGGCCAATGAAGCCGAGCGCATACAGCATCGGCGCCTGATAGGAGACCGAGCCCTTATACAGCGTGGCCGTCCAATTGAACACCTTCACGGCCGAGGGGATCGCCACCAGCATCGTGAGCGCGGAGAAGACCATGCCCGCATACACCGATTGCCCGCTCGTGAACATGTGATGCCCCCAGACGAGGAATCCCAAGGTCGCAATGGCGATGCTGGAGAACGCGATGAAGTGATAGCCGAAGATGCGCCGGCGAGCGAAGCAGGTGATCACTTCGTTGATGACCCCCATGGCCGGCAGGATCATGATGTAGACGGCCGGATGCGAGTAGAACCAAAACAGATGCTGAAAGAGCAGCGGATCCCCGCCGAGCCTCGGATCGAAGATCCCGATGTGAAAGAGCCGCTCCAGACCCACCAGCAGGATGGCGATGGCGACCACCGGCGTCCCCAGGATCATGATGAGGCTCGTCGCATAGTGCGCCCAAATGAAGAGCGGGAGCCGAAACCACGTCATCCCCGGCGCGCGCATCTTGTGAATGGTCACCAGGAAGTTCAGCCCCGTCAGGATCGAGGAGAATCCCGTGATGAAGATCCCCACGGCCGTGAGCATGACGTTCGAGTTCGAGTAGGTGCTGCTGTAGGGCGTGTAGAACGTCCAGCCCGTGTCCACGCCCCCGAGGATGGCCGCCGCCAGGGTGAACAGGCCGCCGAGCGTGTAGATGTACCAGCTCAACAGGTTCAGGCGCGGAAAGGCCAGATCCCGCGCGCCGATCATGAGCGGCACCAGGAAATTCCCGAGCACGGCCGGAATCGCCGGGATGAGGAAGAAGAAGATCATGATGACCCCGTGCATGGTGAAGAGCCGATTGTACGTCTCCGATTGCACGAGATCGCCCGGCGGCGTCATCAGCTCCAGGCGAATGAGGACGGCGAAGAAGCCTCCGAGGAAGAAGAAGAGCGTGACCGAGAGCAAATAGAGCAAGGCGATCCGCTTATGATCGGTCGTCAACAGCCACGACCGCACACCATAGCTCACATTCAGGTAATTCACGCGCGGCGATTCGACCGCAGGTGTACTCATCGCTGCCCTCCTTCCGCTCCGAGCGATTTGAGATAAGCGACAAGCTGCAGCAGTTGCTCTTCCGTGATCTGCCCCTGATAGGTCGGCATATCCGAGGGCGAGGGGAATCCGGCGACGATCTTCGCATTCGGATTCAGGATGGATTCCCGCAGGTAGGCCTCATCGGCCACGACCGTCCGCCCATCGGCCAGTTGGACCGGACGACCGAAGAGCCCGCGCAGGGACGGCCCTCGCCCCTGACCGTCCTCGCGATGGCAGGTGTGGCAGGCCAACTGCTGGAAGAGGCGCTCGCCCGCTTGCGCGAGCGATTCCGTCCGCACGCCGCCCCCACCGCTCAACCAGTTCTGATACTCGACCGGATCCATGACGATGACCCACCCGGTCATCTCCGAATGCTTCGTGCCACAATATTCCGCGCAGAACAGACGATACCGCCCGGGCCGCGTCGCTTCGAACCAGAGCGTCGTGTATCGGCCCGGCACGACGTCCTTCTTCACCCGAAAGTCGGGGATGTAGAAGCTGTGGATCACGTCCTCGGTCGCCATCGTCAACTTGACCGGGCGCCCCGCCGGAACGTGCAGCTCGTTGATCTCGCGCTGTCCGGTCGGATGCTGAATGTGCCACATCCATTGCTTCCCCACGACGTAGATCTCCAGCGCGTCCGCTGGCGCGCGCCCGTACATCTTGAAGTACAGCGCCGCGCCCCACCCGAAGATGGTGAGCACAAGCCCCAAGGGGATCACGATCCACGTGAGCTCCAAGGCCAGCGAACCGCGGACCGGTCGCGGGACTTCCCCCTCCGAACGCCGGCGATACTTGATCGCGAAGACGGTGATCAGGATGAAGATGAGGGCGATGAAGAACACGCTCATGCCGACCAGGAATCCATAGAGCGTATCCACCTCCGGCGCGAATGTGGATGCGCGCTCAGGCAGAAGCGGAAGATTCCTCCACATGGCTTCTCCCTCACTCGTGCGCTGCCCGCTTCTTCCGCCGCTCCCGACGGAACATCGCGAGCATGAAGCCGCCCAAGGCGAGCACGGTCGCCGCACCCGCCAGCCGCAGCACGTTCATGATGAGCATGCTGTATCGGCCCGTCTTCGGATCGTAGTGGTAGCAGTAGAGCAACAACTGATCCACGGGCGAGCCGATCTTCCCTTGCGCGGCCTCGACCAGACCAAGTCGCAGATCGCGCGGCGCATACTCGATGCCGTAGAAGTATCGGGCCACGCGCCCCTGCGGGGTGAGCACCATGATGCCGCTGGCATGGGCGAACTGCCCAGTCTCCGCATCGAAGGCGTAGCGGAAGCCCACCGCCTCCGTCAGTCGCCGAATGGCCGTCTCCTCCCCGGTCAGGAAGTGCCATCCGCGCTCGGCCTCCGAACGCCCATAGCTCCGCACGTACGCCCGCTTCTTGGCCGCCGCCAACTCCGGCCCCTCGCGCGGATCGAAGCTCACCGTGAGGACGATGAACTCCCTCCCCGCCGTGAATGAGAGCGCGCGCAGGCTCCGCAACAGTCCGTTCAAGATGAGCGTGCAGAGCATCGGACACTCATAGTAGACGAGCGAGAGGATGACCGGTCGCTCGCCGAAATATTCCCGCAGCGCGACGGCCCGTCCGCTCTCATCGCGGAAGACGAGATCGAGCGGAACCTGGGCATTGAGCTTCTGATCAATGCCGACCCGCTGCAGAATCGGCGCCGGCTGGCTCGAGGGCACGCCCTGCGCCCATCCCTCCCGCGCGAAGGGAGACCACACGCCCAGCCCGCCGATGATCATCAGACCGAGGCTCACCCATGAACGCAGCCGCCTCCTCCAGAATCTCATGGCCTCCTCTCCTGAGCTCCGGACGCTGCTTCCTTCCCTCCCCCCATGTCCCGCTTCCAGGAGGGGACCGGGGATTCAGCAGTCGGCCCCTGAGGACGCACCGGGACCCCACGCTGCAACAGCAGCTCCATCGCGCGTTCGATCGGGATGCGCACCACGCCCGCCTCCCGATTGATCCATCCGTAGCTCTGCAATCGCTCCTCCTCCCTCCGCCGCACCGCCTGCAGATCCACTTCCGGAGCCACCTGCAGCCGAGGCGGCGGAGGCAGCACCTGCTCCTCGCGCAGTGGGGAAGGGGGTTCCGCCGCTCGTTCCGCGCGCTTTTGGAAAAAGACGAAGCTCCCCCACATGAGGAGCGCGGTGCCGACGGTCAACGCCGTCAATCCCAAGACCAGCGCCGCGATCGTTCGCGGCCGCACATCTCGCTTCTCATAACGCGGTTCGGTCGCCTCACCCATGCGCTGCCTTCACCTCCACCCATCGGGGATCGCGAACGGGGACCAACTCATGCCGCCTCACCTCCCGCGCCCAGCAGGCGACCCACAGCCCGCCGATCCCCAGAAACGCCGCCGCATTCGACCAATGAACGCCAATCCCCCGCTCCGCGAAGGCGGGCATGACCGTCCAATACAGGTCCACCACGCGCATGATCAGGATCAAGCCCGCGATAGCCGCCAAGGCTCGCACGTCCCGCTTCACCGCGCGCGAGAGCAGCACCAGAAACGGGATCGCGAAGTGAAAGACGATCAAACTCACGGCCACCGCCTCCCACACGCCGCGCGTGCGCCGCAGATACCACGGGATCTCCTCCGGCAAGTTCCCCGACCAGATGATGAGAAATTGCGAGAAGGCCACATACGCCCAGAGCATCACGAAGGCGAGCAACAGATTCCCCAAATCGTGAAACGTCTCGCGGGTCGCGATCTCCGCGAGCGGCCCCGAACGCGAGAGCCACGCGACAATGAGGATGGCCGCCGCGAAGGCCGTGAGCGCGTATCCGAGGATGAACGCGATCCCGTAGATCGTCGAATACCAGTGCGGCTCAAGCGACATGACCCAATCCACGGCGGCGAACGTGATCGTCCCGCCATAGAGGACGAGTCCCGGCCCGCTCAGCGCGCGCAGTCGAGCGCTCAACCGCGGATCGGCCGTGCGATCCTGTTCGTAAGACCAGCGCGTCAGCCCGTACGCCAGTCCGATCCACACGGCGAAGTAGAGCGCCGCTCGAAGCGAGAAGAACGGGACGTTCAAGTAGCGGCTCTTCTGCCGAAGCACCTCGTCGGCGGCGACGACCTCCGCATGCGTCCATTCGTACAGATGAGAGAGCCCGAAGAAGATGGGGATGAAGAGCACGGCCATCAGCAGCGTCGTGCGCGCGCCCGCTTCCAGAAGGCGACGGATGGCGAACCCCCACCGCCCACCGGTCAGATGATGCAACATCACTACGCCGCCAGAACCGATCGAGAGTCCTAGCCAGAAGAGATACGCGAAGAGATAGGAGGGCCAGAAATGCTCCGCCGCCACCACAGCACTCACGGCCGTCGCGAGCATCCCCACCAGGCCGACCCCCACAGCCCGACGCGAGAGTCCTTCGATCCCCGACATCGCGCTCACTCCCCTCCACCGATCAAGCGGCGGCGTTCAGCCGGTGGCACATCCTCCAGCGTCGCGTTCTGGCTGAGCTGCAAAGCGCGAATGTAGGCGATGATCGCCCACCGATCCTCCGGAGGAATGCGAGAGGCGTAGCTGTACATCGTCCCGAATCCGTTGGTGATGACGTCGAAGAAATGGCCGACCGGCGCCCGTCGCAACCGATCCGTATGAAAAGACGGCGGCTGTCGAAATCCCCGCTGCACGATCATCCCCTCGCCATAGCCATCGCGCCCGTGACACGGCGCGCAGAAGATGTCATAGCGCTCACGCCCTCGCTCCAGGACCCGGCGCGTGATGGGAAACGGAAACGTCTCCACAAGACGTCCGTTCACCTTCCCCGTGTAGAAATGCTCATCCGTGCGCGCATATCCCCGCGGCACCGTCCCCTCGACCAGGGGGCGCGAGGCGCGACCATCCTCGAAGAAGGCGCTTCCCCCAAGCGGTTTGTACCGCGGCTGATTGTGCATGTCCTGCCGACACGCGCCCGCGCCGAGCACGAGTCCGAGCAGCAGCACCACGTTGCTGGCGCGCTCCCGCACCTTCGACCACGCCCCCCCTCTCATGGCTCGACCTCCCACACGCCATCAGCGCCCAGCTCCTCCAGAAACCGGCGCGTCGCCTCCCGATCGAAGTGCGGATCCCGCGCCTCGATCAGAAGGAAGAACCGATCACGGCTGGCCAGAGCGAAGCGCGGCACGTTGAAGACGGGATGATACGGCATCGGCAACCCGTTCAAGGCGAGCATGCCGAGCACCGCCGAGAGCGCCGCGAAGAAGATCGTCGTCTCGAAGACGATCGGGATGAAGGCCGGCCAACTGTGGAACGGCTTCCCGCCGACGATGAGGGGATAGTCGATGACCTCGGCATAATAGAGGAGCGCATACCCGAGCGCACCGCCGAAGAGTCCGCCAAGCAGCACGAGCATCGGCAAGCGCGTGCGCTGAAAGCCCAGGGCTTCGGCCAACCCCTCCACGGGAAACGGCGTGTACGCATCCATGCGCCGATACCCCTCGGCATACGCGCGACGCGCCGCCTCCAGAACCTTCTCCGGCGCGTCGAATTCGGCCAACAATCCGTAAATGTCCACACGCTCGGCCATCTCCCCCCCTCCCCCGCTCATGACGACGCAGGCGCATCGGCGGGCCGCTTCGCCTCGGCGACCTCCGGCAAGAGCGCGCGCATCTCGAAGATCGAGATGACCGGCAGCAACCGGATGAACAAGAACATCAGGGTCAGGAAGAGTCCGATCGAGCCCAGAAACATCGTCCAATCGAAGACCGTGGGTGTGTACATGCCCCAGGCCGACGGGAGGAAATCCCGATGCAAGCTCGTCACGACGATGACGAACCGCTCCAACCACATCCCCACGTTCACCACCAGCGCGATCGCAAAGAGCGCCTTCACGTTCCGCCGCACGCGCGCCGACCAGAGCGCCTGCAATACCCCCACATTGCAGACGAGCAACGCCCAGTAGATGGGCGCATACGGCCCGCGCAGCCGATTCAGCAACAGGTACCGCTCATACGGATTCCCGCTGTACCAAGCCATGAAGGCTTCCATCATGTAGCCGTAGCCGACGATCAGTCCCGTCGCCAGCATGACCTTGGCCATATTGTCCAGATGCTTCAGGGTGATGAAGTCCTCCAGCTCATAGAACTTCCGCAGCGGGATGGCCAGGGTCATCACCATCGCGAAACCGGAATAGATCGCTCCGGCCACGAAATACGGCGGGAAGATCGTCGCATGCCACCCCGGGATGATCGAGACGGCGAAGTCGAAGCTCACGACCGTGTGCACGGAGACGACCAGCGGCGTCGCCAAGCCCGCGAGCAAGAGATAGGCCATCTCGTACCGCGCCCAATGGCGCGCCGATCCGCGCCACCCCATGGCCAGAAATCCATAGAGGATGCGCCAGAATCGCCGCCGCGCGCGATCTCGCAACGTCGCCAGATCGGGGATCAAGCCGATGAACCAAAACAGAAACGAGACCGTCGCATAGGTCGTGATCGCGAACACATCCCAGACCAGCGGACTGCGCGGCTGCGGCCACGTCCCCATCGTGTTCGGATACGGCAGGAGCCAGTAGAAGAGCCACGGCCGCCCCATGTGCAACAGCGGATACAATCCGGCGCACGCGACCGCGAAGAGCGTCATCGCCTCCGCGAAGCGATTGATCGAAGTCCGCCATCGCTGCCGCAACAGCAGCAGAATCGCCGAGATCAACGTCCCCGCATGCCCGATCCCGATCCACCAGACGAAGTTGATGATGTCGAAGCCCCAGCCGACGGGAACCGTGACGCCCCAAATGCCGACCCCCGTCGCCAGCAGATATGCCGCCGTGAACAGCAGCAGCATGAGCAGCAGGAATGCGATCGTGAACCCCAGGAACCATCCGCGCGGCGTGTGCCGCGTGAGCACCAGGGCGCTGATCTTTTCCGTGATCGAAGCGTACGTATGCCCCGGCGCCAGAATCGCCACGGATGGATCAAACGGCGTCGCCATCTCCACCGGCGGGCGCTGCTCCGCGCTCATGACCGTCCCTCCCCCAGAAGCGCCACCACCTCCGGATTCAGATTCCGCAGGCGCGCCAGATACGTCGTGCGCGGCCGCGTATTCAGCTCCGTCAAGATCCCGTAGTTGAGCACGTGCGCCTTCCCGCGCGCGACCCGACTCCCGGGATCATTCAGGTTCCCGAAGACGATCGCCTCGGTCGGACACGCCTGCTGACACGCCGTCATGACCTCCCCCTCGCGAATCTCCCGATCCTCCCGCTTCGCCCGAATGCGCGCGGCATTGATCCGCTGCACGCAGTAGGTGCACTTCTCCATGACGCCACGACTGCGCACGGTCACATCCGGATTCCGCTGCATCTTCAGCGTCTCGGTCGCCCAATCCGCATAGAGCCGGAAATTGAACCGCCGCACCTTGTACGGACAATTGTTCGAGCAATAGCGCGTGCCCACGCACCGATTGTAGGTCATCTGGTTCAACCCCTCGCGGCTGTGCACGGTCGCCCCCGTCGGACACACGACCTCGCACGGCGCGTGATCGCAATGCATGCAGAGGACCGGCTGATGATAGATGTCCGGATTCTCCAGGTCGCGCCCCTCGAAATACCGATCAATCCGAATCCAGTGCATCTCGCGCCCGATCTTCACCTCGCGCTTGCCGACGACGGGGATGTTGTTCTCCGCCTGACAGGCGACGACGCAGGCGTTGCACCCGATGCACGCGTTCAGGTCAATGACCATGCCCCACGAATACCCCTCATACCGATGCTCGGGATACAGCGTCAGCTCCGGCGGCGGATCCTCCCCTAGCTCGCGCGCGAATTTCGGATTCGCCCGATACTCCTCGAGCGTGGCCACCCGCACCAGATGCCGCCCCTCCATGCTGTGATGATCCTGCGTGCTCACGAGCGTGTAGCGGCGATCCGTCCGCCGCACCTCAACACCGACGCCGAACCACGGCGCCTCCGACGTGCGCACGCGATAGGCATTGAAGCCGATGTGCGACCCCACGCGTCCGGCCCGCCATCGCCCATACCCGAGATGCACGGTCACCGTCTCCGGCGCTTGCCCCGGCAGGATCCACACCGGCGCGAGCACACTTCGATCCCGATAGCGGATCTCCACGACATCCCCATTCTGCACCCCCAACCGCTCGGCCATCGCCGGAGACACAAGCGCCGCATTGTCCCAGGTCAGCTTCGTGAGCGGCTTCGGCAGCTCCTGCAACCACCCATTGTTCGCGAACCGCCCATCCCACACGGTCGGATCCGGACGGAAGACGATCTCCATCCCCTCGGACGCGCGCGCCGGTCGCCGCGCCAATTCGGCCGCGATCGCTTCCCATCGCACCGAGACCGAGATGGGTGGCAGGCTCGTGCCGGGGATCACCCCATCATGCACCACCGTTCGCCAGAACGTCTCAAAATCCGCGCCCCCGCCGACCCGCCCCGCGTCAACCTGCCGCCGCCAATACTCGCGCACGATCTCATAGCCGGGCCGCTCCGCCTGGCCCAGCAATGCCGCCAAAACCTCATGCGCCGATCTCGTCCCATACAGGGGCGCAATCAGCGGCTGCAAAATCGTGACCGTCCCATCCGGAGCGCGCCCATCGCTCCAGGCCTCCAGGAAATGGCTCTCCGGCAGATGCCAGTGGCACAGATGCGCCGTCTCATCCGCATACAGCCCCACATGCACGCGCAGGCGAACGCGATCCATCTGCTCGGCGAACTGCAGATCGGCCGGCGCCGTGTAGACGGGATTCGCCCCGAGGATGAAGAGCGTCTCCACGCGCCCGGCCTCCATGTCCTCGGCCAATTCCCGAAGCGAAGCCATCTGCTCAACCGGTTCAGCTTCCACCGGCTCGGTGTAAAAGACCGTTCGCCCGACGTTGCCCAACGCCTCGTTCATCGCGTGCGCGAGCGCATGCACCAGCGGCGGCTGCGATTCCCCGACGACGATGAGGCTCTCCCCGCGATGTCGCTCAAGATCGCGCGCCACCACCTCCAGAAGGCGTGGATCAAGAGGAAGCGCCTCCGGCTCCGGCACCTCCAGCCCTAATCGCCGCGCGAGTGCTCGCGCCAGAAGCTCAATCTGACTCGCGCGCACCGGGAACCGATGATCGGCCATCGCCCCCGTCAACGAGGGCGTGCTCTCGAAGACATAGAGGCGATTCCACTCGGCCACATCCGTCTCCGCCCGCCGCCGCGCGATGAACTCGCGCGCCCAGCGGAGATGATCCGGCCCCGAGGCCAAGAAATCCGCCTCCAGCGACACCACCACGCGCGCATCCCGAAACCGATACTGCGTCTCCACCAGACGCCCGAAGGCCAATCGCGCCCCCGCCTTCTGATGATCGCGCGCGATCGGTTCGTACAGATGCCACCGGGCCTCGGGAAAGAGCGCGAGCAGTCGCCGCATCTGATCGGCGAGCGTCGGCGAGGTCACCGTCTCCGTCAGAATGCGCAGCCCGGCCCCTCGCGTCGCCCCCCATCGTTCCCGCTCCACCGCCAGCGCTCCCCAAAAGGCCGCCCACGTGCTGATCCCCCCGCGATGCAGAACCACCTGCGACCGATCCGGATCATAGAGCGTCAAAATCGCCGCCTGCGCGAAGACATCCGTCGCGCCTGCGCTCGATGGATGCTGCGGATTCCCCTCGATCTTCGTCGGTCGCCCCATGTGGCTCTCCACCAGGATGCCGCGCGCGAATCCGCCCAACACCATCGCCGTCGCATAAAAGAGCGGCTGCCCCGGAATGATCTCCTCCGGCGCTCGCGTGTAGGGGAAGATTTGCTCCAGAGGCTGCCGCGTGCACGCCGACGAGAGCCCGGCCAGCGCCAAGGACGCCCCCATCAGCTTCAAGAACGCGCGCCGATCCACCGCCGTGGGCGCCGGCGTCGGAAATTCGCTCTTCAGAAACGCTAGGAACGCCGGATCCTCGGCCAGCTCTTCCAGGCTCCGCCAGAAGACCCGACCCCGCCGCTCGGCCAATCGCGCCCGCAGCGCCGCCAGGTCCCATGATGGCCTTCGCTCCACCGTCACCGCCTCCCTCCTCACCGATGACACACAGAGCAATCGGTCAGCTTCTCCGGCCGATCAATCTTGTATTCCCGGACGAGCCGTCGCCCCAATTCCCGCTGATCCTCGCTCGGCTGCCAATCCGCACGGAAGACGTACTGGCGCGGACGAATGTACAGCTCCGGCTGCCGATGACACGACAAGCACCACTCCATGTGCAGCGTGCTCGCCTTCCACACCAGCGGCATCTCCTCCACCGGCCCGTGACAGGTCACACACGCGACGCCCTTCTTCACGTGAATCGAGTGATCGAAGTAGACGAAGTCCGGCAGATCATAAACGCGCGTCCAGGGGATCGGCCGATCCGTGCGCCAGCTCTCACGCACCGGTTCCAACATCGGACTCGTCGCATGGATCTGCGAATGGCAGGTCATGCACGTCTCCGTCGGGGGAATGCCCGCGAAGCGACCCTCCTCGACCGAAGTGTGGCAATACCGGCAGTCAATCCCCAGTTGCTTCACATGATGCTTGTGGCTGAAGGGAACCGGCTGTTCGCGCGCCACCCCCACCTGCGTCACGTAAGGGGACCGATTGAGCGCGGCCAGGACCCACGTCGCGGCCGCGATCATGAAGACCGCTCCCAGAATGCTCACCTTCGCGATGACGTTCGTGCTGCGATGAAAGATCTGCGCCATACGAATGCCTTACCCATCGGCCGGAGAACGCCTCACACGGTGTCGCCTTCCATACCCGATCGAGCGGATCATGAACCGCCCCGTCGCTCCCGACAAATTAAGCGGGATTTTATCCGAATCCTCCAGAATTCGGCAACCCGTGAGAACGGGTCATCGCCACGGCGCGACAGAGAGGACAATCCCAATAAGCCCGCGGGCGAGCCAGAGGCGAGCCCTCGGGACGGCCCATCCGCGCGGTCGCACGCTGCGTTCGTGGAGACGGCGTCACGCTCCGCCTCCGCATGGGCCGCCCGCTCACGCGGGCTTGGAAATCGGTTGGGGGCTCCTCCTCCCTAGGGCTCGCTTCGCTCGCCCCGGGCCGAATTCGGTCGCCCGCTCGCGCGGGCTTGGGATGGGGTTTTGGGAGCTCTCATTCCTAGGGTTCGCGGCGCTCACCCTAGGCGAAATTCGAACGCCCGCTCGCGCGGGCTCACGGGCGGAACGGGGTTGGGTTCACAACGTGGGCTCGCCCCCGGGCTACATTCGATCGCCCGCTCGCGCGGGCTCGCATGTGGAAGAATCAATCAACGCCGTTCACGCTCACGGCGCCTCGACGAATCCGGGCAGCTCGCAGGCACAAACAAAACCTGGAGCCGGCCGCCTCCTCCCCTCAACCGGAGGAGGCGGCCAGCCCCACACACCACGCCCGGCATGGCATGCTCTCTCGCACGCTCGATCACAGCCCCACGAACAACCCCTGCAACAGGCTCGTCGTCGGACTGTGCCCCAGCGCGATCCCAAAGAGCATCACCGACATCATCGCCGCCAACCCCAAAATGGCATCAATCAGCAGAAACGGCCCTATGAACGTCAGGAAAAACCCCGCCAGCAAAAAGATGATGCCCGGCACCACAACGGCCAGATTCCCAAGCACCATCGGAACACCGAGACCGACCAGCAGCATGAGCTTCTTCATCGTCCCTCCTCCTTGCCTGATAGTTTTGCCCGAAGGAGAACATCCCCTTCGGCCCGCTCCCCCCTTTCCGAAGAGGGGAAGAGAAATCCCCTCACCGACCTCACGCCCCCGCCGGAGACACCGGCGACGTCCGGACGGGGCAAGTTATCACTCCTCCAGCAGCTCCATCGCAATCGCTACCCGCTGTAGTTCTATTAACGGGCATCCCACTGCCATTTGCTGATGCCGGATTACACGTGGACTCTGGGCAAAAGCCTGTGTCAGCAGCCTGCGGCCCACTGGACGCCCCCCAGAAGTTATTCGTCGCATCTAAGTTCGTTGGAGTCGCTCCATTAGGCGTATACTCCAACCCCACTTGAGTCGTCGGACTCCCGGTGATGTTATTCAATGTGATCGTAGGAAAGGTCGTCGGGTTGCCACCCGAGAAATCCACCCGAATCCCAATCTCGTTGTTGTTAACCACATTCCTTCGGAACACAACGCCTTCATCATCATCGTCCATTGCAAATCCAATACCTGTACCTGCAGCGAAGTTCCGGATCGTGTTGCGCTCGATCACAACGCCCTCAGTATCTCCTAATGTAAGATCAATTCCGATTCCGATTCCATTTGTTGCACCGCCTCCATCTATCAGATTCCGCTGCACAGTGACAGTACTTCCCGCCGGAATGTTGGAAATAACAATACCGCTCCCACTTCCGCCTGTGCCCGTGTTCGTGATCCTATTCCTGAGGAGAGAGGCCTCAATCGCAGTAGTTCCATCTCCATCTAGATCAATACCCGGATCAAGCTGCCCTGTGATCGTATTCTGCGAGAACACGAACGGGCCATCAAATTCGTTAACAGTCCGAATCGCCGTGAAGACAGATGTTGCTGTTTTCCCGACAAAGAGCACGCCTTGCACTGTAAGGGGGTTCCCATCACCAGTCCCCGTGACGGCATCCGCAAGGACTCCGACACAACCGTTCGGCACGAGGATTTTCAATCCCGAAATGACCACTGCTCCTGCTCGGCTGCTCGCATCAATGACAGCTGCAGGGCATGTCAATGCTGCTCCAGGATCCAATGTTCCTCGCAGTCCCCGTCCGGCAACGATCCGACCTGTGAAGCCCGTAAGGTCGGCTACTGCATTCGCCCCACTGAGCGTCCCGCTCACAAGGAGCGTATCGCCAGGACCCGCGTTGTTAACAGCCGTTTGTAAGTCTGGATAGGTCACCCGCAACCTCGGATTGAGCACGCGTCCGGTGACTTGCGTATAGACCAGGGCGGGCAAGATCAGAAGCCCAACCGTGCCCGCCGCCAGCATCATTCTCGCGATTCGCCGCTTGGTCATCATCACGCCCTCCTTTCCAGGATAAATTC
>JBEPZV010000042.1:0-19160 GCA_041640655.1 bacterium
CGACCGAGACGTCCGCGCTCGCCCGTCGGCTGGAGCGAGATCGCCAGCGCGAATACCGGCGCCTGATGCATGGGCGGGCGGCGCGCGCGTTCTTCACGCTGGCCCATATTGTGACGCTCGGGCTCTATACGCATCGAGAGGAGCCGACGCCGGAGCTGCGCGCGCGCGCGGACCTGGCGCGGCGGATGGCTTTTCATCGCGCGCGGTTGGAAGCGGCGTTGAGAGGCTCCCTCCGTTTGGATGAGGAGCGAGACCTCGCGGCCTTACGCGCATCGGTCGAGTTCATCCACATGCACGCAGATGTGGCCGGGCCGGAGATCGTGGATGTGCTGCGGGAGGCTTTCGCGCGCTCGGGCGATCCGGAATTCCGATGGGCGTGCGTGCGCGCGCTCGCCGCGATGCGGAATGAGAAGGCGCGGCGCGTCCTGCTCGCCCTCCAGCGCGAGATGGATCCCCGGCTTCAGGAGCGGACCGCGCGGGAGGGCGTTCTCGTTCCGAACGGTGCGTCGCGCGGTGGGCCGAGCGGCGGTGAGCTTCCACTGCGGGAGCCCTAGTCCCACCATGATGCGCGTTCGACGCCTGCTCAGCCTCCTTCTGCTCGCCCTTCTCGTTGAAGGGATCGCTGCTTGTCCGGCATGGGCGGAAAAGCGCGCGCAGCCGGCGCAGCGCCTCATCTTCCTGAGATTCGACGGCCTCTCGCCTGACCTCATCTGGAAATACGTCCGACAGCGAAATCCGCAAACGGGCAAGAGCTATCTCCCCTGGATCCGACGCGTCTTTTACGAGGAGGGCATCGTCTTCGAGAACTTCTACACGCGCGGACAGTCACTCTCCGGACCATCGTGGGCCATGCTCGCGACGGGTCATCCTCAACCGCTCATCTCGAACGTGGAATGGGACCGGGCGACGGGACGTCTGGAGGACTACCTGAACAACGTCCTGATCCAATACGAACTCCTGCGCGGTCGGCGCCTGCATGCGCGAGCTGTGGAGGTGCTGGATGAGCGAGGCGCGCCGCTCGTGGAAGACCTCTATGAGCCCGAGGAGAAGCGGATCGGACTCGAACTGATCCGACGCGGGACGAGCTGGACGGCTCTGGCGCGAACGCTGCAGGCGCGATTCCCCAGCCGCTCGGTGGAGGAGCTGCTGGCCCGATGGCTCGGCGGTCCCGATTCGCACGAGGCCTTCGACACGGCCAACGAGGAGCATCTTCTGACGAACATGAGGGACCCGCGCTTCCTCTACTTGAGCGCCTACTACTCGCTCTTCGATCACTTCGTGCACACGAACAACGATGAGGAGCTGATCCTCCATCTGTTGCAACGCGTGGATCGAACCGTGGGGCGTATTTACACGGCCATCCGCGAGGGGCCATACCCCGAGGAGACGGTCCTCATCCTCGTCTCCGATCACGGCATCACGACGCATCCGGAGATCTACAGCCAGGGCTTCAATCTCGTGACCTACTTCACGCGCGCCGCGTGGGGGGGGCATCACGTCCTGACCAAGCGGGCGAATCTGCACGATTTCCAATTTCGCAGCGTGAATTTCCTCGCCCAGGGGTTCGTCAATCCGAGCCGCGAATCGCTCTACCTGAAGGGGCAGGCGCACTACCCGACGCTCTTCATTGACTACGATGGGAACGAGCGGGCGATGCTGCACTTTCGGAATTCCGATCTGAACCTCCTTCATCTGCTCGCGCAGGAGATGAAGCGGCGTCATCCGGAACGCGTCTCCCGCGCCTTGCGCGCTCTGTTCTTCGAAGTCCTCACGCGGAACCGCACCCGCTGGGAGCGCGAGTGCGCGGAGCTGCGCGAGGAGTTGTGGGCCGTGGATCGGTGGATCCATCACGTGCAGGCGGCGCTGTCGGCGCCTTCCCCGCTGCCGGACGAGGTGCGGAAGGAGCTGCGAGCCCACGTGAGGAACATGGCCGAGTATCGCGCCGAATACGCGGCGTATCTTCGGATGCTCTCGAACCTGCTCGCGTTGCGGGAGGAGACGTTCGATCCTCAGACGGTGCGCATCGAGGACCTCATCCGGCCGCGAGTGTTCGGCCCGCGGAACTCCGTGTATCAATTGCAGAACTATGTCGTGGGATTGAAGGATGGGACGATCCACCTGCATCCGAATGGGCGCGTGGACGAAGAGGCGACGTTCCGCCGGATCAACTATCTCCGGCTCTTGAAGGACCATCGCGTGCTCAACAATGTGCAGCCGCAGGTCTCGCCTTATCCGGTGGACTTCATCGCCCTGCGCATCCCATATGCGGAGATTCGATCGGCATTGCACGGAACGCCGCTGGATACGGGCGAGGACGTGGTGTGGCTCTACGGCGGCGAGGAGCACCAGGCGCTCATCGTGGCGAAGCGCTCGCCCGAGGGGACGGCGCAGAGACTTCTCCGCTACGCGCCGATCGCCCGCCTGACGCAGGCGGCCGATGGCACCATCACCTTCGAATGGCGAGATCTTCAGCCGGGTTTCCCCCTCGCCCTCTGGGAGGATGAGGACCTCGCTGTCGCGGGCGATCGTCGCGCGTGGCTCCAGGAGTTCCACACCGAGCGGGAATGGATCGAGGCGACGCACCGCACGCGATATGCGATCGCGGTGGTGGGGCTCTATGAGCTGCTCGCGAGGCCGGAGTCGGCGATCTCCGGGCCCACGCGGTACGAAGAGCAGGTGCGCGCGGTGGAGAATGCGCGGCTGATGGGTCGCGCGGAGAACGGAGATTCGCCCGAGGTGTCGCTGTTGCGACGCTTCTTCGCGCGACGCCGTCGAAATGTTGAGCCGGACCTGCTGCTTCATGCGAATCTGTACTGGAACTTCAACATTCGCGACTTCAATCCGGGTGGCAATCATGGGAGCTTCTATCGCACGGCGACGCATGCGACGTGGATGATGTGGGGGGGGCGCCTGACGGGCCTCAAGCGAGGCTACATCGTCACGCGTCCGTATGACAGCCTCTCGCTCGTGCCGACGGTGCTGGAGCTGATCGGCGCGACGCGCGACGGCCGCGTGAGCGAGACGGCGCGGGCGAAGGGATTCCGCCCCCTGGTGGGCGAGATCGTCTGGGAGATCTTCGATGAGCGGTCGCTGGCGCGATAACCTGGTCCTGAGCTTCCTGCTGCATCATCCGAGGCGCACGGCGGCGAGCGTCCTCGGCGTCGCCGCGGCCATGACGCTCGTGTTGATGACCACGGGGCTCGTGCGCGGAATTTTGAAAGAGCGCGGCCGACGCGAAGCGAGCATCGGTGTGGAGATCCTCGTGCGCGAGCGTGGGGCGGCGGGGCTCACCCCGAGCGGCGCGCAGCTCACGCTCTCTGAAGCGCTCGCGCAGACGATCGCCGAAGTTCCCGGCGTGCGGGGGGTCACCCTCGTCGGCCAGTATCTGCAGCCGACAGGACGCGGCCTCGACCTGCGACTCGTCGAGGGCGTGAAATACGCCGAGTACGCATCGCTGACGGGATTGCGCCTGGTCGAGGGGCGCGGCCTGAAGGGGGGCGACGAAGCGCTCATTGATACCGTGCGCGCCCGCTCTCGAAGGGCGAAGGTCGGCGAGACGATCGAGATCTTCGGTCGCCCGTTCCGCATCGTCGGCATCTACGAGCCGCCGCTCGGCCCGCGCATCAAGATCCCCCTGGAGACGATGCAACGCGCGCTCGGCGCTGAAGGTCGGGGATCGGCCTTTCTCGTCAAATGCGCTCGCCCGGAAGACCAAGAGGCGATCGCCGCCGAGTTGCAGCGGCGATTTCCCGACCGACAGGTCGTCCTCACGCGCGACCTCCCCCGCCTGTACGCCGATGGGACTCCCTTGATCAACAGCTTCCTTAAAGCCATTCTCGGCGTGGCCGTCGTCGTGAGCGCGCTCCTGATCACGCTCACCATGTATACGAGTGTGCTGGAACAGACGCGGCAGATCGGCATCTTGAAGAGCCTGGGCGCCTCTCGAACCTTCATCGCCGTCCTCATCGAGAAGCAAGCCCTCGCCATCAGCGGCCTTGGGATTCTCACAGCCCTCGTCCTCTCGCTCGCCCTCAAATCTCTGGTAGACGGACTCACGGCCCTGCGCGTGGAGATGGAATGGCGATGGGTGCTCGCGACGATCGCTGCCGGGTTCGGGAGCGGCGCCGTGGGCGCGCTCTATCCGGCCTTGCGCGCCGCGCTCCAAGATCCGATTCGAGCTTTAATGTACGAGTGAGCCTCCAGCGTGACTGCTTCGCGGGCTCGCGGGCGGAATGCGGTTGGGCTCGTATCCCCCGCGGGATTGAGCGCGCCCGTAGCTCCTTTGCAGGAGATCGGATGCTTGCC
This sequence comes from bacterium, assembly GCA_041640655.1. Lineage (GTDB taxonomy): Bacteria > Acidobacteriota > Blastocatellia > HR10 > HR10 > HR10. Next base: position 4,306 of record JBEPZV010000042.1, read on the forward strand.
CCACGATTGTCGGTTCGCTATACTTGCGAATTTGCCGCGTTAGGAGGCTCGATATATGGACGCCTCGTCGCTCATTCGCATCGCGCACAGTCCGGATCCGGACGATGCGTTCATGTTCTACGCCCTCGTGCAGAGGAAGATTCCCACCGAGGGGGTTCGCTTCGAGCATGTCCTCAAAGACATCGAATCGCTCAACCGCAGCGCCATGGAGGGAGAGTACGAACTGACGGCACTCTCATTTCATGCCTATGCATACGTCGCCGATAGGTACGTGCTTCTGACCAGCGGGGCGAGCATGGGAGAGGGGTATGGCCCTCTTCTCGTTGCTCGCGAGGCACTGACGGTTGACGACCTCCCTCAGGCTCGCATCGCCGTGCCGGGAACGCTGACGACGGCCTTCCTCGTGCTTCGACTCATCGTCCCGGACGTTCGCTATACGGTCGTCCCCTTCGATCACATTCCGGAATATGTGGCGAATGGGCAGGCCGATGCCGGGCTGCTCATCCACGAAGGACAACTGACGTACCCGACGCTCGGCTTACGGAAGGTCCTTGATCTCGGCCAATGGTGGTCCGATCGGACGGGGCTGCCGCTGCCGTTAGGCGGAAACGCTGTCAGGCGCGATCTCGGCGCGGACGTGTGTCGCGCACTCGCGGGACTGCTCAAGCAGAGCATCACCTACGCGTTCGCCCATCGCGAGGAAGCGCTCGCTTACGCGCTGCAGTTCGGGCGCGGCCTGGACGTGACCTCGGCCGATCGCTTCGTCCGCATGTACGTCAATGAGCTGACGCTCGAGTGCGGAGAACGCGGAAAGGCAGCTATCCGTCAGCTTCTGCAGATGGGGTACGAACGCGGCGTGCTCCCCCGGTCAGTTCCCATTGAATTCGTCGAATGAACGGCGCAAGGGAGGACGAGATGAAGATCGAGGGAACGCACACGCTCAAGGCTCGACGAGAAGTCATCTGGCGCTTGCTGACGGATCCGCAGGTGGTCGCTCGATGTCTGCCCGGATGCCAACAGCTGGAACCTCAGGGCGAGAACACCTACAGGGCCGCGCTCCAGGTCGGGATCGCCTCCATTCGGGGGACGTATACGGGGACATTTGAGCTGAAAGACCTCGCGCCGCCGACTCGCTATGGGATCGCTTTTGAAGGGAAAGGAGCGCAGGGCTTCGCCAAGGGGACGGGGGCGATCATCCTGGAAGAACGCGATGCGGAGACGATCGTCCACTACTCCGGGGATGTGCAGGTCGGCGGCCCGATCGCCAGCGTGGGACAGCGTATGTTGCAGGGGACGGCGCGTATGCTCGCCGGACAGTTCTTCACGGCGCTGGAAGCGGAGCTCGAAGCGCTCCAGAAGGCGGAGGCGACGGGGACGCCTGTGGCGCCTCCCCGACATGGAATCCTCCGAACCCTCCTGCGATACATGTGGAATTGGATCCGAGGGCTCTTCCGGCGAGGCTGAAAGGAGCCACCGTGAAATCACCTGCTCTCTTCTCCATGCCCGAGCATCGCGTGAACATGAGTTGACAGCGCGCGCCGCTCTCAGTATAGTGCCCGCTTGGTACCGGGGGCATGCGAATCCCCGGTCACTGCTTCACGGAGGAGGGCACGATATGCGAGAGTCTCATAAGGCATCGCTCCCCCCTATTGGCTTCGGGCGGCGAATCGGGATCATTCTTCTCTCCCTGGGACTCCTCCCCACTCCTCGGTTCGCGCAGCAGCCCTTGCGACGTCTCGTGGGGACAGGCGAACTCCCCCCACCGGCGACCTACGAATACCGCGCGAGCGTGATGAACAACAATGGCCTCGACATCCGGCAGAGCACGTTTGGCGCTCGCGTCATCTATCGCGCGAAATGGGTCGGCCCGGTCTTGCGCGATCACCAGATCAATGCGGCGCGGGACGTCGCGTTCGCTGTCGCGGAAGAAACGGGCACATTACGCGGCGCGCTCTTCCTTCGGGAGGCGGCGACGGGCACCATGCGACGAATCGTTCAAATCGGTGACCGCACGCCGGAGGGGGAAGTCTTCACGCGTCTTCTGGAATTCTCCCTCAATGATTCTCGGCAGATCCTCTTCACTGCGGAGACCTCAGGTCCCCCCTCGGAGGATGGGACGGCGAGGGCCGGACTTTTCCTGGCCGATGGCGGTGGAATTCGGACGCTGCTCATGACGGGAGCGGCGACTCCGATCGGGATGATCCTCGGCTTCTCGAACCCGCGATTGACGAACGACGGTCGCGCGTATTTCACCGCCTTGATGGGAACCCGTCAGGGGGCGATCTTCCGCCTCGTAGGAGGGACGCTCGAATCGCTCGTGCGGACAGGTGATTCCGGCAGCGCGGGAGGGACGATCACGATGCCCCTCCTTCAGGCCGTGAGCCCACAGGGAGACGCGATCGCTTTCCTGGATCAAGCGGAACGAGCGCTCTATGTGAAGACCGACACCTCGATGGTCCGCGTGGTGAGAATCGGTGATGCGGTGCCGAACGTCTCGGGCGCGACGTTCGTGGACATCGTCCCGCCCGTCAACACGATCTTCCCGGCCTTTCCGTTTCTGGTCTCGCCGAGCTCGCTCGCGCCCGGTGGCGATCTGGTGTTCATCGCCGCATTCCGTCGGCCGAATCAGCAAAATCCGACGCTGGCGCTTTATCGCCACGCCGGAGGGGGCCTTCAAGAGATCGTCCGCACGGGACAGAACGTTGGCGGATTCAGCGTGCAATTTCTCAGCGCGCCCACCTTTGGCGAGGGGGGAGTGATCTACTGCGGCGCCGCTTCGCGCGCCATCCTCGGGGGTGGGATCCTCCGCTTCGTGGGGAATCAGCGGCAGGCGCAGGAGTTCCCCGGAGCGACGCAGACGGAGGAGAACCTGCCGCCTTATGCCATCAATCGCCAGGGTCACGCCGTGTACGATCACATCGCCATCGTCCTGAATGAGAACTTCGGCGGCCCAACCGGCCCCTTTGACAAGCCTGCTTTCGGCTTGAACATCTCGCTCCGGCTGCACACGGGATCGGCGTCGTCGGAGACGCTCCTGGATCCTGTCCGATCGGCTCCTCCAGATAGCCCCTTCCTCGGTTTCTCGAGTCTCATCGCCAACCGCAGCGGCGATCTGCTCTTCATCGGGAACGTGAGCGGGGGACGGAATCTCTTTCGCATCCGGGATGGAGCGATCGAACTGGTGGTGCATCAAGGTCAGGTGATCGAAGGGCTGAAGGTTCGCTCTGTCACCGAAGCGGCGATCAACGATGCGGGGACGATCGCCGTTCAGGCGGAGATCGAAGCAGGATCTGCGCTCTTCGTCCACCGGGGCGGGACGTTCCAAAAGGTCATCGCCTCCGGAGATCCCGTCTTCAGCAAGCGGGTGGTTGACGTCTTCGACATCAGCCTGAATCAGCAAGGGCAGATCGCCTTCATTGTGAATCTCGCCGACGATACGGGTGCGAACGTGCAGCATCTGCTTCTGGTGGCGCGACCGACGCCGACGGGATACACCGTGGATCCCGGAGCGTCCATTGATCTGAGCGCGCTCCCACGCGTTCGGAACACGGATCCCATCTTCATCATGGACGTCGCGCTCGCCGATAATGGGATGATCGCGCTCACCGTGCGCGCTGCGCGCGATGAAGCGGTTATTCTCGCGACGCCTCGACAGACCGGTTTTGGCTACACCTTCCAGAAGATTGCCGAAAGCGGCGGCGCGACCCCCATTGGGGGGACCTTCCGTCGGGGTTCGGAGCTGCAGATCGGAGGATTCGCTCCCGAAGTCTTCTCGTCCCTGCAGATCAACGCCCAGGGACTCGTGAGCTTCATCGGCGTGGTGAGCCGGCCAAGCGGTGGCGACGCGCGCGCGATCTTCTCCTACTCCGGAGGGCAGCTCGCGAAAGTGGTCGCCGATGGAGATCAGACGCCCGAAGGTCCGACGATCGAATTGCTGCCTTTTCACAGCCTGGCCCCCACGGGGAAGATCGTGTTCCTGAGCCTCGTGTCAGGGGAGCCGAATCTCTACCTCTGGGAGCAGGGTGGGCTCAGGCTGCTTCTTCCCGCGCGGCAACAGGGGCCGGCGGGAGAGCTGCTGACGCCCATTCCTCCACTGCTTGTGACCGACGGGCGCGCCGTCTTCGCGGGCGTGCTGCTCCATGCGGAGTCGCGCCTGGCAATTTATGCGCTCACCTTGAATTGAAAGGCCTGCGAGGAAGAGAGCCGGAGGCAGCCCGCCGAACGCGGATGAAAAGCAGCGCCTGCGAACGTCGGCGAGCGGCCGACGGAGGACGCCGAATCTGCCCGCGCGTTCTGGGAAGATCACAGCATGCGCTTTGTCTGCGTCCAAAGGCTCCACGCCCAATCGGCGAGCGTGTGCGCAGCCGACCCCCACCAGAGGCCGAAAACGAGCGCGAGCCAATACTTTCTCTCCACGGAGAGGAGGACCTGCTTCAGGAAGGCGAGCGCTGCGCGCAGGCTCTCCCCCGATCCGGATCGCCCGTGGATCCCATGCCAGAGAAGGATTCCGCCTGCGCCCACGAGCGCGAGCACGAATGCGAGATAGAGGGTGCGCACCAGCGTGCCGAGCAGGAGTCCGTGCGAGAGCCGCGAACGATGGCGGACGAGCACCTGATAGGGCCACCAGAGAAAGCGCAACGGCCCCCAGCGCGCGTAGGGTTTGCTCTGGACATCGAGGTCCGGATTGAACATAAGCCCGGAGAAGAGCGTCGCCAGCGTCACGAGCCAGGCCAGATCGTAGCTCCCTGTGAGCGCGCGCGCCATCAGGAACGTGGGTGGCACGAGCGCCAGCGTGATCGCATCGTGCGTCCGGGCTCGTGGCATCCGCTCACCTCCTCCGACTGTCCAATTTTACGCGTGAATCCAGCAGGCGACCAACGCTCCCCTTCATTCCTTCGTGATGAGGTGCTATAATCGTGACCCCAGTTTTCGGGCCGTGGAAGGGGATGACGGTGAGGAGCGCAGCAGACTGCCGGTGAATTCAGAGGAGGGGGGATGAGGCGCTATGGTACGTCTGACGACGCTCGATTGGGTGTGGATCGTCCTCTACCTGCTCTTGATGGTGGGCTGTGGTCTCTTGTTCTACCGATTGGGCAAGCGCTCGGAGGCGGATTTCTTCCTGGCCGGGCGTGGCCTTCCCTGGTGGTTGCCCGCGACCTCCGTCTATGCGACGCACACGGCGACGGATACGCCCATGTGGGTCACCGGCGTCGTTTACCAGCACGGACTGCGCGGGTTGTGGTACACGTTCTTCTCCGCCTGGTGCGCGATCAGCGCTTTTGTCAGCGCGCGCATCTTCCGTCGCTCGCTCGCCTACAGCCAGGCCGAATGGCAGAGCTTGCGGTTCAGCGGATTGGGGAGCGAGCTGCTGCGCGGATGGATGGCCGGTTGGATGGTCTTCATGAACATGTTCATCCTCGGGTGGGTCGGCATCGCCATGGGGAAACTCTGCCATCTGGTCTTCGGATGGCCCGACTGGGTGGGACTCGTGCTCTTCTCGACCGTTTGCGCCGTCTACGTCCTGGCTGCCGGATACTGGGGGGTCGTCATGGCCGACTTCCAACAGGGAGTGATCGCCTTTATCGCGATTCTGATCGTCTCCCTGTGGGGGATCGCTGAGGCCGGAGGGCCACAGGGGATTATCTCGAAGCTTCAGAGCATGGGAGAAGGATGGCGGACGAATCCGTTCGCCTTCACCGGTCTGTTCTCGGGCGATTTTCCCATCGCGTGGTTCGTGACGATGCTCGTCATCGCGATCATCGGCGGATTCGGGATGGGCACCGCCATTGATTGGTACGTCGAGGCGCAGCGCATTCAATCGGCCCGAACGGTCCGCGATGCCGCCTACTCGATCTGGTGGGGGACGATGCTCGTGCTCACCCGAAATGCCGTGTGGGCCGTCGCCATCCTGGGCTTCTACGTCCTCTATCCGAACATCCCCGATCGCGCGCAGTATGAGCTGGGATGGTATCGGCTCGGCCTGGAACTGCTGCCCGCCGGCCTGCTGGGCTTCTTCCTGGCGGCGATCGTCGCCATTCATCTCTCCACGGTCGCCTCACACCTGAACCTGGGTGCCGTGTATGCGACGCGCGATCTCTATCACCACTACATCAAGCCACACGCCTCCGAGCGGGAGTTGGTCTGGGCGGGGCGAATCTCGACGCTACTGGTGCTCATCGGCTCGTTCTTCTATGGGCTGATGATGGAAGAGATCACGAAGTGGCTCATCTTCGCCCTCTGGATCATGGCGGCCGGCGTCTGGCTGCCCAACATCCTGCAGGTCGTGTGGTGGCGGTTCAACGCCTGGGGGTATCTGATCGCGTGGATCGCGAACCTGGGGCTCAGTTGGCTCATTGTCTGGGTCCTGCCAGCCTTCGGTCTACTGCCCAGTCTGCCCGATTATTTGCAGTTCTGGATTCTCATGGGGCTGGGCGCTGCGATCTACGTCCCGGTGACCTATCTGACCCCGCCAGAAGATATGCGGCAGCTGGTGCGCTACTACGTCATGGCGCGCCCCATCGGATGGTGGGGCCCCGTGCGCGCGGAAGCCGAACGGCTGGGACTGATCGCCCCGCGCACGGTGACGCGCCACAGTCTCTGCAAGCGCCAGTGGTCGGCCGAAGAGGCCGACGAATGGACGCGCGAGGATTGGCTCACGATCCTCATCTCCCCGCTCGCCTATATGGCCCTGATGCTCGGCGTCGCTCTCGCGCTCCTGCGGATGTGGAGCGGCGTGCTGATCCTCATTGCGGGCATCATCCTGACGGCCGTGATGCACTGGATCATTGATCCGAAGTTGAAGGCCGTCTCGGCCGAATACGAGAAGAAACAGAAGGCGTATCTAGAGCAGTTGGATCGGATCATCCGTTGGGAGGACGTGCGATGAACGAAGGACTCTCCGTGCTCATCGGCCTCTCCATCGCTTACGTGGCCTCATTCCTCGGCATGCTCTTCGCCTACCTCGCCTATCGTCGTCGGCGGCGGGAGCAGTCATCGGTGGAGAAGAAAGATGACCATGCGTGAATGGGCGCTGCTTCAGGGAGCGACACGTCCGGTGAGCCTCTTGTGGGGACTCGTCGTGCCCTCGCTGATCTTCCTCATCTCGTTTTTGGTCGCTTACGGGCTGTATCGGAAGTTCGCGCCGAAGGAGCCCCGGGCGAGCGAGACGGAGCATTTGCACCCGCGCGACGAGCCATGATATATTAGCTTCCCGACGAGAATCGCTCGTCCAAAGCGAACCACAAACCAGGGGATGGACTGATGTCAGGACATTCGAAATGGCACCAGATCAAACATAAGAAGCTCGCTGCGGACGCCAAGCGGGGGAAGCTCTTCAGCAAGCTGATCCGCGAGATCAGCGTGGCGGCTCGACTGGGTGGAGGGGACCCGGAGGCGAATCCGCGCTTGCGGAAGGCGATCGCCGAGGCCAAGGCCAATAACATGCCTCAGGAGACCATCCAGCGGGCTATTGACCGCGGTACGGGGAAGATCGCCGGAGAGCAATACGAGGAAGTGATCTACGAGGGCTACGGTCCGGGAGGCGTCGCCGTCCTCGTCGAAGCGCTCACGAGCAATCGGAATCGGACAGTGTCCGAGCTGCGGCATATCTTCTCCCGATATGGAGGGAACCTGGGCGAGAGCGGGTGTGTCGCCTGGATGTTCCAGAAGAAGGGATACATCGCGGTGGAGAAGGGCGCGCTCTCGGAGGAGGCGATCTTCGATCTCGCGCTCGAAGCGGGGGCCGAGGATGTGCGCGTAGATGAAGAGGGGAACTACGAGATCATCACCGCCCCGGAGGACTTCGATCTCGTCCTGGAGAAAGTCAAGCAAGCGGGGATTCACCCCCTCACGGCCCAGCTCACGATGATCCCCCAATCGTATGTCCGCCTGGAGGGGAAGGACGCCGCGCTGATGCTCAAGCTCATGGACGCGCTCGAAGATCACGACGACGTGCAACGCGTCTCGGCGAACTTCGACATTCCGGCCGAGGAGATGGCCCGCGCCGCCCTCTCGTGAACGCCACACAGCTCGAGCGCCGCTGGCTTCCCGATCCCGCCACCTCCCCAGCGCGCGGCCGAGAGGTCGCCGCGGCGCTCCCTGCTCTTCTCTCTCCCCGATGACGGTGGCTTTCGGCGAACGTCCTCGGCGCGCTCATCCCAGCCGAGCCGCGACGACCTCCCAATCGAGATTGCGGAAGAAAGCCTCGATGTAGTCGGCTTTCTTCAACCCATAATCGAGCATATAGGCGTGTTCGAAGACATCCATGATGAGCAGCGGCGTGCACCCGGCCAGGTGCCCGAGGTCATGTTCATTGATCCAGGTATTCCAGAGCCGATCCGTGATCGGATCGCGGTAGAGTACGACCCATCCGATCCCGCGCATGAGTCCACTGGCTTTGAAATCCTCTCGCCACGCTTCGACCGATCCATAGTGCTCGCGAAGAAGTCGCGCGAGGCGAGAGTCGGAAGTGAGCGGTTTCGGCGTCCGCGTCAAATTCTCGAAATAGAGCTCATGAAGCCGCATGCCGTTGAACTCCCAACCGAAGCGCCGCTTCAACTCCGCGTATTCGGGCGTCCCGGCCTTTCCGGCCTTCGCCAACTCGGCGAGCGCTTCGGCCAACGTGTTCGTGTTGGCCACGTATCCCTGATACAAGGTGAAATGATTCCTCAAGAGCTGCTCGCTGAATCCATCCATGCCCAACAAATGCTCGTAGTTCTTCGCCGTGTACGTCATCACCAGACTTCCTCCTTCATTGAGAATATGAGCGTCGGATGAAAATTTGAGCTTACCACACGATCGCAGGCATCGGCAATGCGGCGCCGTGTGTAGCAAGGGTGTCCGAAGGCCTCCGGGACCTCATCGTCTCTTCCCGTGAGGAGTCCCTCGCCTTCCCTCCGACGATCCCCAACGGGCTACAGACGGACGGCCAGTATCATCTTGGCCGCGAAACTTGACAAACGACAATCGGTGGCTAGTATCATCTTGGCCGCGAAACCCTAGCCAGGAGGTCAGGCCATGACTCGAGCGGCATGGAATGCGGCCCACTCCTTCAGGAGCGGGACGATGCGCCTGGCGATGGGCCTCGCGATCCTGATGGCCCTCACGGCTCTTCCCCAAGGGCGGAGTCGGTTCGGCCGAGGTGATGTCCCACCGCCAGCAGGCGTCCTCGCTTCTTCCCTTCTTCTGCCGAATATGGCACAATCCCTCTGCAACTCTGACTGTCGAGACAACTCCTTCCAGTGCTGCAATTCGGAAGGGGAGTGTACGGTATGCTTCGACTTCGCCGTCGTGTCGGGGAGAAAGGAACTCATCACGGACGTGATCCCCGATGTATGCGAATTCCCGCCGGATTCTCAAGGCTCCTTCGGCATTTGCCCGATTCAAATGAGTATTTGCCTGGCCCTCGAATGTTTGATCGAATCACCACCACCCGGGAGGTGAACCATGAGAAGGATCTTTCTTGCGATCTTCGTCGGTGGCCTTCTTGGGTCCATGAGTCTCGCGGCCCCGCCCCAGGGATGCCGCGTAGAATTGGTCTCCGTGCATCGCCTCTCCCTGCCCGTGCCCGGATCGGCGGGCCTCAAAGATCTGGCGCTGGCGGTGGATGAGCGCGGCATCCTGTATGTGAGCTTCGCGTCCTGGCCCACCGAGGGCGCGGGGCCTCGCGCGACGATTCTCCCGTACGTTGTGAGCTATGACCCGAGCGGGAAACTCCTTCGGGTCTTCGAGCGACCGTCCGTCATTCCGGAGACGGCGCGATGGGGGCGCATCACCTCACTGGCGTATGCATCGGGTCGGATCTACGTCGCCGCGCAATGGCAGGAGGGGGATTGGCGCAGCGCCCTGCTCATCTTCGAGACGTCCGGAGACCTTCGACGGACGGTGATGCTCGAAGGGCTGGGGAATCCCCGGATCGTGCCGCTCGGATCCAAGATCGGTGTCCTCGGAACGGTCTGGACGGAGAAGGGCCAAGAGGTGGGCGTCCTTCAAACGTTCTCCGCGGATGGGGAGAGAGTGTCCGAGCACACGACCGAACCGCTTGAACCAAAGGCTCATCCGCTCTCGGATGGAGCCGGGCGAGTGTTGGCCGTCGAGCCGAGCGGCAAAGTCGAAGTCTTCCACCCACGCAAGACATGGGCGAGCATTCCCGGAGGCTTCGGGCATATCCATGCTGCATTTGCCGGCGATGGGACGATCATCGTGAATCGCGTGGATCCGGAGACGCGACGCACGTCCCTCATCTTCCTGAACGATCGAGGAGGACGCTGCGAGGTGGACACGACGGGCCGTCTCGCGCCGATGGTGCGGGGAGCCGACGGTTTCTTCTACGGGATCGGACAGCTCGGCCTTCGTCCCGACACTCCGACGGACCGTCGCGAGATCCTCGTCGGGAAGTTTCGGATCGTGCGGCAGTGAGGACGCGCAATGAATGTGGCGGAGGGGGATGTCCGTCTCCCTCCGCACGGGCGCGAACGGCTCCTCACTTTCGCGCGAGCCGCCGCTTGACCGACGCGACCTTGCTCCGCATCGTCACGGCCTTATCCCGACGATCGTCAATGGTGATGGTCGTGATGACGCGCTGGACGCCCTGGCGAAAGGCCGCCTCGTGCATCTTCCGGGCTAGGGAGAGGACGTCCTTGAGATCCCCCTCGAACAATGTCCCCATGGGGGAGATCTCGTAGGAGACACCCGCTTTCTCCAAGACGCGAATGGCTCCGGCGATATGATCGCCGAGGCTCGGCGTTGCGGTTCCGACAGGAACGATGCTGACCTCGACAAGCGCCATGCTGTCCCTCCTAGGCGGGGGTTGCCCGAGACGTTCGTCTCGGGTGGGGAGTTGACCGCTCCATCTTGGGCTTGGGAAGCACGAGGGTGAGCACCCCCTCGCTCAGCCGAGCTTTCGCGCGGCCCGGATCAATTGCTCGCGGGAGCCACACGTCGCGAAAGATCGGCCCATAGCGGAATTCATCGCCGTGGACGCGCACGCCTTCAGCCACGCCCTCAACCCGCGCCTCCCCAAGGAGCAGAACGCGCTCGGCCGCGACGAAGAGGTGCACGTCTTCGGCTCGAACTCCGGGGAGCCGGAGCTTCAGGACGAGCTCCCGCGGATGCTCCTCCAGACGCATCTCCGGTTTCCACACCAGTTGGTCCTCCGCTGTCAACCAATCGTCCAACTCCCGTCCTGGCGCATATCCATGTCGAGCCGCCAGCTCATAAGCCCGTTCCGCGATCCGGGCCCGAATTCGATCGGCCTCCTCGCGAAGGGGCGACGACCAGGGATGAATGCGAACGAGAGCCATTCCCAATCCTCCTCCCATACGGTTTGAGAACACCGCATCCATTGTAAGCCACGCGGAGGGGAAGGACAATGGCGCGAACTCCCGATCGGCTTGACAGCGGATTCACAAGCGGTATATTTTCCGGTCCGGAGGATGCGGGAATGCGGGGTCTGCCAGTGATCTGCGCGATCGGAGTGATCTCTCTCTCGTGGGAACGGCCTCCTCCCTCTCCTCGCAGAGAGCGCAATCGCCGGGGCGCGGGCGACGGGGAGCCCAGGCCTGCCCGATGATGATGTGGGCCACCAAGCGCGAGATCACGAACACGGCGAAGGGCGTGCGCATCCGTGTGACGAGCGACGATCCGGCCTACGCGCGGCGCATTCGCACTCACTGTGCGACTCATGAGCAGACGCTCGCGCAGGCTGGCCCGCGCCATCAGCAGGCGTGTCCGGCGGCGGTCAAAGGGGCTCGGGTGAGGATCACGATGCTCACAAACGGAGCGGAGTTGGAGATCACGGCCGATGCCCACGAAGCCATCGCCGAGATTCAAGCGCGAGCGGCCCGCCTCACTCGAGGCTTCTGGGGACGTCCGCTCTCGCGCAACCCGTGATGCAGCTCCGCGGGAACAGCACGGTGTGCAGTCAATGAATGAAACCGTCGCTGCTCTCCTGGATCATAACGGTGTAGACGACGAGCCGAAGCGCGAGTGCTTCGGCCCCCGATCCCGCTCCGGATGGAGCGGGGTTCAGAAATCCTCACGAAAGGAGGGTGATGGCTATGGCGCTCGTTCGCTGGCGACCTTTCCGTGAACTGGAGATGTTCCGACGAGAGATTGATCGTCTCTTCGATGAGATCTTCGAACGGGAATTCCCGGCCCCGCGTCGAGCGCGGGAGATCACGCGCATCTTCGCTCCGGCGGTGGACATGTACGAGAAGGAGGACGAGATCGTGCTCAAGGCCGAGCTGCCGGGGATGAACCGAGACGACATCAACATCGAGCTGACCGAGGATGCGATCACGCTCTCCGGAGAGATCAAGCGCGAGGAGGAGGTGAAGGAAGCCGACTACTACTGCGCCGAGCGGACCTACGGGAGATTCTCGCGCACGATCGATCTGCCCGTGAAGGTCAATATCGAAAAGGCGGAGGCCACGTACAAGGACGGGATCCTGGAGATCCGACTGCCCAAGGCTGAGGAAGCCAAGCGCCGTGAGATCAAGCTGAAGGTGAAGTGAGCGTAGCGCGGGGGGATGCTCTCCCCCCGCGTCAGATCGCTCGAGGATTCTCCTCATGCTTCCCTCATGGGCGCGCACCGTGTGGGGGCGTGAGGTCTTCTCGCGGAGGGAACGATGCGGGCCATGAAACGGTTCATTCCGCTCATGCTGATCGGGCTTCTGGCTGGGATGAACGTCGTCTCTTCCGACGAGCTGAAGGGAGGCGCGGGACAAGGGGAATCTGTGGAATCCGCCCGGCGCCAGGCGCGGCGGCTCGCGGATGAATTGCTGGAGCGAGTCCGACAGCTTCTGATGACGGAGTTGGAGAAGGGCGGATATGAGGGTGCCGTGCGCGTCTGCTCGGAGATCGCTCAGGAGATCCCGCGCGAGATCGAGGCGCGGACGGGGGCTTCGATTCGACGCGTGAGCCTGCGCTATCGCAACCCGAAGGACATCCCCGATGAGTACGAGCGTCGCAAGCTCGAAGAGTTCGAGCAGCAACATCGCGCGCGGGCGCTCGTGGACGAATCCGTTGAGGTCGTGCGCGAGGACGGTCGCACCTATCTTCGCTACATGCGGCCGATCCTGGTCGGCCCCATGTGCATCACCTGTCATGGGCCGAAGGAAGTGATCCCCTCATCCGTGCGCGCGATCCTGGCCGAGCGATATCCCGATGATCGGGCGACCGGGTATCGTTCGGGCGATGTCCGGGGAGCGGTGAGCGTCAAGATCCCCCTCACGAATCCGTGAGCAGCTCGACGCACCATGAGGATTACGGGAGACATCCCTATTGAAGAACTGATCGCCCGGTATCCGGCGTCCGTTCGATTCCTCCTGCAGAAGGGGATCCGCTGTCTGGAGTGCGGTGAGCCGATCTGGGGGACGCTGGCGGATGCGGCGCGAGAGCGCGGGTATGATGAGGCGGGCATCGAGCGACTCGTCCGCGAATTGAACGAGTGGCTCAGCGAGGAGCCTATTGCCGGCCAGCCGCGGAAGCGGTAAGATAAACGGGTCATGGCGGAGCTGAACCTCTCGCCGAATGCCCGTCGCGTCCTGGAGGCGCGCTACCTGCGGCGAGATGCCGAACGCCGTCTCATCGAGACTCCGGAGGAACTCTTCGCGCGCGTGGCGCGGGCGATCGCCGAGGCGGAGCTGCTGCTGGGGACGGCCGAGAAGGCGCGCCGGTGGGAGGAGGTCTTTCACGACCTGCTCACCTCGCGCGACTTCCTGCCCAATAGCCCCACGCTGATGAACGCGGGAACCCCCCTGGGACAATTGAGCGCGTGCTTCGTGCTGCCGGTCGGCGATACGATGGAGGAGATCTTCGAGGCCGTGAAGCAAATGGCGCTCGTGCAGCGCACGGGCGGCGGCACGGGCTTCTCTTTCTCCCGATTGCGTCCAAAGGGAGACGTCGTCGCCTCCACGGGGGGAGAGGCATCGGGTCCGGTCTCCTTCATGAAGATCTTCGACAGCGCCACCGAGCACATCAAACAGGGGGGGAAGCGACGCGGGGCGAACATGGGCGTCTTGCGCGTGGATCATCCGGACATTCTGGACTTCATCACGGCCAAGCGCGATGAGCGAGCCCTCCAGAACTTCAACATCTCCGTGGCCGTGACCGATGCGTTCATGGAGGCGGTTCGTCGGGGCGACGAGTATGAGCTGATCAACCCGCGCACCGGGCGCGTCGTCAGGCGGCTGAACGCGAGGCACGTCTTTGAAGAGATCGTGCGCGCCGCCTGGCAGACGGGCGATCCCGGTCTGCTCTTCCTCGATGCCATCAACCGCGCGAATCCGACGCCGCACGTGGGGGCGATCGAGGCGACGAATCCCTGCGGAGAGATCCCCCTGCTCCCCTACGAGTCGTGTAACCTGGGTTCGATCAACGTGACGCACATGCTGCGCGAGCAGGGCGGACGCGTGGACGTGGATTGGGAGAAGTTGCGCGAGACCGTCCGAAAGGCCGTGCGCTTCCTCGACGACGTCATCGAGGTGAACCGGTATCCGATTCCGGAGATCGAGCGCATGACGCGCGGGAACCGAAAAATCGGTCTCGGCGTGATGGGCTTCGCCGAGCTGCTGATCCGGCTCGGCATCTCCTACGATTCAGAAGAGGCCGTGCATCTGGCCGAGCGCCTGATGCGCGCCATCGCCGAAGAGGCCCTCGCCATGTCGGCCGAATTGGCCGAGGAGCGGGGTGTCTTCCCGAACTGGAAGGGAAGCGTGCACGAAGCGCAGAATCGGCCCCTGCGCAATGCCACGCTGACGGCCATCGCGCCCACGGGGACGATCAGCATCATCGCCGATACGAGCGCGAGCATCGAGCCGCTGTTCGCCCTGGCCTATCGGCGCACGCACGTGCTC
>JBEPZV010000043.1:0-18501 GCA_041640655.1 bacterium
CATGGGGCCGTGGTCGTCGCGCGCTGTCTCGAATCGGCGGGGGCCGATTGGTTCGGCGTCGCGACGGTGGAGGAGGGAGCGGCTTTGCGCGAGGCGGGCATCGCCCGACCGATCTTGTGCTTCGGTGTCGCGCCAGGGCAAGCGGATCTTGTGCTGGAATACGGGCTGACGCCGGTCGTCTTCGAGCTCACCCTTCTGGAGCAACTGGAGGCTCGGGCGCGCGCGGCGCAGACGGTCCTTGCTGTCCATTTGGAGGTGGACACGGGCATGGGGCGCGTCGGTGTGCCGTTGCGGGAATTGACCGATGTCCTTCGCGCGCTCGGGCGGTTCTCCCACGTGCGTTTGGACGGGCTCATGACGCATCTGGCGGCCGCCGATGATCCGGCTCAAGCGGAATTCACGCGGGAGCAGATCGCGCGCTTTCGCCAGGCGCTGCAGATGGTCGAGGCCCTGGGATTTCATCCGCGGTATCGACATCTGGCCAATAGCGCGGGTGTGCGCGCGTACCCGGAAGCGTGGGGGAACATGGTGCGTCCAGGAGGGTTGCTCTACGGGCTCTGGAGCGGTCCGCGCGCGTCGGCCCATCCGGAGATCGCGCTGGAGACTCCGGCGGGAAGGCGCGCCCTGCGACCCGTCCTCTCGCTCCACACGCGTATCGTCTTCCTCAAGGAGGTGGACGCGGGGACGCCGCTCGGATACGGAAGCGCCTTCATCACGTCGCGCCCCAGCCGCATCGCGACGTTGCCCATCGGGTATCATGACGGCTATCGGCGGGCGCTCTCCAACTGCGGGCGCGTCCTCGTGCGCGGACGATTCGCTCCGGTCGTCGGACGCGTGAGCATGGATTGGACGCTCGTGGATGTGACCGACATCCCCGAGGCGCGCGTGGGGGATGAGGTGATCCTGATCGGACGTGCCGACGGACGGCAGATCACGGCCGAGGAGCTGGCCGAATGGTGCGGGACGATCTCTTACGAGATCACTTCTGGCATCAGCGCGCGCGTCCCCCGCGTGATCGTTCCCGCTGCATGATCTGACCGAGAGCGTTCGGGAGGAGGTCAGACGTGAGATCCGCGCGCGGACATCTCTGGATGGAGATCCTCCTCGGACTGCTCCCCGTCGTGATCATCATGTGGGTGACGCCGCTGCTCATCGAAGATCGCACGACGCTGCTGCGGGCGAATTTTTATCTCTCGCTTTTGGCGTTCTCCGTCGCCTTCCTGTCGAACGTCACGCATGGCGATGGGCTGCGGGAGATCGGCCTGCGCGTGGATAATCTCGGGCGCGCGCTCCGATTGCTCGCTCTTCCAACGGGAGCTGCGGCCCTGGCGATCCTCGCCCTGGGTCTCGCTTTCGGGAGCCTGAATCTCGGCGATCGGTTTCTCTTCCATCTGAAGACGTTGCCCGTGTGGGCGCTCGTGCAGCAGTATGCGCTTCAGGGGTTCATTCATCGGCGATTGCAGGATCTGTGGGGGATGGGGCGGCGGACCGTGTTCGGCGTCGCGACGCTCTTCGCCGTCCTGCATCTGCCGAACCCGGTGCTCGTCGTGGGGACGTTTCTCGGCGGGTACGTCTGGGCATGGGTCTTCCAACGGGAGCCGAACCTCTTCGCGTTGGCGGCCTCGCACACGCTCTTGAGCGCCGTGCTCGCGAATTCTCTGCCGGCATCCCTCTTGCCGAACATGAAGGTCGGCTGGGGATATTGGGGGTGAACATGATGTGGCCATTTCGTCGTCGCCGAAAGAAGAACCGCGTCGCCGTCGTCTCCATTGAGGGGATCATCACGGACACGAGCTTCGGGGCCTCGCGGGAGCACATCCTGCAGGCTCTGGAGCGCGTCGAGGAGATGAAGGCGCGCGCTCTGGTCGTGCGCATCAACAGTCCCGGGGGGACCGTGGGCGCCTGTCAGGAGATTCACCAGGCGATCCGCCGCCTGCGTCAAAACCGGAGGATCCCGGTCGTCGCCTCTCTCGGCGATGTCGCCGCATCGGGAGGGCTCTACGTCGCCGTCGCGTGCCAGAAGATCGTCGCCAATCCGGGGACGATCACCGGCTCGATCGGCGTCGTGTTGAAGGCCAACAACCTGCGCGGCCTCTATCAGAAGCTCGGCGTCGAATCCGAGGTCATCAAATCCGGCCCGTACAAGGATGTGCTTTCGACCTTTCGTCCGTTGACCGAGGAGGAGCGGGCCCTGCTTCAAGAGGTCATTGACGACACCTATGCGCAGTTCGTGGATGCGGTCGCCGACGGACGCGGATTGTCTTCGGAATCCGTGCGAACGGTCGCCGATGGGCGCATCTTCACCGGGCAGCAGGCGAAGGCGTACGGCTTGGTGGATGAGCTGGGGAACGTGCAGCGCGCCGTTGAGCTGGCGGCGGAGATGGCGGGGATCGTCGGCAAGCCCGTCGTCGTCGAGGCGATGCCCAAGAAGAAGAGGGGGCTATTGGCGCGGCTCTTCACCCGATGGCGAACCTTTCCAGAGGATGCCCTTCTCCCGAGCGCGTTGCGCGGCCTTCCGCTCTGGCTCATGCCGATATAAGCGGCGCTCACGGCGCAGCGCGTTGAATGCGCGCGACATTACTCTGGGCGGCGGAGAGGAGGAATTCCGCGTCTGCGAGATCACGCCGCTGCAGGGCGAGGCGCGCGCGAGAGAGATCCCACGCCAATTGCACGCTCGCCTGTCGGATCTCCGCAAGCCGCGCCCGCAGATCGCTCAGCTCCAGCTCCAGGGCCGAGCGCAGCGGATCAGGCCACCTCTCTTCCCGCGCGGATCGGGCGTGAAGCTCTCCCGAGGGCGAGGCGCTCATCGTCAGCATGAGCTGAAGGATCCACCGATCGAGTCGGTCGAGCTCCTCCTCGGAGAGTTTCGCCAGGCCGCAGGCTTCGACATCCTCTTGGCTCATGAGGCCGAGCACCAGCCGCGAGCCTGTCGTCGTCGAGGTTCCCGGCGCTGCCGGACGGCTCCTCTCCGATTCCATCTTTCGTCCCGATTGTCCGAGCGCGCGTTCGAACATCATCCCTCCGAAGAGGAGGGGGAGGAGCATCAGCGGGAGAATCTTGATCATGGTTCCTCCTCGTCCCACTGCCAGGATGAAGCGCCCGTGGTTTTGAGGGAAGAAGCGGAGGGACTCGGCATCGAGCTGGAGGGCGATTCCGCCTCCAGTTGCTTCCGGATCGCATCGAGCAGTCCGTTGATGAATTGCGTCGCTTCGTAAGTCGAGTACCGACGGGCGATCTCAATGGCTTCGTTGATGATGACGACCTTCGGCGTCTCCGTCTCGTAAAGTAACTCGTACACGGCGAGCCGCAAGATATTCCGATCCACGGTCGCCATGCGCTCCACGCGCCAGTGTTCGGCGCGGCTGGCCAGCAGCCGATCTATGGTCTCCAGATGCGCGATCGTCCCCACCACCAGGGACGTCGCGAAGCGTCGCACGTCCTCATCCACATTGGGGCGCAGCTCGCTCCAGTAGGTCTCCAGAAGCTCATCAATCGGCGGACGGGCGACGTCGTATTGATAGAGCATCTGCATGGCGGATTCCCGCGCTTTGCGTCTGGACCCCATAGATCGTCCGCGCTGTCAAACAGCGTCCCGGCAGGTCTCGCCAAGAGGTCAGAGTTCTCGATAAAGATTCGCCAGTTCGACGGCCGTCATGGCGGCTTCGAATCCCTTGTTCCCACTTTTCGCGCCGGCGCGATCCATGGCCTGTTCGAGCGTATCGGCCGTGATCACGCCGAAGACGATGGGCACGCCAGTCTCCAGGGCGACCGTCGCGATGCCCTTGGCGGCTTCGGCGGCGACGTACTCGAAATGCGGCGTCTCGCCGCGAATGATCGTCCCCAGACAGATGATCGCATCCCACCGACCGCTGGTGGCGAGCCGCTTGGCCATCAGCGGCAGCTCGAACGAACCCGGCACCTTGTAGACGACGACATTCTTCTCC
Source organism: bacterium (assembly GCA_041640655.1). Lineage (GTDB taxonomy): Bacteria > Acidobacteriota > Blastocatellia > HR10 > HR10 > HR10. The sequence goes on from JBEPZV010000043.1 coordinate 3,945, forward strand.
TCGGCTCCCAATCGCTCCAGGGCGTCGAGCGCTCCCGCGAGCAGCCGGTTCGTCACGAAGTCGTTGAAACGGCTCACGACGAGGGCGAATCGAAGACCTTCAGCTCGCAGCGCGCCTTGCACGATGCGCGGTTCCATAGCTCGCTCCTCTCGATCCGAGTCGAATTGTAGTCGCGCCTGGGGAAAGGTGCAAGGAGCAGGACTTCCGCACATCTTCGCGGCCTGGGGGCAGGAGGTGCTGCGAGGCGAAAGATCGAGCGCGAGGATCACACGATGGGGATCCTCGCGCTCACCAGCTCCAGGAGAGCTTCACGGGACCAGACGCGAGAAGACGTAGTCGTTGTCCTTCTGCGCGGCGTGGCAGTCGAAGCACGCGGACTTCACGTCGGCATTCTTGATGAGCGGTCGGCGCGTTTGCGGATCGAAGGCTTGAAAGCCCCATCCGCCAGTCTCCGGGAAGCGTCGCCGGTCTTTGACCATGATGGCCTCGACCTTCTTCTTCCCGGCCACATACGCCCCCTGCTCGTTCACGTGCTCGTAGAGCACGAAGACGAGCTGGCTGCCATCCGGGAAGGGGCCGCCAGTCTCGCTCGCTCGTCGTCCGATGGCGTTCACATAGATGTGGTGAATGCCGCCGAAAGAGGCGAAGAGCGGATGCTTCTCGTCGAAGATCACCATGCTCTTCACATGGGTCCAGTTTCGATAATTCGGCAGAGTCAGGCTCTCCACGTCGCCGCGGGCTGCCGTTCGCCGCTGACCCTGAACGGCGAGGGCGACGCTGGCCACGATCGCGAACAGGAAAACGAATCTCCCAATACGCATCATCTCGCACGTCCTCCTTATCGAGATCTCGGGCCCGCCGTGAGCCCGTTTGTCGTCACTTCAAGATGTGCTAGGATAGATGTCGCTCGTCAGCTCGTCAATCGGGCACTTTTCGGTGCATTGGTTACGGGAAGGTGAGGTCATGAGGTCATTCGAGTCATGGGGAGGGGAATCGGCCTGGAGCGCGTTGCGCTGTAAGTGGACGGTGCTCGTGGTGCGCCGATTGGCGGAGGGGATTGTTCGGCCGGGGCAGTTGAAGCGCGCGATTCCCGGACTTTCGACGAAGGTGCTCTATGAGCGATTGCACGCGCTGCAACGCGGCGGATTTGTGAGCGCGGCGGTCTTCAAGGGGTATCCCCGACGTGCGGAGTATCATCTGACGGATCGGGGGTGGCAGCTCTTTCGTCTCATCTCCGCATGTCAGCAGCAGGGAGTCTCGCTGCTCGCTCTGACCGAGGTGCTCAAGTGTCGTTGGCTTCGGGATATTCTGAGGATCCTACGAGAAGGGCCACAACGCCCCAGCTCCCTTCAGAGGCGGCTCAACGGGATCAGCAATAAGGTGTTGGCTGAGAAGCTGGGGAAGTTAGAACAGTTGGGCTTGATCGTGCGCGAAGTCAGCGCGACGCGTCCGGTGGCCGTTTGGTATCGGCTGCGCGAGGAGGGCGCGCGCTTGAACGCGATCTTGGCGGAGCCTGCGCCATGGCTGGCGCGCGCCGCTGCGGGGAGCTCACCCGGTTCCCGCATGTGACTCCGCCGATCGCGCGCGTCCTCGCGGGCACCTGCGGGGTTTTCCTCAGGATCGGTTTCCTCCATGCTCGGGGAGCACACCCATCGAAAATAAGAATTTGCCCAACGTCGGGATTCGTGGTATTGGTCGGCGTCTGACGCGGGGCGAGGTGAACATGCGCACGTGGCCGATCATGGGATTGATGGCGCTCTGTGGCGCATTCGTCTTGGGGTGGGCGCAGAGTCCTTCACCTGAAGCGCCATCGGCGGGGGACGTCGAGGCGCTCAAGCGTCGCATCGAAGAATTGGAGGCGCAGAATCGCGCGATCCTTCGTCGGCTCGAGGAGCTGGAGGCCCAGTTGCAGCGCGAGCGCGAAGCGCCGCGGGCGACGACCGCTGCGACTTCGCCGCCCTCGCGCGAGCCGGAGCCCGTGCGATGGCGCGATCTGGTGAGTGGAGAGAGCCGCCTTCGATTCTCTGGCTTCTTGCGCCTGGATCTTGTGGCCGACGACTCGCGACCGGATAACCCCCAGAGCATCTTCTTCATCCTCTCGGAGGATCCGCGCGTGGGGCGTCCGAATGCGCGCATGTTCACGCTCTATCCACGACTGACGCGATTCGGGATCGCCTATACTGGCCCGGCGGTCGAAGCGTTGGGCGAGGCGCGGCTGAGCGGACAACTGGAAGTAGATTTTCAGAACGGCGGGAGGGAGTCGCGTCCGATCATCCGCATCCGGCATGCGAATCTGAAGGTGATGCGTGGGAACTTCTGGCTTCTCGGCGGACAGACGTGGGACGTCATCTCCCCGCTGTTTCCGACGGTGAATGGAGACACGCTTATGTGGAATGCGGGGAACATTGGGGATCGGCGTCCGCAGCTCATCGCCGCGTATGAGCCTTCGGGTGAGCATGAGCGATTCTCGATCGCGGGGGGGATCGGCCTGACCGGCGCCGTGGATGCGCTCGATCTGGATGGCAATGGTTTTCGAGATGGGGAGGAATCGGCGCGTCCGAATGTTCAAGTGCGTCTCGGATACGCGCGCGCCTCATGGGTGAAAGGGCAGTGGGCGAGCTTCGGCGTGTGGGGACATCGCGGGTGGTTGCGCACGATGCGTTCCGTCGCTGGGCGCACCTCATGGGGAAGTCAATCGCTCGGGTTCGATGGCGTGCTCCCGCTTCATGAACGCGTGGTCCTTCGGGGAGAGGCGTGGGTGGGGCGCAATTTGAGCGATATGCGCGGGGGGATCGGGCAGGGGGTGAACGCAACGACCGGCGCGGCCATTCGGAGTCGCGGGGGATGGGTGGAAATGAGCGTGCGCGTGCACCCGCACCTCACGATCCATCCCGGGTTCTCGACCGATGATCCGCGCGACGAGGACATCCCCGAGGGCGGACGCACGCGCAATCGCGCGTGGTGGATCGCCCATCGCTTCCCCGTGGGGGGAGGATTTCTGATCGGCGCTGAGTATCTGCGCTGGATCACCGATTACAGGGGACTGCGACGGGGTACGGATAATCGGTTCAACCTCTTCCTGCAGTACAGCTTTTGATGGGGAGGAGCACCCATGCAGCGAAAGGTCATCGGAGTTGCCGCGATCACTGTGTGGCTGTTGCCCTTGGGCAGCGCGGCCCAGAATGTGCGCACGCGCACGTTCGAATTCACGTATGTGGCGGAGGTGCGGGACATCCCGTCCGGCACCCGCACGGTCTCGATCTGGCTCCCGTATCCGCCCAGCGATGAGAACCAGCAAATCAGCGATGTGCGGATTCACGCTCCGGCGCCCTGGCGCCTGACGCGCGATCCCGAATATGGGAACCAGATCCTCTACATCCGGGTAGAGGCTCCCACCGATCCACTCCTGCGCGTGGAGGTGCGGTTCCGCGTCCAGCGTCGGGAATACATTCGTCGGCCCGGAGCGGTGCGGACCGCGAGCCTCGTCGAGGACTCCGATCCGCTCCTGACCCGCTGGCTGCAGCCCGATCGGCTGGTCCCTATTGACGGATGGGTGCGCGAGCGCGCGCTGGAGGTGACGCGCGACGCTCGCACGGATTTGGAGAAAGCGCGAGCCATTTACGAGTGGACGGTCTCTAATATCCGGTACGATAAGAGCGGGACCGGGTGGGGACGCGGAGACATCTACTACGCGTGCCATGTGAAGCGGGGGAACTGCACAGACTTTCACGCGGCTTTCATCGGCTTCGCGCGCGCCGTGGGCATCCCGGCGCGATTCGAGATCGGATTCCCGCTGCCCCCCGAGCGCGGTCAGGGGGAGATCAGCGGGTATCACTGCTGGGCGCAGTTCTACCTGAAGGGCCACGGCTGGGTGCCCGTGGATGCCTCCGAGGCGGGCAAAACTCCCGCCTTGCGCGACTACTTCTTCGGGGCCCATGATGAGAACCGCGTCCTCTTCACGATCGGGCGCGATATTCGGCTGGAGCCGCCGCAGCAGGGCGAGCCGTTGAACTATTTCATCTATCCCTACGTCGAGGTGGACGGCCGACCCTTCCCGAACGTGGAGAAGAGGTTCTATTTTCGAGACCTCCCCTGAGCGGGCGCGCGCCTCGGAGGCGAGATCCCGCTCACGACCGACCAAGGGCCGTGAGCGCTTTCTCGATGTTGGACACGGCCAAGATCACCGCCGCTTGCGCGTGTCCCGGCAGCGTTGTCGCGTAGGCGTATTTGATGTTGATCTTGGCCTCGGCCAGCTTCTCGGTGACCTCGGCCAGGGCTCCGGGCCGATGCTCTGCCGAGACAAGAAGCGCCTCCTCTTCGGAGAAGCGGATGCGCGCTGCGCGCAGGGCATCCCGCGCGCGGTTGAGGTCCTCCACGACAAGTCGCACTTTCCCCTTCCCTTTGACCTCGGGGACGAACACCGCCGTGATGTTGACCTGGGCTTGAGCCAGGGCGGAGCAGACGCGATGGAGCGTCCCCGGTTTGTTCTCCAAGGTGACGGCGATTTGCGTGACCGTAGCCATCGAGTGACCTCCTTGCGATCGAAATCTCGCTGAGTCCCCTCCATTATACGGCATGCGGCGATTCGCCGCGAAATAAATCGTGCTTGACATTCGAAGGGCGATCAGATAAAAATGCCGCTGAACCTTGAACCTGATCGGACACGTGCGGAGGGTTGAGCACGGAGAGCGACGACGCGTGGATGTGAGCGATGCCTGATCCGAGCGAGAGAGGCTGATGCCGTGGGCGCAATGAGGACGGGAATTCTCGGATTCCTGTGGATTATTCCGGTTCGAGAGAAGGGAGGGCGGCGTGAAGCGATGGCTCTGGGTGCTCGTGCTCGGTCTCGTGCTTCCGCTTCGTGGGGATCGGACGCCTCCGAGGGCTGCTGAACCGGCGGGGGGGATTCGATTGGCGGATCGCCTGATCCGCGAGAGCGCACCCCTTCGGGCAAAGGGGAGAGTCCTTGCTCTGGATGCCGTCCGATCTGAGGTCTGGCGCGATCCCGCGACGACGTTTGGCATCCTCCGTCCGCTCTCTCTGGAGATCGAGGGCGAGCCGGGGCTTCGGACGCTTTTCGAGCGGCGTGGGCTCGTTCCCCGCTCGCTCGCCGTGGCCGATTTCGATGAGGACGGACGGCCGGATGGCGCAGCGGGGTTCCTCGCGCCGTGGGGGGGAGCGCTCGTCCTCTCACCTGGCGGCGTCTTGGAGTTCGAGGCAGTCGCGAATCGGGTGAGCGCGCGTGCGTTCGCCGTGCCGGCGGTGCCGAAAGAGCTTCAGGCGGGCGATCTGGATGGCGACGGGCATGCGGACATCGTCTTCGCCGATGGGATCGAAGCGCGCGCGTTCGTTCTCCTGGGCGATGGTCGGGGTGGATTTGCTGATCCGCGGGCGATCGCGCTGCCCGTTGCACCCTCCGTCCTGGTCCTGGCGCCTCGGAGTGGTCCGCCCCTCGGTCTGTTGAATCGGACGATCCTTCGTGTGCCAGTTGATCTGATCGTCGTGGGGGAACGAGAGGGTCGGTGGCACGTCGCTCGCGTGCGGGACGGCAGGGTGAACGAGGTGGCGCTGCTTCCGGTCCCTCCCGCGTGGCACGCGGTGGCTTCGCTCGTGACGGATTGGGATGGCGATTCTCGGGCTGATCTCCTTATTGCCGGAGGCGATCGGCTCCTCGTCTTCTCCGATCTCTCGCGAGGGTCGCTCGCGCATCCTGACATCATTCCGCTTGAGCTCTCGGTTCGAGCGCTTGTGGCGGGCGATTTCGATGGGGATCGGCGCGCGGATCTCGCTCTGTTGGATGAATCCGGACTTCGCGTGGACATTTTGTGGAATGCTTCCTTTGAGCGGACGTCGCTGAGGCTCTCCCGCGCAGCACATGCACTCGCGTCCGCACACCTGGATGGTGACCGCAAGGCCGATCTCCTCGCGCTCGCTGCGGGGGTGGCGGAGCTCGCCGTGTGGTCGGGCGACGATCTCCATCGAGCGAAGGGGCCGACGGACGCGCTGGCTCAGGACGTCGAGGCTCGGGCGCATTCGATCGCTTTAACGGCGGGGTGTCATCCTCTGGCTGCCTTCTCGATCGCGAGGCATGGCGTGGATGATCTCCTCATCGTGAATCGCCAGGAGCCGGGCCAATCGTGTCCGAGCGCGTTTCATCGGCTGACGGCGCAGGCGAACGAGATCCTCGTCACGACGACGAGCGATAGCGGTCCCGGCTCGTTGCGACAGGCGCTGCTGGATGCGAACGCGAGCCCAGGGCCGGATGTGATTCGCTTTCGCATTCCGGCCGGGGACCCAGGCTTTGCGGCCGGCGTCTTCACGATCCGGTTGCAGAGCCCGCTGCCGGAGATTCGCGGGGGGGGCATCACGATTGATGGGGCGAGCCAAATCGCCTTCACGGGAGCGACGAACGGAGATCGTCCGGTCATTCTCTTGAGCGGCGAGGTCGCGGGGTCCGCCTCCGGGCTCGTCCTCGCCAGCGATCGCAACGTCGTGCGTCGGCTCATCCTCACGCGCTTCATCGGTGCGGATCAGGCGGCCTTGGTGATCCGCGGGGGGGCGGAGAACGTCATCGAGGGATGCCTGATCGGGACGAACGCGACCGGGGCTGGCCCGGCGGGGAACACGACGGGCGTGCTCTTGATCGAGGGCGCGCGGGAGAACCGAATCGGGGGGATGGAGGCCGACGCGCGAAATGTGATCTCGGCCAACACGACGGGCATTCTCCTTCGCGGGGCGACAACGACGGGCAATCTCATCCTGGGGAATTTCATTGGGACGACGGCCGATGGCGAGACGGCGCTCTCCAATGTGGACGGCGTGCGCATCGAGAGCCAAGCGAGCGGGAATCGGGTGGGAGCGCCGGGCGCGGGCAATGTCATCGCCGGGAGCGTGGGCAATGGGATATGGATTCGCGCGCCCGGCAGCTCCGATCGGAATATCGTTCAGGCGAATCGGATCGGCGTGAGCCCCAGCGGCGCGCCGCTCGGCAATCGCATCTCCGGTGTCACCATCAGTAGCGGCAGCGAGAATCTGATTGGGGGGACGGAACAGGGCGAAGGGAATCTCATCGCCTATCAGCGTGGCAGCGGCGTTCAGATCACCGGGGCCTCGCGTGGCAATCGCGTTCTGGGCAATGTGATCCGCAACAATGGCGAATTGGGGATTGATCTGCGCGGCGACGGACCGACTCCCAATGACCCGGGCGACGCCGATACGGGACCGAATGATCTGCAGAACTTCCCAGTGATCGCGACCGCTGTGCAGCGACCGGGGCGGCTCGTCCTCATGGGAACGCTCGATACGGGGGCAGGGGATATTCGGGTGGAGTTCTTCGCCAATACGGCGTGCCATGCTTCGGGGTTCGGAGAAGGGGAGATCCCCATCGGCGCCATCACCGTGCGCGCGACGGGCGATGCGCGGAATCCGGCCGCGTTCACGGTCGAGCTGCCTGTGACTGCGCGGGGCCAGGTGATCACGGCGACGGCGACTGATGCCGTCGGGAACACCTCGGAATTCTCCCCTTGCGTGTCGGTGAATGCCGCGCCGATCGCCGATGCGGGTCCGGATCAACTCGTGGACGAAGGTACGGAAGTGACGCTGGATGGGACGGCCAGCCGCGATCCCGACGGAGATCCGATCGCCTTCAGTTGGCGACAAGTGGCGGGACCAAGAGTCGCCCTCTCGGACGCGACATCGCCGCAGCCGCGCTTCATCGCTCCGGTCGTGGACCCCTCGGTGCCGCCGCCGGTTCGACTCGTTTTCGAATTGATCGTGAGCGATGGGCGCGCGGAGAGCGATCCCGATCTGGTGACCATCACCGTCAATCGGCGCCCGATCGCCAATGCCGGGCCGGATCAGAGAGTGGACGAAGGGACGACGGTCACACTCGATGGGACAGCGAGTCGCGATCCGGATGGCGATGTGCTGACCTTCCGCTGGCGGCAAGTGGCGGGGCCAACGGTGGCGCTCTCGGATCCGACGTCGCCGCGCCCGCAGTTCACGGCTCCGGTCGTCGCGCCAACTATCCCGCCGCCGGTCACGCTGGTGTTCGAATTAGTCGTGAGCGATGGGCGGCTCCTGAGTGCACTGGATCAGGTGGTGATCACCGTCAACCGGCGTCCGATCGCCAACGCAGGGCCGGATCAAACTGTGCCCGATGGTGCGCTCGTCACCCTGGATGGAACGCGCAGTTTCGATCCCGATGGCGACGGGATCACGTTTCGGTGGACGCAAACGGCCGGACCCTCGGTGACGCTCACGGGCGCGACGACGCCGCGGCCAAGCTTCACGGCGCCGAACCTCGGCGTGACGGAGGCGACGTCGGTGCGCTTGACCTTCTCGCTCGTCGTGAGCGATGGGCGGTTGAGCAGCGCTCCGGATACTGTGGATGTCATCGTGCAGAACCTCATTCGTCTGGATGACAGCCGTCGCAGCGGCAATCGGCTCACGCTCAATCTGGCGACGAACACGTTCGAGTTTCGCGCGGATCGCCTCAATCGAACCTTCACCGGGACGATCACGGAGATCGCGCGCGGCGTCGGCGATGGCCATCAGATACGGATCGTGGGGACAGGACCGGAGGGGATCCGGCTCACCGTGAATATTGACATGCGTCGGAACGTCGCCACGGCCGTCCTCATGACCGCGCGTGAGACGCTGACGCTCTTCACCGGTGAGGTGCGCTGACGCGAAGCGGCGCATGTCGGAGAAGGACTTTCGGCATTGTGGGAGCGAAGCCTTCGTGGCGCGATCGCGGGGCGAGACGGCGATCGGTTCATCTTCGGGGAGGAGGACATGGCAGTTCGATCTCCCGTGCGGACGCTCGTTCTGGTCGGGCTTCTTCTGGTGAATGGACCGTGCCTGTTGGAGGGCTGGGCGCAGGAGCGGCGCGCACCGGTTGAGTCGGCGAATCAAACGGCTGCGACGACGACGGGCGGGACCAGTACAGGCCTCTTTCTGACGTTCAGTCCGCGGACGCTCCGTCGAGGCGAGTATACGCTGAGCGCCTCCTGGAACAATTTCGATCGCGATCCGGGTGATGTGGACATCAATCAGATCCCGGTCAGCTTCACCCTGGGACTGACCAATCGGCTGGAGCTGTTTCTGACGGCGAACGTCTTTCAGCAGGTGACCTCGCGGCAGCCTTTCGCACTTTCGGGCTATCAATTTCACGGCGTGCGCCAGGCCTTTGGTGGCGATCCGTTCGTCGCCTTCGGCGCTCCCGTTGGAGGTCGTGAGACGGCAGCGGCGTTCTTCCCCGTGAGTGGGGCGCGGTTGGGGGGAATTCTGCCTCCGCCGGGGAGCTTCTTCGGCCCTGCTCTGCTCGCCGATCGCCCGAGCTTCGTCCATGAGTGGCCTTTCTTCGGTCCGGCGACGTTTCTCTCGCGCGACATGGGCTTTGAGATCGCGCGTTCGGCCAACGGCATGGGAGACGTGACCGTCGGCCTGAAGGCGGCGCTCACGGAACCAGCGGGCTCATTCCCCCTGGCGCTGGCCGCCGTGTTGCGCCTTCCTTCGGCGCGGCATCTGGAAGCGCTCGCGCGCGGTCGCAGCTCGGGCGCGACCGATGTGGGCATCGTCCTGATCTCCGGTCAGAATTACCTGGGTCACCGCCTCCGCGTCGTGCAGAACATCGGGTACGTTCGCTCTGGAGATCCGAAGCTGAGCGGCGTGAAGCTCCTGGATCGGCGCGATCAATTGCTGCTTCATGCGGGCGTGGAGATCGCTCCCGCTCAATGGCTCGTACTCGTCGCCGAATGGGCGAACGCGATCGCCGTCTCTTCGGGGACACCCAGTCTGAACGCCATCAATCCATCCGATCTGATTCTCGGCGCGCGTTTCTACGGATATGAGGGGCGCCTTCAGGTAGGCGGTGGGTGGCGACGGCTCTTGAATCAGTCGGATGGGCGCACGATCCCCGTCTTCCAACCCGGCGTGGGCGTGTCCGTGTTCGACCTCGGTTCGCGAGATGCCAACGGCTTCATCGTCAACGTCGCGCTGGCGCGCCGCGCTTCGATCCTGCCTCCGCCTCCGCCGAATCGTGCGCCGAGCGTCACGCTCTTTGTGGACCGCGCCGAGGTGCGCGATGGGGAGCGCGTGACTTTCGAGGCTCGCGCCTTCGATCCCGATAACGATGTGCTCACCTACACGTGGGCGATTGAACCTTCGGTCCCGCGCGAGGCCGTGCAGGCCGTGGGCGTGCCTCCGGGGAATCGCATCGCGCTCGATACGACGGGATTGAATCCGACGGCGGGAGCCCCACCGCGCACGTTCACCATCACCGTGCGCGTCGAGGATGGGCGTGGGGGGACGGCTTCGGATCGGCGCGCGATCGTGGTGACGTCGCCACCACCGCCTCCGCCTCCGCCACCACCACCCCCTCCACCGCCGAATCGTCCCCCGGTGATTCAGGAGATCGAGATCGCGCCCGTGGGAGCACCACAAGTCCCCGGACAGATCACCGATGGTGATCTCGTGCGCGTTCGCGCCATCGCCCAAGATCCGGATGGCGATGTGCTCGTCTATCGCTGGAGTGCGACCGCCGGGCGATGGGTTGGCATCGGCAGCGAGATCACGTTCGATACGGCGGGGATCACGGTCGGCCCCGGAGGGCCGCCCGTCACCGTGACCATCACCGTGACGGTGGATGACGGTCGAGGAGGGACCGAAACGCGCTCGCGCGCGATCACCGTCGTCGCCGTGAAGCGCCCGGAGCCCATCCGGTTGCCCGCGCTCTTCTTCGCGCGTCCGAACGCGGCGCGCATCACCAATCTGCACAAGGCCATTCTCGATGACGCGGCCGATCGGTTGCGACAAGATCCGCGCGCCACGCTCGTCATTGATGGGCATCAAGATCGCGCCGAGCGATCGGGCGTCGCCCGCACGCGAGCGCGCAACGCCGCCGACTATCTGATCCGACAGCGAGGTCTTGATCGCGCTCGCATTCGGATCCGGGATTTCGGCGCACGACGTCCTCATGAGAGTGGACGGCGGTCGAGGAATCGGCGCGTGGAGCTGTGGATTCTCCCAGCCGGCGCCGAGCTGCCGCCCGATGAGGCCGGAAGACCGCCAGAGGCTCAGAGGCACCAACGCGAGCCGGAGGCGTCAGCCGTGCGCGCATCGGCCGATCCGATGGACTCGCGTCTTGCTCAGGCGCTTCCGGTCACGATGGCTTCTTCGGAGCGGCCGGTCGGTGAAGTTCGTCGTCGTCCCCTTCGCGTGACGGCGCCTTCGGCAGCTCAACATCTACCGTCGGGCATCGCCCCCGATTCGTCCCCCTCTGTGCGAGAACGCCTTGCGGCGGATTCCCGCGCGCGGCTCTCACGGCGAGCGAGCCGCGCGAGGGCCGGTCGTGTCCGGCGAATCCGGACGGTCACGGTGACGTCTCCTGAGCGACTTCATCTGGCCCGCCGCCTTCGGTGAGGGCGCCTGTGGAGGGGCGGGCGTTTTTATACATTTTCGTTGACAAAGTCGCCCTGCGTGGGCTATACTACCGCCCGACATGACGCAGTCGGGAGGGCAGACGATGGCGTGTGGCGAACGGAGGGAGCTGAGGACGCGGGGTGAGGTGATGGAGCGCCGCGTCATGAGGACTGTAGCCTTCGTCTCCCGAATGCCTTGGGCATCGGAGGCGGGGAGCGCCTTCGCCGACGACGTCTGTCGTCGCTGAATCCCCACGTCGGACGATCCCACGATCGTCAGGTGAGTGCCTTCCTGTGGGGGTGTTGTCTCCCTCACCGGCGTGCATTCGGTCTGTAGTCGGACTATGGACGATCTTCGACCGGGAGAGCAGAAGAGAGAGACGAAAGCCGCGCGGATCGAACGGCTGAAGGCGGCGAAGAACCCGTGGGCGCATTTCGAGGAGATCCTGCGGTTCGCCGAGAAGGGGCATGAGGCGATCCCGCGCGAATGGCTGGAGACGTACTTCCGGTGGTGGGGGGTCTACACGCAGGGCGATGGTCGGGGGGTGTTCGGGCAGGCGACGCCCTATTTCATGGTGCGCATTCGCATCCCGAATGGTCTGCTCGTCTCGCATCAATTGCGGACGATCGCGGAGGTGGCCGAGCGCTACGCTCGGGGATTCGGGGACATCACCGTGCGGCAAAATATCCAGCTGCATTGGGTGCGCATCGAGGACATGCCCGACCTCCTCTTTCGTCTCTCTCGGGTCGGGCTGACGACGATGGGGGCTTGCGGCGATGACACGCGCAACATCACGGGTTGTCCGCTGGCGGGGATTGATCGCGATGAGATCTGCGATGCCTCACCTCTTGTCCTGCACGCGACGCGGATGTTGGTGGGGAACGAGGCCTTTTACAATCTGCCGCGCAAGTTCAAGATCTGCATCACGGGCTGTCGCGTGTGGTGCTCCTATCCGGAGATCAACGACATCGGGTTGACGGCCGTCGAGCGCATGGGACCCGGGGGGGAGCGGGAAGTTGGCTTCTCGGTGCGCGTGGGAGGGGGGCTCTCGACGGCCCCGCATTTCGGCGTGCGTCTGAACGCATTCGTTCGGTGGTCGCAGGTCTTGCCCGTCGTGCGGGGGATCGCCGAGATCTTCCGCGATAGCGACGTCTTGCGCCAGGACCGGGCGAAGGCGCGCTTGAAATTCCTCTTCCTCGAACACGGGTGGACGGCCGAGCGCTTTCAAGAGGAGCTGGAGCGGCGCCTCGGCGTCCGACTTGATCCCGCCGTGGATGAGGAGGTGCCGGAGAACGTCTATCGGGATCATGTCGGCCTCCATCCGCAGAAGCAGGCGGGGTATTACTATGCGGGCTTCGCGATCTTGCGTGGGCGGATCACGGCCGAGCAAATGCGTCGCGCAGCCGATCTGGCGGATCGGTACGGCGATGGGCAATTGCGGACGACGAACATGCAGAATCTCGTCGTGCTCAACATTCCGGAGGCGCGCTTGGGCGCTTTTCTGCGGGAGGTCGAGGAGACGGATCTTCGGTTGGAGGCCTCTCCGTTCTGGCGTGGGGTGATCGCCTGCACGGGGACGGAGTTTTGCAAGCTGGCGATCGCTGAGACGAAGGCTTTTGCGCGGTGGGTGGTGGAGGAACTGGAGCGACGGCTGCCCGGATTCGACGAGCCGCTTAAGATCAACGTCAACGGGTGCCCGAATTCCTGCGGGCAGCATTGGATCGCCGATATCGGGCTTCAGGGGTGCAAGATGAAAGTCGGTGGGGAGCAGGTGGATGCTTTCGACATCCTCCTGGGAGGAGCCGTTGGTCGGGAGGCGACGTTCACGCGGCGCGTGGGCCTGAAGGTCCCGGCGCGTGAGATCCCGGACGTCCTGGAGCGGTTGCTGCGTGAGTACCTCCGGCGTCGGAGTCCGGGCGAGCGGTTTCATCAATTCTGCCGGCGTCATAGCGAGGCGGAGCTGCGGGCCATGCTCGCTGGGGAAGCGGTTGAACCCGCGGTCGCTCCGCCGTGGCCGGGTCCACCGCCGCACGGCGTGGAGGGATGAAGGCATGAGGCGACGGGGTATCGTCTTGTTCGGCTCGCTCGCAAAGGCGCGGGACGGGAGATGGTCGTGTCCTCGCATGTGCATGTGTCGGGGCGCGCCAGCAGCGGGCCTCCGTGGGAGGGAGCGGCGAGGCGAGGATCACGGCGAGGCCCGCTCTCGGGAATTCCCGAAGCGGGCCTTTTCAGTGAGGAGGGAGAGCGATGGAGAACAGGCAGCAGTTGGAACACTTGCTCATCGGCCTGCCCTCGGAGGTGCAGGCGGAGATTCGTCGGTTTGCGGAGGAGATCGAGGCCCTTGAGGCCGGACGGCGCGATCCGGAGGATTTCAAGCGCTTCCGACTGGAGAACGGCGTCTATGGCATTCGGGGGGCGCCGGACCGGCACATGGTGCGGGTGAAGGTGCGGTTTGGCCGGATCACGCCGGAACAGTTGGAGGCGCTGGCGGACATCGCCGATCGGTTCACGCCGAATCGGCGCGTGCATCTGACGACGCGGCAGGACATCCAATTTCACGGCGTGCGGCGCGAGGATGTCCCTGTGGTACTTGCGCACATCGCGCGCGCGGGGCTGACGACGCGCGAGGCGTGTGGCAACACGGTCCGCAACGTCACGGCCTGCGCGCTGGCGGGCATCTCGCCGACCGAGGTCTTCGATGTGACGCCTTATGCGGATGCCGTCTCGCGCTATTTCCTGCGCCACCCCATCGCGCAGAATCTCCCGCGAAAGTTCAAGATCGCTTTCGAGGGGTGTCGTGAGGACCATGCGCGCGTGCGGATTCACGACATCGGAGCCGTCGCCACCGTGCGCGAGGGGCAACGCGGGTTCCGCTTGTACATCGCCGGAGGATTGGGGGCTCAGCCGCGCGCGGCCGAGGTGCTCGAGGACTTCACGCCAGCTGATCTCTTGATCCCCACCTGTGAGGCCGTGCTTCGCATCTTCGATCGGCATGGGGAGCGCCGACCCGAGCATACGTTTCGCATGCGGGCGCGGATGAAGTTCCTGGCGCGGCAGTGGGGGATCGAGCGGTTGCGCGAGGCCATTCTCGCCGAGCGCCGCGTGCTCCTGGCCACGCGGTCGGGACGAACGC
>JBEPZV010000044.1:0-18246 GCA_041640655.1 bacterium
AGAAGGTCCTCTTTGTGGACGACAAGACAGGGGCGATTGATCTCGCTATGGATCCGACCAATCCGCGCATCCTCTACGCCGCGTTCTGGCAAGTCCTGCGTCAGCCGTGGACGCTCATCAGTGGTGGTCCCGGCAGCGGCCTCTACAAAACGACCGATGGAGGGGACACGTGGACGAAGCTGACGACCGGACTCCCGCAGGGGATCAAGGGGCGCATCGGCGTCGCTGTCTCGCCGGCGCGGCCCGATCGCGTGTGGGCGATCGTGGAGGCTGAGGATGGCGGCGTCTTCCGCTCCGATGATGGGGGTCGAAGCTGGCGCCTCGTGAATAAAGAGCGAAAGCTGCGTCAGCGGGCCTGGTATTATTCGCACATTTATGCCGATCCGAAGGACCCTGACACGGTCTACGTTCTCAACGTGCAGTTCTTCAAATCCATTGACGGCGGGCGGACCTTCGACATCACCATTCGCGCGCCGCATGGGGACCATCATGATCTCTGGATCAATCCGAACAATCCGCAGATCATGATCAACGGCAATGACGGCGGGGCCAATGTCACGTTCAACGGGGGACAGACCTGGTCGCCGCAGAGCAATCAACCGACGGCGCAGTTCTATCGCGTGGCCGTGGACAACCGCTTCCCCTACTACGTCTATGGTGCGCAACAGGACAACACGACCGTGGCGATCGCCAGCCGCACGACGGGACCAGGGATTGATCGGCCCGATTGGTATCCGGTCGGCGGCGGCGAGAGCGGATATGTGATCCCACATCCGCAGGATCCGAACATCGTCTATGCGGGCAGCTACGGAGGGCTCATCACTCGGTACGACCATCGCACGCGGCAGGCGCGCAATATCACGGCCTGGCCGCAGACGGCCGTGGGCGAGGCGGCCAAGAATTTGAGGTATCGCTTCCAGTGGAACGCGCCCATTCTCATCTCGCCCCATGATCCGAAGGTCATTTATCATGCGGCGCAGGTGCTCCTGCGATCCACCGATGAGGGGCAGACGTGGCAGGAGATCAGTCCCGATCTCACGCGCAACGATACGAGCAAGCAGGAGTATTCGGGCGGACCGATCACGCGGGACAACACGGGCGTTGAAGTGTATGGCACCATCTTCGCGCTGGCGGAATCGCCTCGGCAGGCGGGCCTCATCTGGGCGGGCACCGACGACGGACTCGTGTGGGTGACCCGCAATGGGGGGAAGAATTGGGAGAATGTGACGCCGCGGGAGCTGCCCGAATGGGGAACGGTCAACGCGATCGAAGCCTCTCCACATGATCCGGCGACGGCCTACATCGCCGTGCATCGCTATCGGCTCGACGACTATCGTCCGTACATCTTCAAGACGAACGACTACGGAAAGACGTGGAAGAAGATCGTGCGGGGTCTGCCCGAGAACGACTTCGTGCGCGTCGTGCGCGAGGATCCCGTGCGGCGCGGTCTGCTCTATGCGGGGACGGAGACGGGCGTCTACGTCTCCTTCGACGATGGCGAGACCTGGCAATCGTTGCAGTCGAATCTGCCGGTCGTCCCCATTCACGATCTCGTGGTGAAGGATGCGGATCTGGTGGCGGCGACGCATGGGCGCTCGTTCTGGATCCTGGATGACCTGACGCCGTTGCGCGAGCTGACGGATGCCGTCGCGCGCGCGGACGTTCATCTCTTCACGCCGCGCCCGACCTATCGCCTGGAGGGGGGCAGCGCCGAGATCCCGGGCCTGGGGAAGAATCCCCCCAACGGCGTGATCGTCTATTATTATCTCGCGCGGAAGCCCGAGGACGAGGTGAAGCTCGAATTCCTGGATGCGCGGGGGCGCGTCATTCGGACCTTCAGCAGTCGCGCGCGTCCGGCGGAAGCGCCGCCGGAGCCCATGGCGGAATTCTTCGGCCAGGCGCCTCCACAGGAGCGCGTTCCGGCGGAAGCGGGCATGAACCGGTTCGTCTGGGACTTGCGGTATCCTGATCCCGTGCGCGTGCCCGGAGCGGTCACGTGGGGGAGCGCGCGGGGACCGAAGGTCGTGCCCGGCACGTATCAGGTGCGCCTCATCGTTGGCGGACAGACGCTCGTGCGCTCCTTCGAGGTGCGGAAGGATCCGCGCGTGGCGACGACTCAAGA
Source organism: bacterium (assembly GCA_041640655.1). GTDB lineage: Bacteria > Acidobacteriota > Blastocatellia > HR10 > HR10 > HR10. The sequence goes on from JBEPZV010000044.1 coordinate 2,123, forward strand.
GGACTTTCAGGAGCAGTTCGATCTCCTCCTGCAGATCCGCGACGCCATCAGCGATGTCCATGACGCCGTGAATCGCATTCGTGATGTGAAGCGTCAACTGGAGGAGCTGGTCAAGCGCTTGAGCGATCATTCGCAAGGGAGGGCGCTCGTGGATTCGGCCCGCGCGCTCCAGCAGCGACTCACGCGTCTGGAGGAAGAGCTGATTCAGACGCGGAACGAAGCGCCGCAGGATCCGCTCAATTTCCCGCCCAAACTCAACAATCAATTGATCACGCTCTACGGAGTGGTGGCGAGCGCCGATGCGCGTCCGACCGCGGCCGCTCGCGCCCGCTGGGAGGAGCTGCGGGCTCAGGTCGCTCGGCACCTCGGCGATCTGCAGCAGGTGTTGGAGCGGGATCTCGCCGAGTTGAACCGGCGGATGCGGGAGGCGGGCATTTCGCCGCTGTTCGTCACAGCTCCGCGCCGCTGATTCGCGCGCAACCTGACGCCGCTCCTGAGGCATCTCCCGCGGGGATCGCGCGGGAGATGCCTCTTATGGGGGTCGAGAGACCTCGGTTGCCTTTCCCCACCATCTGTGGTAGCTTTGCCTGTTCAATGCGCGTGAGGACCGTGATGCGTTATGCCGAGGATTCTCATCACGAACGATGACGGGATTCATGCGGAGGGGATTCGGAAGCTGGAAGAGAAGCTGCGCGCGGTGGGCGAGGTCATCGTCGTCGCTCCTTCACATGAGATGAGCGCGGCGTCGCATGCGCTGACGCTCGCTCGTCCGCTGCGCATTGATCGCATTGACGATCATCATTTCGCCGTGGACGGGACGCCGACCGATTGCGTGACGCTCGCCATGTGCGAGATCCTGCGCGAGGCTCCGCCGGACATCATCGTCTCCGGGATCAATCACGGGGGGAATCTCGGCGATGACGTGCTCTATTCGGGAACGGTCGCCGGCGCTTTGGAGGCGCTCGTCTACGGGCTGCCTGGGGTGGCCATCTCGCAGGTGGGGCGCGGGGAGGTGGATTTCGAACCGGCGGCACATTTCGCCGCGATCCTGGTGCGCCGGATCTTGGCCGAGGGGTTGCCGGATCGCACGGTCTTGAACGTGAACGTCCCGCGTGGGCCGATTCGCGGCGTGCGCTTCACGCATCAGGGCACGCGCGTCGCCCGCATTCGCATTCATCACGGGGTGGACCCGCGCGGCCGCCGCTACTACTGGATCGGCGAGGAGCACGCCGAGTGGACTCATGAGGAGATGAGCGACTACGAAGCCATCCGGGAGGGATACATCTCGATCACCCCGCTGCACAATAATCTCACCAATTTTCGCGCCCTGGAAGCGCTGCACGCTTGGGCCGCGCTCACCGATGAGTTCGCTCTCCCCGAATCGAAACGGTGATCCCTACGCGCGCGCGCGCCACCGCATGGTCGAGCGATTGCGCGAGCGGGGGATTCGCGACCCGCGCGTCCTGGAGGCGATGGAGCGCGTCCCTCGCCATCTCTTCGTCGAGGAAGCCCTCTGGGCGCGCGCGTATGAGGATCACCCTTTGCCGATCGGCTATGGGCAGACGATCTCGCAGCCCTATATGGTGGCACGGATGACCGAGCTGTTGGAGGTCAAGCCGGGCGATCGCATCCTGGAGGTGGGCGCGGGCTCGGGCTATCAGACGGCGATCCTCGCCACCTTGGGGGCGCGCGTCTACGCCGTCGAACGCATCCCGGAGCTGGCCGCGCGCGCGCAAGCGACGCTCGAAGCGTTAGGGATCACCCAGGTCCTGATTCGCGCTTTCGATGGGACGCTCGGATGGCCGGAGATGGCCCCGTTTGACGCCATCTTGGTCGCTGCCTCAAGCCCCACGGTCCCACCGCCGTATTTGGAGCAGCTCGTCGTCGGAGGACGTTTGGTGATGCCCATTGGCGACGAGACGTATCAGCAACTCATGCGCTTGATCAAGGGGGAGCGCGAGCACACGGTCGAGTGGCACGGTGGCTGCGTGTTTGTCAAACTCATCGGGCAATACGGATGGAAGGAATGAGGGACGCGGACGAGAGGATCGTCGCCGAAGAGCGCGCCGAATCTGAGGGGGCAACGCCGCCAATTGCTCCCGTGCCCCTGGTGCGACGCGCGTCTCTGAGCGGTCGCTCTCTTGTGCGGGGCCTTCGTGCGAGCCTGCATCGGCTCTATGCCTGGACGCTCCATTGGGCGGAGACGCCGCAAGCCGTGCTCGCCCTCTTCGCGATCGCCTTCGCCGAGTCTTCGTTCTTCCCCATCCCTCCGGATGCGCTCTTGATCGCGATGGTCGTCGCGACCCCTCGGCGCTTCGCGCGCTATGCGGCCGTGTGCACGCTGGGCTCGGTGCTCGGCGGGATGTTCGGATACCTCATCGGGTATGCCTTCATGGAGACGCTCGGATGGCGCATCATTGATTTCTATGGCGCGCGCGCGCTCTGGGGCGAGTTTCAGGCGAAGTATCAGGACTATGGGCTCCTGTTCCTCGCCATCGCGGCCTTCACGCCGATCCCTTACAAGGTCGCGACTATCGCCTCGGGCGCGACGCAGATTGATGTCCTGGCCTTCGCGCTCGTCTCTGCGCTGGGGCGAGGAGCGCGATTCTTTCTGGTCGCGGGGCTGCTGCGCCTGTTCGGAGAACCGATTCGCGCGTTCATCGAGCGCTACTTCGATGTGCTCTCACTTTTGTTTGTGCTCTTGCTCATCGGAGGATTCCTCACCCTGGGCGTCTTGCGATGAGCGTGGTGGGCGCTCTCAGTGCGCATCCTTCACAGGCGGGGTGCTCTCCCGGACATCGGTTCGAGCGCTTTCCCCATGCGGAAAGCGTCCATCTCGCCCAGGTAATATCCCTGAATCCGCTCCAGCACCCGATATCCGTGCTTCTCGTAGAAGCGAATCGCGCGGCGGTTATCCACGGCCGTTTCGAGGAAGATGAAATGCGCGCCCGCCTGGCGCAGTCGCCGCTCCGCCTCTCGCAGCAGGAGGCTGCCGATGCCTCGCCCCTGCCAGTCGGGGTGCACATCTATGGTCACGAGGTGTCCGATGCGAGCACCCCGGCGTCCGGCCTCCAGGCGCGCGATGAGGAAGCCGATGATCCGGTGCTCGGGCTCCTCGACGACGAGCGTGAACGTTCGAGGATCGGCGATGTAGAGACGCATCTCCTCGGCGGTGTACGCGATGCCAGGGGGGAAACACAGCCGATCAATTTCACAGAGGTGCGCGAAGTCCTCCGGTCGGTAGTCGCGAAGGATCATCGGTAGAGGCCGGTCGCCCGGATGTATGCCTCAACTGCTTCGGGGACGAGCGAGGCGATGGGGTCCCCCCTTCGGATTCGCCCTCGGACTTCCGAGGCCGAGATGAACCGCACTTCTTCAGAGAGTTCCATGCAGGCGATGCGTGAGCTGTATGGCGCTACATCTTCCTCCAAGAGCCGCTCAAGCGCCGCGCAGGTGAAGGAGCCTCGAGCGGCGACAATCACACGGCTCGCCGAGAAGAGGTCTTCGAGCACAGCCGCGCGATCTCGATACGACTTGTAGTAGCGTCCGAGGTAGCGTCCCTGGCGATCGAGAAGACGCTCGAAGGTGTCCGAGCCGACGAGGAAGAAGATCTCCGACGTCGCATATTCCCGTCGCAGCGGCAGGATCATATCCACGAAGAAGGGATGGCTGACCACGCCAATGGCGATCGCGGGATCTGTCTCGAAGGCCACCAGAAGCATCGCCACGCGGTCTTCGAGCGCCGCCTCGTACACGCGCTTATCGGCGTTGGTGAGGCCGGGCAGAAGCGCGATCTCCTCCAGGTCGTACTGCTCGCGCGCGCGCCGGATGATCTCGACATGAGCCCGCGTCGGGGGGTTGAACGAGGCGGGGAAGACGCCGAGCCGAGCGGGCGATCCCCCAGTTCGGCGAACCCACGCGATCGTGGGGGCATCAGCACGCGCGAGGGTCGCGATGGCTTCACGCGCGCGTGTTCGCCAGTGTTCGACCTCGGGCATCACCATGCGTCACCGTCCCGAAGGGGGGAGTATACCACCCGACTCCCCGAAAGCGCGCTCCCCATGGCAGGGCCCTACGCTCTCCAGATCAGCCGGAGCGCTCGCGGGATCAGGAGCGGGCGGACTTGCGAGGACTCTTCGTCTTCCGTCGCACCAGACGCTTGAGTTCGGCCATGAATTCGGAGACGTCTTGAAATTCCAAGTAGACGGAGGCGAAGCGCACGTAGGCGACTTTGTCCAGCTCTTTGAGCCGCCGCATGATCAGCTCGCCGATCTTCTGCGTCGGGCGCTCTCGATCCGGAGAGGTGCGGACGTAGGATTCGACCGCGTCTACAATGGCTTCGATCTTGGCCATCGGGATGGGCCGCTTCTCGCACGCCTTCAGGATCCCCGCGAGGACTTTTTGGCGATCGAAGGGCTCCCGCCGCCCATCCTTCTTAATGACCATGTAGGGGATCTCGTCAATGCGCTCATAGCTGGTGAAGCGGCGACCGCATTTGAGGCACTCGCGACGGCGTCGGATCGAGTCGCCCTCGCGCGATTCTCGCGAGTCCACCACGCGATCTTCCAGGTGTCCGCAAAATGGGCACTTCATATGTGACAGCTCACCTTCGGCCGGTATGGGCCGCCACTCCCCCTTCGACTTCCCCTGAGGTCGGCTCAGCGAGCGCCGTCTCCGCCATCATCAGCTCTCGGAGCGTCGCCCAGGAGAGCCCTTCGCGCCGGAAAAAGCACGGGCTCACCAGTATGGCCGGCCCAAAGCTCACCAGGTGCATGATCAGCGCCATGCTCGCCGCCTTGTTCTTCTCGATGCCGAGCCCCATGAGCCCCAGCATCGTCATCGTGTGGAACGCTCCGGCGGACCCCCCGGGCGTCGGCACCAGAGAGCCCACCATTGCGAAGCCGATGACAAATATGACGGAAGCAGTCGTCAAGCGCAAGCCGAAGGCGAAGGCGACCAGCCAGAAGCTCAGGACCACAAGCCCCCAGGTCAGGATCGTATAGACCACGATGCGGGCGAGCGCTCGAGTGTTGCGCAGGGCCGAGAGCCCCTCGGCCAGATGGCGGAGGAGATTGAGGATGGGCTGACGGAGCTTCCTCGGCAGTCCGAGCGAGCGCTGCTCCAGGACGTCCAAGATCCTGTCAGCCCGAGAGCAAAGGGCCGACAGTCCCACAAGGCCCAGGATTGAAAGCGCCAGGGCCGCTCCTCCAAGGCGTGCGAACGCGGCCGGTGGCCGGTGGAGATCATCCGAGCCGGGGACAAAAGGGAGACTGAGCGCGAAGGCCAGTGCTACAGCGAGCATATCGCAAATGCGCTCGAGGAGGATCGTGGCGATGGTGGCACTTGGGCGGATCCGCTCGCGAAGGCTGAGGACCAGAGGACGGGTCGCCTCTCCCATGCGCCCGAACACGAAGATCGTCGAGAAGCCGATCACCGTCGCGGCTAGTGTGTTTCCGAGCGTGGGCGAACCTATGGGCGCCAAGAGGGCGCGCCAGCGAAGGGATCGTGTCAGATAGGTCAGCAGAATCGGGAGCACGGCCAGAAGGACGACGGGCACGTTCACGCGCCGAAGGCTCTCGCGGATCAGCGACCAATCCAGCCGATACCAGAAAGCGCCCAAGAGCGCGACGGCCACGGCCGTCCACAGCAGGAATGTGCGCCATCGTCCTCGCATGGTTCGACCGGCGCTAAGGCTATCCGAATCTTCGCAGGGCGGTCAAGCGCGGTCGTCTCCATGTCCGCTCCCATGATCCACTCATTGACAGGGGGGCAGGAAAGCCGTAAGATAATGCCGGTGCGAGGGGAAGCGGCGATGACGAAAGCGGACATCGCGCGGGCGATTTACGAACGGCATGGGGGACTTTCGACGCGAGAAGCGACGGCGCTTGTGGATTTGATCCTGGAGATCATCAAAAGCCGACTGGCCCAGGGACATAAGGTCTGCCTTGGACGCGTGGGCGTGATGGAGGTCGTCGAGCGCACGTCGCGCCGGGGGCGTCCTCCGTCCGGGGGGAAGAAGCCCACCACGCGCGTTTTGATCTTCCGACCGGCCCGGGCACTGCGGGCTTGAGTCCGAAGCTCGGAAGGGCCTTGAGCGACAGGTATGAGCCAGTAGGGGGGACGATATGCAGCCTGTGAAGGCCATTCCGGATAAGCTCTATTTCAAGATCGGCGAAGTCTGTGAGATCACGGGTGTTCAACCCCATGTCCTGCGCTATTGGGAGACCGAATTCCCGCAATTGGCGCCGGAGAAGAATCGCGCCGGACAGCGCGTGTACAAGCGGCGGGACATCGAGCTGATCTTGAAGATCAAGAAGCTCCTCTACGAGGATAAGTTCACGATCGCCGGCGCGCGCAAGCGCTTGGCTGCCGAATCGCGGTTCAAGCTCCTCTCCTCGGAAGCGTCACCCGATGTGACCGAGAGCGCGAGTGAAGGGCCGACGCCGCCGGTCTCTCCCCGCGTTTATCAAGTCCTCCGTGAAGTCAAGCGCGGGTTGGAAGAGCTATTGGCAATGCTGAACCAAAGTGATATAATCGCTTCGTCAAAGTGAAGCGAATGGGACTCGATTGAAAAAAGAGGATTGCGACTAAGAGGATTGCGACTGACGCGGGACGTGGCGCAGCCTGGCTAGCGCGCTTGCTTGGGGTGCAAGAGGTCGCCGGTTCAAATCCGGCCGTCCCGACCACCTCCCTTACTCCCGCGTGATGAATTCTCGTTCTAGGGCCTGAAGCGTCTCCACGATGCCCGTGTACGCCAGCTCCGTATGTGAGGCCATCGTCGGTCCGATGAAGCCCTGACGTCGCCACTCGTCGGCCTTGGCCTGAACCTTCAAGCGCGTTTGGTCCCAGACGGGCCCGCCGAACATATCCACACATTCCTCGGCGAAACGCCCCTCAGCATCCATGGAGAAGGCCAGGCAGGAGACGATGGGCAGGCAGAATGGTCCGGTCACCGGTGTGTTGATGGGCACGGGCATGATGGGCATCACGTGCGAACCCCGGGCATCGCCAGCGACGAAGTGTCCGAGCATGAAGGGCTCGACGATCTCCTCAGGGGCCGGAAAGATGCCTTGCGTGCGGACGATCGCCACCGGATCGTCCTTGCCCGTGTATCGGCCGGCAATATTGTGCAAGCGCGTGGCCGAGACGGCGACGATCTGCTCGTCGGGCTTGTAGCGCGAATGAATCGCCTCGACGGCGAACCGATCCGGGTTCTGCAAGAGCGTGGCCACGTCCCAGATGCGTTCGGGGACATCGAGCCGGATGATCCGATCCCGATCCTTGGCGTCCATGTCAATGATCGTGAAGGTGAATCCCTGATGCATCTTGGGATTGAGGAGCAATCCCCCGTTGTGCATGGGATCGCAGAAGGCGGCGTAGAGGGGGTAATTGTACGCGCCCGGACTGCACTTGTCGGCGGCGAAGATGAGGAACGCTTCCGCCGGACGATCCTTGCTCTGCGGATCCCGCTCGAACTCGATCTCGGCGACGGCCGGACCCGCCCCGCGAATATTCCCCGAGGGCGCATCCACCAGCAGGTCTTGTCCGGCGCCGTAGAGCCCTTGTTTGCGCGCGACTTCGGTCGCCGCCAGGAAGCACTCCCAGGCGAAGCGATGCACGGCCGGTGCCCCCACCCCATGCGTGTGGCTCATGATGAGGGCGATGTCATCGCCCGTGAACGTGACCAGCCCATCAATGAGCAGACCTTTGGCGGAGCACGCCGATCGCATCATCTCCCGAACGGCATGAAGCATCCGCTCAGAGGGACGCGTGTGACCTCCAATAGACCCGACGTCGGCTTTGATGACAGAGAGTGTGACTCTCATGGCCTCTCCCCTCCCGAAGAACGTTCATCGCCCAATCTCCGGATCCTCATCACGCGTAATCCGGGAGCTGCTATTATAGCATCGGGGTTCCTCTCGGGGAAACGCGCGTTCATCCTCTGAGCGAGAGCGGATTGAATCGCGTCTGGTCATCGTAGGCATCCAGGCCCTCGACTCGCTTCAGAAAGGCGACGATCGCATACGTCGCGGGCGTCGCGGTGGCCTCATAGAGCGACTTCACGAGCCATTGGGTGAGGAAGGCGCGCAGCAGGGCTTGAAGTGGGATCGTCCCGGCGAAGGCGAGCGTCAGAAACAGCCCCGAGTCCACGGCTTGGCCGACGAGCGTGGAACCGATCGTGCGCATCCAGAGCCAGCGCCCACGTGTGACGATCTTCAGCCGGGCGAGCACGTAAGCATTGGTGAACTCGCCGAAGAGATAGGCCAGGAATGAGGCCGCGAGCAGACGCGGCGTGTAGCCGAGGATGCGTTCATATGCCGCCTGCCCATCCCAGAACGGCGCCGGGGGCAGGATCTGCCCGATCCAAATGGCGATGACCGTCAGGAGATTGCAGAAGAAGCCGAGCCAGATGACGCGCCGCGCCTGACGATAGCCATAGACCTCCGTGAGGACGTCGCCGAAGATATAGCTGATCGGGAAGACGACGACTCCGGCCGGGACGATCCAGCCACGAATCTCCACGAGCTTGATGCCCGTGATGTTCGCCGCGATCAAGCAGGTGATGAATCCGGCGGTGATGAGGACGAACCAGATCGAGTATCCGCGCGCGACGTCGAGGTCAGAGCTTGAACCGCTTCTCATCCGATTGCCCTCGGGTCAATTCTCGCAGCAGCTCTTCCGCGCGACGTCGCTCGCGCTCGCGGCTCTCGCGGTCCAGCTCGAAGCTCACGCGAAGATGGTCACCGGCCGTTACCCCCGGCGGCAGATAGCGCATTGGAATGTCGAAGCGGATGCGATCATCCTCGTAGAGGTAGCACACGGCGGTGTCATCTTCGATCCGATCCACGACCAGCTTCATACACCTGCTCCTTCAGCGCACTATGTCCCGGCTTCACCGGAGAACGTTCTCGCGGGGCGAAGCTCTCGGCGCTTGGCGCGACGATTCCATCGGGAGCGGAGAGCCCGCGCGCCCATTGCGCGGCGCCCAGGGCGAAGGCTCCTCGGCCCGGAAGCGCGGGCGTCGTCCGCGCCAGAGGTCCTCGGCGGCCACGGCGCGCTCGGTGTGAATCTCATAGCGGTGCCCATCCGTGCGCAGCACGATCTCGCCTTCGAGATCGGTCCGATGCAGCTCGCGCACCCAGCGGCGCAGCCGGTTGAGCGTCTCCGGCGCCGGATGGCCGTACTCGTTCTCCGCTCCGCAGGAGATGATCGCGACCTCGGGACGCGCGCGCTCCAGGAAGGCGGGCGTCGTCGAATGGCGCGACCCATGATGCGCGACCTTGAGCACGCGCGCTTGAAGCGGCGCCGTCGTCCCGTCCTGTTCGAGGAGGCGTTCTTCGGTCTCTCGCTCGCTATCTCCTGTGAAGAGCATGGAGAACGCGCCATACTGCAGCCGCGCGACGATCGAGTTCGCATTCTCGTCGCTGCGCGTCCCCCGAAGCCGCGTGGGGAAGGGGGCCAGGATCGAGAGCGTCACGCCCGTCCCGATCTCGAATTCCTGCCCCGCCTCGGCGACGGCGAATCGAATCCCCTTCTCTCGGATCTTCTCCAGCATGCGCGTGTACGTGCGCGTCGGATAGGGCTGGCCGCTGTCCAGGAACATGCGGACGGGGATGGTCTCAAGCACCGCCGTCATACCGCCGATGTGATCCGCATGCGGATGCGTGGCGATGACCAGATCCAGCTGCGCGACGCCGTATCGCGCGAGCGCCTCGCGCACGCGATCGGCCGCCTCCGGAGGACCGGCGTCAATGAGCACAGCCTTACGCTCCGGGGTGAGGATCAGGAAGCTATCGCCCTGTCCGACGTCGAGCGCGACGACCGTCAATCTCCCCGTCTCAGGAGGTGACGGACGCCGCCCGATCTCCAAACGATGGAGCAGGAGGGCGGCGATCAGCAGCAGGACGCCCAGAAGCAGCAACAGGAGCGTTCGACGAGGGTTTCTCGACGGTGCGGCGCGTGCTCTCAGTCGTCGAGCCATATGCGCCTCAGCGCTCCGGCGTCAGGACGGGGCTGGCCGTCGCCGACTGGCCCACGCACCGGATGCGACGCGGCTGGTATTCGGGGTCAATTTCGGTCGGGTAGCGGCCCGTATAGCAGGCGGTGCAATAGCGAGTATCCTCCGGATCCCCACACGCGCGCAGCAGCGACTCGTAGCTCAAGTATCCGAGGCTCTCGGCGCCGAGGAAGCGACGGATCTCCTCGACGGACATTCGCGCGGCGATCAGCTCGTCCGTGCGCGGCGTGTCAATCCCGTAATAACAGGGGGCGATCGTCGGCGGGCAACTGATGCGCACGTGAATCTCGCGCGCGCCCGCCGCGCGGATCATCTGCACGATCTCGCGGCTTGTCGTCCCGCGCACGATCGAATCGTCCACGAGCACGACGCGGCGATCGTCCAGCAGCTCGCGCACGGGATTGAGCTTGACCTTCACCCTCAGGTTTCGGATCGCGGCTCGCGGCTCGATGAACGTGCGCCCGACATAGTGGTTGCGCACCAACCCGAAGACCAGGGGGATTCCCGATTCCATCGAGTAACCGATGGCGGCCGCCACTCCGGAATCGGGGACCGGGACGACGACGTCCGCCGAAGCCGGATGTTCGCGCGCCAGCAGTCGTCCCAGCAAGTAGCGGGACTGGCTCACGGGCCGACCGAAGACGATGCTGTCTGGGCGCGAGAAGTAGACGTGCTCGAAGATGCATTGCGTCGGGCGCCGTCGCGGAAAGGGGAAGAGCGAGCGCCGACCCGTTGCATCGACGACGATCATCTCGCCCGGTTCCACATCGCGTACGAGCGTGGCGCCGATCAGGTCGAAGGCGCAGCTCTCCGAGGCGAAGACCGTCGCCCCATCGAGAGTCCCCAACAGCAGCGGTCGAAAGCCGCGCGGATCGCGGACGGCGATCAGCGCCTGCGGCGTCGCGAAGAGCATCGAGTAAGCGCCCTCCAATCGGCTGAGCGCTTCGACGATCGCCCCCAGGAGATCGCGCGCGCGCGAACGCGCGATGAGATGAAGCACGACCTCCGTGTCGCTCGTGGATTGGAAGATCGCGCCCTCGCGCTCCAACTCCGCGCGCACGCGCAGCGCTTCGGGCATGTTCCCGTTATGACAGACGGCGATCTGCCCACCGTGAAAACTGACGACCATCGGTTGCGCCTCGCGCAGGCTCACTTCCCCGGTCGTCGAATATCGCACGTGGCCGATAGCCGATCGGCCCGGTAGCGCGGCGAATGTCTCCTCGCGGAAGACATCGCTCACGTATCCCATCCCCCGAACCACATGCAGGCGCTCCCCATCGGAGGTCGCGATGCCAGCCGATTCCTGCCCGCGATGTTGCAGAGCGTAGAGGCCGTAATAGGTCAAGCGAGCCGCTTCCTCATGGTCGAAGATCCCGAAGACGCCGCACTCTTCGCGGAACTTGTCCTCGCTCATGGCCGACCGCCTCTCAACGCCTTGCTTTTATTACACGTGCTCGGAAAAGTCAATGGCGCGGCTCACACAGGAGCCATTTCGGGGTCTTCTCCAGATTCGCTCAACGCGCGCGCACACCCGGACGCCGCGCGTCCCACCTGTCGGCATTCTTCGGGGTGCTCCAAGAGCCGCCGTGACCCAGTGATGGGCGCGCAGAGCAGCTCGTCTGGCCCTCGTTGGAGGGCGGCGAGCGTCCACCTTCGGGACCATGACGCGCCGACGGCGCGCGCCGAGACCGATGCTTCCAAGATACCCCTCTCCATGGGAGCCGCGATATGCGAGTCGGACGCTCATCTGGCGCGACAACCCGCGATCCATGAGGACCTCGCGCGTGCTCACGATTCTGCGCCTCGCAGGGCGACGATCACCTCGCGAGCCCGCGCGCGCGCCCACGCGTCGGCCTGCAGCACATCCTCGATCGTGCGCGGCTCCTGCGGCTCGTGTTCGCGCATCACGCGTTCGATCACCGTGGCGATGGCCGGGAAGGGGAGACGATGCTCCAGGAAGGCCTGTACGGCGATCTCGTTCGCGGCGTTGAGGACGGCGGGCATCGTCCCTCCTCGCTGCAGCGCCTCGTAGGCCAGGCGCACGCAGGGGAAGCGCTCGAAGTCCGGCGGGTGGAATTCCAGATGCCAGGCCGAGGAGAGATCGAATCGTGGCAGCGGCGTCGGTCGCCGATCCGGATAGGTGAGCGCATACTGGATGGCATACCGCATGTCGGTCGGTCCCAACTGCGCGAGGATGGAGCCGTCCACCAATTCGATCATCGAGTGCACGATGGATTGCGGGTGAATGAGAATAACGATCTGCTCCGGTGCGACGCCGAACAGCCAATGCGCCTCGATGACCTCCAGCCCCTTGTTCATGAGCGTCGCCGAATCAATGGTGATCTTCGGCCCCATGCGCCAGGTGGGATGCTGCAACGCTTGCTCGGGCGTGACGTGCGGGAGTTCGGTCGCCGGGAGCGTCCGAAAAGGCCCCCCGGAGGCCGTCAGGATCAGCCGCGCGACATCGCGGCGTCGAACCCCTTGCAGACATTGGTGCAGGGCGTTGTGCTCGCTGTCCACGGGCAGAATTTCGGCGCCGCTGGCGGCCGCTTGCTCGGTCATCAAGCGACCGGCCATCACGAGCGTCTCCTTGTTGGCCAGAGCCACGCGTTTGCCCTGCTCCAGAGCCCGATAGGTGGGCAGAAGGCCCACGGCGCCGACAGTCGCCACGAGCACGATGTCCACATCCGGCTGGGTCGCGACAGCGACAAGCCCTTCCGGTCCATGAAGGATCTGCGGGCGCCGGGACGCCCCCCGCCGATCGAGCTCGGCGTCCAGCTCGGCCGCTGCTTCCGCCGTCGCCACCGAGACGAGACGAGGCGAGAATCGAACGATCTGATCGGCGAGCCGCGCGACATTCCGGCTGGCGGCCAATCCGATCACACGGAAGCCCTCCAGGTGTTCGAGCAGCGCGAGCGCGCTCGTGCCGATCGAACCTGTCGAGCCCAAGATGGCGATGCGCTTCGTCACGGCCTCCCTCGCCGCTTCTGCGGTTTCGCGCCTTGGAGGAGCTCCCTCTGCCACAGACGATCCGAGCTGATCATAATAGGAGAAGTCGGCTGTAGATGTAAATGATCGGCGCGTTGAAGAGGATGCTATCGGTGCGGTCCAGAATCCCCCCATGACCCGGGAGCAGGCGTCCGGCATCTTTCAGGTTCGATCCGCGTTTGAGCATGGATTCGACCAGATCACCGATCTGTCCAATCACGTTCAGGATGAGCGCGAGCCCGATCGCGTGCCCGATCGGCAACGCTTCGAAGAACCAGAATTTCCCTCCCAGAGCGGCCAGCACGCTTCCCAGTACCCCCCCCGCAGCCCCTTCGATCGTTTTGCCCGGGCTCACACGCGGCGCCAGTTTGTGGCGCCCGAAGGCGCGCCCCACAAAATAAGCCGCCGTGTCGCCCGCGAAGATGACGAAGAAGAAGAGCGAGAGGAGCCGAGCCGCCATCCTCGCTTCCACGCTCACGCGCAGGAGGATGAGGAACCCCAGGCACACGGCGACGTAGAGGACGCCGGCGACCGTCACGGCGCTCTCGGGCAGCACCCGCTCGAACCGCTCCGCCGTGAAGAGCGAGAGCGCGAGCGTGAGCGCCAGCAGCAGCAACAGGCCTCCCACGATCAGCAGCGCGTTCTGCTGGTAGAATCCGAAGAGGACGACCAGGGCCGTGGCATATCCGAGCCCGCGATCGCTCCGATATCCCGCGCGCTCAGCCAGGGTGTAGAACTCATGCAGGCCGATGAGCGTCCCGGCGACGACCCATCCGATCAGGTAATGTGGGCTTGAGGCCCATAAGGCGAGAATGAAAAAGGGCAACAGAACGAGGGCCGTGAGCACTCGCGCCATAGCTCTTCCTCCTCGCGCCTTCGCATGGGATCTCCGCCCGACGGTAGTTCAGGAGAGCGCGGCCGGGGAGCGCTCGACCGCGCTGAGCCCTCCATAGCGCCGCTCGCGCTTCTGGTATTCGATCAGGGCCTGAAAGAAATGGGCCGGGCGAAAATCGGGCCAGAGCGTCTCGGTCACATAAAGTTCCGTATAGGCGATCTGCCAGAGCAAGAAGTTGCTCACGCGCATCTCGCCGCTGGTTCGAATTAAGAGGTCGGGATCGGGCAGATCGGCCGTCTCCAGATATCGCGCGATGAGCGCCTCGGTGATCGCCTCCGGTGGCAGCCCGCTCTGGCGCGCCTCGCGGTAGAGGCGGCGGAAGGCGTCCACCAGCTCCGTGCGTCCACTGTAGTTGAGCGCGACGACCAGTTGCATTCGCCGATTCGCCGCTGTCTCAACCATGGCTCGATGCAGCTCTTCGCGAATCGTCTCTTCCAGCTCCTCCCATCGCCCGATGATGCGCAGGCGGATGTCGTGACGTTTGAGCGTCTCCAACTCCTTGCGGAGGAATTCCCGGAGCAAGCTCATGAGCGCTTCGATCTCCTCCTGCGGCCGCTTCCAGTTCTCGGTCGAGAAGGCGTAGAGCGTCAACACAGGGATGCCCAAGCGAGCGGCCGTCTCCACGATCCGGCGCGCGGCCTTGGCGCCCGCGCGATGGCCGACCACGCGCGGCTTCCGCCGTCGCAGCGCCCAGCGCCCATTCCCATCCATGATGATGGCGACGTGTTGGGGGAGACGCTCGGGACGGATCTGCGTGAGGAGGAGCGCTTCGCGCGAGCCGGGTTTGATGACCCCCTCGAACTTCTTCTGCAGGTCCTCCATCGAATCACCCTGGAGGGCCATCGCTTGGCCCCCGGTGATCTGCGCGGTGCGCGATCGCTCGCCTCACCGACGGATGCAATCTTAGTAACGGACGCGCAGCAGCGTCAAGCCCTTGGCCGGAAAGGTCGGACCGGCCCTTCGCCGATCGCGCGCGCGCAGGATGCGCTCCATGTCTGAGGCGCGCCAGCGTCCGCGTCCGATCTCGCAGAGCGTGCCCATGAGCGTGCGCACCATGTAACGGAGGAAGCCGTTGGCCGTGATCTCCAGGTGCAGCAGATCCCCCTCGCACCATAAGCGCGCTTCGTGGACGCGTCGCACCGTCGTCTTCTCCGCGCGCTCGCGCGTGCCGAAGGAGGCGAAATCGTGTTCGCCGATGATCGCCTCGAGCGCCTCGCGCATGGCCGCCAGATCGAGGGGGAAGGGGAAATGATGCGCGTAGCGATAGAGGAAGGGGCTGAGCACCGGTCCGAGACAGAGGGTGTACCGATATGTCTTCGACACCGCGCTATAGCGGGCGTGAAACTCCGGGGGAACGAACTCCACGGCCATCACGCGCACATCCGGCGGGAGATTCGCGTTGAGCGCGCGTTGCCACTCGGCTTCGGACATCTCGCGCGTGAGGAAGACGCTGGCGACCTGCCCATGCGCATGCACGCCGCGATCCGTCCGTCCGGCGCCGTGCACGGTCACGGGACGATGCTCCAGACGCGAGAGCGCGTCGGTGAGCACGCCCTGGACCGTCCGCGCCTCCGCCTGAATCTGCCAGCCGTAGAAATCCGTCCCGTCGTACTGCAGGAGGAGCTTCACGTTTGGCACGCCCCCCTCCTTCCGCATCGCGTCTGCCGCAGGCGCCCGAAGTGAGGTCGTCATCCCGTCATGCGAGGTAGTGACTGCCCGGTGTCGTCAGCGGCAGACCAGCAGCGCACAAGGGACATTCGTCCGGCGGGTATGTGGGCAGCTCCACCTGCAGCAGGGCGCGCAGCGGCACACCAAAATAGAGCGCCCTGCCGCTACGATCAATCAACGCGCCGACGCCGACGACTCGCCCCCCTGCTGCGTGAACCAGCTCGATCACTTCGCGCGTCGAGCGTCCAGTCGTGATGACGTCCTCGACGACGAGCACGCCTTCGTCGGGCGCGATGGTGAAACCCCGGCGGAGCGTGAATCGCCCCTCTTCGCGCTCAGCGAAGATGGCGCGTGCGTCCAGGTGCCGCGCGACCTCATGCGCGACGAGGATGCCGCCGATGGCCGGAGCGATGACCGTCTGAATCGGCGCATCCGCGAAGGCCTCGGCCAATCGCGCGCCGAGCGCCGTGGCGATCTTCGGATATTGCAGCACGAGCGCGCACTGGATATAGCGCGCGCTGTGCAAGCCCGAGGAGAGCCGAAAATGGCCCTCCA
>JBEPZV010000045.1:0-18237 GCA_041640655.1 bacterium
CGCCGTTCACATCGCCCACGGCCAGTGCCCATCCGAAACGAGCCTGGGGATTCAAGCTCGGGAGCGGAAGTTCCACATCGGCTTGGGCATCCAGAGAAGGGCCGCCGAAGAAGACGTAGACGGCGCCTGTTCCTTGCTGCGCTCCCCCATGGGCGAAAAGCGCCGAGATGAGGATGTCCGCATGACCATCCCGATTCACGTCGGCGAGCGCGATCGCCCACCCGAAGCGCGCTTCCCTCTCGGGCACCGGCGCTTGAAGGACCATATCCGCCGCAGTGTCCAAGGGCGACCCGCCAAAGAAGACGAAGGCTCGCCCGGCATTCGTCTGGCCGCTGACATCGGCCAGGACGGCGCCCACGATGAGATCCGGCACGCTATCTCCGTTCACATCTCCACTGGCCAGACCAAATCCGAAACTGCCGTCAGGACTGGGCGGCTGAACGATGACGGGCGGCGAGAACCCAGCGAGCGCCGATCCAGATGGACTCGCCATGAGGATCGCGAAGACGATGGCCCACCACTGCATACGGCCCATATTCCCCTCCCTGTCGAGTCAGGAAACGCTTTTCGCTATTCCTCCCGCGCTCGGGAGCGCTTCCTTCAAAGGAGCAAGTCTTTTTTCCCTGCCGATCTCACAGGAACGTTTGAAAATTCGGCGGGAGCAATCCGGCGAACGGTCCGATGCAGAGGAGGACCAGCGGAGGGAAGATGAAAAAGAGCAGAAGACAAATGCTCGGAAGCAGCGCGGAGCCGAACGCGAGCACGAATGGAGCGAGCATCATGAGCATCGCGACGAGCTTCTTCATCATCGCACCTCCCTCGAAATCATCATCGGCTCCATCATACCGATCGTCCCGAGCGCGGTCAAGAGGGAATCTGGCCTCGGCTTGACGGGGGAGACGCCCGCTGGTACGCTACCTTCTCCTATGGCGAGGCGAGAGGCGCGCGCGCACATGAGGAGCTCTCGGCTCATCCCCGTGCTCCTTCTGCTCCTCGCGTGCGATCTCATGGCGCATGCCGTAGCCCCTGTGGGTGAACATGCGAGCCCCTCGGAGACGACGGCGCTTCACCGACGGCTCCCCTTGGATGCGCATTCGCCTTCGGGAGCGACGCATTACGGCCCTTGCGCCTGTCAGCATGGACACTACCCGTTCCTCTCGGCGATTGGGGAAGCGATCCTACCGCCCCCCTCTCTCGCCCCCACGGAATGGGCCCTTCTGCTGCGCAACGCTCGCCTGTTGCGGACGGAGCGCGTTATCCGTTCCCCTCCGCGGCGCGAGCCCCACGCTCGGCGCGACGTCGCAGGGTGAGGCTTCCCGCGTGAGATCGCGCGGACGGATCTTCGCCCGATGCTGTCCCTTCCTCTGATGTCCCGCTCGATCTATGGGATCATGAGCGGTGCTCACGAAAAGACCGAATCTCTCTGCGGAAAGGAGGGGAATGAGGATGCAACGCGCATATTCTCAGCTCGTTCTCTCTCTGAGACTCCGCTCAATATGGATGCACGTGGGGCGCGCGAGCCTGCTGTGCATCGTGGGGCTATTGTGCGTGGGCTCGGCATCCGTCCGAGCGGCACAACCATCTGGAGCGCTGCGGGGAAGAGTCCTGCTCAAACCGGCCGACACGCCGGTGCACGGCGTGACGGTGACCCTGGTGCCGGGAAACCGCTCGTCTGTGACCGATGAGACCGGCATGTATGAATTCCCCGAGGTCCCTCCGGGCCGATACACGGTCATCGCTCACTTGGAGCGATTGCCCGACGTCATCAAGACTGTGGAGATCCCATCGGGCGCCATCGTGACGCTCGATATCGAGTTCACGCTCTCGCCCATTCGAGAGCAGGTCACCGTGACGGCGAGCGGACGCGAGGAGACACTCGCGGAGGCCTTCCAAGCCGTGACCGCACTCGACGCCACGGACTTGCTCGGCAAGAATACGACCTCGCTCGGTGACGCTCTGGAATATCAGCCGGGGATCGCCAAACGCAGCTTCGGCCCCGGCTCCGCGCGTCCCGTCATTCGAGGGTTCGACGGAGATCGCGTGCTCGTGCTTCAGGATGGCATCCGCACGGGAACGCTCTCCTCGCAATCGGGCGAACACGGAGAATCCCTGGATGTCCTGGAAGCAGACACGCTGGAAGTCGTCAAAGGTCCCGCCACACTGCTTTACGGCAGCAATGCGCTCGGTGGCGTCATCAACGTCATCACGCGCCATCACCAGGTGCACCAGCATCCGCATCAGGGCCTGCGCGGCTACGTGACGGTCGTGGGCGGCTCGACGAACGACCAGGGGCAGGGAAGCCTCGGGCTCGAATACGGCGTGGGCCACTGGCTCCTCTGGGGCACCGGCGGCGGACAGCGCACGCGCGATTATCGCACGCCGCTTGGCCGCGTCCCGAACTCCGCGACGCGAGGGGGGAATGGGACCGGCGGCTTCGGCCGCTACGGCGAGCGCGGGTTCTTCAGCCTGAGCTACAGCTACGATGTGCGCCGGTACGGCGTCCCCTTCGCCGGAAGCCTCCATGCGGAACATGACTCCGAGCATGAACCGCACGGGGACGACGCGCACGAAGCCGAGCCGCTCGTGGATCTGAAGCTCCAGCGCCACAATGTGCGCGCGAGTGGCGGCGCGCGCAATCTCGGCCTCTTCGTGGATCGCCTGAACGCCTCTTTTGACTACACCGATTACCGACACCGGGAGCTGGAGGACGGCGCGCCGAAGACGCTCTTTGAGAACCGCCAGCTCGTCTCGCGCCTGGTCTTCGACCAACGCCCGTGGCGCGGCCTCTCCGGGAGCTTCGGCCTCTGGTTCCTGCATCGGAACTATGACGTCAGCGGCGAGGAGGCGCTGGCGCCGCCGGTCACGCATCGCGCCTTTGCGCTCTTTGCCCTCCAGCAGTGGGACGCGCGCCGTTTCGTTCTCCAATTCGGCGGACGCCTGGAGCACAACGGCTATGATCCGGTCGGACGGCCGAGTCGCTCTTTCACCGGCTTCTCAGGAGCCGCGGGCGTTCGATTCCCCCTGTGGGAAGGGGGGACGCTCGTCCTCAACTACACGCATTCGTTCCGCGCGCCTGCGCTCGAAGAGCTGTATAACTACGGGCCGCACATCGGGAACCTCGCCTTCGAGATCGGCAATCCGACGCTCACGCGGGAGCGCGGCGATGGCCTGGACATCTCGCTGCGCCATCGAAGCGATCGCTGGCGCGCGGAAGCGAACGCCTACTACTATCGCCTCGCCGACTTCGTCTTCCCCGCTCCCACGGGGGAGATTCGCGAGGGCCTGCGCGAGGTCCTGTTCCGACAGGCGGACAGCCGCTTTGTGGGGACGGAGCTGGGGCTCGATCTGGCGCTGCACCGGCAGGTGTGGCTCAACCTCGGCTTGGATGCCGTGGATGCGGAACTGCGTCCATCGGGAACCCCATTGCCCCGCATCCCGCCGGTGCGCGGACGCGCGGGCCTGGACATTCAGGTCAAAGGGTTCACGTTCGCCCCGGAGGTCATCATGGCCCGCGCTCAAAATGATCTCTTCCCCACCGAGACGCGAACGCCTGGATACGCCGTCTTCAACGCGCGTGCGACCTATACCCTCGCGCACGCCCATGTGCTGCATATCTTCTCCATCACCGGCTTCAATCTTGGCGATCGGCTCTACCGGAACCACCTCTCCTTTATCAAAGACCTGGCTCCGGAGATCGGACGCGGTGTGCGGTTCACCTACACGCTGCGGTTCTTTTGAATCTTGAAAATGGGATGGGCCGGACCTCGCTCGCGGGGTTCGGCCCACATCGGACTGAGCCCTTCGCCTACAGCGCTTGGGGCAACCTCTGGGGTGGGATGCCCAGCCGGTGGTGGCGACAGGCCGAACGCGATCTGCAACACACCCGACACGCGCTTGAAACGAGGATGACGCCGGCTTCGCCACTCCTCATGCCGCCGAGAAGGCGGTGAAAGCCGTATCCTCCAAGCTGGGGGCTGAAGCGCGCGGTCGCTCTTCTCCTGGCCGGACCTCCGACGTATCCGGCGAACGCGCTCTCGACACCCGCCAGGATCGCCCGCTTGCTCGAGGAACGGAATCCGTTCCTTCAACGCGCCCTTTCGGAGGGAAAGGAGATCTCCGGCTCTGAAGGAGAATAAGCCGGTCGCTCCGGCCCGACGCCTCACAGCAACAGATATTTCCGCCACGCCTCCTGCTGACGCCCCAGGTGAGCGAGGATCTGATGGCTCACGCGCCAGGAGAGCGCGCGCGGATGCTTGAGCAACGTCATCCCGGCTTCCTCAGGCGTGCGATTCCCCTTTCGGACATTGCACCGACGGCAGCAGGCGACCACATTGTCCCAGGACGTCCGTCCCCCCTTCGAACGCGGGATGACGTGATCCACCGTCAACTCGGATGAGGGAAACCGCCGTCCACAGTACTGACACGTGTAGCCGTCGCGCAGCAGGACGTTCTTTCGCGACAGCTCCTTCCGCTCAAACGGAACGTGCACGTACTCGAGCAGGCGAATCACCGAGGGGATGGGAATCGCCACATGCGCCGAGCGCACGATTCGCGACGTCACCTCCTCCGGCCGCGCCGTGCCCTTCAAGATGAGCACGATCGCCCGCCGAGCCGTCGTGACGTTGATCGGCTCGTAGGTCGAGTTGAGCACCAGGACCGGAGCTTTCATGCGATCGCCCATCCGCATAACAGAAGCAGAATTATACCAGAGTCGTCCCTTCAGGCAAGGGCATGATCGGCGAGGCGATCCGCGGCGCAACGGCCGCTTCGTGCTCCCGCTTCATTTCCCGGACATACCTTTGAGCTCACGAAGCCATCAAAGCGAGCGAACACATACGACACGGGAGGACGGCGGATGAGGAATGCGGCGCGGAGGATGCGAACGTGCGCGCTGTGGCTCGCGCTCGGGAGCGCGCTCGTGTCATGGACATCGAGCGCCTCGGGAATCCCTGCTCGACGAGCGGCCCATGCGGTAGATGTTGTCAGTCGCCGATACGTGATCCTCGGATACGACGAACCGAATACACCGCCCAACGTTCCGGTCTCGGACGCACTGCGCGCAGCGCTCACCGATCCAGAGGTCATCCGCGATGGGCAGGTGAATCTGAACCAGATCGCCTACGTGCGCTTCTTCGACGGGAATCGCATGCGCCCACCGGAAGCGATCCTCATCCTCGTACCGGGCCCATTGACCGGAGCCAACGCCTTTCGATTCCTGGCGACCGAAGTCGTGCGTCTCTCCGAAGGCGCCGTGGAGGTCTGGGCGCTCGACCAGCGCGCCAATCTGCTCGAAGACGTGCTGCCGCTCTGGCGCGCGGAGCGCATCGGCACGGTCGAAGCCGCCCGTGAAGCGCTCGCGCATATCACCGAGCATCCCGATGGACCCGGAGGCCACATCGCCAACCACTGGGAAGAAGTCAGCCGCTTCATGAGCGAGTGGGGGCTGGACGTGCACGTCCGCGATCTCCGCGCCGTCGTCGAGCATGCCCGAAGGATCGAAAATGCGCGCCTCTTTCTGGGGGGGCATTCGCTCGGCGCGATCCTCGCCCAAGCCTTCGCCGCGTACGATTTCGATGGCGTACCGGGCTACAGTCTCCTCCACGGCCTGATCCTGCTCGATGGCACGGGCATTCCGGGCATGGCGCCGATGATCACGGACGATCAGTATCTGGCCGGTGTGCAGGCCCTGCGCTCGCCCTCGCGGCCGGAAGACGCGCCCTTCGCGATCCGTCCCTTTGGACCGTATCACTTTCAGCTCTTGCAGATCGCTGCGCTTCTGGCGTTGGTAGACCCCGAAGGACTCTCTCCCCTCGCGGCGTATGCTCCGGATTTGGTGCCCGTGCCCATGACCAACGCCGCGGCTTTCGGGGTGAATCTCGATGACGAGTTTCAACCTCAACCGCTGGCCCGCTTCTCGATCGGCTTCCTCCACATTCCACCCGATCGCCCCCTGGCGTCCATCGCGACGCGCAGCCGCGATCCATCTCAGGTGAACCCCAACGGCCTTTACGCCCCTAAGGACTTGGGAGAGACGCGACAGCGTTGGGCTATGTGCGCCGACCTTCGCGCTCTGGATCCAACCTTCGCGCATGGGCCTGAGCCGTCGGACTTCTCCCGAGTCGCTCGCCTCATGCTGACGGGAAGCGGGCCCGGTTCCTCGAACCTGGCGCGCGAGCTTCTGCCGGACGCGCCGGAGGCGAATCTTCTCGAATGGTACTTCCCGCAACGGCTGCTGCTCGATCTCTTGCGCTTCTCGGACCTCGATGCGACACGCCTCTCCCCCTCCATCCTCTCTGCGCTCACGGCGCGCGGCGGCCGTGTCCCGGCCCTCACGGAGAATCGGCGGATGAACCTGCCGGTGCTCGCCCTCCAAGCTCGACAAGGCCTCTTCCCCCCTCTGGCCGGCTCTCTCCCCTTCACCCGGTACAAGAACAGCACGCGCACGCCCCAATTTCTCTATGCCCTCATGCCGAACTCCGCCCACGGCGACCTCCTGACCGGAACCGATCGCGACGCGCGCGGCCGAACCCCGGCCGAGCTCATCGTGACGTTTGTGAACAGCTCCCGGAGATGATTCGAAGCTCACCAACACGCTCGCCGGTCGAATGCGCTGAGATCGAAAGGCTCAGCTTGACTTCACGCGATAGGTCAGTAGAATCTACGCCGTGGTCATCAAGGTGGGTGCGAGCAATCCCCACTTATGCTGACCCCCGCAGATTTCCCGGATCATACGGGAGACGCTGCGAACACATCAGAAAGGATAACGACGTCGCTGAGGCTCGGATCACAAATTCGGAGGACCGGGACATCAGCCAGGACTCCTTCGTCTCCCTTGAGACGCCGGGACCTCGGTCGCTCGATCCTGAGGAAGGAGAACCCCGATGCGCACCTGGAAACCGCCAATCACTCTGAACCTTCAGGCTGTGGCGGCGAGGATGAGTCATGACGCTTCCCTCACGGTCTCTCTCCGCCGCCGCAGAACGATGACTCTGCTGTTGCTGATCCTCCCCCTCCTTTTCACAGGGGCGGGAGTTCAGATACCTCCGGTCGCCTCTCCGGCGGCCCAGCGGATCCCCCCAATAGGCATCAAGGCGCAAACGCCCATCCCCTGCAGCCTCACGCCGAACAGTGGCCTGCCCGGCGACACATTCTCGGCGACGATCAGCGTGGGTCCCCACGCGCTACTCTCACAGCTGATGGCGACGATGACCCCGGCCGAGATGCAGGCCGCGACGAGCTTGAGTTTCTCCCCTATCGGCGTTCAAGCCTTCGTGATTCAGACGGCGTACACGCAAACTTCACAGGTCGTCTACACGAGCATGCTGACGCTCCTGCCCACCGCTCCGTCCGGCCCGCGAGATCTGGTGATCACCCTCCAACCGCCGGGGCGAACGCCCGTTGGATTCGTCTGCCCGCGCGCGTTCGCGATCGAGACACCGGAGGAACGTATGCAGAGGGCGAACCAGAGATTCCGTGAGGAAATCGCCGGTGCCCTTCAAGCCATGGGGCGACAGATGGGCGTGCCCGTGCGGACGGATGACTTCGTGGCCAGTGCCGACGACGATCCGCCGCTCATTGTCGGTGCCCTCATCGCCGGGGCCGAAGACCTTCCCATCGAAGAACTGGCGCGGGGCGCGGACCTGCTCTTTGTCTTTCTCCGGGTGCCCCAGGGGTCGGGGCTGCCGTCGGGATTCTACGTCATCCGCGTCTCCCAAGATTCGGGCCGATGGCGAGCCCAATTCCGGGACGCGCAGGGGCGAATCGCGTTGGAGACGCCGATGGACGTGGAAATCAAGGAGACGACTGACGAGCAAGCGGACTTGTTCAGAATCAAGGTCACCACCCCAAGAGGCCGTGTCATCATCAAGGACATCAGAAAGGGGCTCCGTATGGCGGGGCCGGGAAGGACGGTAGATGCTCAGATCGAACTGCCCCTCGGCACCGGCGGACCGGATGGAACGCCCTTGCCTCCGGCCGGGCAGGCCATCCTCCGCGCTACCGATACCTTGCTGAGAGCGGCCCGCGACAGTATCGCCGCCGGAGCCAAACTCACCAAAGCCGATGCCGCTCGCGCCGTCGGAGCAGCAAGTACGGGGGAAGCGTTCATCGTCTGGACCTACATCAACGGTATGGAACGGGCCAGCATTGAGGAGTTGGCCCGGGGCCGACCCGCGATGTTAGTCATCGCAGGGGACCAGCGCTGGGGAGATAAGCTCTGGCTCTCTCGAATCGGACGAGACGCCGCCGGCCAGTGGTTCGCCACCAATCAATTCCTGACGGGGGAGTCCATTACCGTGCCGGCTGACGTTTCGCCCTCTGGAGTATCAACGATGGCGCCTCTTCTGCTGACGAATATCGAACCGGATGACATTTCGCCCACGTTGGTCACTCCGGCCGGGATCGTCATCAAGGAGAAAAGCTTTTGTACAAGATGCAACTGTTGCAATAGATGCTGCAATCCTGCCGGGGCAGCGGGCTTCTCCTGCAGGGAGACCGGGTCCCCGGCTGACATGGTCGCCGGGGCGAGCATTCGCGAGGACGCCGTCCATCGCCTCGGCATCGCGCCGAGAGGCCAGAGCACGGTCCGGCTGGTGGCATGCGAAATCAGAGGCGCGAGGCGAATGTATCGCTGATGCGAAGAGTCGGCGTCAGCGCTCTTCCCCTCTCGCGCACGAGGTGAGAAAATATGGGGCCGAAAGGAGGAAGCGATGGACAGCATGTGGTCGAAAAGAATCACTTCTGCGCTCATGGTCGCCTGGCTCTTCCCCTTACTCCAGACCGGCTCGCCGCAGCAAGCTCCGCCGCCCTCGAATCCGGAGCTTCACGCTCTGCGGAGAGAGATCGAGGCGCTCAAGGAAGGGCAGGCGCGGATCGAGAAGCAGCTTCAGGAGATCCGAGATTTGTTGAGCACGATTCTGGCTCCGCGCCCGACCGAGCCGCGCGAGATCACGCTCACTGTAGATGGTGCGCCCGCGAAGGGGGAGAAGACCGCTCGCGTAATCCTCATCGAATTCTCCGATTACCAATGACCGTTCTGCGCGCGGCACGTCCGGGAGACGTTGCCTCAAATCGAACGCGAGTATATTCAGACGGGGAAGGTCCGGTACGTCGTGCGCGATTTCCCCTTGCCCACGCACCGGCACGCGTTCAAGGCGGCTGAAGCCGCTCACTGCGCGGCCGAACAAGGGCGCTTCTGGGAGATGCACGCTCGACTCTTCGAACATCAGAATGCTCTGGATGTGGAGGCCCTCCCGCAGCATGCGCAAGCTCTCGGTCTCGATCTCCCCCGGTTCCAACAGTGCTTGCAACAAGGGCGATATGCCGAGGCCATTCGCCGCGATCTGGAGGAGGGGCGGCGGGCGGGCGTTCGGGGAACGCCGACGTTCTTCCTCGGCGTCCTCGAGCCGGATGGCGCGCGAGTGAAGGTCCAGCGGGTGATCGTGGGCGCGCAGCCCTATGCCGCTTTCCGGGAAGCCCTCGAAGCCTTGCTCGCCGCGCAAAAGCCATAGCCGAAGAGGCCGCACGTTGAGTCGGGAGCGGGCCCCATCCCGCTCGGCTCCCCTCCGACGCCTCCTTCCGGCTGCAGAGGCGCGGCCCCTCCCCAGAATTCGCGCTTGACATCGCCCGCAGGAGGCGGCATACTGAGGCCACCATTACAAATTAGGAGGTGGGAAAATGCAACGAGCATTTGCATTCTGCTCTCTCGCCTTGTGCCTCCTACTTAGCCTTCCGAGCCGCCTCATGGCTGCTCAAGCTCCCGGAACGTCGCAGGGCTTCTCGGTGACGATCATGAATATTTGCGGAACTCCTCTGGCTCCAGAGACCATTGAGATTTCGAGCGTGACGCTCACGCTCAATGGGCTTCCCATCGCGACGCAAGCCGGCCCGCGTCCGCTGAAGACCGGAGAGACGACGACATTCCAATTCCCCGTCTCGCAATTCCCAATCCTCGCAACCACCACGCCCAACGACGTGACGATCACATGGCGACGTGGTGCTCAACAACTTACCACACTGTTCTTCCCCATGCCGATTGGAGAACCCCGGGATCAGTCATGCTTGCGCGTGCTGCTGACAAGCGGCCTGGAAGGAGAGGCGGGGACGATCTTCAACCAAACGCGCAGCCTGATCTCGGGCACGGCCAGTCGGCTCGGCGTCTCCGTGGATCCGGCTCAAGCGAAGCTCTTCCAGATCGGCAACGTGCCGATGGCCATGGCTCCGGCAACGGCGGCCGGACCGACGCTCGGCGTCATGGAGCTGGGAAGCGCGATGACCATTGGGAGCGTCTTGCTTTCTCCCGGAAGCTACAAAATCAACGTGGACTTCACCACCCGCGAGATCAGCTTCATTGACGCCTCGGGGATCACGCGCGCTAAAAGGGATGCTCAGATCGAGCCTGTGGCAGGACCGGCGGCCGTGATGTCAGGACCGCTCACTCTGACGGCCACTTCGACGTGCCAGGCGACGACATCCTCGGAGGAGCCTGTGGAACCCATGGCCTTCGCCGGATGCGTGGGACCGACGATCAGCTTCAGCCTCACGTTCATCCCCGCTCCTCCGTTCGTTCTCCTTCTGACGTGCATCGGCTTCTTGTGCCATCCTTTTCACCCGCTTCCGCCCTATGTCTCAATCGGCTTCTGCTTCTGAACGGCGGGCTTTGCCCCCCAGGTCTCGCGACCCGGGGGCTAACCAAAAAAGGGGGAACCCATGGAGAACCGAATGCTCTGCGCTCGACACGTCCTTCTCACGGGGCTCGCGATCGCGGGCGCCCTCTCTCTCCTGATGTGGCCCGGATCGCCTCCCCAGCCGGAGGCGAGATCCCACACAGTCTTCGCCGCATCGCAGGACGTCTGTGGGGAGTTCTCCCAATTCATCCAGTTCGTCCTCCAACCGACGGGCGCCGGATGCTGCCCAAGCTGCTGTTGGGACCTGAAGGTGCGGAACACACTCCCAGGTGCTGACTGCCTCAAGCCCACGCTCACGCTCAAGGCGAGCCCTGCGTTCATCGAATTCGTTCAGGTGAATCTGGCTCCCAATTGGACGCTCTCTCCGCAGCCCCCCACCACTGGGCCGCTCACCTTAACCTACTCAGGCTCCCAAATCCCCACGGGGGAGACGACGATCGGACGATTCTGTCTGAACTTTCAGAACCAACCAAATGGCAGTCTCACGATTCAGTGGACGGTGGGGTATGGGCCTAGTGCGTGTGGCCCTTATGAAGCGACCTGCTCCACCACGTTGAATCTCACCTGCCCGGCCGGCTGCCTGTTGTGTGGGAGAAAGTGCCGAGACCTGAACGGAAACGGCGAGTGTGATCCCAGTGAGCCTCTGCTTGCCAATTGGCCGATCACCCTGACCGATGCTAGTGGCAACTCGTTGACGATCAAAACGGATCAATGGGGACGATTCTGTTTCTTCAATCTGGCTCCGGGGCTCTACACGATCTCGGAAGCTGTCCCATCCGGTTGGGTGGCCGGACCGGTATCGTGCACCAAGTTCATCCCTGTCCAGGTCCCAGGATATCCGAAGACGGTGGATTGCGGCCAGCAAGCCGGAAGTTGCCAATTCACGTGCGAATACCGCGAGGACATCCGGCGGTACGACTGCATCATGTGCCGGTTCCCGAACCTGCGCGCCGAGGATGTGGCGGAGAGAAAGGAGTGCGACGATCGCCCGGAGATCCTCAACACCGGCTGGGATGAGCGCATCCAGTCCACGATCTCGATCAGTGATCCGGATGACGAATGGGTGGTCATTGACGACCCAGATCCGAGCACTTCGGAGCCACGCCCGGCCACGGTGATCGCCAATCCGATGACGAAGAAGGAGCCGCGCTCGGAATGGATCTCCGCCGATCAGCTTGGTCGCGTTCGCCGAACGGGCCAATACGTGTTCCAGCGCTGCTTCTGTCTGGACCCGGATGATCTGGCGAAGGCGAGCATGAAGCTCACGCTCTGGGCGGCCAACGAAGCCATCGTGTTTCTGAACGGGAACCAGATCGGCACAACGCCCCCGCGCTCCTATCAGCAGCCGAATCCCACGGCGATCACGGTGTCGAGCGGATCTCTCCGCGCGGGTCTCAATTGCCTTCAGGTCGTCGTCACCGGCGGACCGACGGGCTTTCCGCTCACCCCGCAAGCCGGGTTCGACCTGGTCGGGGAGGTCACCGCCGGAAGTGACCTCTGTTGCGAGGGCGGGGCCATCTGCGGCGTGAAGTTCCATGACGCCAATGGCAATGGAGTGATGGACACCGGAGAACAACTGCTCCCCGGGTGGCCGATCGTGTTGCGCGATGACCAGGGGACGGTCGTGAGGATAGCGGTCACGGATCGAAATGGCGCCTACTGCTTCGACCGCCTGCCGCCCGGGCAGTACGTGGTCTCCGAAATCCTCCAGCCGAATTGGCGACAGACGTACCCGCCGCCACCCGGGACACATCAGGTGAACCTGGACCCGAAGCAGTCCGTCCTCCATCGCGATTTCGGAAACCGACAGTGAAGTGAGCGAATCCCTCGCGCTACTCCGGTGTGAGGGATTCGCTCCTTCGCGGACGTCAAGAGGCGCAGAGCGAGAAATGGAGGCACACAGAGGCGGACGCGCTTTGGCGCATCGTCATTCGCAAGAGTCGGGCAGGAGGTCACAGAAGCCGAAGTCCCCGCGGATGACGACCTCGCCCCGGGTGAAGCGTACGGGCTGATGAAAGAGCGGCCCATCGAAGACGAAGGAATGAAATTCCCCATTCTCCCCGCACGGGTCAACGTGCGGGGGGAGATCGCGGAAGAAGTCCTCGTCCAGGAGCCGCCCGGCGAACGAAGCATCCAGGACCTTCAGATCCACGCAGACGGCGACGGCGCGAAATCCGGCACCTAAGAAACGGCGCACCAGCTCTTGCGTGTCGCACTTCCAGAGCGGGAAAAGGCCGCGCATCCCGATCCGCGCCAGGTTCGTCTCGCGATACTGCCGCACATCCTCCAGGAAGATGTCGCCGAAGACGACCGTGCGCACCCCTTGGGCATGATACGCGCGCAACACTGCTTCCATCCTGGCCTCGTACTCTTGATTACCGGCGTTCGGAGGGATGAAGACCTCCTGAAGCGGCACGCCCACAGCCCGCGCCTGCTCGATGAGGAGCGCGCGGCGCACCCCGTGCATGCTCACGCGCTCGTACCCTTCGGTCACCGTCGTGAGCAGGGCCACGACCTCATAGGCTCCCGCCTTTTGCATCTCCCAGAGGGCCATCGCGCTATCTTTGCCCCCGCTCCAGCCTATGAGCACTCGCTCGCCCATTGTCTCAGGCCTCTCCTTTTTCCTCGCCTCGCGAGTCACAAAGGAGTATACCCCGCGGCCGAGGGAGAGGAAACTTGTGGAACCCTGGGTTCGACGGTCGCGTCTATACGGGTGTGAGCCTTTGGAGGATGAAGGCCACGATTCACCGGAGGAGGAGAGGTGATGCGTCGAAGGACGCTTCGTCAGCTCTCGAAGGGGATCTCCGTCGGATTCCTCGCGATCTTCCCCCTCGGCGCGGGGGATGGATCGCCGCGCGATCGAGATGACTTCGCTCGGCCTGTGCCGGCACAGGAAAGGAGCGATGCCGAGCGCGCGAAACAGGAGGAGGCACAAGAAGCCATAGAGCGAGAGATGCAACAGATCGTGCAGCTGCTCCGGCACGCGTACGAGGTGGCTAAAGACGTGAGCGATCCCGTCATTCGCATCCGCAGCTATGTGGCGATCGGCGAGGCCTTGTGGGAGCACGATCGCGCCTTCGCTCGCCAGCTCTTGCGCACGGCTTTCGAAGAGATCAACCAAGTCCCACCTCCGGAGCGACCGAGGGACGTACAGGCATGGATTGGGAGCACCCGCGATCCGAACGAGCTGCGCCGGGAGATCCTCGCCAAAGTGGCCAAGCTCGATCCGCCCTTGGCGATGGAGCTGGCCAAGAGCATCGAGACCGAAAAGACCGAAGCGCAGGAGTCCAAGAGGGAGGAGTCCCCGGACGTTCATATGCGCCGCGCCCTCGGGACCGAACGCGCGCAGGCGCTCATGAACCTCGCCCAAGCGCTCTTAGAGAAAGATCCGACGTCGGCCATCGAAGCGGCAACCGCTGCCTTGAGCCAGGGGATCACGCAACCGTTTGTTCACTTCCTCATGCGGCTTCGACAGAAGGATCCCGTGCGGGCCGACCACCTGTTCCTGCAGGCCGTGCACACGGCCCAGCGGAATGTGCCGGCCCGGCTTTACGAATTGATCCCACTCGGCTCCTATCTGGCTCAGGATTGGGCGCTCCCCATCCGCCTGAACGTTGGCGAGGCTCCTCGATCGGTCCCTCCGGCTCTGATCGCGCGGTATTTGAGCGTGCTCCTGGAAACGCTCGCCCACTATGTCGAGATCGCGATGAACCCAGGGCTCGCTCCGGGACTCGCTCAAATGGATTGGTTCACAGCCCCCACGGACCTGCACCGAATCCTCACGAGCATTCGACCGGGCGTACAGGCGCACCTGCCGGACCGCGCTCCGGTAGTGGAGGGGCTCTTGAATCAGTTGGCGGCTGTACTCCCCCGAGCGCAGGCTGAGATCGAAGCCCCCGAGTCGAAGCGCACGCTCAGCCCGGAGGAGCGGCTCACCGATCTGCTGCGACAGGCGGAGCGCACGACAGATGCCGAAGAGCGGGATGCGCTTCTCTTTCGCGCTATCCTCCAGGCGCTCTCCAATGGAGATTTCGAGACGGCCGCGAGTCTCGTCCCCCGCCTGAGTGACGTGAAGCGGCGCGCGGAGGTCTCGGACTATGTCAACTTCCGCTGGGCTGAGCACGCGCTGAGAGAAGGAGACATCGAGACGGCGCGCCGCCGCGCGCTGGACGTGAACCATCCCGAGAGACTCGCCTACCTGTTCGGCGCCATGGCTCAGAAGCTCGATGCGCAAAAGGACAAAATGGCAGCGCTCTTCATGCTGAAGGAGGCCGAGGCTCGAATCCGGCGCCTATCGGCCTCTCCGGAGCAAGCCCGCGCGCTCTTGCTGCTCGCCGAAGCGTTCCTGCCGCTGGATGCTGACTCTGCGTTCGAGGCCTTCGCGCACGCCCTCGGTCCGCTCAATCGCTCGGACGCTCAGGGGGAGACGCCGGGCGCCAATTTCCAACTCAACTTCAAAACCACGGGCCTCGTCATCAGCGTCTCCGAACGAGACAGCACGCGCTTGCTCGAACGGGTCGTCACTGCGCTGACGACCACCGATCCCGCGCGCACGCTCACGCTCCTCATGGGATTGGAGAATCCCCCGTTCCGTCTCATCGCCCATCTCGCGCACGCGCGCCGCCATCTCGAGATCCTGAAGGAGAAGAAAGCCAAGCTCGCGGAGAAACGATCGGAATGAACCGACCTCATCCGAAGGCGCGCAGCACGCTCCAGAGATTGAGGCTCACGACGGTCGCGCCGACAACGCCTTCCAGCACGCGCGCGGGGAGATGGCGGCAGAGATAGGCGCCACACGGTGCCGCGATCAATCCCCCGGCCCAGAGCGCGATCGGGAGCCCCAATGGAAAGCCGTATGAGCCGAGCGCGCGCAAGAGACCAATCGCGCTCGCGCCGGCTACAAAGAGCTCGACGCAACTGACCGTCCCGATGATGTAGCGGGGTGAGCCCCCGCGCGTGAGCAGAAGCAGCGTCGTCAGGAACGGCCCATAGGCTCCGCTCATGGCATTGAAGAGGCCGGCCAAAAACCCGATGCCGGCAAGTGACCATCCCCCTCTCGGACGCTCATCGTCGCATGAGTGGCGCACCTCAGCCTGGGAATCAAACGCGGAGAGAATCCCGAGCACCGGCGCTTCTTCCCGCACGCGAAGAAGGAAGCGGGCGAAGAGCAGCCCTCCGAGGGCGAGCAAGAGCACGGAGACCCACCGCCGAACCGTATCTTCAGGGAGTTGACCGATGAGCGTCGCTCCCAAGAGAGCGCCCGCGACGCCGGGAATCGCGAGCGGGAGCACCCATTCCCGACGCACATTGCCGAACCTCCAGTGAGAGAGACCGGCCAGTATGCCGTTTCCCACCTTCACGAGATTCACCGTCGCGACGACCACGACGGGAGGCAGCCCGGTCGCGAGCATGAGACTGCTGGCGATCACGCCGAAGCCCATCCCCGTCATCACGTCCACGAATTGCGCCAGAAGCCCCGCCAGAATCACGAGTCCCCACAACCCGATGGACATTGTCCTCCCCCCTCACTTGTGCGCGTGATGCCCGTGAAAGACTCCGCCTGCCCCTCAGCCAAAGAGCCTCCGACGGGACGCGCGCGTTTTCGCCCTCACGCGCTCGAAGCCGCCATATCCTCACGCGAGGAGAGCGTGATCGGAACGCGCGCGGGATCATCCGCGACGTGCAGCCCGCACTCTTGAAGAGCGGGATTCCGCTCCCACCACCATCGTCCGGCGCGCGGGTCTTCGCCCGGTTGAACGGCTCGCGTGCACGGCGCGCAGCCGATCGAAGGATACCCGCGATCATGCAGCACATTGTACGGCACATCATGCCGACGAATATACGCCCACACCTGCTCCCACGACCAGTCCGCGAGCGGATTGAGTTTCACACGCCCGCCGTGCGCGGCGTCCCATTCGATCTTGGCGACGTGCGCGCGCGTCACGGCTTGCTCCCGCCGCAATCCCGTGATCCAGGCGTCCAATCCCGCGAGCGCTCGCGCCAATGGCCTCACTTTCCGAACATGGCAGCAGAGCTTGCGCAGCTCGACCGAACGATACATCAGGTTGTATCCATGCGCGCGCACCATCTCCGCGACCTCATCCGGATCCGGCGTGTAGATCTCCACGGCGATCCCATAGCGCTCGCGAACCCGATCCATGACGTCGTAGGTCTCCGTCGGCAAGCGCCATGTGTCGAGCGTGAAGACGCGCGCCTGTGGCTGGAGCCGCCAGAGCATGTCGATGAGCACGACGTCCTCCGCTCCGAAACTCGACGCCAGCGCGATGCGCGGATGGAAGCGCTCCAGCGCCCATTGCAGTAACGCCTCGGCCGGTCTCCCGGCGAACTCCTCATTGAGCCGACGAACATCTTCCGGAGACAACCCGTGAGCCGGGGTCGTCAAAGCCCCTCCCCATTGACGGACAGACGTCTCGCTCATGAGCCATCACCTCCTGAGAGAATATTCGGCGCGCCTTCTGGCGAAGGCTCCGCGCACGCCCACTGCTCGATGAGAGCGCGAGCATGGTCCTCGGCAGCCGTCCTCCCCCCGGCGCGCAAGCGCTCCAACATCTGCGATCCCGCGAGACGGCGGAAGACTTCCGCCCGCCGCTTCGGATCAGGAATCCGTTCGCGCACGAGCGGGCGCCATCGGCCGAGCAGTTCCGCCAAGGTGGCGTACTCCGGGCCGATGAACGAAGCAATCCGCCGCTTGAGATGAACGGCCAGAGCCGGGCTCTGCCCGCCCGTCGAGATGGCGATCGCGATCCCCCCGCGCCGGAGGACAGCCGGGGCGAGGAACGAACAGCGCGCGGGCGCATCGGCGATATTGCAGAAGAGCCGATGGCGAGCGGCGGCCTCGGCCACGCGCTGATTCGTCTCGGCCTCATCGGTCGCCCCGATGACCAACCACGCTCCCTTCAGATCGGACTCCTCGAACTCCCCACGACGAAAGGCGATCCGCCCACAGGCGACCAACTCGGCGAGCGCCGGGGTGAGCGTCCGACTGATCACGCGCACGCGAGCACCAGCCTCCAGAAGCTCCCGCACCTTTCGCTCGGCGACGGCTCCCCCGCCGACGACCACCACCTCGCGATCTCGCAGATCGAGGAACACGGGATAGTACGTCACGTCTCCCCCTCCCCCACGAGCACAGCCCGCGCGGCGAGGGCGCGCTCTTCGAACCAGGCCAATTGCTCTCGCAAGGTCACGACCTCGCCGATGACGATCAACGCCGGAGGGCGAACGGGCTCCGCCGCCACGTGGGCGCGGATCGTGCCCAGCGTGGCCACGCGCACCCGCTGATGCGCGTGAGTCCCGCGCTCGATGACGGCGATTGGCGTCTCCGGCGCACGACCCGCCTCCAGCAGGCGCTCGACGATCTGCGGCAGCCGACTCGCCCCCATGAAGACCACGAGCGTGTCCACAGCATGCGCCAATGCGTCCCACCGCACCGATCGCGGCGAGCCCGCGCATTCATGTCCGGTCACAAACGCCACGCTCGAGGCGAGACCGCGATGCGTGAGCGGAATCCCCGCATAAGCGGCCACGGCAT
>JBEPZV010000046.1:0-17976 GCA_041640655.1 bacterium
GGTGAAACTGAAGAGCACCTACATTGATGCCCTTCCTCGACTCGTGAATCCGACGACTGGACGTGTGCATACGACGTTCAATCAGACGGGGACGGCGACGGGGCGACTCTCCTCGGCCTCCCCCAACTTGCAGAACATCCCCGTGCGCACTCCCTTGGGCCGCCGGATTCGCCGCGCGTTCGTCGCCGAACCAGGATGGCTCTTGCTCTCGGCCGATTACTCGCAAATCGAGCTGCGCATCCTGGCCCACATCACCGGCGATCCGGAGATGACCGAAGCCTTCCGGCGTGGTCTCGACATCCACGCGCATGTCGCCCGAACGGTCTTCGGCGCGCAGACGCCCGAACAAGAGCAGGAGCTGCGACGCTTAGCCAAGATCGTCAACTTCGGTATCGCCTATAGTATCGGCGCCTTCGGTCTGGCGCAACGCACAGGCCTCTCGCGCCGAGAAGCCCAACGCGTGATCGAGAACTACTATCGCACCTATCGCGGCGTGCGTCGGTTCATGGACGAGACGCCCAAGCAAGCGCGGCGCACCGGATACGTGCGCACGCTCTTTGGGCGCATTCGACCGATCCCGGACATCGCCAACAAAAATCCGAGCCTGCGCGCCCGCGCCGAGCGCGAGGCGATCAATGCGCCCATTCAGGGGACGGCGGCCGATCTGGTGAAGCTCGCTATGATCCGCGTCCACCATGCCCTGCGCCGGCAAAACCTCAAGAGCCGCCTCTTGCTGCAGGTGCACGACGAGTTGCTGCTGGAGGTCCCGGAGGAGGAGCGGGAGATCGTCCCATCGCTCGTCAAGCTGGAGATGGAGAATGTGCACCGCTTGAACGTCCCGCTCGTGGTCGAGATCGGCCTGGGGCGCAACTGGATGGATGCCAAGGGGGAATAGCCGAGCTCCACTGACGAAGGCGAGGCGCTTATTCCGGAACCTCTGCCGAGATCAGTTCGATCCCCTCTGCGATCAACCGCGCGACGACCACAGGCGTGATGGAGGCGCAGGCGATGGCCAACCGCGGTCTCACGCCAAATCGGTGCTCGTAGTCTCGGGCAGCCATCTTCAACTTGTCAATGTCCTGCAGATGCGCCCGCGCCGTCACTTCCAGAATGACGTGCTCGGCATCGCGAATCACGACGTCCACCTGGCGTCCGGCCAATTCCATGGTCTGCACGCGCCCGGCCTTCAACCAGGCCTCGAGGGCCACCTGAAGCGAACGGCGAAGGACCTCTTCCGAGAGGATTCCAAACCGCGCGGTCCAAGATAGCGGTGAACTCCTCGCGTGTGGGGAGATAGGGAACGAGCGTCCCGAGGAGAAGGGCGCGGCGCTCCTCATCCGTGCGTAAAAGCTCCGGCCGCTTCCTCTTCACCCACTCGATCAGCTTCTCGTCCTCCATCATCACCTCAGCATTGGACCAAGTCCTTCGCCGGCGAACAATCGGGGAATCGGCCATAGAGCCACGTCAGCTCCCGCAATCGTTCGCGGATCTCCGGCGTCAACATCTCGCGACGAAATCGCCAGCGCCAGTTCCCCGTCGGCCGCGCCGGGCGATTCATCCTCGCTTCGCTGCCCAATCCCAGCACATCCTGAAGAGGGATGATCGCCAGATCGGCCACCGATCCGAGCGCGGCGCGGATGAAGGCCCAGTGCACGGGCCGATCATCGAGGTCGAGATATTTTCGCGCCAGCTCTCGCTCGCGCTGCGCCTGCTCCGGCGCGAGCGTGCTCTCCTCGCCACTCCACCATCCGAGGATCGTATTGTTATCATGCGTGCCCGTGTACACCACGAGCTCACGCTCATGATGATGCGGGAGAAACGAGGAGGTGCACGGATCGCCGCCGAATGCGAACTGGAGGACGGCCATGCCGGGGAATCCGAAGCGCGTGCGCAGGGCTTCGACGTCGGGCGTGATCACGCCGAGATTCTCCGCCACGATGGGCAACTCGCCCAACGCTTGTTCCAAGGCTTCGAAGAAGGCCTCGCCCGGTCCCTGCACCCACCGACCGCGAATGGCCGTCGGCTCCGTCGCCGGCACTTCCCAATACGCCTGGAATCCGCGGAAATGGTCGAGCCGAATGATGTCCACAAGCCGCAGCATCCATCGCACCCGATCAATCCACCACGCGTATCCGGCGCGAGCCATGACGTCCCACCGATAGATCGGGTTCCCCCACAACTGTCCGGTCTCGCTGAAATAATCCGGCGGGACTCCGGCGACGACCGTGGGGTTCCCGTTCTCATCCAGATGGAAGAGATCGCGATGCGCCCACACATCGGCGCTATCATGAGCGACGTAGATCGGGAGATCGCCCATGATCCAAATACCGCGTCGCCGACAGTAAGCGCGCAGCGCCGCCCATTGGCGGAAGAACTGGAACTCCCAATACTTCCGCATGGTGATCTCATGGGCCAACCTCCGCCGCCACTGGTCCAAGGCCTGCGGGTCCCGATGAGCGATCGGCGGATCCCATTGCGTCCACACGGCTCCGTCATGCGCCGCCTTCACGGCCATGAAGAGGGCGTAGTCCTCGAGCCACCACGCGTTCTCCCGACAAAACATTTCGAACGCCTCTTGCTCTTCCGCCGACGCCCGCGTCAGAAACCGCTCGAAGGCTTGTCGCAAGCGCGCCAGCTTGAACGGGATCACGCGCTCGTACTCCACCGTTCCCTCGGGGAAGTCCACGCCCTCTGCTTCCTCCGGTGAGAGGAGCCCCTCCTCAACGAGCATCTCCAAACTGATCAACAAGGGATTGCCGGCGAAAGCGGAGAAGCATTGATAGGGGGAATCGCCATACCCCGTTGGGCCCAAGGGAAGGATCGCCCAGATGCGCTGACCGGTCTCGACCAGAAAGTCCACGAACCGATACGCCTCCGGGCCGAGATCACCAATCCCCCCTCGGCTCGGGAGCGAGGTGATATGCAGAAGAATGCCACTCGATCGCGGCCACCGCATAGGGGAGAATGGTACGGAGCGAAGCCCCCGGAGAACAAGCGGGGACTCAAGTCCTTCGGCGATCCCCATCGCGCGCGACCGAACGCCTCGCCTCCTCCACAGGGCGCTCGCGCCGCCCTGAGGGATCGCCTTGAAGCCACGGGTCTCGTTGAGTTTCACTGCGAAAGCTGTCATCCTGTTGCAGGAACGCTATGGAGCGAACCGAGAGAAACGCGATGTCGCATCCCCATCCGGGCGAGCTGCTGCCGGATGTCACGTTGGTGACAGCGGCGGGACAGCCTGTGAGGATTTCGGATTATCGCGGGCAGCGGGCGCTCGTCCTCCTCTTCCTCGGAGAGCGCCACGATGCCGCGCTCATCGAACTCCTCCGGGCACTGGCCGATCGTTATGCGGAGATCCATCGAGAGGAAGCGGAGGTCCTGGTGATCGCCCCCGATGCGCGCACAGCGGCGGAAGCGATCGCACGAGCGCCGCGCGCTCTCCCCTCTCTCTTCCCCGTCCTCGTGGATGAAACCGGACGCGCGCATCGCGCATATGGAGTCGCGACAAGCGGAGCGCTCTATATCGCCGACCGATATGGCGAAATCTATTTCGCCCGCGTGATCACGGAGGGGGGCGAGCTGCCCTCCGTGGAGCATATCCTCTCGTGGGTCCGCTTCACGGAAGCCCAATGTCCGGAGTGAGGGGTTGCGGAATGGCCGGCGTAGCCGGGGGCTACGCGAAGATCGGATGAGCCAGAGATCAGCACCGGAGATTCGCCTCAAGCGCGTGTACGATCCGCCCGATCCTGGCGATGGGCGTCGGTTTCTCGTCGAACGCCTCTGGCCACGCGGGATGAAGAAGGCCGCACTGCCGATGGACGGGTGGCTGAAAGAGGTCGCGCCCAGCGAAGCGCTGCGCCGATGGTTCGCTCACGATCCCAAGAAGTGGGAAGAATTCCAACGTCGCTACTTCGCCGAATTAGACCGCAAGCCGGAGGCGTGGAAGCCGCTGCTAGAGGCCGCGCGCCAGGGGACGATCACGTTGCTCTTCAGCGCTCGCGATTTGGAGCACAATAGTGCCGTCGCCCTCCGCGTGTACCTGGAAGCGAAGCTCAGGGCGACCAAGGGCTCGGCCTAAGAGATCGTCTCCGGTTTCTCCTTGAAGCGAGATGCTCCCTCCCCCCGCTCCCCAAGAGCGAAGGAGCGAGGCCTCGCCTCCTCCCTCCGCTTGACGTGACGAGAGCCAAGGCAGGCGGGTATATTTTCTCCCCGTGAGTCACAATCCCGAACCGAGGAGGTGAGCGATGCGAATCCGAAAATGGGCGCTTCTGATTCTGAGCGTGATCCTCATCTGGCCGACCGCGTGGGCGACCGCCCCGGCCTACGACCTGGTGATCACAAATGGACGCATTGTGGATGGGACGGGGAATCCCTGGTTCATCGCGGACATTGGGATTCGAGATGGACGAATCGCCGCGATCGGACGGATCCCCGCGGAGGAAGCCGCTCGCGTGCTGGACGCGCGAGGGTTCATCGTCGCGCCCGGGTTCATTGACGTGCACACGCACGTGGAGGGGGGGATCCTGCGCCGACCGACGGCGGAGAACTTCCTGCGCATGGGCGTGACCACCGTTGTGACGGGCAATTGCGGAGGCTCCTGGCTCCCGATCGGAGACGCGCTGCGCCGATTGGAGGACCAGGGTCTCTCGATCAACCTGGCGACGCTCATCGGCCACAACACGGTTCGCCGCGCCGTGATGGGGGAAGAGGCGCGTCAGCCGACCCCCGAAGAGCTGGAGCGGATGAAGCATCTGGTCGAGCAAGCGATGCGGGAGGGCGCCGTCGGCCTCTCCACCGGACTCATTTACATCCCGGGGACGTACGCGAAGACCGAGGAGATCATCGAGCTGGCGCGCGTCGTCGCCCAATATGGAGGCATCTACGCCAGCCACATTCGCGATGAGGGCAACGGCGTCCTGGACGCGATTCGCGAGGCGATCACCATCGGCGAGCGCGCGGGCGTGCCCGTGCAGATCTCCCACTTCAAGGTCTCGAGCAAGAAGCTCTGGGGGGAGAGCCGTCGCACCGTCCAACTGGTCCAAGAGGCCCGCGCTCGTGGCCTTCCCGTGACCGTGGACCAGTACGTCTACCCGGCCTCCAGCACAGGCTTGGAGACGCTCCTGCCAAGCTGGGTGCATGATGGTGGTCGCGCGAAAGCCGTCGAACGGCTCCGCGATCCAAATCTGCGCGCGCGCATCAAGCGGGAGATGATCCGCAACATCCGCGAGCAGGGATTCAAAGACTATTCCTACGCCTACGTCGCCCAGTATCGCCCGGACCCGAGCTTCAACGGCAAAAACATCGCCGAGATCACGCGGCTCGTCCGACGGAAAGCGAGCGTCGAGGAGCAAGCCGAACAAATCATCGAGATGTTCCTCGCCAGCGAAGGGCGCGTGCAGATGGTCTATCACAAGATGCACGAACGCGACATCGCGCACATCCTGCGGCAACCCTTCACCATGATCGCCTCAGATGCGGGCGTTCTGGAACCGGGACAGGGCGTGCCGCATCCCCGAGGCTACGGAAACAATGCCCGCGTCTTCAGTCGGTATGTGCGCGAGAGCGCCCTCCTCTCCTGGGAGGAAGCCATTCGGAAGATGACGAGCCTCCCGGCGCAGGTCTTCGGCTTCTGGGATCGCGGGATGATCCGACCGGGAATGGCCGCCGATCTGGTCATCTTCGATCCCGAACGGGTCGGAGATCGGGCGACGTTCGAAAACCCCCATCAATATGCTGAAGGGATTCGCCATGTGCTCGTCAACGGAGTCCTCGTCATTCAAGATGGGGAGCACACGGGAGCCCGCCCGGGACGCGTCCTCTACGGGCCGGGGAAGAGGTGAGGACCGGCCATGCTGGCGGATCAGGCCCTGAGCCGATCGCACGACCGGTGCTGAAACGAGCGCGAGCGCTCCCCTCGGGCTCCGGCGTTTGCCTCGTGAAAATCCGGCGAACGCCGTATTGTCCGAACTGCCCGGGTCTCCAAAAATATCGGAGGCTGTGTCATGCCCTCACGAAGGGAGGGCGAAGTGATGACTCTATGCGGATGGGGACTCAGTGCTCGGCGGAAACGGGAAGGGAGTGGGGTTCGCTCGCTGGTGCTCATCGTTCAAACAGGTCCTTCCGCGCGTGGTGATAACCGGCGCGCTCGCGCTCGCCCTGTTGAGCGGGAGTTGCGGGAGACCATCTCCGGGGCCGATCCGCATCGGATATAGTCCCTTCCCCGGACACGGGTTCCTCAGCCTCGCGGAGCACAAGGGGTTCTTTCGAGAAGAAGGGGTAGCGGTGGAGCTGCGAGAATTCAGCGCGTTTCCGGCAGCCGCCCAGGCCTATGAGGCCCATCGGCTCGACGCCTTAGCCAGCAGCCTGAGCGGCTTCCTGCAACTGGCGCAGAGGGTGAAGACCGCTAAGGGCGTCGCCGTGCTCGCCTACTCTGAGGGCGCTGAGGGTCTCATCGCCCAGCCTGAGATCCGGACGATTCACGAGCTGCGAGGGAAGCGGGTGGGCATCAGCCCTTGGGGCGTCGGGAGCTATCTGTGGGCGCGCTTGCGCGAACGCACGGGCTTGAGGGAGGAGGAGGTCACCGTGGTGAACCTCTCCGCCCAAGATGGCCAACAGGCCTTCCTGCGACGCGAGATCGAGGCGTGGCTGACCTTCGAGCCCTGGTTGACGCCAGCGGTTCGTCGTACGGGCGCGAACATTCTCTTCTCGAGCCGCGAGCTTCCGGGGGAAATCGCCGACGTGCTCTCAATCCAGGAATCGTTGCTGCAGGAACGCCGCGAGGAATGCCGACGGTTGCTTCGCGCCTACTTCCGCGCTGTGGCGTATGGCCGCACGCATCCGGAGGAGGCGGCGCGCTTCTTCGCCGAACGCTCGCGCGTCTCGATCGAAGAGGCGAAGGCGATGTTGGCCGGGATTCGATTCCTCGACCGAGAGGAGAATCTCCGCGCGCTCGACACGCCGGCCGGACGCGCCGCGCTCGAGCAGCTCATCGAACGCCACCGCCGAGTGAATATCATTCGCGAGGTCGAAGGGGTCTCTCAGCTCTTCGACGTCGCGCTGATCCGGGAACTCCCATGAAGTCGAAATTCCATGGCCGACTCGCGCCTTCTCTCTCCGCATCGCTCGCCGTGGCGACCTTCGCGGGGACCTTTCTTCTCTCGGGATTGCTCGTGGTGCTGGATTATCACAGGCAGAAGGCCGCGGCGCGAGAAGAGGTCTACACGGATGCCGCCAATCTGGCGGGCAACCTGCGATACCCCGTTCAGATGCTGCTCGTTCGTCAGGATCACGGGATGTTGCGCTCGGTGCTCGAGAGCGCGGCGGGCG
This sequence comes from bacterium, assembly GCA_041640655.1. Lineage (GTDB taxonomy): Bacteria > Acidobacteriota > Blastocatellia > HR10 > HR10 > HR10. Next base: position 7,324 of record JBEPZV010000046.1, read on the forward strand.
ACCGCCGGGTGAAGCAGGCCCTTCTCATTGATCGGAGGCAGCGCATCCTGGCGGCTCATCGGTCCGATGTGGTCGGGCGAGAGGTCCAGGCGGTCCTCCCCGAAGCGCTTCCGCTGATACAGCGGGCGTTGAAGGAGAAACGCCCGCTGTACCAACCGCTCGCGAGTGCCTCCTTGTACCTCGCGCTCATGCCGATTTCAACCACGGCCGAACAATACTTCCAGACGGAAGCGGCGGCCGTCCTATTGCTCGCTTTCGACACAGCGTTCCTCGATGCGCGCTTGAAGACCCAGCTGAGCGTGAGCCTGCTGACCCACGCCCTCAATGGCACGATCTTCGCGCTGCTGATCTTCCTGATCCTGGAACAGGTGGTGACGACTCCGATCCGCCGCCTGGCGAAGGCGCTGCGCCAGGTTCAAGGGGGCGATCTGCGCGCGCGCGTGCGCATCCCCCGCGTGATCGAGCTGGGCGAGGTGGCCCATGCGTTCAACGAGCTGGTCCTCCGGCTGCGCGCATATTATGAGGAGCTGCAGCGCCAGCACCGCGAGCTGGAAGCGTTACACCACACCACCGAACGGATGAAGGAACAATATCGCCAGCTTGTGGAGCTGGCCCAAGAGGGGATCCTCATCGCAGACGCCAACGAGCTCATCCGCTATGTGAACCCCGCCTTCGCCCGTGCCCTGGGGTACGCCGAGGAGGAACTGATCGGGCGCTCTATCCTGAGCCTGATACCGGAAGAGGATCGTCCGCGGGTGACTGCCGAGACGGAGAAGCGACGGAGGGGGGAAAGCTCCCGCTACGAGGTGCGCATGCGAACGAAGGAGGGCGAGCTGCGAGACTTCCTCATCGCCGCCGCTCCCCTGTGGGATGAGGCGGGGACCTTCGCGGGCGCCTTGGCCGTGACGGTGGACATCACGGAGTTGAAGCGAAAAGAGGAGGCCCTCCGCCGTTCGGAGGAGCGATACAGCGATCTCTACAACAATGCCCCCGACGGCTACCACACGCTCGCTCCCGATGGCACGTTTCTGGAGATCAACGAGACGGAACTCCGGTGGCTCGGCTACCGGCGAGAGGAGGTCGTCGGGCAACTCACATTCGGCGATGTGCTGGATGAGCGCAGCCGACGTATCTTCGAGCACGCCCTCGTCTCCCTCAAGGAGGGGGGGACGGTCCGCGAACTGGAGCTGGAGATGGTTCGCCGCGATGGGACGCACTTCGCCGTACGCGTGAACATGACGGTGGAGGGCGATGAACAGGGCGCGCTCCGCTACCGGGCGACCGTGCGCGACGTGACCGAACAGAAGAGCTTGGAGAAGCAGCTCATGCACGCGCAGAAGTTGGAATCCATCGGCGCGTTGGCCGGGGGGATCGCTCATGATTTCAACAACCTCCTGACGGGCATGCTCGGGTTCACCGAATTGGCCTTGCGAGAGCTCGACCCTCGGGACCCGCGTCGCGAATTGCTGCAGAACGTGCTCACTCTGGGACAGCGCGGTGCCCGGCTCGTCCGTCAACTCTTGACCTTCAGTCGGCGCATCGAGGTGCATCGCACCACGCTCGACGTGCGGGAATTCTTGAAGGAGATGGTCGGCCTGCTGCAACGCGTCTTGCCAGAGACGATCGCCGTTCGCCTGGACGTCTCCGAGCATATCGGATCGCTCGAGGCCGATCCCGTGGGGTTACAACAGGTCCTGATGAACCTCGCCGTGAACGCGCGCGACGCCATGCCGGATGGCGGAACGCTCACGATCTCATGTGCGCCGGTCACGCTCGCGAAGCCGGGAGTCCCACCACTCCCCCCGGATGCCCCGCCGGGCGCATACTTGCGCCTCTCGGTCGCGGACACGGGGATCGGAATGACGCCGGAGGTGCAAGCGCGCATCTTCGAGCCCTTCTTCACGACAAAGGAGGTCGGGAAGGGATCGGGGCTCGGCCTCTCGGTCGTTTACGGGATCGTGCGCGCTCACGGCGGATTCATCACCGTCGAGAGCGCACCCGGTCTCGGAAGTCGGTTCGACCTCTACCTGCCTCTCACCGAACGCACGGCGATCCCCAGGGGAGGGGGGAGTACAACTCCCCTGATCCGAGGCGCGGACGAGCTGATCCTCCTGGCCGACGACGAGCCGGTTCTTCTCGATCTTGAAGAGAAGGTTCTTCGCGCGCATGGTTATCGCGTCCTGAAGGCGCGCGATGGACAAGAAGCGCTGAGGCTCTATGAGGACCATCAGCGGGAGATCGCCGCGATCGTCTTGGACGCCCTGATGCCGGGGGTCACAGGGATCGAAGCCGCCCGCCGGATTCGAGAGCGGGACGCGCGGGCGCGAATCCTCTTGGTCACCGGATACAACCCGGAAGAGAGCGGTCTCAACGGCATTCGCGTGGAGAACGTGCACATCCTGCAAAAGCCATACACGCCACGACAGCTCCTGGAGACCATCGGGCACCTGTTGGGGAAGTCGCAGCAAGCCCCACTCCCGGCATGAAGCACCACTCCCCGCTCGCTTCGCGCCAGGCGCGCGAAGAGCGATCGAGAAAGGAGTTCGGCGATGGCGAAACGCATTCTCGTTGTCGACGACTCGCCGATCGAACTGAAGCTCACGGCGAGGATCCTCGACCAAGCCGGCTACGAGGTCCTCACAGCGACGAATGGGGCGCGCGCGCTCGCGCTCGCGCGCGAGACCCAGCCGGACTTGGTGCTCCTCGATCTCAACATGCCGCAGATGGACGGCTATGAGGTCTGTCGAAGGCTGAAGGAGGACGAGGCGACGCGCGCCGTTCCGGTCGTCCTCTACAGCGTGCGCGATCAGATTGTGGATGTGCTGCGCGGGCTCGAAGTCGGCGCTGAGGACTTCATCGTCAAAGGCACGCGGCGCGACGAACTGCTCGCGCGCGTGCATCGCATCCTTCGGCGCGAGCGCGAGATCCCGCCGCTTGATCTCTCCGCGCTCGACGAAGCCCTCACCTGCCCGGAGGCTGAACCGATCGCCCGACTGCTAGAGGACACGTTTCATCGCCACGTGCGCCCCTGCTTGAACGCGCTCTTCGGCGTCCACCCAGCACTCCTTCTGATCGAATGCGCCCGGCGACAAGCCGCCGAGCGCGCCCGACTCCTCCTCCCGGAGCACGGGGCATCGGACGCGGCGCTCTTCGATCCTCGCCGCGTGCGCCATGCCTCGACGGCCGAAGTGCTCGACGCGTTCAAAGCGTTCGCGTCTGAACTCCTGCTCGTCACGGCCAAGCTCGCTAACACCCGCATCTACGGCCCGCGAGAAATGGATGAGGTGCTCCGGGCGTTCAAAACCATGCTCCACACCTTCTCCGAGCACCTTCACACCTGGCGTTCCCCATCGCCCGGCGGAACGAAGGCCCATCCCCCACGGCTCGAACCGAGTGGCGGCCCGCCCTCGACCGATGCCCCGACGGCTTTCACCTTCCTCCTCGATGCCGAGGGGCGGCTGCAGAATCTCGATGAAGACCTGGCGAAGGCTCTCGGATATGAGAGGGCGGAACTCCTCGAAGCCTCCCTCGCCTCGCTCCTCCCCGACGCCGAGCGCGAAGCGCTTCAGGCGCTCCTGCGTGACGTCCGAACGCAGGGAAAGGCCGAGGGCAGGCTCATGCTGCGACGGCGGGATGGAACGCTCCTCCCGATCGCGCTCTCCTCACACGCGCTCTTCGACAGGCAGGGGAACCTCGTCCTCTCTCAACATCAGGCGAAGCGGCTCTCCGAAACTGCAGAGTGGACAGAACAGTTACGCCAGCTCCAGCACGAGTGCGACCGCCTGCGCGAAGAACTTCAACGCGCCCACGCCGAGCATGAGACATTCCTGCACATCATCTCTCACGACCTTCGGCAGCCGCTGCAGATCATCTTGAACGCCGCGCAGCTGCTTGAAGAAGAGGGCGGGACGCGGCTGGACGATTCCGCGCGCGAATACCTCACGGCGATCGAGCGCGCAGCCCTTCGCCTGCGCGAGATGATCGGCGATCTCCTGAAACTCGCCCACATCACGCCCGAGGCCCTTCGTCGAGAGCCGACCGATGTGGGACGTCTCCTGGAGGAGATTCGCGAGACCGTATCCCCACTTCTGGAAGAACGCAACGCCTGGCTCACGCTCACCGGCCCCTGGCCCATCATCCTCGCGGACGCCGCCCATCTGCGTCTGGTCTTCCTCCACCTCCTTCAGAACGCGCTCACGTTCAATGACAAGCCGCGCCCGCTCGTCGAGATCGGGTGCGCGCCGACCGCCGATCCGGAGCACACGTTCTACGTGCGCGATAATGGGATCGGCATCGAAGCCCAGCATTGGGAGCGAATCTTCCACGTCTTCCAGCGGGTGCATTCCGAGGAGGAATTTCCCGGACGAGGCGTGGGACTCGCGCTCTGCAAGCGGATCATCGAGGCGCATGGCGGACGCATCTGGGTCGAATCCACGCCGGGTGTCGGCAGCACGTTCTTCTTCACCCTCCCGGCGGCGAACCTCCCCAAAGAGAGCCTGGCTCTGTCGGAACTGTCCGAAGGCGGCGGGATTCATGCGGAGAGGGTTCGCGAAGCCCCCCTCTCGCGAGGATGAAGCTCAACTCTCCACCTCGACGTCCGATCGGGAGACGGCGCGTCCGGTCGTATCCACATCGAGGATCAGCGACCGGGCGGACACGCCGTGACGCTCGAAGCACGCGACCAGCTCCTCGCCGATCTTTCGGAAATTGCTCGACGCGATGGCGACAACCGTCGGTCCGGCCCCGCTCAGCGCCACGCCGACCAGGCCATCCACATCGCGAATCTGCAAGACATCGGAGAGGCCGGGAACCAAGCTCTGCCGATACGGCTGATGCACGCGATCGCGCATGGCCTCGCGAACCAAATCGAATCGGTGACGGCGCAACGCCGGCCAAAAGAGCGCGACGCGCTGCAGATTGAAGATGACATCCTGCAGCGGGATCTGCTCGGGCAGAACGCTCCGCGCCGTCTCCGTGGCCAGCAGCACGTCGGGGACGACAGCGACGATCTTCAGCTCCGGAGGCCATTCGTCCTGAATATATCGCACCTTCCCATCTTCCGTCCGACAGGTGAGGACAAGCGAGCCGACGGCCGACGGCGTCACGTTATCGGCATGGCCCTCAAGTTCGCAGGCATAGGCGAGCAACTTCTCCTCACCGAGCACGCGCCCGGTCATCGCCTCGAAGGCCGTCAGGCCCGCGACGATGGCCGCTCCACTTCCCCCGAGGCCACGGGCGACCGGGATCTGGTTCTCGATCAGCAGACGCACCTTCGGCACCGCGACCCCCTCGCGCTCCCCGGCGAACTGCATCGCGCGCACGATCATGTTCCGCTCATCGGTCGGGATGAGCGAGGCGTCCACCCCCTCCACGAACACTTCGTGTGCGGGTGCGGTAGCATTCAACTTCTCCACGCGAACCTTCAGATACACGCGGAGCGCTAATCCCACCGTATCGAAGCCCGCTCCGAGATTGGATGTTGAACCCGGTACTCGGATCTCGATCATCGCTGCGCGTACTCCCCAACAGCCTCCACAATTCAACTCAGTGCAGTATACACGCGCTCTCTCAGGGCATCAAGCGGCGGATGAAGGCCCGTCCAGAGCCGAAACTGCTCGGCCGCCTGGCGCAGGAACATCTCCACGCCGGAGAGAACCGGACATCCCATCTGTTTCGCCCGGCGCAGCAGGGGTGTCTCCAAGGGGTTGTAGACGAGATCGTACACCAGAGGCCGATGGCGCAGCGCCTCCTCAGGGATCAGCTCCTGCTCCGGATACCCCGACATCCCAACGGGCGTGGCGTGGATCAAAACGTCGAACGAATGCGCGGCCAGTTCGGCCAGCGCATAGGCTTTCGCCCCGATCGCTTCCGCCAGCTCCCGGACACGCTCCAGACGTCGCCCGAAGAGGAGCACACGCGCGCCGCGCGCGCGCACGCCGTAGGCCAGTGCGCGCGCAGCCCCTCCCGCTCCCACGATCGCCACGCGCGCTCCCTCCAGAGCGATGCGCTCGGCCAACGGCTCCGTCCCCCCCGCGACATCGGTGTTGTGGCCCACAAGACGCTCTCCCTCGACGACGATCGTATTCGCCGCGCCGACGCATCGCACCATGGACTCCACATCGTCCAAGAAGTTCAGGACCGCGAGCTTATGCGGGATCGTGACACTCAAGCCACGCAGCCGCCACGGCATCTGCCGCGTCTCCGGTCGCACGAAATCGCGCATGAAGCGATCGAGCGCCGCGACTTCAAGCGGCACGTACACGAAATCCAATCCGAGGAGACGGAATCCCGTATTGTGCACCAGCGGCGAGAGGGAATGGCCGATGGGATGCCCGATCACCCCCGCGACGACCGTTTGCCGCCCGAGTTCCGTGACCCGATAGAGCGCGCGCAATTCCGAGACGGGGATCTGTCCGGGAGCTGTCTCGCGCCCGGTTGCGGCCGCACCATAGGTGAAGGCGCTGCCGTAGGCCACGCCGAGAATGCGTGTCAGAAGTCCTGCCCTCCCCATCGCGATCCCCACCAGCTCCCTCCCCTCCTGCCGAGCGCGCTCCAGGAGGCGAAAGATGAGGAGCGAATCCCCAATATCGTGAGCAAAGAGGGCGAGCTTCAGAAACCGCGCCGGAACGGCACGCACCCGCTCGTACAGGGCCAGGACATCCTCCCACCGCACCGCGTCATACCGATGGTGCGAGAGGATCACCCGCTCCCAGGGGAGAACGCCCGAACGCTCGGGTGGGGCAGCATGGAGGAACGCCTCGACGAGATCCATCTCCAGATCGTAGAAGAGGCGCGCGCGCACCTCCCCCCGCTGCTCCGCCCACGCGATCACCTTCGACCAGAATCGCAATCGTTCGGAGAGCGATGCAGCCGCATACCCCCCTTCCTCACGAGGCCGATACGTCAGAATGATCGGCTTCGCCGTCGCCCCCACGACCGGAGCGAGAACCGATGTGGGGTCCCCCACCGGATGTCTCCCGAGCGCATCCAGGCGCAGCTCGACTCCATCGGCGACTTCGTCCACCGACGCCATCACCGCCAGCGCGCGCTCCAGCGTCGGCTCCGCCACAGACGCGACGAGCTTCATGGACATAACTTCGGCACTATAGCACATCCTCATCCCGACGAGGAACCTTGTGCTATACTTCCCCCGAGACGGGGAGTCGGAAGATGCGCGTGCTGCGGATCGTCAATCGAAGGCTTCGAGGGCCCGCGTGGGTCTTCTCGCTCGTTCTGATGAGCGGGAGCCACCCACTGGCCCAGGCCCCTCAAGCGCCGCCGACGGCCGATATTCGCATCAAGCCTGCGCAGATTCGCGTGGACGCCAGCGTGGGCGAGGATAAGGCCGTTCGCGAACTAGTCGCCCGCTACGGGGAGCGCCTTCGAGCCGAGATGCGCACCGTCATCGGACGCGCGGGGCAAGACCTGGTCAAGGGCCTCGGCGGCGGATCGCTTGGCGCCTTCGTCGCCGACGTGATCCGTCGCACGGCGGAGCAGAGCACGGGAGAACCCGTGCACGCCGCCCTGCAGAATTCCGGCGGCTTGCGCCGTCCCATCGCGCGGGGGAAGATCACGCTGGGGACGATCTACGAGGTCATGCCCTTCGAGAATCAGATCGTTGTCCTGGAGATCTCCGGCGAGACGCTTCTGGCGCTCCTGCGGCACCTGGTCGCGCGCGGCAACGAACAGGTCACCGACGCCATCTCCGGCATTCACATCGTCGCCTGCCGGGGGGAATTGCGGGCGGCCTCTCTGGATGGCCGACCGATTGATCCGCACGCCGTCTATCGGTTGGCCACGTCCGACTATCTGTACCAGGGAGGCGCCGGATATGCGATGCTCGCGACGGCCCGTCGCGTCATCCCCACAGGGGTGACCATCCGCGATGCCTTGATTGCTTTCATCCGAAGCGAACAGGCCGCCGGTCGCGAGATCACCGCATCGGCCACCGATCGCTTCCGCCTGGAATGCCCGGAGGACTCCCCACGCGACCGATGAGCGCCCGCGATCCCTGATCCCGTTCGTTCACTTCACGACGAAGCCCAGCGGCTTCTCCCTCTCCTTGACCTCCCAGAAGGCATGGATCTTGTCGAGCGCCACATAGACGACCGTTCCCTCCTCATCCTTCAATCTGGCGACGCCATCCACGATGTCCTCCAGCGTCCCCCGGACGGCGGAAGGGCCACCGTAGTGAACCTCGATCGTCTTTCCGATGTGCTCGGCCAGGATCTGCTTCACGACTTCCACCTCCCGCCGACATCGCTCACGCGACGGCTCGAGCTTTCGCCATCGCCCGGGCGATGCGTTCGAGCGCGCGCTCGATGTTCTCCAAAGAGTTGGCATAGGAGAAGCGGATGTACCCCTCCCCATAGGCACCGAAAGCGGTTCCCGCCAGGCACGCGACGCCAGCTTCTTCGAGCAAGTAATCGGCCAGCGCCTTGGAGGTCCACCCCGTCCCCGTGATGTTGGGGAAGACGTAGAAGGCCCCTCTGGGCTTCCGACACGAGAATCCCTCGATCGCGTTCAATCCGGCGACGATCCGATCTCGCCGCTGGCGGAATTCCGCGACCATCTCGGCGACCGGCGTCTGATCCCCGCGCAGCGCTTCGATCCCCGCGATCTGCACGAACGACGCCGTGCACGAAGTCGAATTCGTCTGCAGCTTTGCGATCTGCGCGGCCAAATCCGCTCGCATGACGCCATAGCCCAGCCGCCAGCCGGTCATGGCATATGTCTTCGAGAACCCATCCAGAATGATCGTCTTCTCCAGCATCCCCGGAAATTGCGCGATGCTCACATGTTCGCCCTCGAAGACGATGCGGCTGTAGATCTCATCGGAGAGGATCATCAGATCGCGATCCACGACAGCTTCCGCGATCGCCTTCAGGTCCTCGTATCCGAGAACGCCCCCGGTCGGATTGTGCGGGGAATTCAAGATGATCATCCGGGTGCGCGGGGTGATCTTGCCGATCAACTCCTCCACATCGAGCGTGAAGTCGCGCTCTTCTCGAAGAGGGATCGGCACGGGCACGCCCCCGACGTAGTTGATCATGGACTCATAGATCGGGAACCCGGGGTTCGGATAGATCACCTCATCCCCCTCCTCAACGAGGGCGAGGATCGAGAAGAAGATGATCGGCTTCGCCCCCGGGGTGACGACCACCTGATCCGGGGAGACCGAGAGACCGCGTCGGCGCGAGACGTCCTCCGCGATGGCTTCCCGTAGTGGCCACAGTCCCGCCGACGGGCCGTACTTCGTCCACCCATCCTTCAAGGCGCGATAGGCCGCTTCGATGATGGGCGCCGGCGTGAGGAAATCCGGCTCGCCCAGCTCCAGATGAATGATCTCGCGCCCCTGCTGTTCCAGCTCACGAGCGCGCACTAACACATCGAAAGCCGTCTCCGTTCCCAAACGCGCCATCCGTGTCGCGAGCCGCATAAGTCCCTCCTTGACTATCGCCCCGACGGCTCACGCGAAGCGAACCATCGAGGAAGATCACCTCATCGAGTCGCGGTGCCGAGCGCTTCTTCTGCAATCCGACTCGGCCCTGCTTCCTCCAACGCCCGAATCACCAGGCCGGGCGTCAACAGCTCCGGCAGCGTGATGGGCTCCGTCAGCCGACCGGCCGGGAAGATCACATAAAACGGCACGCCGGACCGGCCGAACTTGGCGAGCATGCGCGTGATCTCCGGATTGCGATTCGTCCAATCGGCGCGAATGGCCGTCACGCGCAACTCGCGCATCTTCCGGCGGACGGCCTCCGACGCGAGAACCGTTCGCTCGTTCACCTTGCAGTTCCAACACCACTCCGCGGTGAAGTCAATGAAGACGGTCTCCCCCCGTCGGACGCGCCGTTCGATATCGGCCAGCGAGAACGGCTTCCACTCGATCTCCTCCCCAGACGTTGCGGTCGCCGGGGACTCCGCCGCGAGGGCGCGCGCCTCTCGCCACCGCAACTCCTTCTCAAACGCCCAGACGTAGCCCCCGAGCACCAGTGCCGCGGCGACTCCCCACGTCCCCCATCGGCGTCCCCGCGACGCCTGCGGCCCCACCTGACCGATCATCCATACGGCGACGGCGACCACGAGGAGGAAGACGCCGGTCCAGATGACCGCCTCTAATCCCATCTGGCTCCCCAGCACATCGAGGAGCCACAGGAGCGCGCCGAGGAGGAGAAACCCCATCGCCTGCTTGAATCGCACCATCCACATCCCGGGTCGCGGGACGAATCGCAACCACTGCGGATTCCACGCGAGCACCACGTAGGGGAGAGCCAGCCCGAGAGCGATCGCCGTGAAGACGAGCCAAACGATGCGCCCCGGTTGCGCGAAGGCGAATCCCACGGCCGTCCCCAGAAACGGCGCCGTGCACGGCGTCGCCAGCGTCGTCGCCAGAACGCCATTGAAGAAGGCCCCTACCCTTCCCGGCTGCTCCAACCACCGCGAACGGACGCTCGGACTCCGAAATTCGAAGACGCCGAAGAGATTGAGCGCGAAGACGAAGATCACCGTGCTGATGACGACGATGAACGTGGGGGATTGAAATTGGAAGCCCCATCCGATCTGCTCGCCCGTCGCCCGCAAGGCGATGACGCCTCCGGCCAGCGCCCAGAGCGACACAAGCACGCCCGCGGCGAAGCTCATGCCCATCAG
>JBEPZV010000047.1:0-17950 GCA_041640655.1 bacterium
GCGCCGCCCGCAATGCACGGCCCCATGACGGCCGCGATCTGCGGGACCTTCAGATACCGCCGCATGATCGAGTTGTAGTAGAAGATGCGTCCGGCGCCGTACTGTCCGGGGAAGACGCCGCTTTGATATGGCAAGTTGACGCCCGCCGAATCCACCAGGTAGACGATCGGGACGCGATTGCGCATGGCGATCTCCTGCATGCGCAGGATCTTCTTGATCGTCTCCGGCCACCAGGCGCCCGCTTTGACCGTCGCGTCGTTGGCGACGATGACGATCGGACGACCGTGAACGAGGCCGATGCCAGTGACGACGCCCGCTGCCGGCGCTTCCCCGCCATATTGGTCGTAGGCGACCAAGAGGCCGATCTCCAGGAAATCGCTGCCCGGGTCCAGCAACCGCTCGATGCGCTCGCGCGCCGTCAGCTTACCCTGCTGATGCTGGCGCGCGATCTTCTCCGGACCCCCGCCCAGGCGCAGACGCGCTTCTAACGCGCGCAGCTCCTCGACCCGCTGACGCAAGGTCAGGGGCCCGGTCGAAGACACCGGGACGCGATCAGCCGCACCGCGCGAGGGCGGGGCCACGTCCGCGGAGCGCTCTCGATGGCGTTCGGTCATATGCTCACCTCTCCGTTCGCCGCACCTTCAGGGGGACGACCGGCGCGATCTGTTTCCCCTCGCGCACGGCGAAGAACCGGCGGACTTCCTCCGGCGTCAGGTATCGCCACATGCCCGGCTTCAGCCCTTCATCGGTGAGAAATCCGATCGCCACCCGCCGCAGCTTGATGACGGAGTGGCCGATCAGATCGAACATCTTGCGAATCTGGCGGCTGAGCCCTTGATAGAGCGTCACAGCATACCAGGCATTCGTCCGAGTCCGCTCGATCTCGATGATCTCGCACGGAGCCGTGCGCTTGCCATCAATGACGACGCCGCGCTGCAGGCGCTTGATCGCTTTCTCATCCGGGATGCCTTTGACCTTCACATGATAGACCTTGGGGATGTGGAACTTCGCCGAGGTGATCAGATGGGTGAACTCCCCGTCATTGGTGAGCAGCAGCAGCCCTTCCGTGTTGAAGTCCAGGCGCCCCACCGGATGCACGCGCGCCGGCAGTGGCGGCAGGAGCTTCGTCACCAGCGGTCGCCCTTGCGGATCATAGAGGCTCGAGAGATACCCCTTCGGCTTGTTGAGCAGGATGTAGACCTTCTTGCGCGAGCGCAGGAGCGGGTTGATGAGCTTCCCCTGGACCTTGATGTGATCCCGTTCGGGATCGGCCTTCGTCCCCAGCTTCGTGACGACGTGTCCGTTGACGGTCACCAGGCCCAGACGGATCAATTCCTCGGCCTTTCGCCGAGAGGCGATCCCCGCTTCCGCGATCAGTTTTTGCAGGCGCACCTCCATAGCCGTTCACGAGGCTGAGGCTCCTTCGGTCAGTTCCTCGAAGTCCTCGATCGTCGGCAGCTCGCTCAGGTCATTGAGTCCGAATTGGATCAGGAACTCTCGCGAGGTGCCGTAGAGGATCGGGCGGCCGACGACCGGCTTTCGCCCCTTCGGCTCGATGAGCCGTCGCTCCAGGAGCGTTCGCACTGCGCGCGCGGAGTTGACGCCTCGAATCTCCTGAATCTCCGGCAGCGTGATCGGTTGTTTGTACGCGATGACGGCCAGCGTCTCCAGGGCGGCCATCGAGAGGCGGGCCGAAGGTCGGGTCTTCAGGTATCGCCGGATATACTCGTGATGCTCCGGACGCGTGCAGATCCGATACCCCCCCGCGATCCGCCGCAGCTCCAATCCGCGCCCCTCGGCCGCGTAGTCGCGCCGCAGCGCCTCCAGGGCCGCCGCCAGAGTCGCCCGATCCGCCTCCGGCAGGATCTGCGCCAGCTCCTCCTCGGTGATCGGTTCCGAGGCCGTGAAGATCAGCGCCTCCAGGATCGGCTTCAGCTCCTCAATCCGCATGGTCATCCCGCGTCATCCGGCCGCATCCTCCTCCTGGTCCACGTCGGAGGCCCGGAGCGCCAGGATGCGACCGAACCGCTCCGTCTGCACAAGTCGAATGAGCGCGACTCGTACTAATTCTAGCACGGCCAGAAAAAGGATCAGCAATTCGCGCCGCGAGCGTGCCGTTTCGAAGAGCGCCGTGATGTCCACGCGCTCCCGCTCCTGAAAGAGCGCGCGCAGCTCGGCGATCTTCTCGGCCAGCGTGATCTGCTCGCGGGCGATCACCAACTCTCGCCGCTCCTTGAGCCGCTCCATCGCCCGTTGGAACGCGCGGAAGAGATCGAACACCGTGGCGTTCACCTCGGGATTCGCCTCGTCCGTCTCCAATCGCCCGCGCGTGAAGGCGGCCTGCTCCCGCTCGGCTCTCGACCAGAGGAGTTCAGCCGCCGCCTTGTACTTCTGGTATTCGAGGAGGCGTCGGACGAGCTCCCGCCGCGGATCCTCCTCTTCCGCCTCATCCGCCGCGCGCGCCGGTGCTGGCAGCAGCATCTTCGACTTGATGTAGATCAGCGTCGCCGCCATGACCAGATACTCGCTCGCGATCGTCAAATCCAGCGCCTCCATACGGCGCAGATAGTCGAGATATTGCTCGGTGATGCGCGCGATAGGGATGTCGTAGATGCTCACCCGCTCCTGCTTGATGAGATGGAGCAGAAGGTCGAGCGGGCCTTCGAAGACATCGAGTTTGACCGTGTAGCGGGGGGAGGCGGCGCGCTCCGGCTCTCGCTCGTGAGGAGGGATCTCCTCACACCGGTCCGGCCATTCGTCCTCTCGCACCATGGCCTCCTCTACACCGCTATTCGCATGGCCGCGCGCACACGTTCCATCGTCTGAGCGGCGCGCTGACGGGCTCGACGTGATCCCTCGATCAACAGCTCCCGCACCTCTTCGGGGCGACTCTCGTAATACGCGCTCTTGTCGGCGATCGGGGCGAGCCGCTCGCGCAGGTTCTCGTAGAGGAGGCGCTTGCACTCCACACACCCGATTCCGGCCCGGCGGCACTCCACGTTCACCTGTTGTTGATGCTCCGGTGGACTGAAGACCCGGTGCAGCGCGTAGACGGGGCATACGTCCGGATTCCCTGGATCTGTCCGCCGCACGCGGGCTGGATCGGTCACCATCGTCCGCAGCTTCTCCCACATGACGTCGGGGGGATCGGTCAGGCGGATGTCGTTCCCGTAGCTCTTGCTCATCTTCCGGCCATCGGTGCCGGGCAAGCGCGGAGCCTGCGTCAAGAGCGCTTGCGGCTCCGGGAAGACCTCCCCGTAGAGCTTGTTGAATCGCCGCGCGATCTCGCGCGTCAGCTCGATGTGCGGCACCTGATCTTCCCCCACCGGGACGAACTGCGCTTGATAGATCAGGATGTCCGCCGCTTGCAAGACCGGATAGCCGAGGAAGGCGTAGTTCCCCAAATCCTTGTCCCGGATGTTCTCCCGCTGTTCCTTATAGGTCGGGACGCGCTCCAGCCACCCGAGCGGCGTCACGCAGGACAGCAGCAGATGCAGCTCGGCATGCTCTGGCACGAGCGATTGGACGAAGAGCGTGGCCCGATTCGGATCCAATCCCGCCGCGAGCCAATCCCCGACCATCAGCAGCGTGTTCGGGCGAATCTGCGAGGGATCCGCATAATCGGTCGTGAGCGCATGCCAATCGGCGACGAAGAAGAAGCAGTCGTATTCGTGCTGAAGCCGATTCCAATTCTTCAGCGCGCCCTCCAGATGCCCGAGGTGCAACTTTCCCGTCGGTCGCATTCCGCTCACCACGCGCGGCATATCGCCTCCTTCAGTGCACGAGGAGATAAAGTTCGGTCACCGGCCGAATGGTCGTGATCATCCAGAAGACGGGGGCGAAGACGAGCCGCAGCACGCCCAGCAGCATCAGCCCGTACAACAGGAAGATGCCCAGGGGACGGATCTGATCCAGCACGTCGGCCGCGCCCTCCGGCAGCAGATGATACAGGACCCAATGCCCATCCAGCGGCGGGATCGGGATCAGGTTGAAGACCGCCAAGGCGACATTGAGGATGAGGCCGATGAGTAGCATCTTCCCCAGAGGCACGAAGAAGTGCCCGAGCGCCCGCGCCGTCGCCTCCCAGTTGGTGCCCAGAAGCAGAATGAGCGTGAGGAAGCCTCCGGCCAGCAACAGATTGCTCCCCGGACCGGCCAGCGAGACCAAAATGTGATGCTTCCGCGTCTCCCGCAGATGCAGGGGATTCACCGGAACCGGCTTCGCCCAGCCGATCAACGGCACGCCCGAGAAGAAGCTGAAGATCGGGAAGAGGATGGTCCCGAACAGGTCCACGTGCGCGGCCGGATTGAGCGTCACCCGGCCCAGATAATACGCCGTGTAATCGCCGAAACGGTTCGCCGTCCACGCATGCGCCGCTTCATGCAGCGAGAGGGAGAAGAGGAAGACGACGAACCAGAGGATGAAGTCGCCCAGGCTTCGTTCCAACAACGTTCCTCACTCCTTTTCTCGTCGTCGCGTTTGACTCACCACAGCTCGAGCAAATACCCCCGGATTCCGATGGGGAGAAGGTAGATCTCCCCTTGCGTACTCGCTAGGATCATGTGGCCCGCATCGTCGAAGGCCAGCCCGACCAGGGTCTTCCCCGCCACGAAGAGGCTCGCCTCCCCTCGCGGCGTGATCTTGACAATACCCCGACGCCCTCGCCAACTAGCCGCCACGTAGAGATTCCCCTCCACGTCGAAGGCGAGCCCTTGCGGTCGCCCGAGTCCGGTGAAGAAAGCGCTCACCTCGCCTTCAGGCGAGATCCGATAGACGGATTCGTTGCTGGAGGCCGTCGGCCCCGTCACGTAGAGATGATCGTCCGGGCCAAACGCCAGGTGATACGCGGAGACGCTCGGCTCCAGTTCGACGAAGGGCTTCGCCTCGCCAATCTCGTTCACGGCGAAGATCGTCCCACTGCGATCGCCGACGAACATGCGACCGTGGCGGTCGAAGGCCAGACCCGTCGCGATGCCCAAGTCGCGCGCGAACGGCTCCGCCTCCTTGAAGGGCGAGATCCGATAGACCGTGCCGTCATATCGGCTCGTCACGAACATCATCCCCTCGCGATCGAAGGCGATGGCCGTCGCGTTCATGATGTCATGCAGGAATTCGCTCTTCTCCCCCAAGGGCGAGATGCGGTAGATCGAGCAGGGGACCTTCTGCCCGCGACTGCCACTGTAGGTGACGTAGATGTACCCGCTCTCGATGTCGTAGGCGGGGTTGGTCACCGGATGCAGTTCGGTGGCGATCAGGCGGCCGACGAGGAAAGGGACGCTCGGGCTGCGCTCGCCCTCAACTTCGATCACCAGGGGGACCGGCTGCGGTTCTCGCCCGGCCTCGCCCGGGACAGCCACCGTTACCCGGTGGGGCGAGGCGCCGATGATGCGCCCCTCCACGTCGCCGAAAAGGACGCGAAAGCGCCCGAATCGGCTCGTGTCCAAACCCCGACATGTGATGATCACCTCACCGCCCTCAACGCCCGCCGACGGTGAGACGTCCAAGATCACCGGTCTCATACTCGCGCCATCGGCACCGGGTCTCCCGTGCAGGAATCTCCGATGCGACGTATAATCATACGGCGAAGGTTCCGCCTTTGTCTACGGGAGAGCCTTTTGCGCATCGCCCCCTCGCGCTATAATCCCACTGCCAGAGCGTCAACTCATGTCGGGAGTGTACGAAGAGCTTCTGGACCGCTCGCTGCCGCACTCGGCCGAGACCGAGCGCTCGATCCTCGGCCTCATCTTGCTGGACAATGCGGCGCTCAGCCAGGTGTTGGGGGTGCTCGATCGCGATGACTTTTATGTGGAGGCGCATCGGCGCATCTTCGAGAAGATGATCGCCCTCTACGAGAAGGGGCGTCCGGTGGATCCGATCACGCTGCGGGAGGAGCTGGAGGCGGCGGGCGAGCTGGAGCAGGTCGGCGGCGTAGCGGCGATCGCCGCGTTGATGAGCGGATTGCCGCAGCTTCAGAACGTCGAGCATTACGCCCGCATCATTCGGGAGAAGTCGCTGCTCAGAAAATTGATCCGCGCGGCCCATCAGATCGTCACCGATTGCCTCGCCGCGCCGGAGGATCCGGAGGACGTCCTGGATCGCGCGCAAGCCACGATCCTGCGCATCGCCGAGGAGCGTCTGACGCGCGGATTCGTCGGCATCGGCGAGATCGCGCGGCGGCAACTGGATGCGGTCGAACAGATGGCCGGTCGGCCGCAGATGATCACGGGGTTGCCGACGGGATTCACGGACCTGGATCAGATGACCTCGGGGTTGCAGCCCGGCGATATGATCGTCGTCGCCGGACGGCCGAGCTCGGGGAAGACGAGCTTCGCCCTCTCGATCGCTCAGAATGTCGCCGAGAAGGGATACGTCGTGGGGATCGCCAGCCTCGAGATGAGCAAGGAGCAACTGGTGCAGCGCATGTTGTGCTCGGCCGCGCGGATCAATCTGCACCGCTTTCGCGGCGGATTCCTGAGCCGGGAGGAATGGGGGCGCTTGGCCGAAGCGCTCGGGCGCCTGGCCGAATGCCGGATCTTCATTGATGATACGCCCGCCATGACGGCGCTGGAGTTGCGCGCCAAGGCCCGACGCCTCAAGCACGAGAAGGGCCTGGATCTGCTCATCGTGGACTATCTCCAGATGATGACCACGCGCGGGCGCTTCGAGAACCGCCAGCAGGAGGTCTCCCACATCTCGCGCGAGTTGAAGCAGATCGCCAAAGATTTGAACGTACCCCTGGTGGCCGTCAGCCAACTCTCGCGCGCGCCTGAGACGCGCACGAGCCACCGCCCGCAGCTCTCGGATCTGCGGGATAGCGGTTCCATCGAGCAGGATGCCGATGTCGTCCTCTTCGTCTACCGCGAGGAGATGTATCATCCGACCGAAGAGAATGAGGGCATCGCCGAGATCATCATTGGGAAACAGCGCAACGGGCCTACCGGCAGCGTGCAGCTCGCCTTCGTGAAGGAGTTCACGCGCTTCGAGAATCTCTGGCAGGAGTGACCCGCGCGCGGATGGTCAGTCAAGGGAAGGCGTGCTACAATACCCTTCGGGTCAATCGCCGCGCCGGGGGGAGGGCAGCCGGCGACGCCGATTGATCGCGCGTGAGCGAGGGGGAGAGGGGAGATGAAGCATACCCTGCGCGCCGCCATCGGCTTTCTCCTCGGATCGGGTGTCGGCATCCCGTGGCCCTTCATCCTGTGGCTCCTGACCACTATGGGCGCTTCAGCCAGCCTGTGGATCAGCCGGGGATTCTGTCCGATCGCCTTCGCACAGGACGTCGGCGCGCGGAGCCAGCACGCTTCGGCTGAGCAGGTCCCGGCCGTTCGGCTCGGCACCAATCTCGTCATCGTCCCCGTCACGGTCATGGATCCCTACGACCGGTTCGTCACCGGACTGCGGAAAGAGCATTTCGAGATCTACGATGAGAAGGTGAAGCAGGAGATCGTCTTCTTCAGCGAGGAGGACGCGCCTATCTCGATCGGTATCGTCTTCGATGTCTCCGGGAGCATGCGGGAGAAGATCACGCGGGCTCGCACGGCCTTGCGGCGGTTCCTGGACACAAGCCATCCCGATGATGAATTCTTCGTCATCGCCTTCAATCACGAGGTGCAGCTGGTTCAGGACTTCACCACGAGCGCCGAGACGATCATGTCCAAGCTGATGCTGATCGCACCCGAGGGCCGCACGGCTCTCTATGATGCCGCGTATCTCGGGATCGAGAAGGTGCGGCAGGGCAAGCACGCGCGCAAGGCCGTGCTCATCATCAGCGATGGGCAGGACAATTCCTCGCGATACACCTACGGCCAACTGCGCGAGCTGGTGAAAGAATCCGAGGTGCAGATTTACGCCATCGGCATCTTCGGCTTGAACGAGCGCGCGACCTCCAACGAGGCGCTCGGGCGCTCGATCCTGGAGGAGATCACCTCGCTCACCGGAGGGCGAGCGTTCTTCCCCGATACGCCCGTCGAACTCGATGACGTGCTCACGCGTATTGCGCTCGAGCTGCGCCACCAGTACAGCCTCGGCTTCTATCCGACGAACGCCTCGCGCGAGGGCGAGTGGCGCCGCATCCGCGTGCGCGTCAATCCCCCGCGCGGCCTTCCCCGGCTGACCGTTCGAGCGCGCGAGGGGTATTATGCGATTCCGCCACAGTGATTCGAGCCTGAGAGGCGAGCAGACGCAGCGGCGTCTCCGCGCGGGGCGCTGGCCGTCGCGCGGGGGGGTATTCGTGGCGGCCCTCGTTCTCTGGGTCGGCGCGAGCCTCGCGGTGCGGCCGCAGCAGGCACCCTCTCAGAAACCGCAGCCTCAGCCGCGCGGCGAGGAAGCCGGGGATGTCGTCGCCCTGACGGCCGAACTGGTCATCCTCGACGTCACGGTCGTGGATCGCCGAAATCACGCGGTCGCCGATCTGGAGAAGGATCGGTTCCTCGTCTACGAGAACGGTGTGCGTCAGGAGATCGCCTTCTTCAGTCGAGAAGAGACGCCGGTGAGCCTCGGCCTGGTGCTCGATACCAGCGGCAGCATGCGGCGCAAGCTCAGCCGGGTCATCGCCGCCGCCAAGAGCCTCATGCGCCAGAGCCATCCCGAGGACGAGTATTTTCTGGTGGCATTCAAGGGAGAAGCGGAGCTGCTGGAGGACTTCACGCAGGATGTCGCCCTCATTCATGATGCCCTCGATAACCTGATCGCGAGCGGGCAGACGGCCCTCTTAGACGCCATCTATCTCTCGGTCGAGCACGCGCAGAAGTACGGAAAGCATCGGCGCAAGGCGATCGTCGTCATCACCGATGGGGAGGAACGCAACAGCTACTACACGCGGGAGCAGGTGCTCGAGCGGTTACGCGGATCCGAGGTGCAGGTCTATGCCGTCGGATTCACCGAGGGCCTCGGCGAGGCCGCGATCTTCCGACAGACGGAGAGTCGCCGCCTGAGCGGCCAGGAGAAGAAAGCGCGCAAGCTTCTGGAGGACTTGGCTCGCGAATCCGGCGGGCGCGCCTTCTTCCCGCAGAGCCTGGACGAATTGGACACGATCGCCAGCACCATCGCGCGGGAGCTGCGCACGCAATATGCCATCGGCTACTATCCGAGCCATCCCGAGCGCGACGGGAGCTGGCGGACCGTTCGCGTCGAGGTCCTCTCGGATAAAGAGCGCGGGCCGCTCACGGCGCGAACGCGCGCCGGGTATTATGCCCTCAAAAGGGGCGCTTCCCCTCCGACGAAATCGCCGCCTCGATGAGGCGATCCCTCACTCCGCTGCGCGTGGCGGGCCGATCTCACTCCCCCGGATTCACGTCCGAGGCTCATCGGCCGTCGGCCCGTAGATCCACGGCAGCGGGACGTTCTGCATCCGGAGATAGACCGAGAGCTGTCCGCGATGATGGACGCTGTGATTGAGGACGAGCGTGCGGAGGAAGGATAGGCGCGGCATCTCGTAGAGCACCTGCCCGCCGCGAAGAAGTCGCCATGAGGCGAGCAGATGCTCGTCGCTCGGCCCCTTCAAAGCCGCTTCCGCTCGGCGGATGTTCTCATCGTAGACGCGAAGCAGCTCGGCGACGTTCGTCGCCACATAGGGCGTGAATCCGGCAGTCACGAAGTCGAACTCCGGCTGGGTCACGATCGCTTCCACCAGACCGGGCAACTCCGCTAAGTGTCCGGCCAATCGCCCCAACGTCATGGACCTCTCATGAGGAGCCCAGGTGAGGGCCGCTTCCGGCACTCGCTCCAGGAGTCTTCGCGTCGTTTGAGCTTCCTGCTGCAACTCGGTGAGGAAGAGATCGCTCAATCGCATCTTCATTCCCTCCCAGACGATGATCTGTGCGTCGGGTTCGCTCCCATGTGCCTCTGCATCATGAGGACTCACCACAGCAACTCTCCGCGCCATACGGTGACGGCGCGCCCGCCCAGATGCACGCGCTCGCCCGCTACACGAACGCGGATGACACCTCCACGCGGGGAGGCCTGGTAGGCGAGAAGCTCCGTTCGCCCCAGTCGCTGGCTCCAGAACGGCCCCAAGCAACAGTGCGCCGATCCCGTGACCGGATCTTCAGGAACACCGACGCGCGGGGCAAAAAAGCGAGAGACGAAATCAAACGGCGGCGTGGCCGCTCGACTCGTGACGATGATGCCGCGCGTCGGGATCCTCTCCAGAGCGGCGAAGTTCAGAGCGAGCTGTCGCACCGCATCTTCGGATTCGACCTCCACGAGATAATCGAATCGGCTCCGCCCCACGAAAACCGGCGTCACGTTTAATCCCTCCAGCAGGGCGGGGGGAGCGGCGACCGGTTCAGCTGGCGTCGCCGGAAAATCCAGCTCGATCCATTCGCCGTGACGTATGGCCGCGAGCACGCCGCTCCGCGTCGCGAAGCGAATCGGCTCGTCCGATCGGACGTACCCCTCGGTCCAGAGGATGTGCGCGCTCGCCAGCGTCGCATGGCCGCACAGCTCGACTTCGGTGACGGGCGTGAACCACCGGAGCTGAAATCCCCCTTCGCTCGGCCAGAGGAAGGCCGTCTCCGAGAGGTTCATCTCTCGCGCGACGTGCTGCATCCACGCCTCATCGGCCGGCTGCGAGAGAACGCACACGGCTGCGGGATTGCCCGAGAACGGCGCCTCCGTGAACGCATCAACCTGAAAGAGAGGCACGCCCATCACCTTCATCCTCCATGTGGCCTCCGACAGAAGAGGAAAATTAGCCGAATCCCTTCCTGCAGTCGAGACACCGCGGGCGATTCAAATGAGACGTTCCAGAGCGCACGTGACATCTCAGCCTCCCTCGTGGCGTGTCGCGCCACCGGCGTGGGCGCAGTCGCCTCGAGCAGGACCGAAGCGGACAACGGGCGTCCGGTTCCGAACATCCCTATGGGCGTGAGACTCGAGGAGGAGGGAACAATGAGAGAGCATCCGTGGTCTCGTCTTCTCGGTGTCGGCGTGCTCTGCGCTTCGGTGGGGAGGGTTCCATCCCCCCTCGCCCTGTCTCAGAGCGTCACCACGATGCAGGAGGATCGGCAGCGCGTCACACTGACCATCTACAGCAACGACGTCGGCCTCGTGCGCGAGGTGCGCCGTCTGCGCGTGCCGCGCGGGATCGTGCGCATTCACGTTCAGGACATCGCCAGCACGCTGGATCCGGCGACCGTCGTCGTGACGGTACGTGATCGCGAGGGTCCCTTCGCGGTGCTGGAGCAGGAGTACGCGCACGATGTCCTCAAGCCCGAGCGGTTGCTCGAACGGTCGGTGGGGAAAGAGCTGACGCTCGTGCGCCGCCTCATGGCGAACGGTGTGGAACAATTGGTCCCGGTCAAGGCCGTGCTGCTCGCCTACCGCGACGGCCAGGCTGTGTGGAAGATCGGCGATGAGGTCGTCATTCAACCGGCGATCGCGGAGATCCGCTTCCCCTCCATCCCGGAAGGATTACGGGCTCAGCCAGCGCTCATCTGGACCGTGAGGAACGAAGCCGGGAGCGAGCGCGAGGTGGAGTTGTCCTATCTGGCCAGCGGTCTTCGATGGGAGGCGCATTACGTCCTGATGGTGGACGAGGCCGAGCGCGCGGCCGATCTGAGCGCCTGGGCGACGGTCACCAACCAAAGTGGCATCGCCTTCCGTCAGGCCGAGCTGCGGCTACTGGCCGGCGAGATTCAGCGCGTCGGCCCTTCGCGTCCGCGCGGCGTCGAGGTGTACGCGCTCGCTCGCGAGGCACAGGTTCAACAGCCCGAGGCGCGGGAGCAGGAGGTCTTCGAGTACCACCGCTACACGTTCGATCGCCCGGTGACGCTCGAACAGAACGAGACGAAGCAGCTGGCTCTGGCCGCCGCTCGCGGGGTGACCCTGCGGAAGGAGTACGTGGTGACCGGACAGGCGTATTATTATCGCCAGCCGATCGAGCCCGGACAGCCAATCCGGGAGCCCGTGCGCGTGACGCTCAGCTTCAAGAACGCGAAGGACGCAGGCCTGGGACTACCTCTGCCGGCTGGCATCGTGCGAGTATATAAGAGGGATCCGCAGGCGGGCCCGCAATTCCTCGGCGAAGATCGCATCGCGCACATCCCCCGCGACGAGTGGGTGCGGGTGACCGTGGGGAGGGCTTTCGATGTGATCGCCGAGCGCCGACAGACGGCGTTCCAACGGATCGGTCGCGACGTCTACGAATCCGAGTACGAGCTGCTCCTCCGCAATCGCAAGGATGAGGACATCACCATCACGGTCCTCGAATCCGTCGGCGGAGATTGGGAGATCGTGCATTCCACCTTCCCGTGGGAGCGGGCGGGAGCCTTCGCCATCCGTTTCACCGTCCCCGTGGCACGCGGCGCTGAAGCCAAACTCGTCTATCGGGTGCGAGTGAGATCGTGATCGTTAAGCCGCCAGTGGCGCGCTCTCCGGCGTCGCCTCTTCAAGAAGCGGACAGCCAGGCGGCAGCGCGGCGAGCTTGCGCCGGATGATGTCGGGCGAATATTTCCCGACGTAGTGCACGATCGTCTCAACGCGAATCTTGATGCTGCCAGCTGGCTTGGTCGCGTCCAGATCGCCGAACTTGAAATAGAGCGTGCCCGAAGCCTCCACGATCTTCTGCGTCGGGGTGTAGGTCGGCTGATCCATCCCGCATTCGTAGCTGGAGAATCGGATGACGCACGTGATCCACGGGAAGCGAGCCGCGACTTTCGCCCCCCAGAGGATCTCGTTCGTGTTGCTGCTGTAGGAGGAGGGCCACACGTCCGAGATGTCGAAGGGACTCTTGATCCGCCCGGCGCGGATCTCTTCGCCGAAGAGCCACTGCATGAGGTCATCGTCAATGGGGAAGTACTGCATCCAGAGGATCGGGAAGCCGTGCGCTTGCAGTTCGGCCTCGATCTCATGCCCGATACCAGGGTCCATGTGATACGGGCGCGCCAGCACGAGGATACACGGACGATCATGGCGCGCGCACCAGGTGAGGATCTCCCGACTCTTCTGCCGCATCTTCTGATTGAAGGCTTCCAGGGCGCGGTATCCCGCCTCGACGGCGCGCGCCGTCTCTTCTTCGCTCAGATCGAGCGCGTCCTTCAGCGCCAGATAGAGTTGCTTCGGGACCTTCTGCGGCTCTCCGAGCGAGACAAACGGCGAGACATAGCGAATCCCATTCTCGGCGAAGACGTCGCGCTCTTTGAGGAAACCCGCCTTGATGTTCTCCGGCCCGGCCATCACGCGCGTGCAGGTGAGGGTATCGAGCACATGCCCGCGCAGGAAGGAGGGGAGGGAGTAGATCATCGGGCTCAGCAGGATGTCAATCTTCTTCTTCTGCCCAAAGATCAGCTCCCCATAGTGCCCGCTCATGCATTTGACCGGGTAACAGCAATCCACCGTGCCGCGCCCCTTGCCGTACTCACGATATTGCTCCTCGGAGGTGTCCGAGCTGAAGACGATGTTCTCCGGGGCGATCCCCAGAGCCGTCAGAAAGCCCACCCAGAATTGATGCGTGCTCCAGATGTTGAGGACCTTCGGGATCCCCACCCGAAGGTGCGAGCGGTCCGGACGCGCGTCCTCAGACCGCGTGGGGGATGCGCCGGAAGCCCTCTTTCCGAACCAGGTCCGCAATATTGGGATACGCATCTTTGGTCTTCTCCAATTCGGCTTTGATGACCTTCATCTCGTTGACGTCTTCCACAAGCCCCTTGGGGCAGGAGTTGTTGACGATCACTCGCTCCCACCCCTCGGGGAGAGGGACTTTGCTCCAGGGACGCCCCTTCCCGCCCGGCAGCTCCACATCGATGAAACTGCGCTGGCAATTCACCGGACACCACTTGCAGACCGTGTCGGGAGAGGTCGTCGTCTTGTAGGTGAGGCTCTCGATGACGTCGAAGCCGCGGAATCGCGTGCGCCCGCCGCGCTCCCACCATTCGTGGGCCAGCAGCGCCGCGCCGATCGCGCCCGCCTCGCCCGAATAGGGATGGACGACGATCTCGGCATCCGGGACCTTCGACTTGATGAAGTCCACCTGCGCTTTGACGACGGCCAGGTTCTTGTGGGTCCCTCCCTGCAGGATGAATTTCCGACCGATCTGCGCGAGATTGTTCAGCCCCCCCGCGTAAATCCACACGTTCAGCGGGAGAATGGCGCAGAGCCCAGCGAGAATCTCCTCCGCCTGCCAGCCCTTGCGCTGCTGGTTGACGATGTCGCTTTGCAGGAAGACGCCACAGCCCATCGTCAATTGCGGCATCGCCTGCGCGCGAAAGGCGTAGTCGGCGATCTGATCAAGCGGGATCCCGAAGCGCTCCGCCACCCCCTGAAGGAACGCGCCGTTGCCCGAGGAGCATTGCGAGTTGAGCCGGAAGTCCGAGACCGTGCCGTTTTTGAGGATCATGATCTTGACGTCCACGCCGCCGACATCGCAGATGCAATCGGCATCGGGGAAGAAATAGAGGCCGGCCGTCGCATGCGCGATCGTCTCCACAATGGCGCAGTCGGCGCCGATGATCTCCTTGAGCAGGTCCTTCCCATAGCCGGTGATGCCGACGGCCAGAACCTCTCCCTCGCCGATCGCTTCGCGAATCTGGCGAAAGAGCGCCTTCGCGTCTTCGATGGGATTTCCTCGACTGAGGGCATAGCAGGAGAAGACCAGTTCTTTCTCCGGGGAGAGGCAGACGGCCTTGGCCGTGGTCGAGCCGAAATCGCAGCCGAGGATCACGCGCGAGAGGTCGGGCGCCGCGCGCCGGGGTGCGAGCCGCGAGGCGGCCCGGCCATTAGTCCCATTCCCGTACGCGCGCGCGAACGCCTCTAATTCCTCCGGCGTCGTCCACAGCCCCTTTCGCCCCTCCCGCTTCTTCTCCTCATACTGTCCCTCCTCGATCCACCATCGGAGCTTCTCCGTGCCTTGGTAGACCCCTGTCTCTTCCGGTTCGCGTCGCGCGATCTCGATACATCCAAGGGCCGCATAGTAGAGCGCATCTTTGGGGACGCAGATGAGCGAGGCCGGATCGCGATCCTCCGGCAGTGGGACCTTGCGCTCCTCCCAGATCTTGATCAGGTGATGGCGCCACGCCTCCTGCAGGCCCTTGAAGAAGAGGTTCGGTCCGCCCAGAAGCAGGACTTCGGGCATCGGCGTATTGCCGCGCGTGAGCGTCGCCAGATTCTGATAGACGACGGCCTCGAAGAGCGAGGCGATGATCTCCTCGACCGGGACGCCCGCCTTGAGCAGCGTGTTGGCATCCGCCTCGGCGAAGATGCCACATTTGCTGCTGATCTTGTGGAGCGGATATCCCTCGTAGCGCATCTCCGCGAGTTGTTCCAAGGGGATCTGCAGTTTCCGCGCCGTCTTCTCGATGAACGTGCCGGTGCCGCCCGAGCACGCGCTCTGCATGAGGACCTGCTTTCCCTTGGACTGTCCATCGCCGGTGAAGAAGATCGTCTTCATGTCCTCGCCGCCGATCTCGCTGACGAATCGAACGGCTGGATGCAGCCGCTCGACAGCCGCCGCCACGGCGACGACTTCCTGGACAACCCGAGCGCCCACGAGCGAGGCGATCAGCCCCGCGCCGGAACCCGTGAAGAAGACGCGATCCCGCCCCGGTGTCAGTCCGTGCTCGCGCTCCAAGCGGGTGAGGAATTCGAGAACCTTCTCCGCTTGCCGCGTGTTATGTCGCTCGTAGGCGTGGGCGAGAAGGTCGCCCTCGGATGAGGCCAGGACATACTTGCACGTCGTGCTGCCGACATCAATGCCACAGATCATCGCCTCCCCTCCTCACCGAACCGTCTGCATCACGCGGCGACCGAGCGCCCCATCTTCCGCGCCAAATGGCTGACGTAGTTCGCCGCCGTGCCCGCGTATCCGTAATGAGGGATACGATAGGTGCTGCATTGGACCTCCGGATGCCGCTCTTCGTAGCGCCGAATCGCCTCCAGGGTGAGGCCGGTCTTGGCGAGCACCTCCTCGAATTCCGCCTGCGCGCGTCGCTTGGCCTCGGTCAGGATCATCTGGCATCGGGAGAGCGCGTGCACCTCCGCATCCCCTTTCACCTCGATCGGCGCGTAGAGCAGATCCGGATAGCGTCCGAGCACATTGGCCATCGCTCCGATGGACATCGTGTTCGGCATGCAGGAATAGGGCGACAGCTCGCAAATCATGTGCGCCTTCTTGTGCCGATAGGCGTAGAGCGCTTTCCCCACGAGCATGTGTCCCTCCCCGCCCCGCAGCTCGTAATGATAGAAGGGCTTCGCCAACTGCTTGAGCTCCTCCTGATCGGGAAGTTCGTAAGGGAGACCTCCAAGCGCCTTGCGAAAGCGATTGTAGACGAAATGATAGATGTGCTCCAACGCGCGGATGAGCGCGATCTTCTTGCGATCGCGCTCGGCGCCCTTCCATTCTTCGGAGGTGATCGGCGAGTGCAACAGATAGTCGAGCCAGACGGCGATCGGCGGCGGGATGACCTCGGCGCCCTCCTGCTCGAGCCAGCGCTTGATGTTGTAATTACCCTCTCCCTCGTGCGTCTGAAGCCAGAACTCGCCGGTGATCTTCACCTTCGGTTTGACCCGGAGCCGATCCACCCGAATGCTCGCCCATCGCTTCCTGACCTCGCGCAGGGCCTCAGTGAAGTAATCCGTCAGGACGTGCCAGGCGAAGATCTTCAGCTTCCCCCCTCGGAGCTTCGCCTGAGGCCGATTCCGAAAAACGTCGTAGAGGTACTCGATGCTCTCCCTCAGGACGCGATCCGTCTCTCCAGGAATGACCTCGTACGGGCGCGTCATGTACTCCAGATCGGTCAACACATCGGCGCACAGGATGGCCCAGACCAACCCCAAGCTCAGCGGGAGGTTGATCTCCAATCCCCCACCATGGGTCGCCCCTTGATCCAGCTGGTTCTGCGCCAGGAGAAAGAGGCGGAAGTCTCGCAATCCGAGCCCATCGAGCGCCATCGTGTACGATTCGTGATACTGACCGAAACGGCACGGACCGCACGCCCCCGCCGTCAAGAAGACATACCGCTTCACGACCTCATCTCGACCGTGCGCGGCCATCTCCGACTTGAGGAAGTTCACCAGATTCCCCGTCGTGAAGATCGTCGGACAACACGCGCCGACGTCAATCAGCTCCTTCCCCGCGTCCAGATCCGCCCGCGTGATGTTCGGAAGCGGCTGGGCCTTGTAGCCCAAGTTGTGCATCACCCCTTGAATCAACCGCTCATGCTTCCACGTCAGCCCTCCGAAGAGGATCGTCACCGTCGCGCGCTCCTCGCGCGTGAAGGGACGCGGTCGGTAGGCCGTGTAATGGTTGATCCTCGTGATCGTCTCCATAGGCGCTCCCCTCCTTCTTCGGATCCCCACTAGACTGACATGTCAGTCTAGTGGGGAGGCAAAAAAAAAATTCACGATGTGGCCGAGCGAGCGAAGACTCCCCGCAAGCCGAAGTTGAAGAGCTCCTCGACGACGGTCTCCAGCGGAGGCATGTCCTCGCGACGCGTCGTCAGTTGATCCGCCACTTCTTTCATCGTCCCCAAGATGCAGGACGCGACGATGCGCGTTTGACAGGGGCGCACCAGGCCCATGCGAATGCCGTGTTCCAATGAACGCTCAATGAGCGAGAGGACACGGTCATAAAAGGCTTGCAAGACAGCCGCCGAGCGTTCGTCCAAGCCCGCCGCCTGATGGAGGAGAATCTTGGTCAGTTCCGGGTCTCGAACCAGAAATTCCAGAACGCGACCGATGTTCGCTTTGACCTGCTCCAGAGGATCCGGCGCGCCCGGGTTGAGATCAATCGGCTTGATCCGCTGGCGCAACTCTTTGAGGACCTCCTCCAGGAGGCTATCGAAGATGTCACGCTTGCTCGTGAAATAGAGATAAAACGTGCCGCGCGCAATCCCGGCGCTCTCGATGATGTCGGAGACGCTGGCGTTGTGATAGCCCTTTTGCGAGAAGACGTGCTTAGCGAAGAAGAGGATCTGATTCCGCCGCGCTTCCTTCAGCTCTTTCTGAACAACCACCC
>JBEPZV010000048.1:0-17731 GCA_041640655.1 bacterium
CGCGACAGCTCGCGCACGTCGGCTTTCGTGATCCCGCACTCGATGAGCGGACTGATCACCCCGAATTCGCGCGCCGCTTGGCGCCCGGGCCGGAAATCGCCGAGATCATCGAGATTCGCCCCATCGCACACGGCGCGAAAGCCGCGCTCGCGGGCCAGTTGGGTCAACTTCTCGTACAGTTCACGCTTGCAGTAGTAGCAGCGATTGGGGGGATTCCGACGATAGTTGGGATCGTCGAACTCCTCGGTCCGAATCAGCAGATGTGGGATCGCGAAACGGTGGGCGAAGGCGATAGCCTCCTGGCGATGGCGCGCGGCCAGACTGGGGCTGTCGGCCGTCACCGCGAGCATCCGCTCGCCGAGCACGCGCGCCGCGATGAAGGCGACATAGGCGCTGTCCACTCCCCCGGAATAGGCGACGATCGCCGATCCCAGAGACCGGAACAATGTGCGAAGACGTTCTTCCTTCTGCTCGAGATCGCTCGGCCTCGCCTCGTTCACGCCCATCAGTATAGGACACACGCGGGTGCTTGATCAATGCGCGGGGATCGCGCGACAATAAGCCGCTCGATCACCATGCGAAGAGAACGCGATCGCTTCGGAGGAGGGAGATGCGCATATCGGTAAACCGGGAGAGACGAATCCTCATCGGCGTGTTGCTGCTCATCGGGGTGAGCGGTCAGATGGCGGCCATGTCGGCGCAGCCGCCGCTTCGGACGGCGAGGCAACTTCAGCGGCGCATCGAGGAGATCCTCCAGCGGCCCGAGTTCGTGACCACGCGATGGGGGATCCTGGTCGAGTCGCTGGATCGTGGGCGAGTGCTTGTGCAGCACGATGCGCATCAGCTCTTCACGCCGGCCTCGAATGTGAAGCTCTACACGACGGCCGCGGCTTTAGTGCGTTTGGGGCCGGACTTTCGATTCCGTACCTCGGTCTATGCGCAGGCTCCGCCGGATGAGCGGGGGCATCTGGAGGGAGACGTGATCCTCTACGGACGCGGCGATCCGAACCTCAGCACGCGAACCCTGACCGATGGATACCTGACACCGTTCTACAGCCTGGCCGATCAGCTGGTGCGCGCAGGCGTGCGCGAGATTTTCGGCGACATCGTGGGGGATGAGAGCTACTTCGTGGGACCGCGCTTGGGGATCGGGTGGGAATGGGATGATCTGCAGTGGTACTACGGCGCGGAGGTGAGCGCGCTCTCGGTGGACGATAACTTCGTGGACGTCATTTTGCGGCCGGGCGAGCGCGAGGGGGAGCCCGTGCGAGTGATCCTCTCGCCGCCGTCGTCCTATCTGACGATCGTGAACCGCGCCGTGACGACGGCGGCCGGAACAGCGCAGCAGATCGCGATCGAGCGCGGGCTTCAGGATAACGTGCTGGAGGTTCGTGGAACGATGCCGCAGGAGAGCCTCGGGTATCGCGCCGCGATCGCCGTTCACCATCCCGCGCTGTATGCGGCCACCCTCTTTCGGGACGCGCTGCTGCGGCGCGGCATTCGCGTCCACGGTCGTGCCGTGGCCGTTGATTGGAAGGAGCGACGCGCCCGCCCGCTCGATCTCGGTCGGATGGTCGAGCTGGCTCATGTCGCGTCTCCGCCGCTGCAGGAGGAGATCCGCGTGTTGAACAAGATCAGTCAGAATCTCCATGCCGAGCTGCTGCTGCGCGTCCTCGGAGCCGAGCTGAAGGGAGAGGGATCGGATGAGAAGGGGCTCGAGGTCATCCGGGAGTTCCTGGCCGAGATCGGCGCGCGAACGTCGGGCGTGCGGATCCGCGATGGATCGGGTCTCTCGCGCCTGAATCTCATCGCGCCGGCGACGACGGTGGATCTGTTGCGCTTCATGGACCGGCACGAGTACGGGGCGATCTTTCGCGAATCGCTTCCGATCGCGGGGACGGACGGGACGCTGGAGCGGCGCATGAGGGGGACTCCGGCCGAGGGGAATGTGCGGGCGAAGACAGGCACGCTCGCGTACACATACACGCTCTCCGGGTACGTGACGACGGCGCGCGGCGAACGGCTCGTCTTCAGCGTCATGGTCAATCACCATACGGGCGAGGCGGCGCACGCTCTCGCGGCGTTGAATGAGCTGTGCGCGACGCTGGCCGCCTTCGCGGGATCATGAGGCGCGTCGGATCAGGACCTCCTCCGTCAGAAGGGGGCGGGCTCGCCTGCTTGACACTTTGGCTCGAATTTCGCTATCTTTAGCGTTCGCCTTGAAATCGGGAGGTCGAGGGAGAGCATGAAGACTTACGTTCCGAGCGGGAAGGACGTGGAACGGCAGCGGAAGTGGTATCTCGTGGACGCGGCGGGCATGACCGTGGGTCGGTTGGCCTCGCGCGTGGCGCGGATTCTCATGGGCAAGCATAAGCCGGAGTACACGCCCTTCCTGGACCTGGGCGATCATGTGATCGTCATCAATGCGGCTCAGGTGCGCTTCACCGGGCGCAAGTGGGAGCAGAAGGTCTACCGGTACCACACGGGGTATCCCGGGGGATTGAAGGAGATTCCGGCCAAGCGGATGCTGGCCGAGCATCCGGAGCGGATCGTGGAATGGGCGATCCTGGGGATGTTGCCCAAGACGAAGCTGGGGAAGAAGATGGCGAAGAAGCTGCGCGTCTATGCGGGGCCTGAGCATCCGCATGAGGCGCAGCGACCGGAACCCTTGACGTTCTAGGAGTCGGCATGGCGGAGATCATCCAGTATTGGGGGACGGGGCGACGCAAGACCTCGACGGCGCGCGTCATCTTGCGGCCGGGGTCGGGGCAGATCACCGTCAATGGGCGCGCGCTGGAGGAGTATTTCCCGCTGGAGCGGCATCGCGCGACCATTCGGCAGCCGCTTCTGCTGACGGATACCTGGGGCAAGTTCGATATCCGCGTGAACGTGCGCGGAGGGGGGATCACCGGACAGGCCGAGGCGATCCGACATGGGATCGCGCGCGCCCTGCTTGAATTCAATTCCGATCTGCGCCCCCGCTTGAAGGAAGCGGGCCTGCTCACTCGAGACGCGCGCATCAAGGAACGCAAGAAGTATGGGCAGAAAGGAGCCCGAAAGCGATTCCAATATTCCAAGCGCTGATCTTCTGGGGAGGCCCTCACTTGGGCTCTCGCGAGCCATCGCTTTGGTGGGCGAGGTCTCTGAACGCGATTCCCTTCAGCGCCCCCTCTGGGGGGCTCCGCATGGTCGTCCGCGCGGGGGGCGGCCCGTCGGAGGCGGGATGAGGGCGGCCGAGCCCAGAGACTACTCGAGGAGGGGAGAGCGACGGTGGTGACCATCACGATGAAAGAACTGCTGGAAGCGGGCGTCCACTTCGGCCATCAGACGCACCGCTGGAACCCGAAGATGCGGGAGTTCATCTTCGGGGAGCGCAACGGCATTCACATCATTGATCTGCAGAAGACGCAGCGGTATTTCCGAGAGGCCGTGAAATTCGTCACCGAGATGGCCGCGCAGGGCAAGACCTTCCTCTTTGTGGGGACGAAGCGGCAGGCGCAGGAGGCCATCGCCGAGGAGGCCACCCGCTGCGGCCAGTTCTATGTCAATCACCGATGGTTGGGCGGATTGCTGACGAATTTCCAGACGATTCGGAAATCCATTCAGAAGCTCCAGGAGCTGGAGCAGATGAAAGCTGACGGGCGGCTGGAGCAGCTTCCGAAGAAGGAGGCCATTCGGCTGGAGCGCAAGCGCGCCGCCTTGGAGAAGAACTTCGCGGGAATTCGCCAGATGACGCGATTGCCCGATGTCCTCTTCGTCATTGATACGGAGAAGGAGGAGCTGGCCGTGCGGGAGGCCAAGCGATTGGGAATTCCCATTGTGGCCGTCGTGGATACGAACTGCGATCCCGAGGGGATTGATTATCCCATCCCGGGCAACGACGATGCGCTCCGCGCCGTGCGGCTGTTCGTCTCCAAGATCGCGGATGCGATCATCGAGGGACGGCAGATGATGAAGGAGATGGCGCCGGAGGTCGCGGAAACGGCTCCGGCTGAGGCCGCCGTCTCGGCTCAGGCGGAGACGCCAGCGGTGAGCGAGGTGGAGCGATTCCTGGAATTGGAGGAGGAAATTCCCGAGCGGGAGTGAGGGACCATGGCTGAGATCTCGGCACAAGCGGTGAAGGCCCTTCGCGACAAGACCGGCGTGGGGATCATGGAATGCCGGGCGGCATTGATCGAAGCGGGGGGGGATGAGGAGAAAGCCATTGAGATCCTCCGCAAGCGCGGCCTGGCCGCGGCGAAGCGAAAAGAGGGGCGGGTGACCACCGAGGGGATCATCGGCTCCTACGTTCATCATGGGAGCAAGATCGGCGTCCTGGTGGAGGTGAATTGCGAGACGGACTTCGTGGCGCGCAATCCCGAATTTCAGCAATTCGTGAAGGACTTGGCCATGCACATTTGCGCGGCCGAGCCCCGTTATATCCGCAAAGAGGACGTGCCCGAGGACGTGCTCGCCAAGGAGCGGGAGATCGCCCGCGAGCAAGCTCTGGCCGACCCGAAGATGGCGGGGAAGCCGGAGGCCGTGCTGGAGCGCATCATCGAGGGGCGCTTGGCGAAGTTCTATGCCGAGACGGTGCTGCTGGAGCAGCCCTTCATCAAGGATCCGACCAAGACGATCTATCAATTGCTCGCGGAGCTGATCGCGAAGTTCGGGGAGAACATCCGCATTCGGAGGTTCACGCGATACAAGTTGGGGGAGGATTCGACGCTCTCGGCCGGAAGCGGTTGAGCGGTTCGGCCCCTCCTTCGCGAGGGGCTTTTTTATATGAGGAGGCGATCGCATGGCCATGCCGACGCCAGTGTACAAGCGAATTCTGCTGAAGTTGAGCGGTGAAGTCCTCATGGGCGAGCAGAGCTGTGGGATTGACCCTCAGGTCTTCCGCGCCATCGCGGAGGAGATTCGGGAGGTCTATCGGCTGGGCGTCCAGATCGCCATCGTCATCGGCGGGGGGAATATCATCCGGGGGATCGAGGCGAGCGCGCGGGGCATGGATCGCACCTCGGCCGATCACATGGGGATGTTGGCGACGGTCATCAACGCCCTGGCCCTGCAGGATGCGCTGGAGAAGCTCGGGGTGCCCACGCGCGTGCAGACGGCCATTGAGATTCGCGCCGTGGCCGAGCCGTTCATCCTCCGGCGGGCGATTCGCCATCTGGAGAAGGGGCGCGTGGTGATCTTCGCCGCCGGGACGGGCAATCCCTACTTCTCCACCGACAGCGCGGCGGCGCTGCGCGCGCTGGAGATCAAGGCCGACGTCATCCTGAAGGCGACGAAGGTGGATGGCATCTATACGGCCGATCCGGCCATCTATAAAGATGCCGTGAAGCTGGAGGAGCTGACCTATTTCAATGTGCTCGAGCGGGGGCTGAAGATCATGGATGCCTCGGCCATCACCCTGTGCATGGATAACGCGATGCCGATCATCGTCTTCAACCTCACGGTGCCGGGAAATATCCGACGCGTCGTCCTCGGCGAGAAGGTGGGCTCGCGCGTCGTCCCGGAGAGCGTCGCCGTCGGCCATCCCTCGAGATCCGAGGAGCGCGGGCGATAGCGGGGGAGGGGGATATGATCAAGGATGTCTTGACGAACGCCAAGACCCGCATGGAGGCGGCGATCGAGGATTGCCGTCGGAAGCTGGCGTCGGTGCGCACGGGCCGGGCGTCAACAAGTCTCCTCGATCAGATCATCGTCGAGTACTACGGCACGCCGATGCCGCTCACTCAAGTGGCTCAAGTGCACGCGCCGGAGCCGACGCTGCTCACTGTTCAACCTTACGACCCCTCATTGCTGCCCACGATCGAGCGGGCGATTCTGGCGTCCGATCTCGGCTTGACCCCGTCCAATGACGGGCGCATCATTCGGATCCCCATTCCGCCGCTGACGGAGGAGCGGCGGCGGCAATTGGCGAAAGTCGTGGGGGAGATCGCCGAGGATCATCGCACGGCGGTGCGCAACATCCGGCGCGATGCCAACGAGCGCTTGAAGAAGATGTGCAAGGACAAGCTCATCTCCGAGGACGATGAGCGACGCGCCCTGGAGGAAGTGCAGAAGCTGACCGATGCCGCGATCGAGCGGATCAACGAGCTGGTGAGGAAGAAGGAGGAGGAGCTTCTGGGTCGGTGAGTCGGCGCCGACTTCAGGACGGACGCGGCGCGCCCAGGGATGAGGCGACGCGCGCCCGCTCCCGTGCAGGGAGCGCCTCGGGAACCTCCGTGTCCGGTCGCGTGTGACCGACGAGCGCTCCGCCGACCTCCTTGGCGAAGACGAGCCGCGTCGAATCCTTCGGATCCACGTCCACAATCACGACATCCCCGGTCTCGATCTGCCGCGTCGCGACGAGATTGGAGAGCGGGAAGACCAGGAAACGTTCCAGGGCGCGCCGCAGATGGCGCGCGCCATACTTGTAGTCGGTTCCCTCTCGCAAGAGCAACTCCTTGGCGGCATCCGTACAGGTGAAGATGAATTTCGGCGCCGATGACTTCATGATCCGTTGCTGGATGAGCTTCAGCTCGATCTCCAAGATCTGGCGCAAGTGCTCTTCCTTGAGGGAGCGGAAGACGACGACCTTGTCGATGCGGTTCATGAATTCGGGGGAGAAGCGACGCCGGGCCGCTTCCAGAGCAGTGCGGTAAATCTTCTGGTCCACGACCGAATCCTGCTGCCCCTGTTTCGGGGTGAAGCCGATCCCTCCGGAGATCAGTTCGGCCATCTCCTTGGCGCCCAGGTTCGAAGTCATGATGATGATGCACCGGGAGAAATCCACCTTGCGGTTATCGCCGAGCGTGAGCGTGGCGCGATCCAGGATGCCCAGAAGGAGTTGCCAGAGAGCATCGGAGGCCTTCTCGATCTCGTCGAACAGGACGAGGGTCAGCTTCAGCGTCTCCGTGTGATAGCGATCGAGGTTCTCCTGAGTCAGCAGCGGTGGGGTCTCTCGGTGTCCGAGGTATCCGGGCGGCGAGCCGATCAGTTTGGCGATCTCGTGGCTGTGCTGGAATTCGGCGCAGTCAATTTTCACCAAGGCATTGGGGTCGCCGAAGAGGATCTCCGCGCACGCCTCGACGATGCGCGTCTTGCCCGATCCCGTCGGTCCCAGAAAGAGCAACGACCCAATGGGGCGTCCGGGTGGACAGAGCCCGGCCAGGTAGACCTGGTAGAGATGAGCCAAACGTCGCACGGCCCGATCCTGACCGACGATACGCTCCAGAAGTTTCCGTTCGAACTCTTCGACCTGCGGGTGTCGTCGTTCTGGGTTGAGGAGGACTCGCGTTGGCGCCGCCATGTCCGTACTTCCTCCCTCGCCTTACCTTCCTGCGCTTCCCACCGCCTTAGACGTCATCCTCGCGCGCGATGTTGCCTCCACCGGGGAATTATAGGGCGAGTGGCGCGCGCGCCGTCAAGAATCCGCGCCCGACGCTGCGTCAATCTCCCCGGCCGTGAGGGGGGAATTTTCTGCTTGACAACTCGTGGTCTTGCCTATAGTCTTTGCTACTCGCCAGCGTTCGGTTTGGTGAGCGCTCGGCGTTGTGCGAGCCTTGAGGCCGTAAGCCGATACAAGGAGTGAGGGCTGTGAGTCTACGGAGGCGGCGTGGAGGGCGGCGCGCGCGTGGCGCGACTTCCCGCGGAATCCTTCATGGACGATGCGTGGGGATGAGTGTCTCCGCATCGGCTGAAACGTGGGCGGTGAGACTTTCCTCTCAGGAGGAGCGACGATGATCTACAACTACGCGGGCATTCCAGCGCGAATTGCTGCGACGGGATCGTACCTGCCGGAGCGCGTGATCACGAACTCGGAGATTCTCGGACTCGAAGAATCCGATGGGCAGATTCGGCGACTCCTGGGAGCCGTAGAGCGTCGAGCGGTGAGCGAGGGGGAGGCGTGCTCGGACATCATCGTCAAAGCGGCGAGGCGGATTCTAGAGACGGCGCGCCTCTCGCCTGAGGATGTGGATCGCATTATTGTCAGCGCGACGCCGGGGGATTATCACGAACCCTCGACGGCCAGCGTCGTGCAATACAAGCTCGGGGCGTACTGCCCAGCCGTGGATATCGGCATGTC
Source organism: bacterium (assembly GCA_041640655.1). Classification (GTDB taxonomy): domain Bacteria; phylum Acidobacteriota; class Blastocatellia; order HR10; family HR10; genus HR10. Next base: position 8,057 of record JBEPZV010000048.1, read on the forward strand.
CTGCGTGGGGTGGGTGGCCGGGATGGATTACGCCCTGCGGTGTATCGCGACCGGAGAGCGGCGTATCCTCGTCTTGGCCGGGACGATCGTCTCGCGCGGGAACCCCTTTCGCAATCCGATGCATCGGGCCATCTTCGGCGATGGCGCGGGCGGTGTCCTCCTGGAGGCGACGGATCGCGGGCGGTTCTTCTCCGGCGGGCTCTGGACCAAAGGCGAATACTATGATGTGATCACCATGCCGCATGAGACCTCTCTGCATTCGCCCCGCATCCCCCCCGAATATCGGGGGAGTTTTTATATGGGGCGGCGGGAGATCATGTTCGACGTCTTACGCAACCATCTGGGGGCATGCATCGAGGGGGCGTTACATGTGGCTGGGATCTCCCGCGAGGAGATCACTGTGGCGTTCATCCATCAGCCGAGCAAGCCGCTGTTTGAGGAGGCCGCGCGAGCCTCGGGAATCCCGCGCGAGCGCATCATTCAGGATTATGAGCGGTACGGGAATACGATCTCGGCCGAGCTGCCGATCTCGCTCGACGAGAGCGTGCGAAACGGTCGTGTGAAGCGTGGGGATAAGATCCTGATGGTGACTTTCGGCGCGGGGTTCAATGCGGGGGTTCTGGTCTTCGAGTACTGAAGCCCTTCGAGAGAGCGTCCCGCGCTCGGTCTGTTCGGCCGTCCTCGGTCTCATCTCTGCTGCCGGCCGGACGCTCCGATGATCGCCAACATGCGCGTGGGGGAATCCTGCGCCGGTCTTGTGTTCGCGGTTCGGAGGCGTGCGGGGAGGGCTGCAGCCGGATCATGAGAGGGCGAATTCTCTTCACTCCGGTCTCCACGGTTCTGGCGCATGCCGGACGCTCGGTGATGGTGGCGCGGGAACTCGGGCGGCGAGGCCATCAGGTCATCCTCGCGGGCGCGCCGCGCTTGCTTCGGGATCCGGCGCTTGAGGATCCGCAGCTCGAGTATGCGGAGCTTCCGGACATCCCCCCCGGCGAGGGATTGCAAATCCTGCGCTCCCTGTGGAAGCGGCCCGACCTGCGATGGCTTGAAACGCATGTGCGCGCTGAACTGGAGCTGCTCGATCGGGTGCGACCGGACATCGTCGTGGTGGATTTTCGGCTGACCATGTTTCTCTCGGCGCGAGTGCGGCGGGTGCCCGTCGTCTCCCTCTTAGGCGGGCGATGGCTCTATCCGTATGCGGCGAAACCCTATCGAGCCTTTCGGACCGCTCCCGCTTTCTGGGTCCGACGTCTATTGGGGAAGCGGATCGGCGACTTCGTGATCCCCCGAAGCTTCCGCTGGCTCTTGCGCTATAAGATCCGCCCCTATTGGCGCCTCTTCGCGCGCTACGGTGTGGACCCGGGGCGTGATCTGTGGGACCTTTTCCTCGGCGATCTGAATCTGATTCTGGACAGCGAACTGCTGGCTCCGATGCGACCGTTGCCGGAGAACTTCGTGCGCGTCGGGCCGATTCACTGGGAACCTGCCCTGCCTGAGCCCGAGTGGCTCGGCACGTGGACGGTCGCGCGGCCCGTCATCTACGTGACGCTCGGGAGTACGGGACATCCGCTCCTGTTCCGCCGATTGCTGGATGTCCTTGGTCGGACCCCCTATCGCATCATCCTGACGACGGGTGGGCAGATCACTCTCGCGTCGAAGGAGGTCCCCGCGAACATGCGCGTCGAGACGTTCCTGCCCGGACGGCTCGTGATGGAGCGATCGGATCTGGTGATCTGTCATGGGGGAGCTGGAACGGTCTATCAAGCGATCGCGGCAGGAACGCCCTGCTTGATCATCGCCACGCACTTCGAGCAGGAGCTGCTCGGACAGGAGATCGAGGAGCAAGGGGCCGGACGATTGCTGACGCTCCCTGAGGTGCTCGCCGAGGAGACCACACTGCCGCGAACCTTGGCGGAGATGCTCGAGCATTATGCCGAATATGCCCGGAATATGCGCCGGTTGCAGCAGGCCCATTATGGGCTCGACGGTGTGCGGGCTGCCGCCGACGCCATCGAAGCGTTCTTGAGCCAGAGGCTCACCGCGCTGGCGCTCGTTCATGCCGGACATGCTGCCCGGACAACGGAGAGATGACGATGATGGAGATCCTCATGTGGGGAATCGCGCTCTTCTGGTTCGTGCTCCTGTGGAGTGTCCTGCTTCTCCACCGCTATCGGATGCTGCTCCGTCCACTTGAACGGACGTCGGAACCTGGTGAGGTCTCATCCGAATGGCCGCTGGTCTCCGTCCTGGTTCCCGCTCGGAATGAGGAACATCGCATCCTGCGAGAAGCTCTGGGTTCGATCCTGCGGCAGGATTATCCGGATGTGGAAGTCCTGGTCGTCAACGATCGCTCGACGGATCGGACGTCGGAGATCCTTCGGGAGATCGCGTGCGAGGATGCCCGGATGCAGGTGATCGAGGGTGAGGAACCGCCGCCTGGATGGTTAGGCAAGCCCTTCGCCTTGCATCAAGCGTCCCTCAAGGCGCGCGGGGAATGGCTCTTGGCGGTAGATGCCGATGTGCTTCTGCATCCGGCAGCACTTCGCGCGGCTTTGCAGTTCGCTCGGGAACGAGAGCTGGATGCCCTCTCGCTGTTGCCGCGATTCGAGTACGTGAGTTTTTGGGATCGCGTCATTGAGCCTCAGGCGCTGAATCTCCTGCGCCTGGGCATGCTCGTGGCCGCGTGGAAGGAGCGGACGCGACGAGAGAGGCCGGGGCGGCGCGCGCGTTCCGTTGAGACGCGACATCCCCTGGCGCTTCTGAACGCCTATGTGGGCGATCGCGCCTTCACGATCGGCGCTTTCACGCTCGTGCGGCGGGAAGCGCTGGAGGGCATCGGGGGGTACGCGTCGATTCGCGGAGAAGTCCTGGATGAGACGATTCTGGGCGTGCGGCTTCGGCAGCACGGTTATCGCGTGGCGGCTGTGGACGGCACGCTCCTTATTCGCACGCCGGCTCGTGGGACATTACGGGAGCTGTGGGAGGCGTATAGCCGCTCGATCTGCGCGGCCATGGGAGGACATTGGCTTCGCGCTCTCGTGGGAGGGGGCGCGCTCCTTTTGCTCGCGGTCTCTCCCCCATTCGTCGCGCTGTGGGGCGTATGGCGGGGCGCATGGTCCCTCGCGATCCCGGCTGTCGTCGCCTACGGGGCGATGAGCCTGCTCAGTGCGCGATTGAGCGAGGGGGACGGAACGCCCAGAGGGTATGGGCTGCTCGCCTTCCTCGGCTATGCCGTCTTCGCGCTCATCGCGCTCACAGCGCCGTGGCGCCTTCGCTTCGGCCGAGGCGTCATGTGGCGCGGGCGATGCGTCTGTGGCGCGCGCTCAAAGATCCAGGAGGCATTCGCGATGGCGGAGCATCCCGGCGATGTATAGGGGGGATCAAGCGACGACCAGTCGAGCCTACTTCGAGTATCTCACAGGAGCCGGGTATCCGCGCTGGCTCGTACGCCTGGTCTTCGCCCTGTTGGAGCGCTCGTTCCGACCGCATCGGCGGGAATTTCAGGGGCGCGTTCTGGACGTGGGGTGCGGGATCGGGCACTTCTTCCGCGTCTATCCGGATGCCATCGGCGTGGATCATAACTTCTACTGCGTGCGCTATTGCGTCGAGCGGGGGTATCGGTGCGTCCAGGGCGATCTCTATCATCTCCCCTTTCCGGCGGAATCCTTCGACGGCGTCTTGCTCTGTCATGTGCTCGAGCACCTGGAGGCGCCGGAGGCGGCGCTCGATGAGGTTCGGCGCGTCCTCAAGCCGGGCGGCATCGTGAGCATTCGCGTGCCGACGGCGACAGGCTTCAAGGTGGATCGCACGCATCGGACGTTCTTCGATTATCCGCGCCTTGTGCACGTGCTCATGCCGCGTGGCTTCTCGATCGTCGCCAAGCGCTATTATCCCATCCCGTGGCGCGCGCTCGGGGAGTTGATCGTGTACAACGAGCTGCGCGTCCTCGCCGTCAAAAAGGCGGGGGAATTCCGGAAGGGATCCACATGAGGGACCGAAGTCCGCTCTCGCGGTTCATCGAGGCGCATCCGCCATGGTCTCGTATCGCGCGCGCGCTGCGCATCGCCTCAGCTGTTCTCGGCGCGCTTCGCGAGTGTCAGCTCGTCCTCCTGGATGCGCGCGTGCAGCCGATGCCGCGCTATGGCTATGGCCGGCCGCCGCACGCGCAGCTCTATGAGCGGCTCGATCGAGGCCGGGCGAGATATCGAGAGCTGCTCACCGGCTTCCTGAGCTTTCAAGAGGCGCTGCTGAAGATTCCACTTCTCAGCTTCGACGCGCGCGAGCCCTGTTGGGGAGGGGGCAATCTCTGGATCCCAGGGCTCGATGCGATCAGCCTCTACGGGCTCATCCGCCTGTACGCCCCTCGCCGATATGTCGAGATCGGATCCGGATATTCGACGCGCTTCGCCCATCGGGCGATTCGGGACGGGGGCCTCTCGACCGAGATCATCTCCATAGACCCGCGCCCTCGGGCGGAGGTGGCCGCGCTCTGCGATCGCGCGATTTGCCGCCGTCTGGAGGATCTGGATCTTCGGCTCTTCGACGAGTTGGAGGCCGGGGATATTCTCTTCGTGGACGGTTCCCATCGGTGCTTTATGAACTCGGATGTGACGGTCGCCTTCTTAGAGGTGCTGCCCCGGTTGAAGCCAGGCGTTCTCGTGCAGTTCCACGACGTCTTCCTCCCGTACGACTATCCGCCGCAGTGGGGAAGGCGGTACTATTCGGAACAATATCTGTTGGCCGCGCAATTGCTCACGGACGCGCCGGGCTTTGACGTCCTTCTCCCCAATGCCTTCATCAGCCGGGATCCGGAGCTGTCGCGGGTGTTGGATCCGCTCTGGGAACATCTGCCCTGGAAGGAGGTGAATCGAAATGGGGCATCGTTCTGGATTCGAATCGAGTGAGCGCGCGTGTGGCGTCGCCGATCCGCACTTGTCCATTGAGCCGGTCCGAACGTTGAGACCACCCGTCATTCTGGTCGGCATGCATCGTTCCGGCACATCGTTGCTGACGGCCGTGCTTCGCGAGTTCGGGTTGATCACGGGCTTCAGTCTCAACAATGAGGAATCGGCCTTCTTCCATCGGCTGAACCTGTACATCGAGAGAGCGACGGGAGGACGATGGGATGATCCCGAGCCCATCGCGCGCGCTCACGCGGACGCGCACCTGCTTCGGCAGATTGTGCGCCACTTGAAGAAGGCGGTGACGAGCTCGAAGATCATCCTCTACTTGGGTGTGCGCCTCTTTTGGCGCTATCGTTCCCTTGAGCGCGTCGATCAACCGTGGGGGTGGAAGGATCCGCGCAACACGTTCACCTTCGACCTCTGGCGACGAGTGTTCCCTCACGCGCGCGTCATTCACATCTACCGTCACGGTGTAGATGTCGCCGCGAGTCTGCGGGCGCGCGAAGTGAACTCTCGGGTGCAGGCCCTCTCTCACTATGCCTCGATGCGATGCCGCACGTTATCCGGGGCTTTCGGGTTGTGGCGCGCCTATGTGGAGAAGGCGTTCTCGCTTCAGCCCGAGGATGGCGAGCGCGCCATTCGGCACGTGCGGTATGAAGACTTCCTGGCCTCGCCGGAGCAAACGGTGCGGACGCTGCTCGACTTCTGCGAGCTCCCCGTGCGTCCCGATGTCTTGCGCCGGATCACGGCGCGGCTCAAGCCACTGCGAGCGTTCGCCTTTCGGCGTGATCCCGAACTGCGCGCGTTTTATGAGGAAGTCAGGGATGATCCGTGGATGATCCGTCTGGGATATTCGGACTAGCGTATGGCGCGCCATTTGTGCACCATTGTCGCTTCGATGTACAATGCTCGACCCGAGGTCCTGGAGGTGATCGAGCGGCTCTTTCTGCCGAGCCTGATTCGCAATGCGTCTTCGGACCTGCAGTTCGTCCTGCTCGACGATGCCTCTCCGCTTCGGGAGCAGACCGAACGCGTGGTCGCGCGATTCGCTCCCGAGCTGCGGGCCGCGTTCGGCGATTTTCAGTTCGTGCGGAATCCCCGAAATTTGGGATTCGCCGGAAGCTACAATCGCGGGATGCGGCGGGCTGAAGGAGAACACGTCGTGCTGCTCAACGATGACGTGTACCTCCCGCGAGGCTCCCTGCAGCGCCTGCTGGAGGTCCTGCGGAACGAGCCCGGAGCCGGGCTTGTCGGACCGGTGACGAATTGGGTCTGCGGATATCAGAACACGCGTCTCTTCCCCCGTCTGAGAGATTTCTCTCCGTCGGAGCTGGAGCGGATTGAACGCTTCGCCCAACGGTTGAGACGATGCGTGGGATGGTGCGTGATCCCCGTCCCTCGGCTCATCGGATTTTGCCTCGTCATTTCGGGGGACCTCATTCGGGACATCGGATACCTGGATGAGTCCTTCGCGCACGGCCTCTATGAGGATGACGACTACTGCCTGCGGGCGCGAAAAGCCGGGTATCGGATTCTCCTGGATGCGTCGACCTTCGTCGAGCATGGCGGGCCGCGCGGTGGGGGCATGTCGTTTCGGCAGCAGTTCCTGAAGACGCTGGCGGCGGCTTTCGCCAATGGCGCGCGCCTGGCGAGGAAACATGATCTCCCCCTTTCGGCTCTGGTCCGGCAGAGCATTGAGGGGTTCGTGCAATTCTTCCTCGACTGGAACACGGTCACCGCGCGGTTGAGGCCGTATTGGGCGAACGAGATGGAGGACGCCGATGCATGAGCGCGATGTGATCCTCACAGGGATCCCTCGATCGGGTACGACGCTCGCCTGTTGGTTGTTGAACCAGGTCTCGGACGTCGTCGCCTTGGTCGAGCCGTGGGTCGGGGGACGGTTTTGGCTGGGGCGTTGGAATCCGGAGCACGCGTGCCGTAGCCTGAGCCGATTTTTCGAGAGCGCGCGCCGACAGATCATTCGGCGCCGGTCGGCTCCATCTTGTCATATCAACGGTCACATCCCGACGAATCTGGTGGAGGAACGACGCGCTGACCGACCAAGGCGGCCGATCGCCCGCCTGGGGAGGGTTCGCATCGAGAAACCCCTCTCCCCGTCATTCTGGCTCATCGTCAAGCGTCCCGCTCCTTTCACGGCGCTTTTGGATCAGCTCGCGCCCCGTTTCCCCACGTATGCCATCGTTCGCCATCCCCTGGCCGTCTTAGCTTCCTGGAATTCGGTCTCCCTCCCCATGTCGGAAGGGCGCGTGCCTGCTGCCGAGTGGTTTGATCCTTCGCTCAGGCGAGCGCTCTCTCGCCTTCAGGATCGGTGGGATCGGCAAGTGTATCTGCTCGGGTGGTTCTTCGAGACCTATCGGCGCATTCTCCCATCGGAGGCCATCTTGCGCTACGAGGACATCGTCGCTTCCGGTGGGCGAGCGCTCCGCGCGATTGTTCCCGAAGCGGCTGCGCTCAACATCCCGTTGGCGAATCGGAACGCGAGCCCCTTGTATGATGCGACGCTCATGCGGGCGCTCGCCGAGCGGTTGCTTCGGACCGATGGCTCGTATTGGCATTTCTACTCGCGGGAGAGCGTGGAGCAGTTGATCCAGGAGATGAGCCGGTGATGCGCCTGGCCGTCTTGACTCGTTCTGTTGATGCGCCGAGCCATCGCGTATATCGGGAGAACCTTGTCTCGGCATTCTCGGCCGTGGGGATCGAGGTGGTGCCTTTCAAGCGAAGGGGACCGATCCCTCGCGGATGCGATGTCGTGTGGGATCCCGGTCTTGGCCTGCGCCCGATCCCTCCCGTCTTGCGGGGGAGCCCCATTCCCGTCGTCGTGACGTTTCACGGTGCGCGCATCTTCTCCCCGATGTACAGCGCGAGGGGGGAGTGGGCGCTTGCCCGCTTATACCACCCGTGGTTGAAGAGGAACCTGCTGCGAGACCGAGCCTGGCTTCGCGAGATCGTGGCGGCTGTCATCGTGCCCTCACAGTTTGCCGCGCAGGAGGCGGCCGAGGTCCTCCGTGTCCCGCCGGAGAAAGTCCACGTTGTCCCACACGGTGTGGATCACGGGATCTTCACGCCGGATGGCGACAGTCTCGTGCGCGAGCGCCCGTATCTGCTGCACATCTATGGGCGGAATCCGATGAAGAACACCGAGCGGGTCATCGCCGCGTATGCTCGTTTGCCGGAAGCGTCGCGTCCCGATCTGGTGGTGATCTCTCCCTGGGATTGGTTCGTGCCTCGGGTTCGGGGAGTGCTCGTTATCCGTCGTCTCCTCTCGCAGGGCGAACTGGCCGGGTGGTATCGCGGGGCCGTGGGACTCGTCGCCCCTTCCTTGCGCGAGACGTTCGGGCTCACGCTGTTGGAAGCTATGGCCTGCGGCTGTCCCGTGATCACCTCCGATCGCACGGGCTGCGCGGAAGTCGTGGGGGAGGCGGCTGTGCTCGTCAATCCCTATTCGGTCGAGGAGATCGCCCGGGCCATGCAGCGGGTGATCGAGGATGGCGCCCTGCGCGAGCGTTTGCGCGAGCAAGGGCTGATTCGAGCAGGCGCCTTCAGTTGGACCCGCTCCGCCGCCGCGCACAAGCAGGTGTTTTCCACCGTCATGACCGAAGCGCGCTCGCCCTGCTTGTGATCGCTCCCGCCGCCAGCGCGCGATCCCTCGTGAGGTTCCTTTTCCCCCCCGCGCGCGATACAATGAATCCCGTGCAGATGCCGAACGAGGGGGTATGAGACCTTGTTGCGCGTAGGGATCATCGGGTTGCCGAACGTCGGGAAGTCCACGCTCTTCAATGCCCTCTTGCGCGGGCATGTGGCCGAGGTCGCCCCGTACCCCTTCTCGACGGTGGATCGCAATGTGGGGATCATCGCCGTGCCAGATGAGCGGCTCGCGCCACTGGCGCGCGTCTATCGGGCATCGGTGATCGTCCCGGCGACGATCGAGGTCGTGGACATCGCCGGGCTCGTGCGCGGTGCGCATCGCGGCGAGGGGTTGGGGAATCAGTTCCTCGCGCACATCCGTGAGATGGACGCTCTGGTTGAAGTCGTGCGGTGTTTCGAGGCCGGGAGCATCGCGCACGTGGAGGGGACGCTCGATCCCATTCGCGATATGGAGACCATCGAGATGGAGTTAGCATTGGCGGATCTGGCGACCGTGGAACGGCGGAAGGAGAAGGCGCTGCGGCAGGCGAAGGTCGGAGACAAGACGGCGGCGCTGGAGCTCTCGATCCTGGAGAAGCTCGAAGCGGCGCTGAATGCCGGAATTCCCGTGCGCCGGCTGTCGCTCTCTGAGGGTGAATGCGCTCTGGTTCGGCAGCTTTTCCTGCTCACGGCCAAACCGAAGATTTACGCCGTGAACGTGAGCGAGGGGGATCTCGGGCGCGAGACCCCGTGCATCATGCGCGTGCGCGAGCGGGCGCGGACTTGGGAGACAGAGGTGGTCGTCCTCTGCGCGCAATTGGAGGCGGAGCTGGCCGATCTCAGCGAGGAGGAAGCGGCCGAATACCTGGCCAGCCTTGGCGTGACGAGCACGGGTGTGCGCGAGCTGATTCGGGCGGCCTATCGGCAGCTCGGGCTCATCACCTTCTTCACCGGCAATGAGAAGGAGGTGCGCGCGTGGGCCGTGAAGGAAGGGACGAAAGCGCCGCAAGCGGCCGGGCTCATTCACTCCGATTTCGAGCGTGGGTTCATCGCCGCCGAAGTGATCTCGTTCACGGATCTCATCGCCGCTGGCTCCGTGGCCAAGGCGCGCGAGCATGGCCTGATT